>NZ_JAKFDJ010000123.1:0-11954 GCF_036676215.1 Devosia sp. | reverse complement strand
GCTCGACGCCATGCGCAAGGACTGGAAAGGCGGCGGCGACACGGTGCTGCGGGTGGATGGCGGCATGGTGGCCTCGGACTGGACCATGCAGTTCCTGGCCGACATTCTCGATGCGCCGGTGGACAGACCGGTGATCCTCGAGACGACAGCGCTGGGAGCGGCGTGGCTGGCGGGATACAAAGCCGGAGTATGGCCGGACGCGAAGGCCTTTGCGGCGAGCTGGGCGCGGGATCAGCGGTTCGAACCAATGATGGAGGCGGCCGAGCGGAAGCGGAAGGTGAAGGGGTGGAATCAGGCAGTGCGGCGAACGCTGCTGCAGTAGTCCTTCACCAGATTTGCCACGCCCTCGTGGCGGGAAGAATGGGTTCCCGCTTTGGTGGGAACGACGTCATGGCTCATCGAGAGCATAAGCGCCGAGCAAGCTTTGATGCTACCCCAGCCAGGCGTCGAAGCTGCCGCCGGCGATCATGGCCCAGTAGCGTTTGCCGCCGGATGCCGTGGCGGTGGCTAGGCCGAATTCGGTGAACTTGTGCGACAGCAGGGTCGAGCGGTGGCCGGCGGAATTCATCCAGCCGCCGATGATTCCCTGCAGATCGGTGTAGCCCTTGCCGACATTCTCGCCCACCGCGCCCTGGTAGCCGGCATTGGTGACACGCTGGCGCAAGGTGACGCCGAGATCGTGGCCCATGGTATTTTTCGCCGCCATCAGCCGCGCCTGCGAGCGAGCTGCTTCTTCGAGCTGCGGGCTATAACTCCAGGCCGGCGCACCATTGGCGGCGCGGACCGCATTGATGGCGGCGATGATCTGATCGCGCGTAAGGGCATCAGGTGCCCGGGTCGCAGAAGCCGGCAGTACAGGGATGCTGGTGCAGGCGCTGAGCGCGGTCATGGCGCCAAGGACGAGGAAACTGCGGCGGGTCAAATCGAGCATGAGGCATTCCGAATGTGACGATCCGGAATGCCGCATGATTCTGGTCAATCAGCTGGTCCGGACGGGGGAACCTAGCCGATGATCGCGCTTAGTTGAAATTGTAATCGAGTGAATAGTGTACGCTCTTGTCGTGTTCGGCGGCGTAGCGCCCGGTGCCGGCCAGGCCCTTGAGCCCGCCAGTGCCCGAACCCTCCACGATTGTCCAATCGGAGGTGGCGACGCCATCGTCCCAGTGGCCCTGTTCGAAAATGACGAAGGTGCCCTGCCTGCCAGCGAGCGTACCCTTGAACAGCAGGTGACCGGCATAGTGCGCGGACTTGTCGTCTTCCCCGTAGGAAAGACAAAACACCGTCTTGGCCTGGCCCTGCAGGTCCCCATCGAAGACAGCGTCGATATGGGCGAGGTTGCCCTTGAGCGGCCGGGCCTCGTAATAGGTCTTTTCATCCCAATTGTTATGCTTGATCGTGCCGATGGCCGTTGTCATGGTCGACTCCCGTTGCGGTGTGGAGGGCCAGAGTAAATGCGCGGCAGTGGCGGGGCTTGTAGATTTGCGACGAAATGAGCCTGTTCCGGTCGATCCGCTGATGCGCCCTGCCCGCGGGCTCCTGCAGCAGAAGCGCAGTTTCGAGAATTTTGAGCTGACACGGTTCGAGCCGTCGGCCGATCTGATGCCGTTCGTCGAGCATTACTGGATGATCCTTTGGGATCTGACCGGCAAACCCGCCTATGTGCAGCAGAACCTTTCGCATCCAAACCAGCACTTGGTGCTCGACCCGCAGGGACAAAGCGGAATTTTCGGGATGTATAGCGGCACCTTCAGCTATCGGCTGGAGCAATCCGGACGGGTGCTGGGGACCAAATTTCGGCCCGGAGCGTTCCGCAATTTCTATGGAAAGGCGGTGAGTGCGCTGACCGATCGGCACGAAGCAATCGAGACGGTGTTCGGCCGCAGCACCGAGGAACTGGATGCGCAGTTTGCTGGCCTCAACGATCCACTAGGCATGGCGGAGCGCATCGAGGACATGTTGCGGGCGGCGGGGCCGCGGCTTGACAGCAAGGCGATCAAGGCACGCCGTATCGTGGAGGCAATCGAGGTGCAGCCCGATGTCTGGTCAGTGGCGCAACTGAGCGAAACCTTCGCCATCACGGCACGAGGATTGCAGCGGTTGTTCGAGGATTATATCGGCATCGGACCCAAATGGGTGATCGACCGCTATCGGATGATCGAGGCCGTGGAAGCGCTGAACCGGGGCGAGGCGACGAGCCTGACCGACCTGGCGCATCGACTGGGATTTTTCGATTCCGCGCATTTTACCCGCACCTTCCAGGCGCTGACCGGGGTGGCGCCATCGAGCCTGCGTCATGCCTGATCGTAGGCGCTGAGCAGCAGCGGCAACACGGCCAGATCGGTGGTGATTGGATTGCCGGCCGCCAAATTCCAGCAGGCGCTGAGCGCCGAATGCGCCGCAGCATAACCCAGAACACGCTTGCGATTGAAGCCCAGCCGCGTCTCGAAGGCATCGGCCAGCGCATTGATGCGTTTCGGACTGGCTGCAAGCTGGGTGGCGCCGTGCGGATTGCGGAACACATTGGCGACTTCGTAGAGCGGATCGCCGAGCAGACCCTTGGGATCGATGGCCAGCCAGCCGCGATCAGAGGACAGGATGTTATCGTGGTGCAAATCGCCGTGCAGGGGCAGCTGGGCGCTCGGACGATCAAAGAGCTTCAGCGCTATGCCGCTGGCGCGGGCGTAGAGATCGCGGGCCGTGTGTGGCCAGACGCGAACATCGGTATCGAACAGGGTCTGGAAGCGCTCGCGTAGAGGTTGCAGATCATCGGGCGCACCATCGCGGAGCCGGTGCAGATTGGCGACGGTGGTGCAGATAGCGATGGTGCCTTCGTCATCATGACCGGCACGCACCGCATCGCCGAGGGTGCCGCCATCGAGCCATTCCATAAAGATGGTGTTGCCGTGGATATCGAAGATGGTGGCGGCACCCTCTCCGCCATACCACTGCATCAGCCTTGCGCCCCGGCCTTCCTCGTCGGCGGCAAGAGGTTTCAGGATCTTGAGGGCACCGAAATTGCGGCCATTCTGCTCGACGCGGAAAATCCAGCTGCGCGGCGACTCGGCCACCGGCGTCGACTTGGTCAGGGACCAGCGGATCATGGCGCGGCTGAGCGCGGTTTCAACAGGCGACTGATTCATGGGCGCATTAGAGCAGAAGGCGTGGGCGGATTCGACCGGTAGCCGCATATGGCTGATAAACTTGCTGAAATCGAGGCGGTAACCAGCGGGTAAGGCTGCCGGTTGGCGGAATGGCAACCCTAACGGCAGGAAGGGCTGGCGGGGCAAGGCTTCGTTACCCTTGCAGGTGCAGCATGATGGGACGCGAAACAAGGACCTGCAGGGGAGGACCTTACGATGACGCACCAACCTTACGACGACCGGCGCGAACCGGCACGGCTCGCCGACATCCTTGCCGCCGACGAGACGCATCCGACATTCGGCCGCCAGGTGATGAACGGGATCAGCGGTCTGCTGGTGCTGATGGTCACCGGCGTGCTGATTTTGCTGCTGGTGCTATGGAAGTCGCCTTAGGGCCGTGTTCTTCCCTTCTCCCCTTGCGGGAGAAGGTGCCCCGAACCCGAGGCGTCCCTCTCTCCTTCAAGGTGAGAGGGTGCGTCTACTTGATCTTGTAGGCGTCCTTTGCCGCCTGATAGCTCAGGTGCTTGGCGATATCGCGTGCCGTCGACTTGGTGATGCGGTTTTCGCCGACCCAACGGCCGAGGAAGCCACAAACCTCGCGGCGCCATACGTCGTGGCGGGCGGGAATGGACAGCAGCGCGCGCGTGTCATCGTTGAAGCCGGCGAGATTGTAGAAGCCGGCGGATTCCACGACCTGGTCGAGATAGCGGCGGATGCCATTCGGGCTATCGTGGAACCACCAGGGCGGGCCGATCATGAGGCTGGGCCAGTAGCCGGCCATCGGAGCCAGTTCGCGGGCGTAGGTGGTTTCGTCGAGCACGAACATAATGAGGCGCAGGTTCGGCTCGTTGCCACAGCGGGACAGCAGGGACTTGAGGCCGTTCACATAATCTGTGGACCCGGGAATGTCGGCGCCCAGATCGGTGCCGCGCTCGGAAAACAGCAGCGGATCAGTATTGCGGCGTGAGCCGGCATGCAGTTGCATCACCATGCCGTCTTCGACCGAGAGCAGCGCCATTTCGGTCATCATCTGGGCGCGGAACAGCTCGGCATCGGCGGCATCATGCCTGCCGGCCAGCACCTTATCGAGCAAGGCCTGCTTTTCGGGCGCTGACAGGTCGGCGGTGTTGGCGCTTGGCACGCCATGATCGGTAGCGACGGCGCCAAAGCGGCGGAAGTATTCGCGCCGGTTGCGGTGGGCGTTGATCAGGCCCGACCAGGTGGCGACGTTCTCACCGGTGATCTCGCCAAACTTCTGCAGGTTCTCGGCAATTGCCGGGCGGCTGGGGTCAGTGACGTCGTCGGGTCGATAGGTGGTGCGCACGCGGCCAATGGTGCCGTTGGCTTCCATCTTCTGGTGATGCACCAGCGGATCGAGCGCGAATTCAGTCGTGGCGATGACCTCCACCCGGGCGCGGTCGAGCAGCGCGTGGGGCAGCAGCGCGGGCGTGGCGAGGGCTGCGTCGATGGTGTCGTAGATGGCGTCGGCGGTGGCGGAGGACAACTCATCCTTGATGCCGAACGCCCAATCGAGCGAATGATCGATCCAGGTCTTGGACGGAGTGCCAGCGAAAAGGTGATAGTTGGCGGCGAACAGGCGCCAGGCCGCCCTGCCCTCGGCAACGGGCTTGCCATCCTTGCGGGGCACACCGAGGTCGTCATAGCTCAGGCCGCGGCTGCGCAGCATGCGCAGGACGTAGTGGTCCGGCGTGAGGAACAAGGCCGCCGGATCGGAGAAGCGGGCATTGCTGGCGAACCAGGATGGGTCGGTATGGCCGTGCGGGCAAATCAGCGGCAGATCAGCGACATCTGGATAAAGCTCGCGCGCGATGGACTGGGCGGGCTCGGAAGCGGGGAATAGGCGGTCTGGATGCAGATGGGTCATGGATCGGTTTTGCCATGATCCGTGCAGTAGATCAATCATCTTCCATACAAGATGAAAGCTCATTGGATTTTAAGTAAATTAACCGCGATTGACGGATCGCATTTCGCTGGACCGGATCGCGGGTCTACCCTCGTCCTGCGGGTGAGAAACAGCGCAGAGCGGCTGCCCAGGGTTATATCCGGTCCAATGTACCGGCAGGCTGAGGGGACGTTGAAAATGGCGCATCTCGATACCCATGAATCCGCAAGTGTCCTGAGAACCGCGCGCCACCAGGCGCGCCGGACGGGCTATGTGCAGCACGCCCAGCTCATGTTGCTTGCCGCGGGCCTTGCCGCTTTCGGCATCGTGGCCGTGGCTGCTGCAATGATAAGCACTCTCCTTTAGACACAAGGCCTTCCAGACCTTAGTGTGCCGCCGGGGAGAACACCGGCCGCCTATGCGAATCCTGCTCGTTGAAGACAATGAAGATCTGGGCGAGGCGATCGAGAAGCGCCTGCGCAGCGCCGGCCATTCGGTGGAATGGGTGCGCGACGGCAATGACGTAGTTTCGGCCGCCGAGGGCGATGATTTCGACGCCGTGGCGCTCGATCTGATGCTGCCCAATCGGGATGGCATCGGGCTGATCGCGGAATTGCGCAAACGCAAGTTCAATGCGCCGATCCTCGTGATCACGGCGCGCTCGGAAATCGACGACAAGGTGAGCCTGCTCGATCTTGGGGCGGACGACTATCTGGTCAAACCCTTTGACTTGCGCGAACTCGAGGCGCGGTTACGGGCCCTGATCCGCAGAACCGGCGGGCAGACTACGAGCACGCTGGGCGTGGGCAATCTCGAAATGGACCTGGCCGGGCTCAATGCCAGCGTTGCGGGCAAGTCGCTCGAGCTGGGGCGACGGGAGTTCCGGCTGCTCGAAATCCTTGTCACCAATGTCGGCAAAGTGGTGCCCAAGGAGCGGCTGATGAACCAGCTGTTCAATTTCGACGAGGCCGTTTCGGTCAACGCGCTGGAGCTGCATATCTCGCGGCTGCGCAAGAAGCTGGAAGCAGCCAATATCGAAATCGGCACAGTGCGCGGGGTGGGCTACGTGGTGCGGGCGCCCCATGCAAGCTAAGTCCTTTTCCATTCAACGACGCATTGTGACGTTGGCGCTGGCGCTGCTGCTGACGGCGGCGGTGGTGCTGATCGTGTTCATCCGCGACTATGCCGAGCGAGCATCCGACCGGGCCTTCGACCGGCTGCTGGCGGCCTCGGCGCTGACCATTGCGGGCGCGGTGCAGGTGGAGGACGACACGGTCATCGTGGAGCTGCCCTTTGCCTCGTTCGGCATGTTTTCGGGCCAGGATCGGGTCTTCTATGCGGTGGAGGACCCGAGCGGACGCGCCGTCACCGGCTATGAGGACCTGTCGGCGAACCTGCCGGAGATGAATTCGGCGGGACCGGTATTCGTCGATACGTCCTATCGCGGCGAGCTGGTGCGGGTGGCAAGCGTGGGACGGCTCACCTCCTCGGGCAGCGACACCGACTGGGTGACCATCCATGTGGCAGAGACGCAGAATGAGCGCGAGGCGCTGTCGGCGGAAATCCTGGGCAATGCCATCGTGCCGGTCGTCGCGCTGACCCTGCTGGGCATTGCGCTGGTGTGGTTCGGGATCGGGCGTATGTTCGCGCCGCTCTATCAGCTGGAGCGGGAATTGCGTGCGCGGGCGCCGGATGATCTGTCGCCGCTGGACGTGCCGGTGCCGGTGGAAGTGAGCCATCTGGTCTCGGCGCTCAACGCCTTCATGGGGCGCCTGCGCAGCGCCATGGACCGGGTGACGGGCCTCGTCGCAGAGGCGGCCCATGAGGTACGGACGCCTCTCGCCTCGCTGCGGGCGCAGGCCGAAGTGGCGATGGACGAGCAGGATCCCGAGGCGCTGCGCCGGCGGGTGGGACGCATCCACCAGGGCGCCATCCAGGCAAGCCAGCTGGTCAGCCAGTTGCTGATGGAGGCAACGATTTCCCATCGCCTGGAGAACCAGGAAACCGACACTACTGCTTTCGGCGCCGTGGTGGAGGATGTGCGCCAGCGGCTTGACCCCGACCAGGCCCGGCGGCTGGTGGTGAACCTGACCGAAGCGGTGGCCGCCGCCCCAATCCGCGGCGATCGCGTGGCGCTGCGCGAGATGGTGCGCAATGTGGTGGACAATGCGCTGGTCTATTCGGAGGGGCCGGTGGAAATCGGGGGCGGAATCGGTGATGGCATGATGACCATGGCGGTCAGCGACCGGGGACCGGGCATTGCTGACGCGGAGAAGCCACTGGTGCTGGAACGGTTCAAGCGCGGCGCGGCAAGCGGAACCAAGGTCGGGTCGGGACTGGGGCTTTCCATCGTCAAGCGCGTGGCGGAAGCGCATCGCGGGGCATTGCGTCTGGGCGACCGGCCTGGTGGCGGGCTGGTGGTCGAGATCGACCTGCCGCTGGTGGGCCGCACACGCCAGGTGGAGCAGTTGCGCAAGGCGCTGGGGAGCCTCTCGGCGCTGGTGCTCTGCCTGCTGCTGATCAGCCCGCGCGACGCGCAGGCGGCATCGTCGACCTATCCGGCGCCGGATGGCAGTACCGGTACGGTGCTGACCATTGTCGGCACCACCGACACGCCGCTGTTCGCCGATTTCGTCACGGGGTTTCAGGCGGTGCGGCCGGATGTGACGGTGGAGTACGACGAGCAGGATTCCCTGCCCATGTATGAGAGCTTTCTGTCCGGCGCGATGGCGCCGCCGGACCTGCTGATCAGCTCGGCCGCAGATCTGCAGATCAAGCTGGCCAATGACGGCTATGCCATGGCCTATGACAGCCCGTGGCTGGGCGGCCTGCCCGACTGGGCGCATTGGCGCAACGAGGTGTTCGGCTTCACCTTCGAGCCGGCAGTGATCATCTACAATCCCGACCGCATCAGCGCCGAGGAGGTGCCGCGCACCCATCTGACGCTGGCGGAGATGCTGGAAACGCAGAGCGAGCGGTTCAGGGGTGCCATCGCGACCTATGACATCGCCGAGAGTGGCGTGGGCTATCTGCTGGCCTCGCAGGATCAGCTGATCTCGTCCAACTTCTGGCGGCTGGCCGCGGCGTTCGGGCGGGTGGACGCCCAGTTCAGCGGATCGAGCCCGGCCATTCTCAACGGGGTTGCCGATGGCTCTCTGGCCTTGGGGTACAACGTGCTGGGCTCCTATGCCTTCGCGCGCAAGGCGGCGGGAGCCAATATCGAAATTGTCGTCCCGGACGACTATGTGCTGGTGCTGACCCGCGCGATGCTGATCCCGCGCGAGGCGCCCCACCCCGAACTGGGCCGTGCATTTGTGGATTTTGCTCTCTCGCCGGTCGGACAGGCGATTGCGGCGGGGCCGACGGCGCTCGGGTCGGTGGTGACCGGCGCCAGGGGGGACTGGACCAGCGAGGCCATTGCAGCACGCGGGCGAGGCGTGATCCAACCCATTCCGCTGGGGCCGGCATTGCTGGTGTCGCTAGACCAGCAGCGGCGCAAGCGCTTTCTCGACAGCTGGGGAGAGATCGTCTCGCCCAAGCCATGAGACCCATGCACTGAACGCATGAATAGGACATTGGTCTTAGATTTTCGCCCGCTTTTGCAGGTTTTAGTGACGGGATGCCATCTGACTGCATGAAATGCATGGCTGGATTGACGTATCAGCCCTAGTCGAACCGGCACAATGAGACCATCTATCCAGTCATGAAAGCGACCCGGCAATTCGGTTGGGTCTTGAGAGGAACTGGCAAATGAGCACCCCCCGCAAATCCCTGTTTGCGACCCTTAGCACCTTCGTTGAAGTGTTCGGCAGCGCCGCTGCTGTCTCTAACGCGGTGGAGGGCGGGCGCGCTCCGCAGGCCAAGCACCTTCGGACCCTCGGTATCGATCCTGGCGCTTTCCGTTCGATCGGCAAGCTCTAGTCTCCCTGGCGCAGCGCTTCCCTCCCGGCGCGCAGCGCCGAGTAGTCGATCTGATGTGAAAAAGCCCGGATGCCCTGAATAGGGGCGTCCGGGCTTTTGCTTTGTCGATCAGTCCTCGTCACTCGCCAACTGACTAAAGACCTCGCCCTTGCCGCGCAGGCGGAAGTAGAGCGGGATCAGGATGGCGGCCGCGGCCAGTATGTAAAGCACAATGGCGATAGGCGAGTGGAACAGTGCGGTGAAGTCTCCCTGGCTGATAGCCAGCGCCCGGCGGAGCTGCTGCTCGGCCATTGGACCCAGGATCAGGCCAACGACGACCGGCGCGATGGGATAGCCGAAGCGGCGCAGCAGGTAGCCTAGTATGCCGAAGGCGAGCAACATCATCAGCTCAAACGAGAAGCTGATCGGGCCGATATGCCCCGACATGGCGCCATTGGCGCCGAGCGTACCGAGCGTGGCGAACACCAGAATACCGCCATAGAGCCAGGGCTTGGGAATGGTCAGTAGGCGCACCCAGAGACCGATCAACGGCAGGTTGAGCACAACCAGCATGAAATTGGCGACCAGCAGGCTGGCGATCAATGCCCAGACCAGGCTGGCATTGTTGGCAAACAGCAGGGGACCTGGCTGCAGCCCGAACTGCTGGAAACCGGCCAGCATGATGGCAGCAGTCGCGGTGGTGGGCAGGCCCAGCGTCAGCAGGGGCACCAGCGTTCCGGCGGCCGATGCATTGTTGGCCGCCTCGGGGCCCGCCACGCCTTCGATGGCGCCCTCGCCGAATTCCTCGGGATATTTGGTGAGCTGCTTCTCGGTCGCGTAGGAGAAGAAGGTGCCGATTTCGGCGCCGCCCGCAGGCATAGCGCCGATGGGAAAGCCTATGGCGGTACCGCGCAGCCAGGCGCCCCAGGAGCGCTTCCAATCCTCGGCGGTCATCCAGATCGAGCCCTTGACCGCGATGACCTCGTCCTTGATGCTGCCGCTGGTGCCGGCAATCATTAGAGTTTCGCCGATGGCGAACATGGCCACCGCAAGCGTGGTGACTTCAATTCCGTCCAGCAGGTCGGGGATGCCGAAGGCGAGACGCGCCTGCCCGGTCTGCAAGTCGATGCCGATCACACCCAGACCCAGACCAATGAACAGGGCTGTCAATCCGCGCAAGGCGGAGTCGCCGAAGGCGGCCGAGACTGTGATGAAGGCCAGGATCATCAGCGCGAAATAGTCGGCGGGGCCGAACATTAGCGCGAACTTGACGACAAAGGGGGCGATGAAGGCCAGGCCCAGGGTGGCGATGAGGCCGGCAACAAACGAGCCGATTGCCGAGGTGGCGAGAGCAGGACCTCCCCTGCCCTTGCGAGCCATCTTGTTGCCTTCGAGCGCGGTAACGATCGAGGCGCTTTCGCCCGGCGTATTGAGCAGGATGGAGGTGGTGGAACCGCCATACATGCCGCCATAGTAGATGCCGGCGAACATGATGAGCGAACCGGCCGGATCGAGTCGGTAGGTGACCGGCAGCAGCAAGGCAACGGTGAGCGCCGGGCCGATACCGGGTAAGACGCCGACCGCCGTGCCCAGAGTCACGCCAATGAAGGCATAGATGAGGTTCTGCCACTGCATCGCAGCGATCAGTCCCTGTCCGAGAAGGCCGAAGGTATCCATTTCAGCGCGGTCCGATCACGGCAGAAGGCGTTCGAGTGGTCCGGCGGGAAGCGATAGTTGCAGGCCGCGCGCGAAGATGAACCAGACGAGTAGGGCAAAAACGATGCCGATAGGAATGGTCTGCCACAGCGGGCCGCGACCAAATCCCTTGGCGGTGAAGGCAAACAGCAACCCGGTGGCCACAGCGAAGCCGGCGGTCGAGAGCAGCAGAATCTGCGCCAGGAGGCCGGCGACGATCCAGACCATGGGGGCCATGCTGCCCTTTTCGCGGGCCGGGAAACTGCCGCGCAGGGCAGAAACCACGGTACCGATGGACAGCAGGATCAGGGCGCCTGCGATAGCATAGGGGAACACCGTCGGGCCGACCCGCTGCTGGACGGGTGGCACCCGCATCAGGTTCATCTGCCAGATGATGACCCCGGCGATCACCGCCAGAATCACGGCAATGAAAAGCGCCGCCCCATCGGGGCGACGCGCTAGTTTGGGTTCGCTAATGCTCATTGCACCAGGCCGATGTCTTTCAGGATGGCCTCGGTGGCCGCGATGTCCTTGGCCAGTTGGGCATCAAAGGCTTCGCCAGCCAGGTAGGTATTGACCCAACCCTTGGTGGCCAGGGCCTCGGTCCAGGTTGCCGATGCGACCAGCTTTTCAATGTCGGCGTTGATGGCGGCCTTCTGCTCGTCGGTCAGGCCGGGAGCCGCGGCAACCATGCGCCAGTTCTGCACCACAACATCGACGCCACCATCCTGCAGGGTCGGGATGCCGTTGAAGGGCTCATCGCCCGTCACCGCCAGCGCCCTCAGATCGCCTGCTTCAATCTGGGCAGCGAATTCGCCGGCACCGGAAATGCCGACGGTCACCTGACCACCGAGCACGGCTGCAAGAGCTTCGCCGCCACCGGAATAGGCGATGTAGTTGACAGCAG
This sequence comes from Devosia sp., assembly GCF_036676215.1. Classification (GTDB taxonomy): domain Bacteria; phylum Pseudomonadota; class Alphaproteobacteria; order Rhizobiales; family Devosiaceae; genus Devosia. The sequence goes on along the minus strand of NZ_JAKFDJ010000123.1, from coordinate 409 downwards.
TGGGATCGACACCAACTGCCTTGGCAATAAGCCCGGCTGCGATGTGGTCAACGCCGCCAGCGGAACCACCGGCCCAGGAAACCGATCCGGGATCGGCCTTAAGCATGGCAACCAGGTCATCGAGCGACTGCAATTCGGAATTGGCAGGCACCACGATCACATCGGATTCACCGGTCAGTCGGGCGATCGGGGTGACGTTGGCGAGCGATACCGGGGAAGCATTGGTCAGCACGGCGCCAACCATGACATAGCCACCCACGATCAGGGCGTTGGGGTTTCCGGTAAACTGATTGACGAACTGGGCGAGGCCGATGGTGCCACCGGCGCCGGGAACGTTGGTGACCTGCACATTGCCGGAAATGCCTTCGGCCTGCAGGGCCTCCTGCATGGAGCGTGCGGTCTGGTCCCA
>NZ_JAKFDJ010000122.1:0-1730 GCF_036676215.1 Devosia sp. | reverse complement strand
GTTTCGCCCCCTTTTATCGTCATCCCCGCTAGGGGCACCCCACAAAGTAGTACTTTGTGGGGACCCCGATGGCGGGGACCCATTAATTCGGCCGTTAACAAGTGAGCACGGCTGCGCGCAGTGCTCGCTCACGAGCATCAGCGCGAATGGGTCCCCGCCTTCCAGGCTGTGTGAAAAGTCGCCGCGACCAAGCGACCTCACGGACCCCTCGAGATTCCCCAATTGTGTTGGATGTGGTTCACTTTGTCAGCGGTGGATCGGGTGAGGCAGCGATGGGTCATATCGAGGGGTTGAGCCGGAACCAGCGGGAGCTGGTGGCGGCGAGCCTTGATGAGCGGCTGGGGTCGGACCACGCGGTGCGGGTGATCGATGCCTTTGTCGAGACGCTCGATTTGCCGGCGCTGGGCTTTTCGAAGGTGGTGGCGTGTGGGATGGGCCGGCCGGCCTACCAGCCGGCGGATCTGCTGAAGCTGTATATTTACGGCTACTGCAATCAGATGCGTTCGAGCCGGCGGCTGGAGCGGGAGGCCGAGCGCAATATCGAGGTGCATTGGCTGATCAACCGGCTGGCCCCTTCGTTCAAGACGATCGCGGACTTTCGCAAGGATAATGCGGATGCGATCGTGGCGGCGACGCGGGCCTATGTGCAGTTCTGCCGGCGCTGCTCGCTTTACGCGGGTGAGCAGGTGGCGATCGACGGGAGCAAGTTCGAAGCGGTGGCGAGTCGCAAGAAGGTGATCACCCCCAAGGGGCTGGCCCAACGGGTAGCGGCGATTGACGCGAAGATCGCGGGCTATCTTGCGGCCATGGACGAGGCCGATCGCGACGAGGCTGCCGACCCGGACGGATCGACGGACGTGGCAGCGGCGCTCGAAGCGCTGAAGCGGAACCGGGAAGACATTCAGGCCCAGTCCCAGGCCCTGGCGGACGAAGGGTTGACCCAGCGCGTGGTCGGCGAACCCGACGCGCGGCTGATGAAAACCGCGCGTCATGGCCATCAGGTCTCGTACAATGCGCAGACCGCGGTGGACGGCCGGCACGGCCTGATTGCCGCCTTTGACCTGACCAGCGACTGCAACGATCTTGGGCAGCTCCTGCCGATGGCCGAGCAGGCCAAGGCCGCGCTGGACGTGGAAACGATCGTCGTCGTCGCCGATACCGGCTACTCCAATGGCGAGCAGGCCAGGGCTTGCGAGAAGGCCGGCATCACCGCGGCCGTGCCTCGCCCCGAGACCGTCCAGACCAGAGGCGAGGCGCTCTTCAGCCGCGACGCCTTCCGCTATGATGCGGCCGCCGACAGCTGGACCTGTCCGGCCGGCGAGACGCTGACCCTCTTCAAGACCTCGAAGGCCGACCAGGCCCGATATTACAGGACGAGGGCCTGCGCCGGCTGCGCGCTCAGGGCCCGATGCACCAAAGGCAAGGGCGGCCGGACGATCGCCCGCCACTTCTTCGAGGATGACCGGGAGGCCATGCACCGCCGCACCCTCGAAGACCCCAGCCTCATGAAGCGCCGCCGCGAACTCGTCGAACATCCCTTCGGTATCATGAAATGGATGCTTGGCTCGCCACGCTTCCTGGTGCGGGGCCTCAGAAAAGCGAGGGCCGAGCTCGCGCTCGCCGTTCTCGGCTTCAATCTCAAGCGGGCCATCGCCATCCTCGGCGTGCCGGCCCTGCTCGCCGCTCTCCGCCCACAGCCGGCATAACCCGTTCCGCCCAAAATCAGCCGC
>NZ_JAKFDJ010000121.1:0-18476 GCF_036676215.1 Devosia sp. | reverse complement strand
GCGGCGACGATGTCGCTCAGCCGCCCCTTCTGCGCATCCATGCGGTTGACGAACAGGATGCAGGGCGTGCCGGAGGCTTCGATGGCGCGCAGATAGGGGGCGGCGAGCACGGCCGCCTCCGGATCGGGCGAGACGCACAGGATGCAGGCGTCGCTGGCGAGCAGCGCGTCCTGCGCCTGCCAGAGGCTTTCGCTGCCGCCCGGCGCATCGAGCGCACACCAGTCCTCGCCGCCAAAGGTGAACTTGGTGGCGCTCAGGCCGTTGGCGGAAGCCGGTTTCCGTGGGGCCCCATCGAGCGCGGCCAGTCGCTCCACGAGTGTGGACTTGCCGGTCTGCGGGGGGCCAAGTACCGCAAAGCAACGCATTGGTCATTCCTCCCTGGCTGGTACAGTTCAGGACAGCAGGATGCGCTGAACAGGCCGCAGACGCCAGAGGCAGGGTCGATCCGGTGCCCGATCGGCCGGCGCATGGCGACCGACGGTAGTCGACGCACTTTTGGAGAGAGGGTTTCACTAGCTGGCTAGCAGCTAGTAAGTTGGCGCCGGTCAGAATAACAAAGAACTCTTATCCGATTGAAGTTACAAGGCAATTTTTCGACACCCCGTCAAGGAATGGCCGCTTCGCGCCCCCATTCGGTCATTGAGTTGGCTGCCGTGATAGCTTCAAACCGGGACATCACGGCCTGCCCAGGGGTGTCGATATAGAGGGGTTGGATTGGGCGAGGCCTGGTCAGCTCTGCCGGCTGATCACCACGCCGCCATAGCCTGCCGTACCTTTGTGACGAAGCCACCCAGCTGGTCCGGCGTGCAATTGTTCATGTCGTAGAGTGCCAGATATTTCGGTGGCGTCAGGGTGCGGAATGTCACCCAGGCCCAGCGACGGGCGAGGCGGCGCGGCGGATCGCCCATCACCATGGTGCGCCAGCGATTGCCGCCATAGGTGGTGACGAACGCGACCTTCTTGATGTGCTTGAGATTGGGCACCAGCTTGCCGCGATCGCCGCCGCCATCGAGAATGAAGGAGACGCCGGGCAGGAAGGTGCGGTCGAAATAGCCCTTGAGAATGGCCGGGTAGCCGTAGTTCCACACCGGATGCACGAAGACCAGGGCCTCGGCCGCCATCAGCCGGTCGACATAGGGTTTCACTTCCGGCGTCAGGTTACCGGGCACGTCGTGATAGTTGAGACGCTCCTCGCGACTCAGCACGGCGTCGAAGCCGACCTCATAGAGATTGAGCGCGTCGACCTCGTGACCCTTGGCGGTCAGCTCGTCGACGACGGCGTTGAACAGGGCGCGGTTGTAGCTGCTCTCGACGGGATGGGCGTGAATGACGTGGACGCGCATCAGGCCGCGTGCACCGGATTGAGGCCGTCGAACAGCCAAGCCTTGCCGGCCTTGAAGTCAAAGTCGGGATTTTCCCAGGCGACCATCTTGCCCGGATTGAGGATGCCCTTGGGGTCGGCCTCGCGCTTGAAATCAAGCTGCTTCTGGTCGGTGCGCTTCATGCCGCCTTCTTCGAGCGTATAGCGATGCGGGTTGAAAACGTTGCAGTCATTGTCTTCGTGGATGCGGATGATCGCTTCCAGCCGTTCTTCCGTCGTGTACCGAACCAGAGGCAGCCCGGCGAAGGTGACGATGCCGTCCTGCCGCGTCATCTCGATATGCATGGGCAGCTCGTCGCCGAGCAGATCGACGATCTTCTGTACATGGTCGATGGTTGGGTAGCGGGTCTGGAGATAGGTGATCGACGGATCGACCTTGAGCGCGCGCAGTGTCGTGTGGTTCCAGGCCAGCTCGTATATGGGCGGCAGGCGCTTGAGTTCTTCCTCGCTGGCCATATCCGACCGATAGAGCATCTCGCCCTTGTGGTGGCCTGTGAACAGCGTCATTGCCGGTGCCGAAACAGGTGCCACCATGATTAGCACAACCGACTGGCCTGGCTTGATGTAGGGCTTGTGGCGGTTGAAATAGGCTTCCGGGATCGGCGCGGCGCAGGGGGAGACTTCCTTGACCAACAGGCCATCCTGCAAGGCCACCGCCTCGGCAAAGCGCGCCGCGGCCATGAAGCTGTCGAAGCCGACCATCATGTCGATCCAGTCATGCGCCGGGGCCAGCGGCATCTCGGCTTCGACGATGATGCCATTGGTGCCATAGGCATGCGCGACCTTGAGGATGTCCTCGCCCTCGAGATCGAGTTCGCGCGGCTCGGCCTCGCAAGTGATGACCTTCATGCCAAGGATGCTGCCGACATTGCGCAGGCCGCCCCAGCGCACGGAGCCGACGCCGCCCGAGCCGCCAGCAATGAAGCCGCCAATGGAAGCCATGCGGTACGTCGAGGGGTGGAAGCGCAACTCCCCGCGCACTGCTTCCCTTGTTTGGTGATCCATCTGTTCGAGCACGGCGCCGGCCTGGGCCCGCACGCGATCCGGCTTGATGTCTAGCACCTTGTCCATGTTCATCAGGTTCAGCATGGCGCCACCCGCCAGTGGCATGGCCTGGCCGTAATTGCCGGTGCCGGCACCGCGCGGCGTAATGGCCACGCCGTGGTTGAAGGCGGCGGCGAGGACGGTCTTGACCTCGTCATTGCTGCGCGGCGAGACGACGATCTCGGCGGTGACGTGGTCGAGCTTGGCCTTGAGCACCGGCGAATACCAGTAATGGTCGCGGCTGCGCTGCTGCACGATGCGGGGATGGTCTTCGACCGGGATATCGCCGAGTTCGGCGCGGAAGGCGGCAATGCTCATAGGCGAGGTCCCATCAGGTCATCGAGTTCGCGATAGTCCGGCAAGGTGGTATCGATGGCCGCGCCGCTCCGCAGCACAATGCGGTCGGCCTGCGGGCGCGACATGAGTTCGGTCCAGCTGCGGGCGCGAAACAGCACGAGATCGGCCGGTGTGTCGGTCGCGAGCGTTGCCGCGTAGCCAAAGCCGGCGATTGCGGCGGGATCTGCCCCCACCGACCGCGCCCAGGCAAAGGCATCGTCCTGCGGGTGATCGAACTGGAGGATGCGGGCACCTTCGCGCAGCACTTCGAAACCGTCGAGGTCGCCGTAGGCGTAGAACGGGTCGCGGGTATTGTCCGATGCGATGGCCACCGGCACGCCCGCCGCCTTGAGCTCGTTGAGCGGGGTCACGCCCCGCCAGCGCGGGGTGCGGACGCCCGATGTGTTGTCGCGGTCCTGCAGGTACATGTTGCACATCGGCAGCGAGACCACCGCGACGCCGGCCCGGGCCACCTTGTCGATCACCCGCTTGGCGACGCCGTCGGCCTGCACCGCCAGCGAGCAGCAATGACCCGCCGTCACTTTGCCGGTAAAGCCGCTCTCAATCACTACCTCGGCCAGGCTTTCGAGTGCATCGGCGGCCGGGTCGGGGGATTCGTCGGTGTGAAGGTCGATGTCGAGATCGAACTCGCCTGCAATCTCGACCAGCCGGCGCATGATGGTGCGGTTTTCAGGATGCATCGCCGTCGAGCCGCCGAGGATGCCCCCGGCTGCCTTGGTACGGGTGGCGACGGCACGCAGGGCGGCGGGATCAAGAATGGTGTCGGGTCCCATCAGCCCGGCGGCCTGCAGCTCGACGCGGCCGGCCCAGCGCTCGCGCATCGCCTCGAACACGTCCCAGGTGATCTCGTGCTGCGGCGGCGCCATGTCGAGATGGGTGCGGATGGCCGCCGTGCCGTGGGCATAAGCGCAGCGCAGGGAAAAATCCATGCGCCGTTCGACATCGGCGGCCGCCCAGTTGGCGGTGCGATCGTCGAGTACCGCCATCAGGGCGCCAAACCAGGTGCCATCCGGGTTCTGCTTGCGCGGCCAGATATGGCCCTTGTCGAGATGGGTGTGGAGATCGACGAAGGCCGGCAGTACGATGCCGCCATCGAGGTCGATCCGGTTGGGCGCGGGAGCCCAACCGGCCGGCGCGATGGCCGTGATTGTGCCGTCGGCCACGGTGATGTCCACCCGCTCCAGCGCGCCGGATGCAGCATTGCCCATGACGGAATCGGGCACGCCGGCGTTGGCCAGCACGTAGTGTCCGTCGGCGGGAATGGTGATGGTCAACTCAGTTCTCCCGCTTGATGGCGCTTTCGTGCCAGCGATGCAGCAGCAGCCAGGAGATGAGCGAGGTCAAGGCGAAGATGGCAACGCCTGTTCCCATCAGCAGCAGCAAGGCCGCGTAGAGGCGGGGGTAGTTCAGCCGATAGCCCGATTCCAGCAGCCGGAAGGCGAGACCCGAGCCCTTGCCGGCCGACCCCGCAGCAAATTCGGCCACCACGGCGGCGATCAGCGACAGCCCGCCGCCGATACGCAGGCCGGCGGCGAAATAGGGCAGTGACGATGGCAGCTTGAGGTGAACAAGCGTCTGCCAGCGGCTGGCGCCATAAAGCTCGAGGAGATTGAGCAGGTTGTGATCGACGCTCTTGAGGCCCGACACCATGTTGGAGAGGATAGGGAAGAAGGCGACAATGAAGGCGCAGGTCAGCAGCACGGTCGGCGTGTCGCGGATATAGATGATCAGTAGCGGCGCGATGGCAATCATGGGCGTCACCTGCAGGATGACAGCGAACGGAAAGATCGCCAGTTCCACCCACTTGGACTGGATCAGGATGATCGCCAGCCCGACGCCGCCAATCAGCGCGATGATCAGCGCGAATATGGTAATTCGCAGCGTCACCAGCAGCGACGGGGACAGCGTGCCCCAGTCGGTGTAGAGCGCCGTTATCACGTCGAGTGGCGCCGGCATGATGTAGCGCGGCACATTATTGAAGGTGATGTGCGCCTGCCAGGCGGCGACGGCGAGGATCATCATGAGTATCGGGATGGCGACCGACAGCACGCGCTCGGCGCTGCTGGTGCGGCTGACCAAGATGGCGACGGCGCTGTCGGTACCGGCTTCGGATGAGTGGACGGTTGCGGCTTCGGTCATTTCGCCTGGGCTCCGCGCATGATGGCTTCCTGGAGGGCACGCGACACCGTGTCGGTGGTCGCGCGATATTCCTCGGAGGTGCGGTAGTGTTCGTCGCGCACCGCCGAGGTCACCAGCGGCAGGTCGGCATACACCTGGCCGGGGCGCGCACGCATGACCACGATACGGCTGCTGAGAAACGCGCTTTCGAACACCGAATGAGTGACGAAGATGACGGTGATGCCGGTCTCGCGCCACAGGCGCAGCACGTCTTCATTGAGCCTCTGCCGGGTGATTTCGTCGAGCGCCGCGAAGGGCTCGTCCATCAGCAGCAGCTTGGGTTTGGTCACCAGTGCCCGGGCGATAGAGACGCGCATCTTCATGCCGCCCGACAGCTCACGCGGGTAGGATTTGGTGAAATCGGCGAGCCCGACCGAAGCCAGCGTCTCCATAATCCGCGCATTGGCGGCGGACTTGGACACGCCTTGCAGCCGCAGCGGCAGGTAGACATTGCCCCATACCGTCTGCCACGGCATCAGCGTCGGCTCCTGGAAGACGAAGCCGATATCGCCTTCGGGCAGGCCCTTGGAGTTGATCCTGGAGGATGGCCAGTCGATTTCGCCGGAACTGGCAGCGCCGAGCCCGGCAATGATGCGCAGGGCCGTGGATTTGCCGCAGCCGGAGGGGCCGAGCAGGCTCAGGAATTCGCCGCGTCGCACATCCAGCGACATGTCCTTGAGCGCCAGTGTGCCGTTGGAAAAAAGCTTGCTGACATGGCGCATGGATACGACCAGGCGGGCGGCAGACGCTTCGCCGGCGCGAGCCGGCTCGGTTAGGGTCAAATCGGTCAAATCAAAGTCGCCCAGATTAGGGTCGGAACGGCGCGGGCGACGATGCCCGCGCCGATTTGCGTCAGAAGGCTAGTCCATCAGGTCCACGCCAAGACCCTGGCACACATATTCGGTGCTGTACGCCTGGGTGACATCGATGCCCGCCTCGAACACGCCGACTTCCACCATGCTGTTGTAGAAGTCATTCCAGCCGGCTTCGGTCATGCAGCCAATGCCCTTGGTCTCGGCATCGCCCGAAACCACGATGCCATACTCCTTCATCTTCTCGATGCCATAGGCAATCTGGTCGTCCGTCATTTCCGGATTGTCGACCTTGATCAACTCGTTGGCGGCGGCGTTGTCGCCATAGAGGTAGTTGGTCCAGCCAATGATGGTGGCTTCGACGAAGCGCTTGGCGATGTCCGGATTTTCATCGACCCAAGGCTTCATGGCCTCGATCGTGGTCGAATAGGGATGGTAGCCTTGGTCGGCAAGCAGCCAGACGTCCGGGGCGAAGCCGGCTTCGCGTTCGATGGCCAGCGGCTCGGAGGTGAGGTAGCCCTGCTGGATGGCTATGTCGTCGGCGAGGAAGGAGGCCGGATTGAACTGGTAGGGCTCGTACTTTTCTTCGATGAATTCCGGCCATTCGGTCTTCATCCAGGTGAAGTAGCCGGAGAAGCCATCGGCACTGAGGATGTACTTGGAGGCACCGGCCAGTTCCGCGAAGGTGGCGAACTTGCCCGGATGGGACATCAGGATCTGCGGATCCTTCTGGAAGATCGCCGCCAGCGTGATGGTTGGGATGCCTTCCTTGACGGCGTTGATCGCGCCGGTGGCGCCGCCCATGTAGAACTGCACCTGGCCCGACACCAGCATCGGGCGGCCGGGCGATTGCGGGCCGCCCTGCATGATGGTCACGTCTAGGCCGTATTCGGCATAGGTGCCGTCGGCGACCGCCTGATAGTAGCCGCCATGCTCGGCCTGGGCCAGCCAGTTGGTTGCAAAGATTACCTTGTCCTGCGCCACAACGGCGACGGTCAGCAGGCCCAGCAGCGCCGCCGACGTAGAAAGAAGTCTGGTGATATTGTGCATCTCGCGCTCCCCGGCCGGGCTGGGAGCAGCCGCGGCCAATTTTTGTGCGACAACGTCGCTTGCACAATTCTTCTCCCTCTCGGGCGCCGTTGTGAAGTCAAAAAATAGGCAGTAACGCCAGATGCCTGCCATGCATGCAAAATCGGTACTTTTGGGCTAGGCAAGCGCTTTACCCGCCGATAGCATTCGCAATTCCAGGACACCCTTGCTCATGGCGACGCCGCTCAATCCCAGCCAAATCCATCCGCCCTTCGCACCCTATAGCCACGGCATGATTGTGCCGGCAGGGCAGCGGCTCATCTTCTGTTCGGGTCAGCTGGGCATAGCCGCGGACAAGACCTTGCCGGCCGACTGTGCGGGGCAGGCGCGGATCTGCTTCGACAATATCGCGGCGATCCTGGCCGAAGCGGGCCTGACCCTGGCCAATATCATCCGCATAAATGCTTATGTCACCGGTCGGGAGCATCTGCCGGACTATATGGCGGTGCGCAATGCGCTGTTTGCCGAACCCTATCCAGCCTCGACCCTGATGATCGTTTCGGGATTTGCCCGGCCCGAATTCGTGGTCGAGATCGAAGCCATCGCTGCCGGTCCAGCCTGAGGACTAATCATGACGCGCAAGATCTGGTGGACCGATTTCACCGCCGCCGACTTCGACAGCATCGACCCTAACAAGACCATCGCCATCATGCCGATCGCGGCGGTGGAGCAGCATGGCCCGCACCTGCCGGTCGGTACCGATACGATCATCAACCAGTCGATGATGGAGCTGCTGGCCGAGCGGGCGCCGGCCTCGCTCGATATCCGCATCCTGCCGGTGCAGGCGATCGGCAAGTCCAACGAGCATATCTGGGCCAAGGGCACGATCACGCATACGGCGACCAACCTCATCGATGCCTGGACGCAGATCGGGCTCGAAGTAGCGCGGGCCGGCATCCGCAAGATCGTCTTCGTCAACTCGCATGGCGGCAACGAGGAGATCATGGGCATCGTGGCCCGCGAACTGCGGGTTCGCGCCGGCATGCTGGCGGTCAAGAGCGGCTGGCGCTTCACCCCGCCCGATGTGCTGACCGATCTCGAGCGCCGGCACGGCATCCATGGCGGCGATGCGGAGACCTCGCTGATCCTGCACTTCAAGCCGCATCTGGTCGATATGGCGAAGGCGCAGAACTTCGTCTCGATCGCGGCCCGTGACGAACAGCAGTTCAAGTACCTGCGGCCGACCGGTGCTTTCGGCCACGTCTACGCTTGGATCGCTTCGGATATCAACCCAGCCGGCGCGGTGGGCGATGCGACCCAAGCCACGGCCGGCAAAGGCCGTGTCATCGCCGAAGCCAATGTCGCAGGCATGCTGGAGGTCCTTGCCGAGGTAGAGGGCGTGCTTCTACCGGACCACTACTAACGGACGGCAATGCCCGCCAATTCCCGCACCATCGTCAGCTATTGGCACGCCAGAAGCTGCCAGTCCGCTACCGGCCCCTGACTTGCCAGTCGGCATTGCGCCCCTAATCGGCCGTTAGGCGCAGCCAAACCGAACCGCAATTGCAGACGTTGAAGGGGGAGGGCGGTCGCCTGCAGCCGTCAGCGCTACGCGGCCTGATCGAGCCCTCGCAATGCGACCGCACGGAAGGCCTTCTCGATGCGTTCCGGGGGCTCGGCTGCCCCGCGCTCAAGCCACCACGTGAGAACGGACAGGTAGCCGCCCACGAGGAACTGCACGGAAAACTCCGTGTCGAACGCCGAGTTGGATGGGCGAGTTCCAGGGGCCAGTTCCGCCCGCAGGATGTCGGCTATGGCGTGATGGATGTAGTCCATCAGAATGGCTCCGGAGCGCCCTCGCATCATGGCACGAATCAGGACCTGCTGCTCCGCCATATGGCGGGTCAGGAACCGGGTGAAGCCGAACAGTCCGTCCGGTCCGTCCTGCCGCGTTGCCGCCTGTTCCTGCGCAAGGATGTCCCGCAGGGCACTCAGGCTGCTGCGCAACAGGTCATCCTTGTCGGTGAAATGAGCATAGAAGGTGGACCGCCCCACATTGGCTGCATCGGCAATCTCGGCGACCGATAGGTCGTCGTAGCCCCGCGCGACGGTGAGACGCATTAGCGCGTCTTGCAGGGCCATGCGGGTCCGCAGCGATCGACGGTCGATAGCCTCGCCTGCCGGGGTCGCCCCATGCTTTTTCCGGTCAAATCCCGGCCAGTGTTCCGTATCGGACATGAACGTTCCAACTGTCGATTGCGTTTCCAGACATGTGTCCAATAACACACGGTAGTCTCATTGTCATTGGAGGACCACGTGACACAGATTGCCGCCCTTCGGGTCAAAAAGCCGGATGCCCCATCCTCAGCTGGGCTACTCGCCAGCTTGCGAGGGGTCAGCAAAGCCTATGCAACGCCTGCCGGCAGCTTTATGGCCTTGCAGAACATCGATCTCGACATCGCGTCGGGTCGCTTCATCGCCATTGTGGGTAAGTCCGGCAGTGGCAAGACCACGCTGGCCAATCTGCTGACCGGCATAGACAGCGCCACCAGCGGCTCCATCCGGATAGGTGGCGTGGCGCTGGAGCAGAAGTCCGAAGAGGAACTGACCGCCTGGCGGGGCCGCAATGTCGGGGTGGTGTTCCAGTTCTTCCAGCTGCTGCCAACCCTGACCGTGGTCGAGAACGTCATGCTGCCGATGGATTTCTGCCGCATCGGCCAAACTCGCGACCGGCGACCGCGCGCGATGTCGCTGCTGGCGCAACTGGGCATTGCCGAACAGGCCGACAAGCTGCCTTCGGACCTCTCGGGGGGACAGCAGCAACGGGCTGCAATAGCCCGGGCGCTGGCCAATGATCCGCAGATTCTCGTCGCCGACGAGCCCACGGGCAACCTCGACTCCCACACCACCCTTGAGGTGATGGAGCTGTTCCGTTCCCTGACGCGGGAGGGCCGCACGGTCGTCATGGTGACCCATGAACGGGATCTGGGCGCCTTCTTCACCGAGACCGTCGAACTGGCCGATGGCCAGATCGTGGCCATTCACAATGGCGAGGCCCGCCCATGACTCTCGCACCTCGCTGGAAAAAGCTGGTCGGCGACTTTGTCGCTACGCGCGGTCGTGTCGCCTTGATGCTGGCCGCCCTTGCGATCGGCATGCTGACGCTCACCACGATTGCGGGCGCCTATGCAATCCTCACGCGTGAAATCTCCCGCAACTATCTCGCCACCAATCCGGCCTCAGCCCTGATCGACCTCGGCCAGGTCACCCCGGAGGCATTGGAACTGATCCGCAACGCCCCGGGCGTAGCGGATGCCGAGCTCATCTCCATCGTCGTGGCCCGCGCCCGTGCCGGAGACGGCCCGTGGCTGCGTACCCTGCTCTTTGTGGCGCCAAACCCCACCTCGATGCGTATCGGCCGTTTCCTCCATAGTGGGGCGGCCTCTCCCGCGGACGATGCCGTGCTGCTTGAGCGGGAAGCCGCGGCACTTCTCGGCGCGCAACCAGGCGACAGGATCTCGATCCAGGTGGAGGGGAATACGCCCGTCGCCTTGCCGGTGGCCAGCACCGTGCATGATCCAAGCCTTGCCCCGGCTTGGCAGGAGCAGACCGCCTACATCTACCTGTCCAGTGCTACGGGTGCGCGGCTTGGCCTCGAGGCAGAGCCTGAGCTAGTCAAGATGACGGTCGCAGATGCCAGTTGGGATCAGGCCCAGGTGGACTCAGTGGTCATTGAAGTGGCGGGCAAGCTGCGAGCAGCGGGTCATACTGTACACCAGGTCCAGATTCCGCCCGTCGGCCAGCACCCCCATCAGAGCCAGATGACCGGCGTCCTGTCCATGTTCCTAGTCTTCGCCTTGCTCGCTTTGGTGCTGAGTGCCGTGCTGACGGCGGCTATGATCGCTGCCCTGCTGGCCCAACAGGTTCGGCAGATCGCCATAATGAAGACCGTAGGCGGCACGGCACGGCAGATCGCGGCACTCTATCTCTCCGGCACGGCGCTCCTGGCGCTCGCGGCCACTGCGATCGGCCTTCCGATCGGACTTTTGGGCGCATCCGGCTTTGCCGGTATCATTGCTCAGCTGCTCAACTTCGATATTGCCAGCGCCGCCGTGCCGCTTTGGCTGATCGTGCTTTTGGTAGCCACCGGTCTGATTCTGCCGCTGGGCTTCGTCCTGTTGCCGGTACGCAAGGCCAGCCGCGCCACGGTGCGGGAGGCCCTTAGCGATCAGGGCGTCTCCGCAAGCGCGCTGCGCAGGGACCCGGTCCAGGCACTGCTTGGTCGGCTACGCGGGCTGGACCGCACACTGCTCCTGGCGCTGCGAAACGCCTTCCGCCGGCCGGCGCGCCTGCTGCTCAACCTTGCGCTGATGGGCACGGCCGGCGGGCTGTTCATCGCAGCGCTCAATGTCGAGGGAGCCTGGAAAGGACAGCTGGTCGAGGCAGCTCGATCGCGTGACTACGCCATTGCCATCGATTTTTTGTCGCCCGCAGAACTGGCCCTTGTCGCATCGACATTGGCCGGAGTGCCCGGGATTGTTGAGGTCGTGCCTGCCACTTCCGTTGCCGGGGCTGCCGGTCGCCCCGACGGATTGATGTTGGTACGCACCTATCCCGATGGCGGTCATGGCAGCCTCACCCTGCGGCCGCTGACCAGCCTTCCGGATGCTCCTGGCTTTATTCTCGGTGATTTGCCCCGGCAGGGTGAAGGTGTCACCAACCAGCAGGCTTTCAATCTCCTGGGCCGGCCAAGCCTTGCCGAGCCCGTCCTGCTGGCCTCAGAAGGCAGGACCCAGCCCGTGACCGTCTCCGGCGTTGCGCGCCAGATCCTGGTGCCCGCCACTGCCTACCTTCCGGACGACGCCTTCGCCGCCATCTCGCCTCATGGCGAGGGTGTCACCTCTGTCCGCGTGGTCGTAGCGGCGCAAGCCTCCGAACCGGACATCGCCGCTATTGCCGATGCTGCGTCCCTGGCACTCTCCTCGGCCGGTGTCGCCGTGGAACAGGTTACGACCGAAGCGACCCTGGTGGCGGCACAATCGGGCCATGTCACCATTCTTATCGTCGCCCTCCAGGCCATGGCCATGCTGATGGCCGCGGTGGGTAGCATGGGACTGGCCGCCTCGTTGGGATCCAGCGTGACTGAGCGCACGCGCGAATTCGGCATCATGCGCACCATCGGCGCCAGTGGCGGGGCGCTGATGCGCAATATTCTCGGCGAAGGCCTGATGGTCGCCTGGTTGAGCCTGCCCATCGCCTTGGCGCTGGGCGTGCCGCTCGGCTACGCCGTAGGCCAACTCGTTGGCACACTGTCCTTCGGCCTGCCCTTGCCCCTGACGCTCTCGGCCGGCGCGGTCGGCATCTGGGCGCTGCTGCTCTCCCTGGGAGCGATCCTTGCCAGTCTCGTCCCGGCCCGCCGGGCCGCCAGCCTCACCATCCGCCAGACTCTGGCTTATTCCTAAGGAGCAATCATGTCCCGTCGAACGATCATCGCCATCGTAATCACCCTGATTGCGGTCGTCCCTTTGGGCTATCTGGCCCATAGCATCGACATTGTCGGCTTGGCACGGTCAATGCACGGCAATTAGGGCTCAACCAGAAAGCTGCGCCAGCGCGAGCCGACCAATAACAGGCCCGCCACAACCTCCAGGCCCCGCGCCACCAGCGCTGCGGTGGCACCGTGGCGGGTCAGCATGCCTCGCAACGAATGGCCGGCGAGCACGGCCAGCAAGCTTCAATAGCCGACAAGCAAGCTGCCCGACAGCATCGCAACGACGAGCAGCGCGGCGCCGACCACCATCACCGCTCGGTCGGGAAATCGGTCAAGCAGCGACGGCAGAGCGAATGCTGCCGCCATCGATCCGGCGCCGAAGGCGGCAAGGGCTATGGCTGTCCACTGTTGGTCAAGACCAAACCCCGCTTGCACCAGGACGATGCGAACTTCCGCCGCTCAATTTTGGAAAGGCGGGGCTGCAAGGTCGCACTCAGTGTTCGAACTTATTGTGGCTATCGTGCTCATTCTACTCAACGGCCAAGGTCAAGGCGCCCGCGGGCGCTGGGAGCGGCGGTGCGGCCACGGCGCTGGCCCTTGCAAATGATCCAGGTCGATTTCTCTCAACGGTGCAGATCTGCATCACCGGGTTCGAGCCCCGTCTCTCGCGCCACCTTCCCCCTTGATTTTCTTGGGGTTTCAGAAGGTTGGCTTGAAGGCGCCACACTCCCACCCCTGCCGCGTTCCAATCACCCAGCGCATCCGTGCGACCCGCCAGCTTGGCCTTGCCCTGAACCAGAAGCGATGCGCGACAGGGCAAGCAGATGGCGCTACTATGGTCACCGTGGGTCGCGAGTGCGTGGCCAGAGCAGTTCGTCCTGACACGCACCCGGAGGCCGGTTCATGGCCCGTTGGGGAGGACGATCATGGAGAAATCCCGCGCGAATGCCGGCGTAGCCGCCGGCCAGACTGCAGTGCCTGAAATCCGCAAGATCACTACGGGCGACGTGATGGACGCCCTCTGGCATGGCTTTGACGATTTCTGGGAGCAACCGTCGCATTACGTCTTTGCCGGCTTGATCTATCCCATCGTGATGATTGTGCTGGCCGTCTGGGTCTCGGGGCAGAACGTATTGCCGCTGCTCTACCCGCTTGCCACTGGCTTTGCCCTGCTTGGACCCTTTGTGGCGCTGATCTTCTACGAGATCAGCCGACGGAAGGAGTTGGGCCTCGATACATCCTGGAAGCATGGTTTTGAAGTTTTTCGATCACCTGTGCTGCCTTCGGTCGCTACTGTGGGCCTCGTCCTGGGCGTGCTGTTCGTCACCTGGCTCATCGTCGCGCAGGTACTGTTCGTGGGCCTTTTCGGCGACTCGACCCCAACCTCGCTGACGGCATTGTTCTACGAGATATTCACGACCTACGACGGCTGGCTCCTGATCATTGCCGGCAATGTCATCGGCTTCCTGTTCGCCATTGAGGTGTTGTGCATCACGGTCGTGACTTTCCCTCTGCTGCTCGACCGGCAGACCAGCCCCAACCGAGCCATCGAAACCTCGATCAAGGCCACCCTGGCCAATCCTGTTCCGATTGCGCTATGGGGGCTGATCGTCGCAGTGTCGCTGGCCGTCGGGATAGCGACGCTCTTTGTCGGATTGGTCATCGTCATGCCGGTGCTCGGTCACGCAACCTGGCACCTCTATCGCAAGCTGGTCGTGCCGCAGGCCGGCCGGTCTGCCCGTAGGCGGGCGCCGACCGCAGCTGCGGCGCGGCCCATACGATCGCCCAAGGCGACCTGAACCCCGGGCCCCGGGCCAAGTCGGCTCTGGGGCCTCACGGTCCCCCGTTGAGGAACAGCACCCGGGTCATCTCGGTATAGTTGGCCTCGAGCGCCATCATCGTTACGAAAACCAGGATCAGCACCGGCGGCACCAGGATGGCGTAGCTCAACGCCAGCCGCTCCCACCGCATATGCATGAAGATAGAGATGATCAGCCCGGCCTTGAGCGCCATCAGCGCAAGGATCAATCCCCAGCGCAGCAGGCCCTGGAACTGCAGGATATCGACCATGTAGGAGCCGACGCTGAGAACGAACAGCCACGCCCAGACCACCAGGTAAAGCCTGATCGGGTGCTGCTGGGTCTCGGTGTGTCCCGCGGCCGGTACTGCGACGTCTGTTGCGGCATGGTTCATCTGGCTCACCACAGGTAGAACAAGGCGAAAATGAATACCCACACAAGATCGACGAAGTGCCAGTAGAGGCCCATGATTTCGACGATCTCGTAGCGACCCTTGCGCGAGGTGAAGAAACCGGGACGGCCGGTATCGAAATCACCTCGCCAGACCTTGCGGGCCACGATCAGCAGGAAAATGACGCCGATGCTGACATGGGTGCCGTGAAAGCCCGTGATCATGAAGAAGGTGGCACCAAATTGTTCGGCGCCCCACGGATTGCCCCAGGGCCGGACGCCCTCGGAGATCAGCTTGCTCCATTCGAAGGCCTGCATGCCCACGAACATCACGCCGAACGCGGCCGTCAGCAGCATAAGGATGGTGGTTTTCTTCCGGTCGCGCCGATAGCCAAAATTGACCGCCATGGCCATGGTGCCGCTCGAGGTGATCAGCACGAAGGTCATGATGGCGATGAGCAGCAGCGGCATGTGCTGGCCAGCAATTTCGAGCGAGAAGACCTCGCTGGCATTGGGCCATGGCGTGGTCGTGGACATGCGCGCCGTCATGTAGGACAGCAGGAAGCAGCCGAAGATGAAGGTGTCGCTGAGCAGGAACACCCACATCATCACCTTGCCCCAGGATGCGGTCTTGAACGAGCGCTGGTCGGAGGACCAGTCGGCGACGATACCGCGCCAGCCGGGCGTCCGGACTACCTCCTGCGGCTGCGTCAGTGCGGGATCGGTCATGACAGGCCCCCTTGGGACAGCAGCTGGCCGCAGAGGGCCAGAAACTCGCCGGCCGAGCCTGACAGGACCGCCAGCAACAATGCCCACACGAACAGCATGAACAACCAGTAGGTGGTGGCCAACTCGATGCTCAACCGGATTCGTTCGGGCCGCTCGTCGCGCCGGAATCGCTCAAATGTGCGGGCCAGGGCAAACATGCCGCCAATGACGTGCAGGCCATGTGCTGCCGTCATCAGGTAGAAGAAGCTGTCCGCCGGACCCGAATTGACGAAATTGCCGCTGGCCGCAAGCATGCGCCAGGCGACGAATTGGCCGGCTAGGAACAATACCGCGCCGCCGCTTGCCACCAGGACCCCGGTACGCGCAGTGCCGATGGCGCCCCGATTGGCGGCCGCCAGCGCCCATTCCAGTGCCAGGCCGGTGCCGAGCAGCGCCAGCGTGTTGGGCCAGACGATCCAGGGCAGGGGCATAGTCTGCCAGTCCGTGCCTTCCGAGCGCAGCACATAACCGGTAATCAGCAGTGCAAACAGCGACCCCACCACCGCCAGGAACACCCCAAGGCCCACCTGCGCCGGGGCATGCGGGGAGGCACCGGACTGCGTCACCCCGCCGGCATGGTCGACCTGCAGCCATGGCTTGACGCCCAGGCCCTGCCGCGACAGCCACCAGCCCACGATCAGGGTCAGCACCGCGATGAAGCCCAGGATGGCGCTCATGCCGCGCCTCCCTTGGTCAGCGTGCCGGGCACGTTCTGGGGGATGAAATCCTCCTTGGCGCCGGGCACGCTGTAATCATAGGCCCAGCGATAGACCACCGGCACCGCGTCGCCCCAATTGCCGTGCACCGGCGGGGTCTGTGGCGTCTGCCACTCCAGCGTCGTGGCACGCCAGGGATTGGGGCCAGACTCCTTGCCGTGGCGCAGGCTCCAGATGAGGTTGAAGACGAAGACAATCTGCGCAGATCCGACTGTGAACGCCATGATCGAGATGAAGGCGTTCAGCCCCGCCGCCGACGGCGGCATGATCACGATGTCGGAGGATTCGAAATAGCGCCGCGGCGCGCCCATCAGGCCCAGATAGTGCATGGGAAAGAAGATGAGATAGGCGCCGAGGAAGGTGACCCAGAAGTGGAACTTTGCCATGGCGTCGCCCAGCATCCGGCCGGTGACCTTGGGATACCAGTGGTAGATGGCCCCGAAGATGACCAGGATTGGCGCCACCCCCATCACCATATGGAAATGGGCGACCACGAACATGGTATCCGACAGCGGCACGTCAACCACGACATTGCCCAGGAACAGGCCCGACAGCCCGCCATTGACGAAGGTGACGATGAAGCCGAGCGCAAACAGCATGGGCGGATTGAAATGGATGTCGCCGCGCCACAGCGTCAGCACCCAATTGTAGACCTTGATTGCCGTCGGCACTGCGATGATCAGTGTCGTGGTGGCGAAGAAGAACCCGAAATAAGGGTTCATGCCGCTCACATACATGTGGTGCGCCCAGACAATGAAGCTGAGCGCCCCGATGCCCACGATAGCCCAAACCATCATCCGGTATCCGAAGATGTTGCGCCGCGCATGCGTGCTGATCAGGTCCGAGACAATGCCGAAGGCGGGCAGGGCGACGATATAGACTTCCGGGTGCCCGAAGAACCAGAACAGGTGCTGGAACAGGATCGGGCTGCCCCCGCCATAGCTGAGTTGCTCGCCCATCTCCACCAGGGTCGGCATGAAGAAACTGGTACCCAGATACTTGTCGAACAGCATCATCACGGAGGCGACGAACAGAGCAGGAAACGCCAGCAGGGCCATGATGGTGGCGACGAAAATGCCCCAGATCGTCAGTGGCAAACGCATCAGCGTCATGCCGCGGGTACGCGCCTGCAGCACCGTGACCGTGTAGTTGAGCCCACCCATCGTGAAGCCGATGATGAACAGGATCAGCGAGACCAGCATGAGCATGATGCCCCATTGCTGGCCTGGCGTGTTGGAAAGGATCGCCTGCGGCGGATAGAGCGTCCAGCCGGCGCCAGTCGGCCCGCCCGGCACGAAGAAGCTGACCACCAGCAGCAATACCGCCACGAGATAAATCCAGTAGCTGAGCATGTTGGCGTAGGGGAACACCATGTCCCGCGCGCCCACCATCAGCGGGATCAGATAATTGCCGAAGCCGCCCAGGAACAGGGCTGTCAGCAGATAGACCACCATGATCATGCCGTGCATGGTGATGATCTGGTAGTAGCGCTCGGTATCGATGAAATCGAACACGCCCGGAAAGCCGAGCTGCAGGCGGATCAGCCAGGACAGCACCAGAGCCACCGCGCCGATCGCCAGCGCAGTCACCGAATACTGCACCGCGATAACCTTGGCATCCTGCGAGAAGACATACTTCGTCCACCAGCTATGCGGGTGGTAAAGTTCCATATCCTCGATTTCGGCGGGCGGTACGGTTGCGCTCGCCTCATGGGGGATGTCGGTCATATATGCCTCCTCAAGCCTCCCTTTAAAGCATGGCCGCTTTCGCGCGGCCTTTGCCCCATCAGGAGGAAAGCCCGGCAAACGTCACCTGGGACGCCAGCCATTCCTCGTATTCCTCGCTGGTGACCACAGTCACCACGCCGCGCATGTAGGAATGCCCGACGCCGCACAGCTCTGCGCAGAGAATTTCGTAGGTTCCGGTCTTTGTCGGCGTGACCCAGAAATAGGTGACCGAGCCCGGAATCATGTCCATCTTCGCCCGGAATTCCGGGACGTAGAAATCGTGCAGCACATCGATCGAACGCAGCAGGAAGCGGACCGGCCGGTCCACCGGGATGATGAGCTCGCCCCCCTCGATCAGCACATCGTCCTGCCCGAAAGGATCGGCGGGACTTACCCCCAAGGTGTTCTCGAAATCGATCAGGCCATTGTCGGCGGCGCCAAGCTTGCCATCGGCGCCCGGCAGCCGGAAACTCCACAGCCATTGCTGGCCGATCACTTCGACATCAGTCGCCGCATCGGGCACATCGACAAACTGGGCCCAGACGAACAGGCCCGGCGTCAGCATGGCGATCACGCCACCGGCGGTGATGGCGGTCAGCCAGCTTTCCAGCCGCTTGTTTTCGGGTTCATAGGCGGCCTTGCGGCCTTCCTTGTGGCGGAAGCGGAACAGGCAATAGGCCAGGAACAGCACGACCGCAGCAAACACCGCGCCGGTGATCCAGAATGTCAGCACGGTGGTGTCGTCGATATAGCCCCAGTTCGACGCCAGCGGCGAGAACCACCA
>NZ_JAKFDJ010000120.1:0-2220 GCF_036676215.1 Devosia sp. | reverse complement strand
GGATGACCAGCTTGTCGTTGGTCTTCGCGAAATCGGCCACCACGCGGGCGGCGGCCACGGCATCCACGGAGAAGCCATAGATCAGCGGTCCGGTCATCTGGTCGGCCACCACTTCGAAGCTGCTGCCGCTCACAGCCCGGCGGGCCAGGGTGTTCTTCAGAACACTCAGGTTCACGCCCTGCTTGCGCGCGTCGCTGCGCAGCCTCGTCATGTCGGCGACCGTGATGCCGCGGTATTCCGCCAACACCAGCGTCTGGGCTTGAGCGGCCAGGCCGGTCACCTCTTCGACGACCGCTTGCTTCTCATTGCGATTCAGACTCAAGGTCTACTCCTTCCAATTGCGCCGGCGGGTTGGCACCACGCGCGGCGCGCCTTTGCTGCAGCGACCAAACCTCGAGGGAACTACTCAACTTCTCTCTAGGCGGGATCGCCATCTGCGCTGGCCCGGCTGCCGGGTTGCCCCGGCGGCCGCCGATTAAGCGCATTGCTGCGCGCCAGCGGTCTTGGATGGCCTGCCGGTCTTCGCTTGCGCGGGGCCGGCAGCCCACCATTGCCGGCCGGTCCTTTCGGCCCGGCCGGAATTCCTGTCTCAGCCCTGCACCGTGATGGTCTGCGTGTCCACCCGGATGCCCACGCCCATGGTCGAGGACACCGCCACCTTGCGCAGGTACACGCCCTTGCTCGAAGCCGGCTTGGCCTTGTTCAGCGCGTCGATCAGCGCGGCCAGGTTGCCCTGCAGCTTGTCGGAGTCGAACGAACGGCGGCCGATCGTGCCGTGGATGATGCCGGCCTTGTCGACCCGGAACTGCACCTGGCCGGCCTTGGCGTTCTTGACCGCGGTGGCCACGTCGGGCGTCACCGTGCCGACCTTGGGGTTGGGCATCAGGCCGCGCGGGCCCAGGATCTGGCCCAGCGTACCGACCACGCGCATCGCGTCGGGGGCGGCAATCACCACGTCGAACGGCATGTCGCCGGCCTTGACGCGGGCCGCCAGGTCGTCCATGCCGACCACGTCGGCGCCGGCAGCCTTGGCTTCCTCGGCCTTGGCGCCTTGCGCGAACACGGCCACGCGCTTGGTCTTGCCGGTGCCGTTGGGCATTACCACGGCGCCGCGAACGACCTGGTCGGACTTCTTGGCGTCGATGCCCAGCTGCACGGCCACGTCGATGGACTCATCGAACTTGGCGGTGGCGCACTCCTTGACGATGCCCAGGGCCTCGGACAGCGGGTACAGCCGGTTGCTGTCGACCTTGCCCTCGAAGGCTTTCTGCTTCTTGCTCAGCTTGGCCATTTACACACCCTCCACGGTGACGCCCATGGAGCGGGCCGAGCCCGCCAGGGTCTTGATCGCGCCTTCGATGTCCGCGGCGTTCATGTCCTTGAGCTTGGTCTTGGCGATCTCCTCGAGCTGGGCACGGGTGATCTTGCCGACCTTGTCGGTGGCGGGCTTGGCCGAGCCCTTGTCCAGCTTGATCGCCTTCTTGATCAGGACCGTCGCCGGCGGCGTCTTGATGATGAAGGTGAAGCTCTTGTCCGCGTAGGCAGTGATCACCACCGGCAGCGGCAGGCCCGGCTCGACACCCTGGGTCTGGGCGTTGAACGCCTTGCAGAACTCCATGATGTTCAGGCCGCGCTGGCCCAGCGCGGGGCCGATCGGGGGCGATGGGTTGGCCTTGCCAGCCGGCACTTGCAGCTTGACAAAACCGACGATCTTCTTCGCCATGGTTCAGGTACTCCTTGCGGGTGCAAACGCCTCGGCATTCATGCCTCGGCTCCCCGGGGGTTTGCGGCTCTGACTGCTACCGCCGATTGCCGAGCCGGAGAGGCAATCGAACGGGTGAGGACAGGGCGGTTTCCCACCCGGCCTCCGGTTTACGTCTTTTCCACCTGCGAGAACTCGAGCTCGACCGGCGTCGCCCGGCCGAAGATGGTGACGGACACCCGCACCTTGCTCTTCTCGTAGTTGACTTCCTCGACGGTGCCATTGAAGTCGGTGAACGGGCCGTCCTTGACGCGCACGTACTCGCCGACCACGAACTCGACCTTGTGGCGGGGCTTTTCCACGCCCTCTTCCATCTGGCCCAGGATCTTGGCGACCTCGTCCTCGGAGATCGGGGCCGGGCGGTTCTTGGCGCCGCCGACGAACCCGGTCACCTTGTTGGTGTGCTTGACCAGGTGCCAGGTGTCGTCGTTCATCACCATCTGCACCAGCACGTAGCC
>NZ_JAKFDJ010000119.1:0-1700 GCF_036676215.1 Devosia sp. | reverse complement strand
GTGGTTGCGCGCCGTTTCCTGCTGAACGATAGTGCCTACCTGTGGCGAACCGGTGAAGGACACGAAATTCACGCCGGGGTGCGAAATGAGCGCGGCGCCGGCCGTCGTGCCGTAACCGGGTACGACATTAAAGGCGCCGTCGGGAAACCCTGCCTCGGCGGCAAGGTCGGCCAGCCGCAAGATCGACAGGCTGGCATCTTCCGCCGGCTTGATTACCGCCGCATTGCCCATGGCCAACGCGGCTCCCACGGAGCGGCCCATGATTTGCACGGGATAGTTCCAGGGAATGATGTGTCCGGAAACGCCGAAGGGCTGACGCACCACTCGAACGGCATGATTGTTCTGGTAGGGTATGACCTGGCCATGCACTTTGTCAGCCGCGCCGCCATAAAATTCAAAATAACGGGCCAGCAGTTTGACGTCGTTGCGGGCGGTCGCGAGAATCTTGCCGCAGTCACGGGACTCGAGCTCGACCAATTCATCGAAATGCTCCAGCACCTTCTGGCCAAGCCGAGTCAGGGCACGTCCACGCTCGACTGCGGTGAAACTTCCCCATTCGCCGGCCAGCGCCCGACGCGCTGCCTGGATCGCCAGGTCGATATCGAAAGCCCCGCCGTCGGCGATCTCGTCGAACTGTTCTCCTGTCCCCGGGTCGATGACCGCTATCGTCTTGCCCGAATGGGGCGCCAACCACTTCCCGCCAATGAACAACTTGCCTTTCATGCTGCCTTCTCCGCTACGTCCTGAGTTGAATGGTGATCCAATTACTGGTCCGACCCGATGATTTGCGCTATCTTGTGGCTATTTCTTTCCAGCAACAAGTCCGTCCCGACAACATAACCCAATAAAGGATCCAAATTGAAAAAAATCCTGGTCACTGGGGGATCCGGCTTTTTAGGCCAGATGCTGATAGAACAATTGCTGAAACCAGCCGTACACGCCGGCACCGCCAGCCCTGGCGATCTTTTCGATGAAGTCATCGCAATGGATCAAGCGGCTGGCGCGCTCAGCGATCCGCGCTTGCGCTACCTATGCGCCGATATAGCCGATCCTGCGCAATGGCGCACCATCATAAACGATGACGTTTGCGGAATTATTCACCTGGCCGCGGTGGTCAGCGGCACCGCCGAGAACGACTTTGACCTTGGCATACGGGTCAATCTGGACGGCACCCGCGCGCTTCTCGACGCTGCTCGCACGCTCGGCAAACCGCCACGCTTCCTGTTTTCCAGCTCGCTGGCGGTCTATGGCGGCGCACCGGAAGACATCGTGGACGACAGCACGCCGCCCGCGCCGCGATCTTCTTACGGCATACAGAAACTGATAGGCGAACTGCTGGTCGCCGACTACACGCGCAAGGGCTTTATCGACGGGCGCTGCGTGCGCATTCCCACCGTATCGGTGCGACCCGGCAAGCCCAATGGCGCCGCGTCCAGTTTTGCCAGCGGCATCATCCGCGAGCCGATGGCCGGCGAGCGCGCCATCTGCCCTATCGACCCCGACACACCCTTATGGCTGGCATCGCCCGGACACGTCATACAGTCCTTGATACACGCCTATCTCTTGCCTTCCGCGCAGCTGGGCGAGCACCGTTCCATCAATTTGCCCGGCCTGACCATCACCCCGCGGGAAATGGCCGATGCGCTACGCGAACTGGCCGGCGCAGCAGTCGCCGACCTCATCGATTGGCAGCCTGACCC
>NZ_JAKFDJ010000118.1:0-22368 GCF_036676215.1 Devosia sp. | reverse complement strand
ATGGATCTTGTGATCCTCGGCCTGCACATTGCCGGTGCGTCGTCGATCCTCGGTGCGATCAACTTTATCACCACGATCCTGAACATGCGCGCTCCGGGCATGACGCTGCACAAGATGCCGCTGTTTGCCTGGTCGGTTCTGATCACCGCCTTCCTGCTTCTGCTTTCGCTGCCGGTTCTGGCAGGCGGCATCACCATGCTTTTGACGGACCGCAACTTCGGCACGGCCTTCTTCGCGCCTGAAGGCGGCGGCGACCCGATCCTGTTCCAGCACCTGTTCTGGTTCTTCGGTCACCCGGAAGTGTACATCCTGATCCTGCCGGGCTTCGGCATCGTCAGCCACATCATCTCGACCTTCTCGCGCAAGCCCATCTTCGGCTATCTCGCGATGGTCTACGCCATGATCGCCATCGGTGGCGTCGGCTTCATCGTGTGGGCGCACCACATGTACACCGTCGGCATGTCGCTCGACGTGCAGCGCTACTTCGTGGCCGCCACCATGGTCATCGCGGTGCCGACGGGTGTGAAGATCTTCAGCTGGATCGCCACCATGTGGGGCGGCTCCATCACCTTCAAGTCGCCCATGCTCTGGGCCATCGGCTTCATCTTCCTGTTCACCGTGGGTGGTGTGACCGGCGTGGTGCTGGCCAATGCCGGTGCTGACCGCGCCCTGCACGACACCTATTATGTGGTGGCACACTTCCACTATGTGCTGTCGCTGGGTGCCGTGTTCTCGATCTTCGCGGGCTGGTACTACTGGTACCCCAAGATGTTCGGCTACATGTATAACGAGTTCCTGGCCCAACTGCATTTCTGGGTTATGTTCGTCGGCGTGAACCTGATCTTCTTCCCGCAGCATTTCCTCGGCCTTGCCGGCATGCCGCGCCGCTATATCGACTATCCGGATGCCTTTGGCATGTGGAACCGCGTCTCCTCGGTCGGCTACTACATCACCTTCGTCGCCATGATCATCTTCTTCTACGCGACGTGGGAAGCCAGCCGGAAGAAGCGTCCGGCCGGTGACAGTCCGTGGGGCGATGGTGCCACGACGCTGGAATGGACCCTGTCCAGCCCGCCGCCGTTCCACCAGTTCACCACGCTGCCCAAGATCGACTCGACCAACGCGCACTAGCGCAAACCGGGCCGCGCTCGCGCGGCCCGTCTTCGAAACCGCAAAGGCAAGGCCATTGGCTCTTCTTGACGACAGCAGGAACCTGCCAGGCATCGCCGGCGAAGCGCGCGTGGAGGATTACCTCGCGCTGCTGAAGCCGAGCGTGATGCAACTGGTTGTGTTCACGGCGATCGTTGGCCTGGTCGTTGCCCCTGGCGGTATCAATCCGGTGATTGGCGTCATCGCCATCGTCTGCATTGCCATCGGCGCCGGGGCCTCGGGCGCGCTCAACATGTGGTACGATAGCGATATCGACGCCATCATGAGCCGCACCCAGAATCGCCCGATACCGGCCGGCCGCATCGCCCGGGAACAGGCGCTGGTCTTCGGCCTGGTGCTGTCGGTGTTCTCGGTGGCGCTGCTCGGGCTGGCCACCAACTGGGTTGCGGCGGGTCTGCTCGCCTTCACCATCTTCTTCTACGTCGTCATCTACACGATGTGGCTCAAGCGCTCGACGCCCCAGAACATCGTCATCGGCGGCGCTGCCGGCGCCTTCCCGCCCATCGTCGGCTGGGCAGCGGTCACCGGCAATGTGTCCTTCGAAAGCGTTGTGCTGTTCCTCATCATCTTCCTGTGGACGCCGCCGCATTTCTGGGCGCTGGCACTCTACAAGCAGTCCGACTATGGCGCCGCGGGCGTGCCGATGATGCCCAATGTCGTCGGCGAAGCCTCCACCAAGCTGCAGATCTTCGCCTATACGGTGATCCTCGCCGCCGCCGCCATGCTGCCGACCTTCTTCGGCTTTTCCGGCTGGATCTACACCATCGTCGCAGTGGTCACCGGTGCGTCATTCACTTACCTCGCGTGGCGCCTGCTGCGCACGCGTGAGGATGTGGCCATGCGCAAGGCAGCTCGGACGCTGTTCAACTACTCGCTGAGCTATTTGTTCATCGTCTTCTTCGCCTTCATGACCGACAACCTGTTGACCCGCTTCGGGAGCTTCACCTGATGAGCGGGCCGAACGAAATCCGCAGTGTTGAAAGCGAGACGCCAGAGATTGCCGCGGCGCGCGCCAGGCTGCGCCGTCGCCGCTCCATTGCTATCGCCATAGGTCTGGCGCTGTTTGCCCTGACCTTCTATGCGCTGACCATCATCAAGATGGGCCCGGCTTTGTTTGACCGGACGCTTTGATGGCTGATCTGACCAATAGCGGGATCGATCCAGCGATGGCACGCCGCAACAGGCGCGTGGCCCTTGCCGGGCTGTTCGTGGCGGCCGGCATGGTGGGCCTCGCCTACGCCTCGGTGCCGCTCTACCAGCTCTTCTGCCAGCTCACCGGATTTGGCGGGACCACGCAGATTGCCGGCGATAGCCCCAAGGGCGCCATCGCGCGTCAGATGACCGTGCGCTTCGATTCCAACGTCGCCAACGACCTGGCCTGGACCGTCACCCCGGCCGCTTCGATCACCGATCGCATCGGCATGGTCGATACGGTCAACTACATCGCCACCAACAATTCGGACAAGCCGATCACCGGCATGGCCGTGTTCAATGTCTCGCCCGACAAGGCCGGCGCCTATTTCAACAAGATCGAGTGCTTCTGCTTCACCGAGCAGACGCTGCAGCCCGGCGAGACCGTGGACATGCCGATCGTGTTCTTCATCGATCCCGAACTGGCGGACAACCACGAGCTTGCCACCGTCGGCGAGATCACACTCTCCTACACTTTCTACGCTTCAGACAACGAGGGAAGCTGACTATGGCCGGAATAGCCAAGAACCACGATTACCACATGGTCGAGCCGAGCCCCTGGCCGTTCGTCATGTCGGTTGCGGTCCTCATCATGGCCATGGGCGCCATCTTCTGGATGCACGAATGGACCCCATTCGTCTTCTTCATCGGCCTCGTCGGCGTGCTCTACACCATGTATGCGTGGTGGAGCGACGTCATCAAGGAAGCCAATCAGGGTGACCACACCGCGGTCGTGCAGATGCATCACCGCTATGGCATGATGCTGTTCATCGCTTCCGAAGTGATGGTGTTCTTCGGCTTCTTCTGGGCCTATTTCGACGGCTTCTTCCGCCTCGACGATGTGGAGCAATATGCCCGTGTCGCCGCCACCAGTGGCATCTGGCCGCCGACCGGCATCGAACTGTTCGACCCGTTCCACCTGCCGCTGTTCAACACACTGCTGCTGCTGACCTCGGGCACCACGGTGACCTGGGCGCATCACGCCCTGCTCGAAGGCGACCGTGAGGGGCTCAAGTGGGGCC
This sequence comes from Devosia sp., assembly GCF_036676215.1. GTDB lineage: Bacteria > Pseudomonadota > Alphaproteobacteria > Rhizobiales > Devosiaceae > Devosia. The sequence goes on along the minus strand of NZ_JAKFDJ010000118.1, from coordinate 18,985 downwards.
TTGTCCTCACCGTCCTGCTGGGTGCCGTGTTCACAGGCGTGCAGGCGCTGGAATATAGCGAAGCCGGTTTCTCTTTTGCCGGCTCCATGTATGGCGCCACCTTCTTCATGGCCACGGGCCTGCACGGCTTCCACGTGCTGATCGGCACCATCTTCCTTTTGGTCTGCCTGATCCGCGCCCTGCGCGGCGACTTCACCCCCGAACGCCACCTCGGCTTCGAATTTGCTGCCTGGTACTGGCATTTCGTGGACGTGGTCTGGCTGTTCCTGTTTGCCTCCATCTATGTCTGGGGCGCCTGGGGCGTGGCGATCCACCACTAGGATCCGCCCTACATCTTTCACGGGGCGCAGCCACAAGCTGCGCCCCGACCCGTTTTGGAGGCCCCATGGCCCGACCCGCCCCGATCATCGCCGGCCTGACCTGCCGCTGCCCGCGCTGTGGCGAGGGCAAGCTGTTTGTCGGCTATCTCAAGCCGGCGCCCGCTTGCCCGGCCTGCGGGCTCGATCTGAAATTTGCCGATAGCGGCGACGGTCCGGCGGTCTTTGTAATCTTCCTCGTCGCGCCCATCGTCATGGCGCTGGCCCTGTTGGTGGGCGCGCTGTTCAACCCACCCCCTTTTGTCCACCTGATCCTGTGGATTCCGACCACGCTGATTCTCTCGCTCTTGCTGCTGCCGCCGTTCAAGGGCGTGCTGATAGCGCTGCAATACCGGCACGACGCCCACGAGGGCCACCAATGACCGAAAGGCGCGGCCTCGGTCCGGTGATGACCTGGACCTTCGTGGCGCTGATGCTGGCGCTCGCCGTCACCTGCGTCTGGCTGGGCAGCTGGCAGATGCAGCGGCTGGCCGAAAAGGATGCGCTGATTGCGGCAGTCGCCTCGCGGCTCAATGCCGATCCGATATCGGCGCCCCCGGCGGAGCAGTGGGCCAGTCTCGATCTCGAAGCGCTCAATTTCCAGCCCGTCTCCCTCACTGGTGCCTTCCGCTACAACCAGACGGTGACGGTTTTCACCAGCCTCTCCAACGCCAGGGGCGCTGCCTCGGGTCCGGGCTATTGGGTGATCACGCCCTTTGTGCTGGCCGAGGGCGGCACGGTCTTTGTCAATCGCGGCTTCATTCCGGAGGACTTCCAGGAGGCCGCTGTTACCGATCCCCAGGGGGAAGACGGCCAGATCACGATCACCGGGCTGCTGCGTCCGGGCGAGGCGGCTGGCTTCATGACCCCCGGCCCCAACACGTCCGACCGGATTGAATGGGTGCGCGATCCCGGGCGGCTCGCCGCCATGGTCGATCCGGCCCTGGCGCCCTTTGCGCCCTTCTATGTCGATTTGCCGGCCGGCGCGCCGGGTGAGCTGCCGCAGGGCGGTGAAACGGTCATTGAATTCCCCAATAACCACCTCGGTTATGCCTACACCTGGTATGGCTTTGCCATCGTCGCGGTCGTCATGCTGGGCTTCTGGCTGGCGCGGCAGCGTGCGGCCACCAAGGGCTGATCCGGCAAACTTGCGGTTCATCCCCTGTTTGAATAGGTTGCGACAATTCTAAAAGGGCTCTTCCCCCGAATGCAGTTTGTCTCTACGCGCGGCCAGGCGCCCGCGCTCGGCTTCTCTGACGCGGTTCTCGCGGGTCTCGCCTCCGACGGCGGACTCTATGTGCCGCAGAGCTGGCCCCAGGTTAGCCCCGCCGAAGCCGCGGCTTTTGCCGGCAAGCCCTATGCCGACGTGGCCTATGCCATCATCAGCCGCTTCACCGGCGACGAGATCGCCCCGGCCAGGCTCAAGGCGATCATCGACGAATCCTACGCCGTCTTCCGCCATCCCTCGGTGGCGCCGCTGCTTGAGCTTGAGCCGAACCATTTCGTGCTGGAACTGTTCCATGGGCCGACGCTGGCCTTCAAGGACGTGGCCATGCAGTTCCTCAGCCGGGTGATGGATCACATTCTCGCCGAACGCGGCCTCAAGGCCACCATTGTCGGCGCTACCTCAGGCGATACCGGCTCGGCCGCCATTGAGGCCTTCCGCGGCCGCGACACCACCGACATCTTCATCCTGCATCCGCTCGGCCGCACCTCGCCGGTGCAGCGCCTGCAGATGACTACGGTGCTCGACGCCAATGTGCACAACATTGCGCTCGAAGGCACGTTTGACGACTGCCAAAACATCGTCAAAGCGATGTTCAACAATCACAAATTCCGCGATTCCGTGCGCCTCAGCGGCGTCAACTCCATCAATTGGGGCCGCATCGTTGCGCAGATCGTCTATTACTTCACGGCGGCTGTCTCGCTGGGCGCGCCGCACCGCAAAGTCAGCTTCACCGTGCCGACGGGCAATTTCGGCGATATCTTCGCCGGCTATTGTGCCAAGGCCATGGGCCTGCCGATCGAGCGGCTGATCATCGCCACCAATGCCAATGACATCCTGCGCCGCACCTTCGATACGGGCCGCTACGAGATGGACGGCGTGGCGCCCACCATCAGCCCATCCATGGATATCCAGATTTCGTCCAATTTCGAACGGCTGCTGTTCGAGGCCGCCGGGCGCGATGCCGCCGCCGTGGTGCGCATGATGGACAGCCTCAAGCAGTCGGGCGGCTTTGCCCTGCCGGACCGGGCCCTGGCCGCCATCCGTCGCGATTTCGCAGCCGGCACCACCGGCGAGGCCGAAACCAAGGCGACGATTGCGAGCACGCTCAAGGCCTCCGGCTATCTGCTCGACCCGCATACTGCCGTGGGCGCCCATGTGGCGCGCGCGCATCTGGGCCTGACCCCCATGGTGACGCTGGCCACCGCCCATCCGGCCAAGTTTCCGGCAGCGGTCGAGGCGGCCTCGGGTGTTGCGCCCGCGCTGCCCGCCTGGCTGGCAGACTTACATTCGCGCGAGGAGCGTCTCAGCGTCCTTGCCAACGACCAGACAGCGGTCGAAGACTTCATTTCAGCGCGTACGCGCGCTGCCTGACGCATTCGGGGGCCGGCGGTCGCTCGACCGCCAGCCTCGAGGAGGAGCCTAGCGTGAGCGTACAATCGACGACCCTGGACAACGGCATGGTGGTGCTCACCGATGACATGCCGCATCTCGAAAGTGCCTCGCTCGGCGTCTGGGTCAAAGCCGGTGCGCGCAGTGAGCGCAAGGCGGAGCATGGCATTTCGCACCTCCTCGAACACATGGCCTTCAAGGGCACCACCTCGCGCACGGCGCTGCAGATCGCCGAAGCCATTGAGAATGTCGGCGGCGACCTCAACGCCGCGACCTCTATCGAACATACCGGCTATTTCGCCCGCGTGCTCAAGGATGACGTGGTTCTTGCTGCCGATATTCTGTCAGATATCTTGCAGAATTCTTTGTTCGACGACGACGAACTGACGCGCGAGAAACAGGTCATCGTCCAGGAGATCGGCGCGGCGCGCGACAATCCCGACGATCACGTGTTCGACCTGTTCCAGGCCGCCGCCTTTCCCACCCAGCCGATCGGACGCACCATCCTGGGCACCGTCGATTCGGTGCGCGAGTTCACCCCCGACACCGTCCGCAAATATATGAACCGCAACTATGTGGGCGATCACATGGTGATGGCCGCCGCGGGGCATGTCGATCATGACGGGCTGGTCGAGGTGGCGCGCGACCGCTTTGCTACCCTCAAGCCCAATGGGGCGCCGGCGCCCCAGCGCGCCACATACCAGGGCGGCGAAGAGCGCCTCATTTCCGATCACGAACAGGCCCACATCGTCATCGGCTTCGAGGGCAGGGCATACAATTCGGACGGCTTTTATGCCGCCCAGGTGCTGGCCTCCATTCTGGGCGGCGGCATGAGCTCCCGCCTGTTCCAGGAAGTGCGCGAGAAGCGCGGTCTCTGCTACTCGGTCTATTCCTTCCACTGGGCCTTTGCCGATAGCGGCGTTTTCGGCGTCGCCGCGGCGACCGGCCAGGACGAGGTGGCCGACCTGGTCCCCGTCGTGCTCGACGAACTCAAGCGCGCCACCGAAACCATCACCGACGAGGAAGTGATCCGCGTCCGCAACCAGATTCGCGCCGGGCTGCTGATGTCGCTCGAAAGCCCTTCGGCCCGTGCGGGCCAGCTGGCGCGGCAACAGATCCTGTGGGGCCGGCCCATCCCGATGGCCGAGACGGTGGAGCGCATCAACCGCATCACCGCCCATCGGGTGCAGGAAGTGGCCGAGCAGATTCTCACGCAAGGCTCGCCGACGCTCGCCGGCATAGGGCCGATCGGCCATCTTGCCGATGTGGGCGCCATCGGCGACCAGCTCAAGCGCTGAGGCAGCTGCCACGCCATGCTCTGGCCCTGGTCTTCCCCCGCCCCCCTGATTGCCCTGCGCGGGCCACGCGTTCTGCTGCGCCTGCCGCAGATAGGCGACTATCAGACCTGGTATGCCTTGCGCCACTCGAGCCGGGATTTTCTTCGGCCCTTCGAGCCGCGCTGGACCGAAGCCGATCTGGGCCGGCGCGTCTTTGCCACGCGCGTCAAGCGGGCGCGCGAGGAGGCGGAGGAGGGGACGGACTATTCCTTCTTCATCTTCCTCACCTCCGGGCGCAATGAAACCCTGGTTGGTGGCATCACGCTCTCCAATGTGCGGCGCCGCGCCGCGCAATTCGTCAATCTTGGCTACTGGATGGGCCAGCCATTTGCCGGCCAGGGGCTGATGACCGAAGCGGTGGCGACCAGCCTGCCATTCATCTTTGACACGTTGGACCTGCATCGCGTCCACGCCGCCTTCCTGCCGGGCAATACGGCATCGCGCCGTGTGCTGGAAAAGAACGGCTTCGTCGAGGAAGGTTTTGCCGAGAAGTACCTGCAGATCAACGGCCGCTGGGAAGACCACGTACTGTTCGGGCTGACGAAGGAGCGCTACGAGATCGGCCGCTACACCCGCCGCGCTGTCTGATCGCTCGACAAATCGCCTGGCGATAAACTATCTATAAAATCATGTCAGAACCCAAAGACGACACCATCGCGGTCCGGATCAGCAAGGTTTTGGCCGAGCGGATCATCGCGGGTACGCTGGAGCCAGGCGCCCGGCTGCGGCAGGACCATATCGCCGAAGAGTTCGGCGCCAGCCATGTGCCGGTGCGCGAAGCCTTTCGCCTGCTGGAGGCGCAAGGGCTGGCCATCAGCGAACCGCGCCGCGGCGTCCGCGTCGCGGCGTTCGATCTGGCCCAGGTCAAGGAAGTCGCCGAAATGCGCGCCGCCCTTGAAGTGCTGGCGCTGCGCCATGCCGCCCCGCACCTGACCAGCGCCATACTCGATGAGGCCGAAAGCGCCAATCGTGCTGCCGAGAAATCGCGCGACGTTCGCTCTTGGGAGGAGGCCAACCGGGCCTTCCACCGCACGATTCTGGCCCCCTGCGGCATGCCTAGACTGCTGGCGACCATCGACGACCTGCATGCCGCCAGCGCGCGCTTCCTCTTTGCCGCCTGGCGCACCGAGTGGGAGGCGCGGACCGATCAGGACCACCTGGCGATTCTGGCGGCTTTGCGACAGGGACAGACTGAGATCGCTATGGCGACACTGGGTCGCCATGTGCAGTGGATCGGGCAAAAGCCGGTTCGCACCGCCTCCGGGGCGACGCGCGACGCCTTTGCCATTGTTGGTTGAGCGGGAAAAGAGCGCGCCATGCCTTGCGAAAAGTGTCGGAACGTGAACTTAATAGATCGAAGCTAGAAATTATCTATAATTCTAACGCGATCGAAGGACGTTCCATGAATACCACTACCGCCTCCGCCCACGATGCCTTTAGCCCGCTGCGCCTGCAGAGCCGTCCGCTCGTCTGGCAAGTCGCTGCCATCGTGCTGGGAACACTGTTCCTGGCGCTGTCATCCTATGTCGAAGTGCCGATGGTGCCGGTGCCGATGACCATGCAGACCTTTGCCGTGACGCTGGTTGGCGCTCTCTATGGCTGGCGCCTGGGCGGACTGACGATCGTTGCCTGGCTGCTCGAGGGCGCGCTGGGCCTGCCGGTACTGGCCGGCGGCGCATCCGGCGCGGCCCACTTCCTGGGTGCGACCGGTGGCTATCTGTTCGCATTCCCGGTCTGCGGTGCGCTCGTGGGCTGGCTCGCCGAGCGCGGCTGGAACGGCAATCGCGTGGTGCTGGCTTTCCTGGCCATGCTTGCGGGCAATCTGCTGTGCCTCGTGCTGGGCGGCGCCTGGCTGGCCGTCATCATCGGGTTCGAGGGTGCCGTCACTCATGGCGTTGCGCCATTCATCGTCGGCGGTGTATTGAAGTCCGCCCTGGGCGCGGCCGTGCTCAAGGCATTGTCGCCCCGTACCAGCAAGGCCCCCGCTGCTTGACCGTTGAACTGCGCGCTCATCATCTGCTCTGCCTGCTGACCTATGTCGGCAAGGGTTACAGCCCCGAATTCACCGCCAATTATGATGCGGTGGCGGTCCGGCTGAGTGCAGGTGAGGACGTGCTGGTGGTGGCCGGTCCCGACGACATCTGCGCCCCGTTGCTGGGCCAGGTGGACGCGCATTGCTGGCGCGACAGCGTTGATCTGCGTGACGAGCAGGCCGCCGAAGATCTGACAACATTGCTGGGGCGGCCTGTCTGCCCCGGCACTTCCGTCACACTCGGTCCGGAACTGCTGACGCAGATGCGGGCCGCATTCGCGGGCGACGTTACCCGCCGCGCCTGCTCCCGCTGCGCCTGGGCCGATCTTTGTACCCGGGTGGCGGCAAGTGAATATGGCGACGTCCGCGTGCAAGCTGCAGTCGGCTAGTTCTGCCGCCGCCCGGGGCGCCGCAATAGTTGTTGCTATTCGGCAACACTTCGCTAACCTTGTGGCAAGGGTCAATCCCCGCTACCAAAGGGCGCTCCCGCCAAGAGGATGCCGTTTCAGCTTGCGGTCGCTTTATGCGCCCTCGTTGAAGCGTTGCCACAATGAAGCCTACCGCAGGATATAATCGCCCCTGATGCGTCACCTCTTTGCACTTGCGATGTGTCTTGCGTTCGCGCTGGGCGTCGTTGCTCCGGCCGCTGCTTTTGAAGTCATCTCGGTTCCCGAAGACGTCAATGCCGTCAACCTGTCCGACGTTATCGAGGTTCAGCCCGGTACCGACGGCCGCGTGCAACTGTCCACCGCGCCAGGGGAAGATGGCATTATCCGTCGCATCGAAGTGCTGGCGAGCGAGCAGGGCACCAATCCGAGCTTTGCCTTGTTCGCGCTGCGCAACGAGAGCGACCAGCAGATCGAGCGCCTGCTGGTGGCGCCCTTCTTCCGCCTGCCGGGCTCGGGCATTTTCCAGCCCGATCTGGGCAATGAGCGCCTCAAGGCGCTGACGCCGAGCGCCGGCATCCGTCCGGTCCGCCTCGTCGACAGCGAGGCCGATGTCTTCGAGGTCACGCTTGACCCCGGCGCCACGGTCACCTTCGTGGCCGAGCTGACGGCCGACCGACTGCCCGAGCTCTATCTGTGGCAGCCCAACGCCTACCGCGACTACGTCAACTCCTTCACCCTGTTCCGCGGCGTGGTGCTGGGTGTGGCCTCCCTCGCGGCGGTGTTTCTGACCATCATGTTCGTGGTCAAGGGGCGCGGCGTCTTCCCGGCGACGGCAGCTTTCGCCTGGGCGGTTTTGGTCTATCTACTCATCGATTTCGGCGTGCTCGGGCGCCTGCTCGGCCTGCCGGCCGGCGGCGTGCAGCCGCTGCGGGCGGCCGCCGAGGCCGGTATAGCCACGACTCTGGCCGGATTCCTGTTCATCTATCTCAATCTCCACCGCTGGCACCTGCGCTTTATCCACCTGGCGCTGGGGCTGGCTGCGCTGTTCCTGGCGCTGTTCGCCTTTGCCTTCTTCCAGCCCGCCATTGCCGCCACCATTGCCCGCCTGGTGCTGGCGCTGCTCGGCGTTTCGGGCTTCTTCCTGATCCTGCTCCTGGCTTTGCGCGGCTATGACCGCGCCGTGCTGCTGGTGCCGACCTGGATCATCCTCATCTCCTGGCTGTTCTATGCCTGGCTCGTCCTCTCCGGCCAGGTCTCCAATGACGTGGCGCAGCCGGCGGTCGGCGGTGGCCTCGTGCTCATCGTCATGCTGCTCGGCTTTACCGCGGTGCAGCACGCCTTTTCGGAAGGGCAGGTGTCGATCGGCACGCTCTCCGAAGTCGAGCGGCGCGCATTGGCGCTGACCGGTTCGGGCGACTTTGTATTCGATTGGAACATCGAGCGAGACCGCGTCTCGGTGAGCGACGAGCTGGCAACGCGCCTGGGCGAAAAGCGCGGAGCCTTGCGCGGCGCCATCAAGCGCTGGCTTGACCGCGTCCACCCGGACGACCGCGACCGTTTCCGCACCGCCTTCGATACGCTGGTCGAACTGCGCCGCGGCAAGGTCAGCGCCGACATGCGCATCGCCGGCCACGACGGCAGCTATCGCAGCTTCCGCATGCGGGTAAAGCCGGTGCTGGGCGGCGACGGCCAGGTCAACCGCATCGTCGGCACCTTGCAGGACGTCACGGAGGATCGCGCCTCCCGCGAGCGCCTGCTGCATGACGCCGTGCATGACAGCCTGACCGGCCTGCCCAATCGCATGCTGTTCCTCGACCGGCTGGAGCGCGCGCTGGTACGGGCGCGCGCACCCGGCGGTACCAAGCCGGCCGTGTTCCTCATCGACATCGACCGCTTCATGGAGCTCGAAGAACGCATCGGCCATTCGGCCGCCGATTCTGTACTGCTGGCGATTTCGCGCCGTATCGCCCGCATCATGCGGCCGCTCGATACTGTGGCCCGCGTCACCGGCGACCAGTTTGCCGTCATCCTCGCCTCCGAGCAGGCCGCCGGCAAGATTGCCGAGACTGCCGAACAGATCCGCAAGGCGCTCAAGGCCCCGTTCAATTTCGGTGACCGCGACCTGACGCTGTCGGCCTCCATCGGCGTCACCATCTACGACAGCAATCCGGCAACCGCCGCCGACGTGCTGCGCGATGCCGAACTGGCGATGTATTATGCCAAGCGCCTGGGCGGGGACCGCATCGAGGCCTATCGCGCATCGGCCCGTTCCATCGCCGCCTACAACCGCGCCAGCGAGGAAGACCTTGAGCGTGGCATGAAGCAGGGCGAACTGCATGTTCAGTTCCAGCCGGTAATGGATATCCAGACCGGCCAGATGGTCGGCGCCGAGGCGCTGATGCGCTGGGTTCACCCCACCCGCGGCACCGTTAATCCCGATGAATTCGTGCCGCTGGCCGAGCGCTCGGGCCAGATCGAAAAGCTCGGCCGCCTGGCCTTCGAGCAATCGGCGGCGCAGGCCAAGGATTGGATGACGACACTCGGCCTGCCCGAGGAATTTTTCATCTCGGTCAACCTCTCGCCCACGCAACTGGCCACCGAAACCCTGCTCAACGACATGCGCAACCTGGTCAGCCAGGACAAGGAACTGGCCCGCCGCCTCAAGCTCGAAATCACCGAGAGCCAGGTGATGACCAATCCCGAGCATTCCGCCTATATGCTGCAGGCTCTGCGCAATCTGGGCCTGGGCCTGGCGCTCGACGATTTCGGCACGGGCCACTCATCGCTGAGCTATCTGCACCGCTTCCCCTTCGACACCATCAAGATCCCGCAGCCCTTCGTCAAAATGGGTGAAAGCAACGGCATTGCCCATACCCAGGGCCCGATCATCAAGGCCGTGGTGCAACTGGCAGCGGACCTTGACCTGATGGTCATTGCCGAGGGCGTCGAGACGCTGGACGAGATCGAACGCCTGCGCCAGCTCAACTGCCGCTATGCTCAGGGCTTCGCCTTCGGCGCGGCAATGACCGGGCCGGAATTCGGCAAGAAGCTGAGCGCGCAGCTGGCGCGCTAGCGGGAACTTTCTGACCTCTCCCCGAAGGGAGAGGTGAAGAAGGGGTCTCAGGCGTGTCCCGCATCCGGGCTCAACGTCGCCCTGGTGATGTGCAGGCTCGCCAGCGCCGCTTCATAGCGGTCGCCGACCGGCGTCTCGAATACCAGCTCCTGGCTGAACGGGGCGGTCAGCCAGCCATTGTCGCTGATCTCGCCCTCGAGCTGGCCGGCGCCCCAACCGCAGCAGCCCAGCGCGAACAGGGACGCCCGCGGCGCCGGGCCAAAGGCCATGGCTTTGAGAATGTCGACCGTTGCAGTCATGCAGATACCCTCGGTCACCGGATAGGTGTGGCCACTATGATAGTCGGATGAATGCAGCACGAAGCCGCGTCCCGTTTCCACCGGGCCACCGCGCATCACGGCGCGCTGACGGATGGCATCGGGCAGGCGGATGACGGCGTCGGGATCGCCCAGATCGAGCTCGTCCAGGATGTCGGCAAAGCGCAGATTGGCGAGCTCGTGATTGACCACAAGCCCCATCGCCCCCTCGCTGCCATGGCCAACGAGCAGGATGACGCTTTCCGCGAAGCGCTCGTCCGCCATGTCGGGCATGGCGACGAGGAATTGTCCTTCCAGCGAGCTCATGGCCTAATTGTAAGCGCCCACGCCGCCCATGCCAAGTTACGAAGGTCTCGGGCGTGCATTGGCCTGTTCACGAAGGCATGATGTGCCGTCAGCTATTTCTCAACCTGAACCTGCGCTATTGGCTTTCCATGCGTCTTCTGTCCCTTCTCGCCGCCATCGCCATGATCGCCTCACCCGCTTGTGCGGGCGAAACGCCGTGGCAGGAAGTGGCGCCCGGCGTGAAGCTGCGGCTGATCAGTAGCGGGCAGGTCAAGGCCAACGGCACCACCCTTGTCGGTCTTGAGATCGACATGCCCGAGACCAGCAAGACCTATTGGCGCGTGCCCGGCGACACCGGTCTGCTGACCGAGCTGGATTTTGTCGGCTCCTCGGGCGTACTGGGCCATCAGGTGCTCTGGCCCTATCCGACCCGGCACGAAACCTTGGATTATCTCGACTACGCATATTTCGGGCCCACCGTGTTGCCCATCGAGGTGACGGTGGCGCCCGGCGCGCCCCGGCTTGAGCTCGGTGCCCTTTTGGGTGTCTGCTCCGATGTCTGCGTGCCGGCGCAGGCGCATTTCTCACTGCCCCTGCACGACGCCGAACCTGACCGCCCCAACGGGTTGCGCATCCGCCAGGCGCTCGCCATGGCGCCGATCGAATGGCATGGAAATCCCCAGCCCATCGGCAATGTGGAACTGCGGCGCGACGCAGTCATGCTGGCCGTCCATGTCAGCGATCCCGCGATCGACCCCGCCTCGCTGATCGCCGCCACGCCAAGCGGCGAGCCACTCTTCGGCACGCCGCAAAAAAGCCCCGAACCAAACCTAGTCCTCATTCCCATCCTGGGCAAAAGCGATGAAATCGACTTGGAAAACCAGGCTGTTCAGCTCACATTCCTGACGGGCTTGGGAGCTTTCGAGGTCACGCGGACCATCAGGGTGCCGGCGGCCGAGTGAACGGTGCGAGGGGAAAGGGCCATTAGGCCTTGTCGACGGTGTCAAAGCCGCTTATCCCGAATGCACTTGAGACTGAGGAATGGCCGCCGCCCTGGTGGCCAAGTCATGGGGCATATCCACATATGATCGATCGCGGCAGTCCGGTCCCGTCCGTGGGCGTGAAACTTGTAAGCGCCGATGGCGCGACGGATACGACCAGTGATGCAATTCTTGGCACAGGGCTCGTCGCCTTCTTCGCCGTTCCGGGGGCTTTCACGCCGACCTGCCACGTCAATCATCTGCCGGGCTTTGTCGCCAATGAGGCCAAGCTGAGGGCTGCGGGTGTCGAGCGTATCGTCTGCGCCACTGTCAATGACCATCACGTAGTGAAGGCCTGGGCCGAGGTGTCCGGCGCGCTCGGCAAGATCGATTTCATCGCCGACGGCAATGCCGAATTGGCCGAGGCGCTCGGGCTGATGAAGGATTTTTCCGCGTCCGGTATGGGCTTGCGCTATGCCCGTTCGGCCATGCTGATCCGCGACGGCATTGTCGGTGCCGTTTTCGTCGAAGACGCGCCGGGCGTGAATGCCAGCGGCGCTCCTGCCATATTGATGGCGCTAGAAGCCGCCTACAACTAGTGTCCGCGTCAGGAGATCGCCCCATGAACCAAGCCTCTTCCCTGCTGCTGCGCCTGTCGGCCGCGACCGCCACCGCGACACTGCTGGCTGGTTGCTCCATGGGTGGCATGTTTGGCGGCGGCAATGCCGCGCAGAGCCAGCAATTGCAGAACGCTACGGCAACGCCCGCTGCCGTGGCGCAGGCGCAGACCAATGCGCTCCCCGCGATTGCTACCGAGTGCCCTTCCATTCGCATACGGCCCGGCGGCGAGGCGATGTTCTATTATGGCGGCGGCCGCACCGGCGACGCCAGGTCGCTGCAGTATCAGGGCGTAATCGACGAGACCTCGCGCAATTGCGTGGTCTCCAATGGCCTGATCACCGTCAATATGGGCGTGGTGGGCCGTGTCCTGCTCGGTCCGGCCGGCAACCAGACTTCGGTCAATGCGCCGATCCGCTTTGCCGTGGAGCGCGACGGGCAGGCGGTGTTCTCCGAGAAGCACACCTTGCCGGTCTCCGTCACTGCGCCGGCCCGCTCTGCCGAGTTCGTCAAGGTCCTCGAAAACGTCGCCATTCCCTATCTGGGCGGCGAAGAGATCACCATCTGGGTCGGTTTCGATACCAGGGGCTGATTATCCAATATCGTTGAATTGAAGCGGCCCGTGGACACGTCCACGGGCCGTTCTCTTTCTTACCTCTCCCCTTGAGGGACAGGGGGGAGGGTTCTGCGCTCGCCCATGCTTCGATGCATGTGGAGGCAACCCCTCATCCGCCCTTCGGGCACCTTCTCCCTCAAGGGGAGAAGGAAGGCAGTCTACTCCGCCGCCTTCAGCGTCACTTCCGCCCGTTCCCACTTCAAGATCGGCGAGCGCGCGGCCCGCGTTTCGTCCAGCCGGCGGCGCGGTGCCTTGAGGGGCGCGGCGGTGAACCGCTCCGAATTGCCGGCCTTGGCATCGGTCGCCAGTTCCGCCATCACATCGCAGAAATGGTCCAGCGTCTGCTTGCTTTCGCTCTCGGTGGGCTCGATCAGCATGGCGCCATGCACGACCAGTGGGAAATACATGGTCATGGGGTGGAAGCCCTCGTCGATCAGCGCCTTGGCGAAATCGAGCGTCGTGACGCCGGTGCCGGCGAGGAAGCTGTCGTCGAACAGCGCCTCGTGCATGGTCGGATAGTCACCGAACGGCACCGAGAAGACGTGTTGCAGGCGCGCCTTGATGTAATTGGCATTGAGCACCGCATCCTGCGCCGCCTGGGCAAGGCCATCGCCGCCATGGCTGAGCATATAGGTCAGTGCCCGCACATACATGCCCATCTGGCCCTGGAAGGCGGTGATGCGGCCCAGGACTTCGCCCTCGGCATGCTCGACCAGCTCAAGACCATTGCTGCCCTTGCGCACGAACGGCACTGGCGCAAACGGCGCTAGCGCCGCCGACAGCACCACCGGACCCGCGCCGGGACCGCCGCCGCCATGCGGCGTCGAGAAGGTCTTGTGCAGGTTGATATGCATGGCGTCGATGCCCAGATCCCCCGGCCGCACCACGCCCATGATGGCGTTGAAATTGGCGCCATCGCAGTAGAAGAACGCCCCGGCCGCATGCACGGCTTCGGCAATCTCGATCACCTGAGGTTCAAAGAGGCCGCAGGTATTGGGATTGGTCAGCATGATCGCCGCAACGTCAGGCGACAGCGCATCCTTGACCGCCTGCACATCCACCGTGCCGTCGGTACGCGCCGGGATCGGCTTGACGGAGTAGCCGAGGAAGGCCGCGGTGGCCGGATTCGTGCCATGAGCGCTTTCGGGCACCAGGACGATCTTACGATGGCTCTGCCCGGCCGCATCCTGTGCCGCCTTGATCGCCATCATGCCCAGCAGCTCGCCATGGGCGCCCGCCTTGGGCGTCAGCGCCACGGCAGCGGTATTGGTGAGGGTCATCAGCCAGTGGCTAAGCTGGTTCATCAGCTCCAGCGCGCCCTGCACGGTCGAGACCGGCTGCAGCGGGTGGATATCGGCAAAGCCGGGCAGACGAGCCACTTTCTCGTTGAGGCGCGGATTGTGCTTCATCGTGCACGAGCCAAGCGGATACATGCCGCTGTCGATCGAGTGGTTGAGCCTGCTGAGGCGCACATAATGGCGCATCGCCTCGGGCTCGGTGAGCCCGGCCAGATCGAGCGGCATTTTGCGCTCGAAGCCCCCCAGACGGCTGGTCGAGATGGTGACGTCCGGTAGGTCGACGCCGGAATGCTCGGTATCGCCGATTTCGAACAGCAGCGGTTCGTTAGGCAGCAGTGCCGAGCCGGAGGTCGAGGTAAAGCCGGTCGTGCCGGTGCCAGTGGGGCGGCCCTGATTGTTCATGCTCATGCGAGTTCCTCCGAAAGCGCGGCGCAGAGCGCGGCAATGTCGGCGTCGGTGGTGAGTTCAGTCGCGGCCAGCACGATGAGGTTCGCAACCGACGAATCGGTCGGCTCCAGCCGGCTCACCGGCACGCCGCCGAGAATGCCGCGGCTGGCGAGACGCTCGATGAGGCTGGCGGCCGGCTGTGGCGTGCGGATGGTCATCTCGTTGAAGAAGGTCTTGTTGAGCACTTCGACGCCAGGCACGGCAGCCAACGCATCAGCCAGCTTGCAGGCATTGGCGTGGTTGAGGCGAGCCAGGCGGGTGAAACCAGCCTCGCCGAGCAGACCCATATGGATCGAGAAGGCCAGGGCACAGAGGCCTGAATTGGTGCAGATATTGCTCGTCGCCTTCTCGCGGCGGATATGCTGCTCGCGGGTCGATAGCGTCAGCACGAAGCCGCGCTGGCCTTCGGCATCGACCGTCTCGCCGCAGATGCGGCCCGGCATCTGGCGGATGAATTCCTTGCGCGTGGCAAGCAGGCCCAGATAAGGCCCGCCGAAATTGAGCGCATTGCCGATCGACTGGCCTTCAGCCACCACGATATCGGCGCCATAGGCGCCCGGCGCCTCGATGAGGCCCAGCGACACCACTTCGGTGATGACGACGATCAGCAGCGCGCCCTTGGCATGGGCGGCGTCGGCGGCCGTCTTGAGGTTGCGCAGATGGCCGTAGAAATCGGGCGTCTGGATGACGATGGCGGCGGTCTGTTCGTCAATATGGTCGAGAATGTCGCCTTGGCCCTCGGGGGATGCGGACAGGCATTCGAGGTCTGCATCGTCCTTGAGATAGGCCTTCACCACGTCGCGGTAATGCGGGTGCAGCCCGCCCGACAGCACAATCTTGTTGCGCTTGGTCAGGCGGCGCGCCATCAGCACTGCTTCCGCCGTACCCGTCGAGCCGTCATAGAGCGAGGCATTCGCGACATCCATGCCGGTGAGCTTGGCCACCTGGGTCTGGAATTCAAACAGCATCTGCAGGGTGCCCTGCGAGATTTCCGGCTGGTAGGGCGTATAGGCGGTAAGCCATTCCGAACGCTGGATCAGGTGATCGACCGTAGCCGGCACGTGGTGGCGATAGGCGCCGGCGCCGACGAAGAACGGCCCATCGGCGCCCGCATGGTTCTTGCCGGCCAGCGCCCGCATATGGGCCTCGACCAGGAATTCCGGGCTATGGGCGGGCAGGCCGAGATCGAAGCTCTTGAGCGCGCGGGCGGGGACGGCGCTGAACAGGTCGTCGATAGTCGCCGCGCCGATGACGCCGAGCATTTCGGCGCGTTCGTGTTCGGAATGGGGGAGGTAGCGCATGGGGTCTCTTTACTTCGTCAGGTCGGCATAGGCCGCGGCATCGAGCAGGCCGTCGATCTCGCCCGCATCGGTAATGGCGATCTTGTAGATCCAGCCTGTTGCTTCCGGATCGGCATTGATCAGGCCGGGATTGCCCGAGAGCTCTTCGTTGACCTCGGTCACGGTGCCCGAGACCGGGGCGTAGATTTCCGAGGCGGCCTTGACGCTTTCAACGACAGCGGCCTCGTCGCCCTTCTTGAGCACTTTGCCGACGGCAGGCAGCTCGACGAAGACGATGTCGCCCAGCGCTTCCTGCGCATAGGGCGTGATACCGACAATGCCGGTCGAACCCTCGACGCGGATATATTCGTGGTCAGGGGTGAACTTGGTGGTCATGGCTGGCCTCTCAACTGGCTTTGGGCTTGCGGAAATAACGATGGGGCACGAAGGGGGTAGGGACCACCTCGGCTGGTTGGGCGCGGCCGCGGACCGACACCTGCAGCTTGGTGCCATGCCCGGCATGGGCCGGCGGCACGAAACCGAGCGCGATGGCCTTGCCCAGCGAAGGGGCAAAGCCACCGCTGGTGACGACGCCGATGGCTGTGCCGGAGGCGTCGAGGATTTCGGCGCCCTCGCGGGCGGGCGCGCCTTCGACGATCAGGCCAACGCGGATTCTGGAAAGCTTGCCCTCGCGCTCGGCGAGGATGCGCGCGGCGCCGGGGAAATCGGCGGCCTCGCGGCGGCGCTTGGAAACGGCAAAGCCCAGATCGGCCTCAGTGGGCGAAATGGTCTCGTTGAGGTCGTGGCCATAAAGCGGCAGGCCAGCTTCGAGCCGCAGGCTGTCGCGGGCGCCAAGGCCGATCGGCTTGACGCGGGTATCGGCCAGCAAGGCATCCCAGAAGGCACCGGCATGCTCGGGCGCAACCAGGATTTCGAACCCGTCCTCGCCGGTATAGCCTGAGCGGGCGATGACCAGCGTGGTGCCGTTCCAGGGGAAGGCGCCATAGGTCATGAAACCGAGATCGGCGGCGGGTGGCGCGATATGGGCGACGACATTGACGGCCTCGGGGCCTTGCAGCGCCAGCAGCGCATTGTCGTCGGCGCGGGTCAGCCTGGCCTTGTCCCTGGCGGCGGCTTCGATACGGGCGAAGTCGCCATCCTTGGTGCCGGCATTGACCACGATATAAAGCGAGCCTGGATGCAGCGGCGAGCGGGCGACCATCAGGTCGTCGATGGCGCCGCCGGTCTCGTTGAGCAGCAGCGTATAGCGCACCTGGCCGGGCTTGAGGCCGCCAATGTCCCCGCAGATCAGCGGTTCGATGATCGCCGCGATGGCGGCGTGATCAGCCTCGGCATCGCCGCTTGGATTGTTGAGCACGAGGAAGCTCGGGCCCATATGGCTCACATCGAACAGGCCAGCCTGTTCGCGCGTCCATTTGTGCTCGGCCATGATGCCGGTGGGATATTGCACCGGCAGGCTATAGCCGCCGAATGGCACCATGCGGCCGCTCGCGGCGACGTGGCGCTCGTAAAGCGGCGTGGTTTTGAGAGCTTCGGCTGAGGTTTCGGCCATCAACACTTCCCGGAAAATGAACAAGGCGGCACGACTAGCTTCGCCCTGCGGCGAAATCCGTGCCCCCTCTGTCCTCGACACCTGAGAGATTTCCCAGCTGAGCGCTGGTTGCTCCTTCGGTGGGACCGGGCAATGCGCCGGTCCGCTTTCCAGAGTTGTCGGCTGACACGCGGTCCGTTTGCCTGAGAGTTTCCGGGGCGGTTGCTCCTTCGGCGCTGGAGAAAACCAGTCTCTCCCGCAGTCGAGCGCACCATGGTGGAGATTCCACAAGGCGTCAATCGCGAGAAACGAGGGCGTACAGGAATTTTGCGACGATGGCATTGTATGATTGGAGCGCTCAAATCATGGCGTACCCGAACCAAACAAAAAGGCGGGCACAAGTGCCCGCCTCGAAATCTCGCTACGTCAAAGTCTCAGTTCAGGCGGTTGCCCACGTCGGCGATGGCGTTGTCGACGACCTGGCCGCCCTTGCGGTTCATCTCGTCGGTCAGCACCAGCCGGGCGGCCTCGATGGCGACATCGGCAGAGCGGGCACGCACTTCGGCGACGGCCTGGGCCTCGGCCTGGGCAATCTTGTCTTCCACCGCCTTGGTGCGGCGGGTGATGAGATCGGCCAGCGACACCTGGGCCTCGGCGGTGAGGCGAGTGGCCTCGTCCTTGGCGGCGGCGATGATGCCTTCGGCTTCGCTCTCGGCGGCAACGCGCTTCTGCTCATACTCAACGAGCAGGGCGGCGGCTTCCTCGCGCAGCTTCTTGGCTTCGGCGAGGTCGTCGGCGATCTTCTTGATCTGGCCGTCGAGCATCTTCCCGACGATCTTGGGGATGCCGAAATAGAGCGTCATCGCGATGAAGATGACGAGGGCGACGAGGGCGTAGAAGCTGTTATCGAGCCATTCCATTGTCGCTTACTCCTTGCTCGCCTTGGCGACCGCGACGCGGACGCTGTCGGCCGACACATCGCCGACCAGCTGGGTCACCACGGTCTGCGCCGTGGCCGTGGCGATCTCGTCGACATGGGTCAGCGCTTCGGTCTTGGTGGCATTGATGCGGGCTTCGGCGGCACTCACCTTGGCAGTGAGGTCGGCCTCGACGGTGCTGCGCTTGGCAGCCAGGTCGGCTTGGATCGCCTCGCGGCTCTCATTGGCAATGCCCTGGGCCTTGGACTTGGCCGCAGCCAGCGCCGCTTCATAGGCAGCGATGGCAGCGTCGGTCTTCTGGCGGGAGGCGTCGGCTGCCGCAAGGTCAGCGTCGATGATGCCCTTGCGGTTGGCGAGAATGCCACCAATGCGGGGCAGGGCGACCCGGCTCATCAGCAGATAGAGCGCGGCGAATGTAATGGTCAGCCACAACAACTGGCTGGGGAAGGTCGCCGGATCGAAAGGCGGGAACACGCCTGAATCATGCTCGCCACCATGGGCTTCGGTGGTGGCATGGGTATCAGCGGTGGGATCGGCATGGGTCGCGTCGACGGCGCCTTCAGCGCCTTCGACGTGCTCTTCGGCCGGTGCAGCCGCTTCTTGGGCGTAGGCTTGCGTTACCATCAGGTGAGGTCCCGTTAAATCCGGTCAACCGGCCGGAGCCGGAGAAGTGCACGCAGCCGGACCTGGCCCGGCTGCGAAGAAGCGTGATCGCGCCGGTATTAGGCGACGAACAGCAGGATCAGGGCAACCAGGAACGAGAAGATGCCCAGAGCTTCGGTCACGGCGAAGCCGAAGATCAGGTTCGAGAACTGGCTCGGAGCAGCCGACGGGTTGCGCAGGGCGCCCG
>NZ_JAKFDJ010000117.1:0-2840 GCF_036676215.1 Devosia sp. | reverse complement strand
GGGTCGCCCTCGGTGTTCTTGAACTCCTCCTTCAGCTCCTCCTTGGTCATCATCATCTTCTTCATGAAGCGCTGGCGCTGCCAGAACCAGTCGAAGCCCGCGATGACCAGCATCAGCCCGGCCACGGCGAAGACCAGCTTGCGGAGGATCTCGATGACGAAGGGCAGGATCGCCGCCGGGTCCATGGCCGACAGGCCCTGCATCGGGGCGACATAGGGCTTGACCACGACATAGCCGACCCAGGCGACGATGATGATCTTCACCAGCGACTTGAAGAACTGCATCAGGCCGTCCGGACCCAGCATCCGCTTCAGCCCGCCCATCGGCGAGACCTTCTTCCAGTCGGGCTTGAGCTTGTCGGGGCTGTACATGAACCCGGTCTGGATCAGGTTTCCGCCGGTCCCCAGCAGGGCCGCCACCACCAGCACGGTCAGCAGGATCGGGGCGGCGGCCATCATGCTGTGGCGGGCGATGTCGACCCCGCCGCCGCCTTCGAGGTTCATGTCATGCGGATGGGCGATGAAGGGCAGCAGGGCGTTGGCCAGGTTGTTCGACATCCAGCCGCCGGCAATGGCCAGCACGCTCGCGGCCCCGGCGAACGAGGCCAGCAAGGCGAGATCCGGCGTCTTGACGACGTCGCCCTTCTCGCGGGCCTTCTGAAGCTTGCCGGGTGTCGGCTCTTCTGTTTTCGAGGCTGCGTCGTTCTCTTCGGCCATGTCAGCCCGCCGCGAACAGGCTGATCAGCTCGCGATAACGGCTGACCCAGACCATGCCGATCGTGCCCAGGCTGAGCGCGAAGAGCGAAAGCCCGAACAGCACCATCAGCGGCGTGGCCACGAAGAACACCTGGAACTGCGGCATCACCCGGCCGACCAGGCCCGCGGCGATGTTGAAGATCAGCGAGAACACCACCACCGGGGCGGCGAGCTGCAGGCCCAGGCGGAACGACCCTGACACCGTCTCGATGGCCAGCTGGGCGGCGTCGGCCACCGGCACGTCGCGGGAGAACGGGAACAGCGTGTAGGAGCGCACGATCCCGGCCAGGAACATGTGGTGCAGGTCGGTGGTCATGATCAGGACGATGCCGATAAGGCCCAGGAAGGTGCCGAGCGTCGTCGACGGCGCGGCCTGGCCGGGGGCGGCGGTCTGGGCGAAGGCGAGCGTGGTCTGGATCGAGACGATCTCGCCGGCGGCCGCCAGGGACGACATGAAGAGCCGCAGGATGGCGCCGATCATCAGCCCGATCAGCACCTCCTTGATCACCGCCGTCCCGACCCCCGACACCGTGCCCGGCACCGGCAGGCCCTTGGCGATCACCGGCATCAGCATCAGCGCCATCAGGAAGGCGAAGGACAGCCGGATGCGCGGCGGCACGGTGGTGTCGCCGAACCCGGGCAGCAGCATGATCATCGCCCCGATGCGGGCGAAGATCAGGCCTCCGGCATAGACCTGGGAAGCGACAGCGTAGTGCTCCATCGGCCCCCGGCTACATCGCCGCGATGCGGGCGGCGATCTGGCGCATGAAGCCGCTCATCAGGGCGCCCATCAGCGGCAGGAAGACCAGCAGCGAGATGAAGATCGCCACGATCTTCGGCGCGTAGACCAGGGTGGCTTCCTGGATCTGGGTGAGCGCCTGCATCAGGCCGATGCCGACGCCGACCACCAGGCCGACGATGAGCACGGGGGCCGACAGCTGGATGGTGAGCCAGATGGCGTCGCGGCCGACGTCCAGAACTTCGGCGCCGTTCATCGGGGGCCTCTTGGGGTACGCGTGGAGCAAGGTTGGAAGCTAGGCGGATTTTGCCGGGCTATGGTTAACGAAGGGAGAATCCGGGGCTGGTTAGCGCATATCGACATTCGCCAATCGATGTGATTTACATGTGTAGTTTTTCAATTGGTGGGGCCGATGTCCAATTTTGCGAAGACGGTGCTGAGCATCGCGGTCGCCCTGGCCGCGCACGGTCTGTCCTTCAAGGACGCGGTCGCGATGGCCCCAGCGGATAGCGCGATGCCCCTCGACTATGCCGACGTCCGACATTGGGTGTGTCGACCGAACCTGCCCGGGGCTTGTCGCGACGATCTTGACGCGGCCGTCCTCGAAGCGAGCGGCGCGGTATGGACCGAACCATTCCAGCCCGCCGCGTCGCCCAAAGCCGATTGTTTCTATGTCTATCCGACCGTGTCGGAGAGTCCGGGCCTCACGGCGGAGCCGGCCGTGACAGAGGCCGAACGGCGGGCCGTGCGTCAACAGGTGCAGCGGCTCTCGAGCGTCTGCCGACTGTTCGTCCCCTTCTACCGCCAGATCACCGCCACCTCGATGAAGTCTGACTTCGAGAAGCCCTCGTCCGATGCTCAGGAACGGGCTGGGAGAACAGCTGAGGCTGACGTTCTCGCCGCCTGGGACCACTACGTCTCTCATGACAACAGCGGGCGGTCCGTGATCCTGATCGGGCACTCGCAGGGCGCAGCCATGGTCATCAACTTGATCCGCGAGCGCGTAGACGCCCGGCCGATGCAAGAGCGGCTGGTGTCGGCGATCCTACCCGGATGGTTTGTGCAGGTTCCGGTGGGCAAGCTTGTGGGCGGAACCTTCAAGGCGATTCCGCCCTGTCGCAGCGAGCGCCAGACCGGCTGCGTGATTACCTACAACGCCCTTCGCGCAGAACGGCCAATTCCCGCGGACAAGGTTTTTCACCTCGAAGGGCAGCAACAGGTCTGCACGAATCCCGCGGCGCTGGGCGGTGGTGCCGGGGTTCTCAAGCCATACCTCTCGACGCGGGGAGAAACGATCCTCCCCACCTTCACCGCGCCGCAGCCCGCCTGGACCCAGCCGCCGATCC
>NZ_JAKFDJ010000116.1:0-31764 GCF_036676215.1 Devosia sp. | reverse complement strand
CCCATATGGGTGGGCATGCGGCGGCGGGCAAAGGCCCAACCCCAAAGGGCGGGGGGCACCAGCAGGGCCAAAGCGGCCAGGCCAAAGACCTGGAACAGCGCATCGGCGATCACCGCGCCGGGAAAGCCCAGCCAATTGGCCGGCACCTTGGCGGTAGCATAGGAAAAGCTCGGATCATCTACCGACCAGGAGGCCAAAGCCGAGAGGCAGATTGCCACCAGCCCGAGCAGCACCAGACCGGCCAGCCGCACCGGAATGCGAATCGCCAGGGCTGGCGGCGGCACGGGCATGGACCTGGCGCTGGCGCTGGCACCCCGCGAGCCGCGCTGCGGCACGGAGCGGATTTCATCAAGCACGGGCGAGGGAGAACTGGGCATGGGCGAACTCAATACTGCCCGGAAAAGACCGGGCCCACATTGGCTGCATGCTACCGAGATCGGGTTAACCCAAGGCTAACCATGGTGGGACGGGCACCCTCTTCACCTCTCCCTTCGGGGAAGAGATCGGAACGAAGCAACGGGTGCGGGGGCCTTTTCCGGGCACCAGATTTTCCGAAAGGCCCCCTCACCCGACCCTGACGGGTCGACCTCTCCGTCGAGGGAGAGGTGAAGGGGAAGCCCCAGCACCCCAAAAAGAAAAAGCCCGCCACGAAGGGCGGGCCAGGTTGGCCGCGGCGGTCGCGAGGGAGGAGCGAGACCGCGGCAATGGCGTTGATCGTGGAGTGCGGCCCGTGCAGTTTGCGAGTGGGAAGCCTCTGTGGCGGGCCAAGAGGGACACGAGCCGCACGCCACGATCAACTTCGAGCCGTTCCGCCAGGATCAATCGCTCCCGTGGAGCGATTGAAGGCGAGAAGGCCATGAGAGCTATGCTCGAATGGCGAGAGCCGGGCGGCGCGGACGCCGCCCGGAATATTCAGACTTAGTTGTAGGCGCGTTCGCCGTGGCTCGAGAGATCGAGACCATCGCTCTCGGCCGATTCGGGGACGCGGGCGCCGCCGAAGATGGCCTTGACGATGAACATGGCAACCAGGGCAACCACGCCGGACCACACGACGGCGATGCCGACTGCAGTGAGCTGGATCATGAACTGGCCACCGATCGAGTAGGCGGCAGCGTCACCCAGCGGGTAACCACCCAGGCCCGGCGCAGCGACCACGGCAGTGCCCAGGGCACCGACAATGCCACCCACGCCGTGGATGCCGAACACGTCGAGGCTGTCGTCATACTTGAGCATGGGCTTGAGGTTGACCACGGCCCAGAGGCAGACGATGCCGGCGATGGCGCCGAGCACGATGGCGCCGCCGATGCCGGCAAAGCCGGCAGCCGGAGTGATCGCCACGAGGCCGGCAACAGCACCGGAAACGGCACCCAGGGTCGAGGAGTGACCGCGGGTGACCTTTTCACCGATGGCCCAGGCCAGTGCCGCGGCGGCCGGGGCCAGCACGGTGTTGATCAGGGCAACGGCAGTCAGGGCATTGGCTTCGAGATTGGAGCCGGCGTTGAAGCCGAACCAGCCGAACCACAGCAGGCCCGCACCGACATAGGTCCAGACCAGGTTATGCGGAGCGATCGGCTCCTTCAGGTAGCCCAGGCGCGGGCCCAGCACGATGGCGGCGACGAGAGCGGCCACACCGGAGTTGATGTGAACCACGGTACCGCCAGCGAAGTCATAGGCACCCATGCCGAACAGCAGGCCCGGGCCGGCCCAGACCATGTGGGCGATCGGCAGGTAGGAGAAGGTGAACCAGATGGCCAGGAATGCCAGCAGCGCGCCGAACTTCATGCGCTCGGCGATACCGCCGACGATGAGGGTCGAGGTGATGCAGGCAAAGGTCATCTGGAAGACGACGAAGACCATTTCGGGCAGTTCGAAGCCGGCCGAGAAGGTCGCCGCGGTGGATTCAAGCGTGACGCCCGAGAGGAAGAATTTGGAGAAGTCGCCGATGAAGGCCGACAGGCCACCTTCGGTTGGGCCGGCGAAAGCCAGCGAGTAGCCATAGGCCACCCACAGGATGGCGATCATCGAGAAACCAAGGAATACCTGGGTCAGAACCGAAAGGATGTTCTTGGCGCGGACAAGGCCACCGTAGAACAAGGCAAGGCCCGGAACGGTCATCACGATGACGACCATGGTGCAGACCATCATCCAGGCTACGTCGCCCTTGTCGACAATGGCGGCGGCTTCTTCAACGACAGGCGCGGCAGCGTCCTGGGCAAATGCCGGCAGGGCCAGCAGCAGGGAGGCGAGTGCGGCGCTCCCCAAAATCTTGGAGGTCTTCATCTGTTGTTTCTCCCGATGACGCTTAGAGGGCAGCCGCGCCGGTTTCACCGGTGCGGATACGGGTGACGGCGAGCAGATCGAGCACGAAGATCTTGCCATCACCGATACGGCCGGTCTGGGCGCTATCGCGGATGGCTGCGGACACCGCGTCGGCGAGAGCGTCGTCGACGGCGATCTCGACCTTGAGCTTGGGCAGGAAATGCACGGCATATTCTGTGCCGCGGTAGATTTCGGAATGCCCCTTCTGGCGGCCGTAGCCCTTCACCTCGGTCACGGTCATGCCGTGAACATCGAGCGAGTTGAGAGCCTGGCGAACCTCTTCGAGGCGTGATGGCTTGATAATTGCGATCACCAGTTTCATGTGAGCCCCTTTGCGACTTGTCGCTTGGTCTGGAATGGCTCAATAGACTCAAGAGCCGTGCCAAGTTGGCCTCGAGTAGAAATTGCCCACAAATTCAACGAGTTAACGAATGAGTAAGGCACACGCCTGAAAGTGAGGCGCAGAAATGCACAATTATTGTGCAAAACTTGGCCGATTTGGGCAAAATTAAGGCACGCGACCGCGGCGATCGGCGCGCTTGCGCCGCGCTCCAGCAGGGACACAATGGCGGCAAGGAGAGCGGGCATGAGCGACAAGATCGACAGCGATAGCTATGACGTGCTGATCGTCGGTGGCGGACCGGTGGGTCTGACGCTGGCGCTTGCTCTGGTGCAATCGGCGCGCGGCATCAGGATCGGCCTCGTCGACCGCAGGCCGCTGTCAGTGCCGCGCGATGCCCGTGCTTCGGCGATTGCGGCGGGGGTGCGACGGGTGTTCGAGGCGCTGGGCGTCTGGGAGCAGATGGCAGACGCCGCCCAGCCGATCAGCGCCATGCGGATCACCGATTCGGGAGAAGGCGATATTTCCCGGCCACTGTTCCTGGCGTTTGACGGCGATGTGGCGCCCGGCGAGGCCTTTGCCCATATGGTGCCCAACAGCGTCAGCGGACAGGTGCTGCTCGACGCCGTGGCCCAGCGGATCAGCGTGATCGCGCCAGCGACGATTACCGGCTTTGCCGCCGAGGCCAATGGCGCCCGGCTGGTCCTGGCCGACGGTCGCGTGCTCTCGGCGCCGCTGGTGGTGGCGGCCGATGGCGGGCAATCGGCGCTGCGCGACATGGCCGGCATTGGCGTTACCGGGCACGATTACGGGCAGACCGGGCTGGTCACCACCATTGCCCATGCCCTGCCCCATGGCGGGGTGGCCTATGAACATTTCCGCCCGGCCGGCCCCTTTGCCAGCCTGCCGCTGCCCGGCAATCGCTCGTCGCTGGTATGGACCGAGCGTAGCGAGGACGCGCCGCGCTTGCTGGCCATGGACGACACGACGCTCGCCGCCGAAATCGAGGCGGTGATGGGCTCGACGCTGGGCGCGGTGACGGTGGAGGAAAAGCTCGTGGGCTTTCCGCTGCGCCTGCAGATCGCACGCGATTTCGTCGGGACGCGGCTGGCGCTGGTCGGCGACGCGGCCCATGTCATCCACCCGATTGCGGGGCAAGGGCTCAATCTTGGCCTCAAGGATGTCGCGGCCCTCGCCGAGGTGGTGATCGAAGCCATCCGCCTCGGGCTCGACCATGGCGGGTCCGAGGTGCTGGAGCGTTACCAGGCCTGGCGCCGGCTCGACACGGCCGCAATGGCCGCCATGACCGACGGGCTCAATCACCTCTTTTCCAACGACATTGCCCCGGTCCGCGCGCTGCGCGACTTCGGGCTGGGACTGGTGGACCGCGCCGGCCCGGTCAAATCGGCCCTGATCCGCACGGCCTCCGGCATTTCCGGCGGCGGCCCCAGGCTGCTCAGCGGCTTGCCGATCTAGCCATGGTCTGGTTCGACTCCACCGCCATCCTGCGTGCGGAGTATGAGCCCGAAACGGCGACGCTGCAGCTCTGGTTCAGGGAATCGGGCGGCCCCTATGACTATCGCAACGTCCCAGCGGACATTTTCGATGGCCTTTGTGACGCATCGTCAAAAGGCCGCTACTACAACGAGCATATCCGCGACCGTTACGAGGTTATCCCGCCGGCTCCGCCACGATAGCGTCACCAAGCGTGCGGGCCGGAGCGCAGACCCTTGCACCTGTGGGAGCAGCCCGACCACAAGCGCCACCTTATAAGGTCGTTTGACATTCCTGCGGGTGGCCGATCTTGGACTCTAGCCCAGGCCGGCCCCGACATTCTTGATCTCGTCAGGCTCGACATTGCGGGCCTCGTCGAGGCTCAGCAGCGGCACGCCCTTGATGATGGGAAAGGCCAGCCGGGCCGCCACCGAGATCAGCTCGGTGTGGTCGGCCGACAGAGTGAGGCGCGTCTTGGTCAGCGGACAGACCAGCATTTCGAGCGTCTTGACGTCGAAGACATGGCGCGGGCTGGTGTCTGGCGTGTCGGTCATGGTCAGTTCAACGGCGAGGGACTGCCGGCCCCGCCGCGCGCGATTTCGTATTCGGTCATGGCGATCAGCGTTTCGGCGCGCTGTTCCAGGGTCTGGGCTTCCAGCAAGACCTGCTTTTCGGCCGGACCATAGGGACCGACCATGCAGCAGAAATTGACCAGGTCGGCCGTGCCGGTGCGCTCGATCTCGTCCCAGTTGAGCTCGATGCTGGCGAACTCGGCATAGTCGCGCATCATCCTGACGAAACGCTCGCGATCCACCGCCTCCTCGCCGAAGTCGCGGGTGAAATCGGTGGCGAAGTCCTCGGCCGCGATAACGCCCTGGCGATAGGGCGTCATCACCGTCAGTTCATGGGCGAGGCGGAAGCGGGTCACCCCTTCGAGGATGATGAAATAGCGCCCTTCCCCACTTTCCTCGAAATGGCTGATCCGCCCCAGGCAGCCGATCGACTGCAGCGGACTGCGCCCCTTGGGGCTTTCCTCTGATGTATCCTCGGGCTGGATCAGCCCGATCAGCCGGTCGCCGCGCAAAGCCGCGTCGACCATCTCGATATAGCGCGGCTCGAAGACATTGAGCGGCCGGTGCGAGAAGGGCAGCAGCAAGGCCCCCGACAGCGGGAAGATCGGGACGGATTTGGGCAGGTCGGCCGGGGATGCGGGACGCTTGAGCATGGCGCGTTCCTTTTATCTGGTCGCGTCCTACGAGAACAGGGCGGCCGACAGCAGGCGGCGGCCCTTGGCGGTGGCCGGGTCCTTGGGGCCCCAGGCATCGAAGAATTCGAGCAGCTTCTTGCGCGCGCCATCCTCGTTCCAGGTGCGGTCGCGCTTGAAGAGGGCGACCAGCGCCTCGGCCGCCTCGACCCGCTGGCCCTCGGCATTGAGCGCCAAAGCCAGGTCGTAACGCGCCTGATGATCGTCCGGATTGGCGTCGACGGCGGCCTGCAAGGCCGCCGTTTCGCTGAGATTGGCCGCTTCGGCCAGCAGGCGGATGGAATTGACCAGCGTATTATAAGCCTCGCCCTTGCGCTCGGCCTCCGGCACCATGTCCAGCGTGGTCTGGGCCTGTTCGGTTTCCCCGGCCGCCATATAGACGCGCGCGAGGCCGATCAGCGCGACGGCATGCTCGGGCTGGTGCTGCAGCACCATGCCGAAGATCTGCGCGGCCTGGCCGAGATCGCCGGCCGTGAGCGCTGCCTCGGCACCGGTAATGGCCTGGGCGATCTGGGATTCGAGCGAGTCCGCGGCCGGCTGCGGCGCGGGGGCGCCGGCAATGACCTTGTCGGCAAAGCGGCGCACTTCGCCCTCGGGCATGGCGCCCATGAAGCCATCGACCGGGCGGCCGCCGGAAAAGGCAAAGACGGCAGGAATGGACTGGATACCGAGCTGGCCGGCGATCTGGGGGTTTTCGTCGATATTAATCTTGATCAGCCGGATGGCGCCGGCCTTCTCGTTGACCACTTTTTCCAGCGCCGGGGTCAGTTGCCGGCAGGGGCCGCACCAGGGCGCCCAGAAATCGACAAGGATAGGCTGGTCGAGCGAGGCGTCGATCACATCGGCCTTGAAGGCAGAATCGGTCGAATCCTTGATCAGCGCTCCGGCGGGTGGGGTGGTCTGGGTGGGTGCGGCAACGCCGTTGAACAGAGTGGACATGACGGAAACAGGGCCCTTGAAACGAGGCAGACTGGGATATTTGCGGACCTTATTGCGCCCGCAAACGGCGATGTGACAAGCCCCTCAACCCACAAGGCGACGACAAGATGACGGTCGCGCCAAAATGTGGGTTGCAATGGGCGCTTCGATTGGGCATATAGGCGCGCGTCGCCGGACTGCCAAGGCAGGATGGAGACAACGGAGCGCGGGTGTAGCTCAGGGGTAGAGCATAACCTTGCCAAGGTTAGGGTCGTGGGTTCGAATCCCATCGCCCGCTCCAAATTCCTAAGGTTGGCAAACCTTAGGGAACAAAGGGTCCTTCGGGGCCCTTTTTGTTTTTCCGGCATTGCGAATGTGCGTGGTCGTTGGAGCCCGCGGTAGCGGGCAATTGCCTGAAGACGGTTATGGGGTTGTTTTCAGGCACGCCGCTTTCGGGCGCTTGACCGGCCAAAGCTGCGGTTTCCACCGCTGTACCATTGACGGGTTTCGCCCCCTCTGCGGTCCTAAGGCCCGCTTCGGCTTTGCCCGTAAGCGGACGTCACGCAGCCGCCGCGCGATGCGGTCTGGCATGGACAACAGAACAAATGTCCCGCTAGCTTGAGCTCCCAGAAAACCGCGGTTGACCATCCGACTGTGGTCCAAATCAATAGACAGCGATGTCGGAAGGTGGCGCGCAGGTGATCAGCGTAGATACAAAGCCGGTTGGAGGACGAAGGGGGTTGATAACGTGTTCGTTGGGTCCATCGGGAAAGCTGAGCACCGTGTTTCTGGAGTGTGATACCGCTGGCGCCAAGTTCCTAATCGAGACGTTGCAGGAGCTTATCGAACAGGGCGGCGGCCCCCATGCTCATATCGATCTGGTTCAAGACAGTCGCTTCGCCATTCGCGCCGACGAACTGATAATAGACTATAATGAGGGCGACTGGTCCGACGAGTTGGGAAGCGAGCCCTCCAGCACACCTTAGCCAGTTGGTAGATCTCGACGGGATGGTCATCGCTACCGGCGGCTGACGACCCCATCGCAGAAATAGGGGTAACGTTTCGCCTTCGCCGAAAGCAGACGTGGCGCGTTCTCCTTTGATTATGTCGTTTGGGGCGTATTAATTTCGAGATAACGAGCAAACAGGGCTGCACCCAGGGCGACAATCGCTGAGGCCAGCATCACCATTAGCAGGCCAGACCGAGCATTCTCTTCCGTCAAAACGGCACCTGCGATCGCTGCCATAATGGAAGCGCCTGCGACGGTGATCGCGCCGGCGAGACCGGCGGCGCTTCCCGTCTGCGTTGCGCGAACCGAAATTGCCGCAGCATTGGCGCTAGGCTGCGTAAGTCCGTTCGATACCCCGACGAAAAGGCATGGCCCGAACAATGCCACCACATGATCGACGCCGGCAAAGTACAGGACGATGCCGAACAAGAGCCCCCCGCAAGCCACAATCCTTCCTGCAATCAGCAGGGTGGCCTCCGGGAGATTGCCGGCGAGCCGCCCGGCCAGAAAACTGCCGAGCACGAAGCCGCCTGTGATCGAGCCCATGTAGAGACCCAGAACTGCTGGCGATAGATCGAAGGCTGAAGCGGCCAGCGGGGCGCCAGCCAGGAAGGCATAGAAGGCGCCGACCGAGAAGGCCATGCACAGGCAATAGGCCAGGAAGCGTTCGGAGCCGAGCAGTTCGGGATAGGCTTTGTACTGCTCCAGCATCGTCATGGATCGCGAAGTGTTCGTTTCGCGCAGGTCGGTCCAACACAATGCTAGGGCCGCGATTCCAAAAAGCGCCAGAACGTAGAAGCTGGCCCTCCAGCCAAATACCTGATCAAGCAGCCCGCCTGCCGTGGGGCCGAGCATGGGTGCAATAGCCCACGCCATGGCCAGATAGCCGAACCGACCTGCGGTCTGTTCTCGATTGGTCGTGTCACGGATCACCGCGAGCGACACCGCGTAGGTTGGCGCGATCACAGCCTGCACCATCCGGCAGGCCAGGAAGGTCCAGGCATCCGGCGCTACGGCGCACCCGACTGTCGCAGCGATAAATATCGCCAGCGCCCCGAGGATTACGGGCCGGCGACCAAAACGGTCCGAGAGCGGGCCCAGAACTAGCTGAAGGCATGCTGACACAATTGCATAGGCCGCCAGCGAAAGCCCGATTAGTCCATAATCTACGCCAAATTCGGCGGCCATTTGGGGGAGAGATGGAAGGAAGAAGTTGATCGGCAGGATAGCAAGTGCCGACAGAAAGACCAACGTGGACAGGCGAGGAGAAGCTGATGAACCTGGCATGATCAAAGCCAATTGCTTGTGTGGGAAACGAGGCAATAAAAAAGCCCCTGTGAGGGGCTGATTTCTCCGCGCATGGGTGCTTTCGCCTGGCAGCTATGCTGCCGTGCCCATGCGCGCGCCTACTACGACCATGCCGTTTTCGATCATCATGCGCCAATTGTTACGGCGCGGAGGAATGTCCGTCAACTCGACGTCTGTGCGGCAACAATCAGATTATCGCCGCCATAAGCCGCCAGTCCGCAAGCCACCCCTTGTTTGCCATCGGTGATGCTTCAGGCTGACGTTAAGCGACGCGATTGAACCGCGGATCCTGGGACCGCCTAACCCCTTCCCCCTACGCCGCCACCGCCACCTTCAGCCGCCCGACCAATGAATTGGTGCTCGTGCCGATGATCTCGACCTGATGGATGGCGCCGATGAGATCGGGCGAGCCTTCCAGATGCACGGCCTGCAGATAGGGAGAGCGGCCGCCGACCTGGCCTGGCATGCGGCCGGGCCGTTCGATCAGCACCGGCAATGTCTTGCCGACGCAGGAGGCGTGGAAGGAAGTGGTCTGCGCATTGACCAGGTCCTGCAGCCGCCACAGGCGCTCGTTCTTGACCTCTTCGGCAATCTGGTCGGTGAGGTTAGCGCCAGGCGTGCCCGGGCGGGTGGAGTATTTGAAGGAATAGGCCGAGGCATAGCCGACCTCGGCGATAAGTTTCAGCGTATCCTCGAAGTCCTGGTCGGTCTCGCCGGGGAAGCCGACGATGAAATCGCCCGACAAGGCCATGTCCGGCCGCGCCGTCTTGATGCGTTCGATGACGGCCAGGTATTCGGCCGCCGTGTGGCGCCGGTTCATGGCCTTCAAGATGCTGTCCGAGCCGGACTGCACCGGCAGGTGCAGGTAGGGCATCAATATATCGAGGTCGCGATGCGCGGCGATCAATGCGTCATCCATGTCGCGCGGATGGCTGGTGGTATAGCGCAGGCGTTCCAGCCCTTTTATGTCGGCCAGGAGATAGGCCAGTTCGCCTAATCCCACAGCGCGGCCGGCGCTGTCGCTGCCATGATAGGCGTTGACGTTCTGTCCCAGCAGCGTGATTTCCTTGACCCCAGCCTCGACGAGGCCCCGCGCCTCGGCGATGACCTGGGCAACGGGGCGCGAGACTTCGGCGCCGCGGGTATAGGGCACGACGCAGAAGCTGCAGAACTTGTCGCAACCTTCCTGCACGGTGAGGAAGGCAGTCAGGCCCCGCTTGATGGTGACTTCTTTCCTTGCCGCCGGCAGGTGCTCGAACTTGTCTTCCTCGGGGAAGTCGGTGTCGATCACGGCCTGTTTCAGGCTCGGATGCATATGCCGCTGCGCCTCGGCGCGGGTGATCATGTCGGGCAGCCGGTGATAGGCCTGCGGCCCGAATACCATGTCGACCACCGGGGCCCGGCGGGCGATTTCCTCGCCCTCGGCCTGCGCGACGCAGCCGGCAACGCCGATCATCATGTCGCCGCCCAGCGCCCGGCGCTCGGTCTGCAATTCCTTCAGGCGCCCCAGCTCGGAAAACACCTTTTCGGATGCCTTTTCGCGGATATGGCAGGTGTTGAGCAGCACCAGGTCGGCCTGGGCCATGTCGAGCACCGGCTCATAGCCGTGCGGCGCCAGCGCATCGCTCATGCGGTCGCTGTCATAGACGTTCATCTGGCACCCATAGGTCTTGATGAACAGCTTCTTGGTATTGGCGCGCGTCTCGGTCATGGCCGCTCTTTACCAGAGGACGGCGCGAGGATCAAAGCCGGTGCAACCTAGCCCGCCCCCGAGGGGTTCTATCCCTCACACAAGGGAGATCACCATGACCCATGCCCCGACCCGCAAAACCGACAACGCCGCCGCCATGAAGGGCGGCAAGAAGCCCGGTCCCAAGGATTCACCCGTACAGGTGCGCAATGCCGGCAAGGAGGCCCTGGCCGACAAGCCGAAGAACTGGGACAAGCAGGACGAAGCCGTCGACGAGAGTTTTCCCGCCAGCGACTCCAGTGCCAAATACTGACGCCGTGGCATTTGTGCCAGCATCGGCAGCCATTCGATAGGCAGGGACTTCTGCCGCTATCGACAGGGCGCGCCCTGACGCTATGGTCGGGGTGCGGCCTGACGGCGTGATGTAACTCGGCCGCTGAGAGTGCGGCATGGCAGGGGCAGCCCCGGAGAGCTTAGACACGTCCGCGCCGGCACGCCATGAGCGTCGCCGATGGCCCCGCTCGCAGCCGGTCTTCTTCTATCTCGTAGCCCTGGTGCTGGTGATCCTGATTCCGGCTCTGGTGCTGTCGCTGACCCTGCTCAGTCGCAACAATCGCGCTCAGGAAGACGTGGTGCGCGGCCTCACCAATGCCACGGTGCAGGCCATTGGCCATTCGGTCGAGCGCGAAATTGCCGGCATGGTGACCACCTTGCGGGTGCTTTCGACCAGCCAGGAATTGACCGAAAATCAGTACGCGGAATTTCACGACCGGGCCCGCGTGGCTCTGGCCGGCACGGGCGCCTATCTGATTGCGCTGGACGGTGTTCTCGACCAATTGCTCAATACGCGCCTGCCCTATGGCGAGCCTTTGGGCCCGGTGTCGAATCCAGGCTCGGCCACTGAGACACTTGAGCGCGGCTTGGCCACGGTCTCGGGACTGTTTTTCGACCAGACGGCGCAGCGATGGGTCTTCAACGTGTTGCTGCCGGTGCCTGACAACCGGCAGGCCATGCTGCTCGTCCTGACGCAGAATGCCGCCAATCTTGCGCGGGCGCTGCAATCGCGCCAGCTGCCGGCCGGCTGGCACGCCGCGCTGATCGATGGCGCCAATATGGTCATCGCCGCCACACCCGATACCGGCATGGCAGCCGGCACGGTGTTGCCGATGCGCCAAACGCTGGACCAGTCGCCCGACGCCTGGCAGCGCGAGCGCCTCGATGGCGAGATGGTGGTCACCTCCGAATGGCGTTCTGGCCTGTCGGGTTGGCGGGTCATCGCCTGGGCTTCGGTCGATACCGTCGAGCGGCCGCTGGGGGAAACCCTGTTCTGGCTGGCGGCCTGGAGCGTCATCATTGCCGGCCTGGCGGGCCTGTTGGCGCTGCTCATTGCCCAGCGGGTCGGCTGGTCGGTGCGCGGCTTGCGGCGGGATGCGCAACGGCTGGGCCGGGGCGAAGCGGTCAAGGCCAAGGCCTATCCCGTCGCCGAAATCGCCGAGGTCTCGCGCGCTCTGGCCGAAGCCTCGGCCCAGCGCCAGTCGGCCGAAAGCGAGGTTCGGTTCCTGATGCGCGAGCTGGCGCATCGCTCCAAGAACCAGATGACGGTGATCGCCGCCATGGCCAAGCAGACGGCGCGCGGTGCCGAGGATGTCGAAGGCTATGTGCAGGCCTTCGAACGGCGCATTCTGGGCCTGGCGCGTTCCACCGACCTGCTGCTGGCCCATGGCCGGGCAGGCGTGCTGCTGGGCGAGATCATGGAAAGCCAGATCGCCGCGTTCAGCCCGCCCGACCCGGCGCGCGTCAGCCTTGCCGGGCCCACGATACGGCTCAATGCCCAGGCGGCCCAGATCATGGGCATGGCCGCCCATGAACTGTCGACCAATGCCGTCAAATACGGCGCCTTTGCCGGCGACAGCGGCACTCTGTCGGTGCTTTGGCGCATTGTCGATGACCGGCTCGACTTCGTCTGGCGCGAAACCGTGCCACAACGCCTGCCGGCCACCGAACGCTCGGGTTTTGGCACCACGGTGCTCAAATCCATGGTGGGCCGGGCACTGGGGGCCGAGGTCGAGCGGGTCTGCCATGACGACGGCATCGAGTGGCGCTTCTCCATTCCCCTCCAGGCGATCGATCCGGCCTATGCCCCGGCGCCTGCCGAAGAGGGGCCGGAAGAATAAATTCTGGCATTGCCGCGCTCTTTGCACTATAGGGACGCCAGTCTCGGGTCCTTAAGACCTGAGGCTTTCATGGCCCCTCCTGGACGACATCCCGGCCGGGGCGACCCAATCCTCCTTTGAAAGGATATGTCCGATGTCGATTACTGCCGAACGCAAGACCGAACTGATTCAGGAATATGCAACCAAGCCGAACGACACCGGCTCGCCGGAAGTCCAGGTTGCCATCCTGTCGGAACGCATTGCCAATCTCACCGAACACTTCAAGGGCCATGGCAAGGACAATCACTCCCGCCGCGGTCTGCTGAAGCTGGTTTCGACGCGCCGCCGCCTGCTTGACTATGTCAAGAAGGTCGACGACGGCCGCTACAAGGCCCTGATCGAAAAGCTGGGTCTGCGCCGCTAACGCGCCGCTCTGAATTGCGGGTGCGGGGCCTTCCTCCGCATCCGCCTTCGCCCGTTCATTTGCCGTTCAAAGACGCGGCAAAAACGTGGCGATAAAGCGTAGACCGGCGGATGCCGGAGCATGGCAGGATTATTGGCCGCTCCCTTTTGCCTCACGCTCGCAAAATCATCTCGTTGGTTTTGATCTCGTGAGGCGCCCGGAAAGACCGGGGAGCTGCTTGTTGTCTTGCCCATGTTTCGACCTCGCCAGACCGAAACCGCGCCCGATTTTGAGCCCGGACCGCACATGGGGTGCGTCAAGGGTGCCGGCGCACCAGATGAGTTCGCGGGCCCGCTACGCCCCGCGTTCCCGCTCATCGGGCAGAATGGAAAGACGAAACACATGACGATCAATTTTGATCACCACAAGGTCGAGCTCAACTGGGGCGGCCAGCCCCTGACGCTCGAGACCGGCAAGATGGCCCGCCAGGCCGATGGCGCCGTGCTCGCCACCCTGGGCGAGACCGTGCTGCTGGCCACCGTTGTCAGCGCCAAGTCGGCCAAGCCTGGCCAGGACTTCTTCCCGCTGACCGTCAACTACCAGGAAAAATACTTCGCCGCCGGCAAGATTCCGGGCGGCTATTTCAAGCGCGAAGGCCGTCCGACCGAGAACGAGACGCTGACGTCTCGCCTGATCGATCGCCCGATCCGCCCACTGTTCCCCGATGGGTACAAGAACGAGACCCAGGTGGTCGTGACCGTTCTGCAGCACGACATGGAAAACAATCCGGACGTGCTTGCCATGGTCGCCGCCTCCGCGGCCCTGACCATTTCGGGCGTGCCCTTCATGGGTCCGATCGGCGCCGCCCGCGTCGGTTATGTCGATGGCCAGTATGTGCTGAACCTCGCCGTTGACCGTCGTAGCGAATCCAAGCTTGACCTGGTCATGGCCGGCACCGAAGACGCTGTGCTGATGGTTGAGTCCGAAGCCAAGGAACTGAGCGAAGAGATCATGCTCGGCGCCGTGATGTTCGGTCATGCCGAGAGCCGCAAGGTGATCCAGGCCATCATCAAGCTGGCCGAGCTGGCCGCCAAGGAACCCCGCGATTTCCAGGCTCCCGACTATTCGGCGCTGGAAAAGGAAGTTCTCGGCGTTGCCGAAGCCGACCTGCGCGCAGCCTACAAGATCACCGACAAGGCCCAGCGCTATGCTGCCGTCGACGTCGCCAAGAAGAAGGTCAAGGAAGCCTTTGCCGGTAAGGTCGAGGCCGGCGAGGTCTCGGGCGAAGCGCTCGGCGAAGTGATCCACAACCTGCAGGCCAAGATCGTGCGCTGGAACGTGCTCGACACCGGCTTGCGCATCGACGGCCGCGATCTCAAGACCGTTCGCCCGATCGTTTCGGAAGTCGGCGTGCTGCCCCGCACCCATGGTTCGGCGCTGTTCACCCGCGGCGAGACCCAGGCGCTGGTTGTTGCCACGCTCGGCACCGGCGAAGACGAGCAGTATATCGACTCGCTCGAAGGGACCCACAAGCAGAACTTCCTGCTGCATTACAACTTCCCTCCATACTCGGTGGGTGAAGCTGGCCGCATGGGCTCCCCGGGCCGTCGCGAAATCGGCCATGGCAAGCTTGCCTGGCGCGCCATCAACCCGATCCGTCCGTCGGTCGAAGAGTTCCCCTACACGATCCGTGTCGTGTCCGAGATCACCGAATCGAACGGTTCGTCGTCGATGGCGACCGTCTGCGGCACTTCGCTGGCGCTGATGGATGCCGGTGTGCCGCTGGCCCGTCCGGTGGCCGGCATTGCCATGGGCCTGATCCTGGAAGGCAAGAAGTTCGCCGTGCTCAGCGACATCCTCGGCGACGAGGATCACCTGGGCGACATGGACTTCAAGGTGGCGGGTACTGACGCTGGCGTCACCAGCCTGCAGATGGACATCAAGATTGCCGGCATCACCGAGGAGATCATGAAGATCGCCCTCGAGCAGGCCAAGGGCGGCCGTATCCACATCCTGGGCGAAATGGCCAAGGCCATCACCGCGTCCCGTTCGGAAGTGGGCGAGTTCGCGCCGCGCATCGAGACCATGAAGATCCCGACCGACAAGATTCGTGAAGTGATCGGCACCGGCGGCAAGGTGATCCGCGAGATCGTCGAGAAGACCGGCGCCAAGATCAACATCGACGACGATGGCACCATCAAGATCGCCTCCTCGGACGGCGCGCAGATCGAAGCCGCCATCAAGTGGATCCGCTCGATCACCGACGAAGCCGAAGTTGGCGCCGTCTATCAGGGTACCGTGGTCAAGACCGCCGATTTCGGCGCCTTCGTGAACTTCTTCGGCGCCAAGGATGGCCTGGTGCATATCTCCCAGCTGGCTGAACAGCGCGTTGCCAAGACCACCGACGTGGTCAAGGAAGGCGACAAGGTCTGGGTCAAGCTGCTGGGCTTTGACGAGCGCGGCAAGGTCCGCCTCTCCATGAAGGTGGTCGACCAGGCGACCGGCAAGGAAATCGCCCAGGGCGAAGCTGCAGCCGAGTAAGCAAACCGCAAGCATGCTGCCAGAAGGCCCGGAGCAATCCGGGCCTTTTGCTTGCGTTGCATACGGGCAACACTACCAGAGCCATCACATTGCTGCGAGGAACCCCTTGGCTGATCGCCCGTTTGGCGAGTGAGGCTTTCCTGCACTAGCGAAGCTTGAGGCCGCGGCTTAGGTCATTGGCCATACACACAATTTTGCGCCGATGCGCACCAGGGATACGCTTTGCTCTCTCGACGTTTGTTCATGATCGGTCTTCCCGCCGTGGCCCTCGCGGCCTGTTCCTCCACGCGCACACCGGTGGTGCAGGAACCCCAGATCGACCCCTATTATCAAGCCATGTATGGCGCGCTCCTCAATGAGGAATTCCCCATCGCGCCCATGGACTTGCGCCGAGTCGATCCGATGTGGTGGCGCCAGGAAGTGCCCTATATCACCGGCGAACGCCCTGGAACGCTGGTGGTCGATACGCCGGCCCGGTTCCTTTACCTGGTGCTCGAAAACGGCCGCGCGCTGCGCTATGGCATCGGCGTGGGCAAGGACGAATCGCTGGTGTTCCGCGGCACCGCCTCGGTCGGCCGCAAGGCCCAGTGGCCGCGCTGGACCCCGACCCGGTCGATGATCAAGCGCGAACCCGAACGCTACGGTCCCTATGCCGGCGGCATGGAAGGCGGCCTGCAAAACCCGCTCGGTCCACGCGCGCTCTATCTCTACAAGAATGGCGCCGACACGCTATTCCGCCTGCACGGCACCAATGAGCCCTACACCATCGGCACCAACGTGTCCTCGGGCTGCATCCGCCTGATGAACCAGGACATCATCGACCTCTATGCCCGCGTGCCAACCGGCGCCAAGGTGGTGGTCATCAACAGCCCCGCGGTCTCCGCTGCCGCGTTGTTCTAGAAATTTCCCGGGTCACTGCCGCGGCAGCGGGGAGCCTTGTTTCGGAATCCGTAGTCACCGAATCAAAGTTTGCCGCTGTCGCGACAATGACCCGGGATGTGAATGGCAAAAGGCCCGCTCGCTTGAGCGGGCCTTTTTGTTTGCTACGGCCTTCTGTTTGGGGGTACCCGGCACACTAGATACAAAAGGGCGCGGTTGGCACCGCGCCCCTTTGGCATTGTGATGGTCGGATAGCTTACAGCGAACGCTGGACCGTCTCGACGCGGAAGCATTCGATGACGTCACCGGCTCGCATGTCTTCGTAGTTCTCGAAGGCCATGCCGCATTCCTGGCCGGTCTGGACTTCCTTGACTTCGTCCTTGAAGCGCTTGAGCGTCTTGAGCTTGCCTTCGTGGATGACGACGTTGTCGCGGATAAGCCGCACGCCGGCGCCGCGTTCCACAATGCCCTCGGTGATCCGGCAGCCGGCGACCTTGCCGACCTTGGTAATCGAGAAGACCTCGAGGATCTCGGCATTGCCGATGAAGGTCTCGCGGCGTTCTGGCTTGAGCAGGCCGCTCATGGCATTCTTCACGTCATCCACGAGATCGTAGATGATGTTGTAGTAGCGGATTTCGATGCCGTCGCGGGTGGCGAGATCGGTCGCCTGCTTGTTGGCACGAACGTTGAAGCCGATGACGATGGCGTTCGATGCCGAAGCCAGGGTCACGTCGCTTTCGGTGATGCCGCCCACCGCACTCATCAGGATCTGCGCCGACACTTCGTCGGTCGAGAGCTTGTTGAGCGAGGCCACGATGGCTTCGACCGAACCCTGCACGTCGCCCTTGATGATCAGCGGGAACTTGGCGATGCCGGCAACCTTGAGCTGATTCATCATCTGCTCGAGGCTGGTGGCGCCGCCGCCAGCCGTCTTCTCGCGGATGGCGCGCTGACGATATTCGGTGACTTCGCGGGCACGCGCCTCTGTTTCCACAACAGAGAACCTGTCGCCCGCGCTCGGCACGCCGGTAAAGCCCAGCACTTCCACTGGCGTCGAGGGACCAGCTTCCTTGACCTGTTCGCCCTTGTCATTGATGAGGGCGCGAACACGGGCAAACTCGGTGCCGGCGACGAGAATGTCGCCGATGGCCAGGGTACCGCGCTGCACCAGCACCGTCGCAACCGCACCGCGACCGCGATCGAGCTTGGCTTCGATAACGAGGCCTTCGGCGCGGCCATCGCGGGCCACGCGCAGTTCGAGCACTTCGGCTTGCAGCAGGATGGTTTCGAGCAGCTTGTCGAGACCGGCGCGGGTCTTGGCGGAAACCTCGACATCCAGCACGTCGCCGCCCATCGATTCGACGAACACTTCGTGCTGCAGCAGTTCGGTCCGCACGCGGGTCGGGTCGGCGTCGGGCTTGTCCATCTTGTTGATGGCCACGATGATCGGAACCCCGGCCGCCTTGGCGTGCCTGATGGATTCGATCGTCTGGGGCATGACGCCGTCATCGGCCGCCACCACGAGTACGGCGATATCGGTCGCCTGGGCGCCACGGGCACGCATGGCGGTGAACGCCTCGTGGCCCGGGGTATCGAGGAAGGTGACCTTGGCGCCGTTCTTTTCGACCTGGTAGGCGCCGATATGCTGGGTAATGCCACCGGCCTCACCCGACACCACATTGGCCTCGCGGATCGCATCGAGCAGGCTGGTCTTGCCGTGGTCGACGTGACCCATAATGGTCACGACCGGCGCACGATCGGTCAGATCCTCGGCCTTGTCGTCGGCGGGGAGGTCATAGAGACCTTCTTCCACGTCGGCATCGGAGACGCGCTTGACCGTGTGGCCCAGCTCCCGTGCTATCAGCTCGGCAGTATCGGCATCGACCACGTCATTGATGGTTGCCATCGTGCCCTGCGCCATCAGCATCTTGATGACGGTGACGGAGCGCTCTGCCATGCGGTTCGCCAGTTCGGCGACCGTGATGGCCTCCGGAATGATGACTTCGCGGATGAGCTTGGGCGCTTCCTGCTGGTTGCGGCCCATTTTCTTGTCGCGACGGCGGCGCATGGCGGCAAGGGACGGGCCCTTGTCGCGATCGCTCTCGGAGCCAGCATTGGTCACCGTCAGGCGGCCACGCGCATTGCCGTCGTCAACCTTGCGGGTGGGACGTTCCGGCGCGGCGCGCGAGGCGCGGCGGGCATTTTCGAGTTCGGCTTCGGTCGTCGGTCGGGCCTGCGGCGAGCCGGTACGGATCTTGCGGCCGTCGGCTTCGTTGGGGCCTGCGGGCGGTACATTGCCGATCGGGGCCATGCCGGCACCGACCGGACGACGTTCGCCGGCGGGGCGCGTGGCCGTGCCCGAGGGACGGGCACCTGGAGCGCCGGGACGGGCGCCTGCGGCACCAGGACGGATCAGCGCGTTGGCGCCGCGTTCGCTTTCCGGGCGGGTATTGCCGCTGGACGGGCGCTCGCCAGCCGGACGGACGGCGCGCGGCGGCTGGCCCGGACGGCCGGCCACGACACGCACGCTGGACGGGCCGGCGGTACGCTGCGAGGCGGGGGAAGCGGCGGGCTGGTCGTCTTCAACCGGCGCGGTGGCCGCTGCCGGTTCGGCGGCAGCCTCCACTGGCGCGGCGCTGGCGACCGGCTCGTCGGCCGGAGCGGGAGCTTCGACCTCGACGCGGCGCTCTTCTTCCTGCCTGGCGGCCTCTTCGCGCACCTGGCGGCGGCGCGCATCATCTTCCATGCGACGCGCTTCCTCAGCGGCGAAGCGTTCCTGATCCTCGGCTTGGCGGGCACCGGCCAGGGCCAGCGCCTGGCGGCGAGCCTCGGCTTCCGCGGCCGACAGGCCAAGCGGCGCGCGCTGGGCCTGGGCTGGTCGGCCAGCGGCAGGCCGCTGTCCCTGTGACGGGCTGCCCGAAGTCGGCTGCGGGCGATGGGGAGCGCTCGGGGCATTAGGCTTGGGAACCAGGCGCGTGCGCTTCTCGACGACAACCGTCGATCGAGAAGGACCGCGCGACATGCCTGGACGGTTGCCCAGGCCTGGGCCGCCCTTCAATGTCAGCGTCTTCTTCGCGCCAGTGTCGTCGGTGCGCTTGTCGTCGTTATCAGCCATGTATCTCGCGTCTTTCGTCGGTGGCCTCGGGCAAAAGGTCACCGTCAACCGCAGGGCGGTCGGTGTCCTTTTCCGTCGGTTTGGCAGTATAAAGGGCCAGTCTACGGGCCTTTTCCACTGCCGCTTGGGCTGCCGCCCCTCTCGTGAGGGCAGCATGTATCACATTTTCCAGCCCGAGTGCCAAACCCATTTGCTCTGAGGAGAGCAATTCGAAATGGGGCACGTCGAAGCCGTGGATTTCTTCTTCTTCCGCCGCGTAATGCAACGCCTTGAGCGGGCCGACCATCTTGCTGCGGCCATCCTCGGCGGCATCGGTCGCCGTGATCAGGGCAATGAGCTTGCCCGTGTCGATCAGCGCCTTGACCTTGGTGGCGCCGAAGGTCAGCTGGCCGGCCTTGCGGGCCA
The DNA here is from genome assembly GCF_036676215.1 of Devosia sp. GTDB lineage: Bacteria > Pseudomonadota > Alphaproteobacteria > Rhizobiales > Devosiaceae > Devosia. Next base: position 11,926 of record NZ_JAKFDJ010000116.1, on the reverse strand, counting down.
TGCCCAGCGCATTGAGATAGCGCTGCTGCAGCCGCAATTCGGTCAACCCCGGCAGGTCGTCGGGCAGCTTGACCTCGGTCTGGAGGCTCCGGGCAAAGACCTTCTTCTTGACCGCCTGGGTCACGGCGTCGCGGCTGAGACTGATCCAGACGCCCCGGCCCTCGGCCTTGGCTTCGGTATCAGGCACCAGCACGCCATCGGGCCCGAGTACGAAACGAATTAACTCCGCCACGGGCCTTTCGGCCCGTGTCAGTGCGCACATCCTGGTCGTTTCCTCGCGTCGGGCCATCAGGTCCCTCGCTCCGAAACGGCCTAAGCCGTCGCCTCTTCGGTGACGTCGCCATCACCTTCGATTGGCGGCAGATCTTCCTCGTTGATCCAACCAGCCTTGATGCGAGCCTGCATGATCATGTCCTCAGCTTCCTCGCGGCTCACCGGGAAATCCTTGAAGGTGCCTTCGAAGCGCTTGGTCTCGCCGTCCTTGCGCTCGCTCCAGCCGATCAGGTCGTCCGAGGCGCAGCCGGCGAAGTCTTCGACGTTCTTGACGCCGTCCTTGCCCAAGGCAACCAGCATGGCGGCAGTGAGGCCGGGGATCTCGTAGAGTTCGTCCTCGACGCCGAGCTTCTTTCGCTCTTCGTCATGGGCCCGATCGATCGCCGCCAGATATTCGGTGGCGCGGTTCTGGATTTCTCCGGCGGTCTCTTCGTCGAAACCTTCGATCGACGCAATCTCGTTGGCGTCGATATAGGCCAGTTCCTCGACCGAGGAGAAGCCTTCCGAAGCCAATAGCTGGGCAACCATCTCGTCGACGTCAAGGGCCTGCATGAACAGGCTCGAGCGTTCGGAGAATTCCTTCTGGCGACGTTCGCTTTCTTCCTGCTCGGTCAGAATGTCGATATCCCAGCCGATCAACTGGCTGGCGAGGCGCACATTCTGGCCGCGGCGGCCGATGGCCAGCGACAGCTGTTCATCAGGGACAACCACTTCGATGCGCTCGGCCTGCTCGTCGAGCACCACCTTGGCGACGTCGGCCGGCTGCAGCGCCGAAACCACGAGATCGGCGATGGTGTCGGTCCACGGGATGATGTCGATCTTTTCGCCCTGGAGTTCCGCGACCACGGCCTGGACGCGCGAACCACGCATACCGACGCAGGCGCCGACCGGATCGATCGAGCTGTCGGAAGAGGTCACTGCGATCTTGGCGCGCGAGCCCGGGTCACGGGCAATGGAGCGGATGGTGATGACGCCATCGTAGATTTCCGGCACTTCCTGCATGAACAGCTTGGCCATGAACTGCGGATGGGTACGGCTGAGGAAAATCTGCGGGCCGCGCTGTTCGCGGCGCACGTCATAGACATAGGCGCGGACGCGGTCGCCATAGCGGAACATTTCGCGCGGGATCAGCTCGTCGCGGCGGATGATGGCTTCGCCACGACCCAGGTCGACGATCACATTGCCATATTCGACGCGCTTGACCGTGCCGTTGACGATCTCGCCGATGCGGTTGAAGTACTCATCATACATGCGCTCGCGCTCGGCATCGCGCACCTTCTGCACGATAACCTGCTTGGCCGACTGTGCGGCGATGCGGCCGAATTCCATCGGCGGCAGCGGCTCGGTCAGGAAGTCGCCAACCTGGGCTTCGGGCGACTTGATCCGGGCGTGCTTGAGATCGATCTGGCGGCTGGTCTCTTCGACTTCCTCGACGATTTCCAGCAGGCGCCACATGCGGGTTTCGCCCGAGCGCGGGTTGATCTCGACCTTGATCTCGGTCTCAGCGCCATAGCGGCCCTTGGCAGCCTTTTCCATGGCGTCCTGCATCGCCTCGATCACAACCATGCGGTCGATCGACTTTTCGCGGGCAACAGCATCTGCGATCTGCAAGAGCTCAAGACGGTTCGCGCTAACGGCCATTTAGTGTGTCTCCTCGGAGATAGAATCGTCGTCGTCATTGGCGAGCTCGACCGTCTCGGTCTCGTCGTCGTCGATGGGGTGGGCTTCCTGATCGATGCGCGCCTTTTCCATGAGCGCATCGGTCATCACCAGCTTGGCTTCGGCCAGGGTGGCGAAGAGCAGGCGGTGGTCCGGATCGGTCCCGGCAGGGGCGTCAGGCAGGGTGATGGTCACCGCTTCGTCGTCCACCGCCTTGATGAAGCCGCGAAAACGCTTGCGGCCGTTGATCATGTCGGCCAGCTCGATCTTGGCTTCGTGACCCAGATGGGCGGCGAAGTCGCGCTTGCGCACCAGCGGCCGGTCGATGCCCGGCGAGCTGACCTCGAGATGATATTCGCGATCGATCGGGTCTTCCACGTCCAGCACCGGCGAGAGATCCTTGGAGAGGGTCTCGCAGTTGACGATGGTGAAGCGCCCGTTTTCGTCTTCGGCCATGATCTGCAGCGTCGTGCCGTTTTCCTGGGTGATCTTCACCCGGACGAGCGAGAAGCCCAGGCCATTGGCCACCGGTTCGACGATGCGGGAAATGCGGGCCTCGAGGCCCGTTTCCTTGATGTAGCGCTGTTCGGTGAGGTCGAAACTCATCGGTCCCTTGGGTAATAAAAAAGAGCGGGGCCGGGCGGCTCCCACTCTGCAAGATGCTAGAGATGTTGGCGCTTATATAGCGCGAAACCGGGCAAGCTGCAAGGGCACGCCTATTTCTCCCAGGTGACGCTGGCGACGTCGGCGCCCAGCCCCTCCAGGGCCGCACGCAGGTCGGCAACCATGGCGTCCGGCCCGCAGAGATAGAAATTCTGGTTGAAGTCGGTGATGTGGCTTTTGAGGAAGGCAACGTCAATCCGTTCCTGCAGCAGGTCGGATTTGGGGTCGTCGGTAACCGTCCACAGCACCTCGAGCCCCGCCATGGCCTCGAACTCTTCGCGCAGGATGATGTCGCGCTCGGTCTTGTTGGAGACGATCAGCCGGTTGCCGGGGAGCCCGCCGCTGGCGTTGAGGTGCCGCAGGATGGCGATGAACGGCGTCACGCCCGCGCCGCCGGCGATGAAGGTGCCCGGTCCCTGGTACTGGATCGTGCCCCAGACATCGCGCAGCAGCAGATAATCACCCGCCTCGCAGCCCCAGAGCGCGTTGGTCACGCCCGGATGGTCGCGGTAGCTCTTGATGGTGAATTCCAGCGTCGGCTCGTCAGCCAGCGACGTGAAGGTGAAGGGCCGCTTCCTGTCGCGCCAGTCCGGCTTGTCGATGCTCACTTCGGTGGCCTGGCCGGGGCTGAAGTGAAAATCTTTCGGTTTTTCGACCCGATAATGCCGAACATTGTGCGTGACCATTTCGATCTTCAAAATCTGCACCCGAGTAGGCATGGCGGTCTCCTTTGCCGGGGATGGACGGAGTATCGCCCCTTGGCGCGGTGCGGGCAAACCCCCGGCCTGCCGGAGCGTTGCCGCGATGAAACCCGGTGGCGCAGAGGAAACCAAGGTACCGCAGAACCCCTTGATTTCATTTGTAAAACTCTAGAGAAGAGGCGCCGGACTTCAAGGGGCAGAATCTGTAAATCGTCACTTGAGGGTGCCAGGGGGCGCGATCATCTGTGGTGTGTTCAAACGAAAGGAACATCTGAAATGATCAAGAACAGCATTATTGCCCTGGTTACCGTTGCCGCGCTGGCCGGTGTCGCCGTTCCCGCCTTCGCCGAAGGCGACGCGTTCGGCGATGGCTCGGGCGAAATGAGCGACTTTGTTGCCGACTCCATCGTCAACCGTCTGCAGGCACAGGGCGTCAACGCCACCGATGTCGAGGAATGGGGCGGGCTGATCCGTGCCTTCGTCGTCCTCGAAGATGGCAGCCAGGCGATGCAGCTCTATACACCCGGCCTGCTGGAGCCCGTAGCGCTCTAGTCCATGCCCTGGCGCCGCCGGTTCGCTGGCGGCGCCCGTAGTTCTATTCGGCGTGGACGAGCCTGATGGCAGGCTCGCCCCCCGAAGCATCAAAGCGTTCCCGGGCCGCCAGCACCTGGTCGCGGTTGCGTTCGGCAAAGAGGCGCAGGCTATCGGCCAGCTGCAGCAATTCCCGGCCCAGCTCGGTCAGTTCGTAGTCGACGCGCGGCGGAATGGTCGCGAACATGGTGCGGGTGACGAAGCCATCGCGTTCCAGCTCGCGCAGGGTAATGGTCAGGGTTTTCTGGGAAATCCCGCCCACCCGCTTGATCTCGTTGAAGCGCAGCGTTTCGTGGCGCAGCAGGGTGACCACCGTCAGCGTCCACTTGCCGGGTCTGACCATCAGCACATCATTTTCGTGCTGGCTGGCGGCGGAAAGAGCGGACATGGCGAACCTCGGAAAATCTGGGTCGAGGTTGGCATATGGGGCGCCGATGCGGCGCTTCCAGTGGTAGTTGCCATTAAACTTTGACATGACTGCCATTCAAGGCAGTGACTAAACCCGCGTGAAACTGAAGTAAAAGCTGACCAGCCGCCCCTCGCGGCGGGCCTTCTGCTCGTAACGCGTGGCCTGCCAGCCCGGATAGGGCTCGTGCCAGCCACCCGGCTTTTCCGGCGCGAAACGGAAGGCCGGCGCCCGCACAATATGAGCCAGGGTCCAGTTGGCATAATCTTCGATGTCGGTGGCGAAGTGGAAGACGCCACCCGGCCGGATCACCCGCGCCAGTTCGGCCAGCGTGGTGGGCGAGACGAAGCGCCTTTTGTGATGGCGTGTCTTGGGCCAGGGGTCGGGATAGAGCAGATAGACTTCATCGAGCGAGGCATCAGGCAGTTCCACGAGCAGCTTGAAGGCATCGTCGGTGAAGAGGCGGATATTGGTAAGGCCTTCGGCGGCGATGGTCTGCACCATCTTGCCGATGCCACCGGTAAACACCTCGCAGCCGATATAGCCGGTGTGAGGGTGTCGACCGGCTTCGAGCGCCAGATGCTCGCCGCCACCATAGCCGATTTCGACGATGATCCTGCCGGCGTCGGGGAAGAGTTCACGCGGGTCCAGTGTGCCGGTGAGCCTGACTTCCAGATCCGGCAGGGTGGCGTCGAACACGGCCTGCTGGCCGCCATGCAGCTTCTTGCCGGAACGCCGGCCGAAAAAGGCCCGCGGCTCGCCTGAGCGGGTCTTGGGAAGCTGGTGGTCTGGCTTGGTCATCAATCTCACATCGTCAAAAAAAGAACCTCGCCCCCGACGCAGCGGGGACAAGGTCCATTGTAGCAGGCATAGACCCGAGGGGGACTACTTCACGGCGGCCTTGAGGGCGCTGACCAGATCGGTCTTTTCCCAGCTGAAGCTGCCATCGCGACCGGCCTTGCGGCCGAAATGGCCATAGGCCGAGGTCTTGGCATAGATGGGCTTGTTGAGATCGAGATGGGTGCGGATGCCGCGCGGGGTCAGGTCCATCACCTTGGCCAGTGCGAGCTCCACCACTGCCTCGTCCACCGTACCGGTGCCGTGCAGGTCTACATAGATCGAGAGCGGCTGCGCCACGCCGATGGCATAGCTGAGCTGGATGGTGGCGCGATCGGCCAGGCCAGCGGCGACGACGTTCTTGGCCAGGTATCGTGCCGCATAGGCGGCCGAGCGATCCACCTTGGTCGGATCCTTGCCCGAGAAGGCGCCGCCACCATGGGGAGCCGCGCCACCATAGGTGTCGACAATGATCTTGCGGCCGGTGAGGCCCGCATCGCCATCGGGACCACCGACGACAAACTTGCCGGTCGGGTTGACGTGCCAGACCGTGTCCTTGGTGATCCAGCCTTCGGGCAGAGCTTCGCGGATATAAGGCTCGACGATCTGGCGCACGTCGGCCGAGGTCAGGGTCTCATCCAGATGCTGGGTCGACAGCACGATCTGGGTGACGCCGACCGGCTTGCCGTCTTCATAGCGCACGGTGACTTGGCTCTTGGCGTCCGGTCCCAGCTTGCCGGCCGCACTATTATTGGCCTTGCGGGCGATGGTCAGGGTCTCGAGAATCTTGTGCGCGTAATAGATTGGCGCAGGCAGCAGTTCGGGGGTCTCGCGGCTGGCATAGCCGAACATGATGCCCTGGTCGCCCGCGCCCACATCCTTGTTGCCCGCCTCGTCGACGCCCTGCGCGATATCGGCCGACTGGCCGTGCAGCAGCACGTCGATGCGGGCGGTCTTCCAGTGAAAACCGGCCTGCTCGTAACCGATGGCCTTGATGGCCTTGCGGGCCGCCGATTTGAACTTACTGGGATTGACCACCGGGTGACCGGCGGCATCGAGCACGATCTTGCCGTCCTTGCCCTTCTTGAGCAGGGTTTCGGGCACGCGCACCTCGCCAGCAATCACCACCCGGTTGGTGGTGGCCAGCGTCTCGCAGGCGATGCGCACCTGGGACGGATCCATGCCGGCCTTCTTGGCCTCGCGGAACACCAGGTCGACGATTTCATCGGAAATCCGGTCGCAGACCTTGTCCGGATGACCCTCGGACACCGATTCGGATGTGAAGAGATAAGAAGACCGCGCCACCCAAAATCCCCTGAACTTGTCAAAAACCACTCAAAATGAGCAATTCTGAGGGGGTTGTGACACCCAAAGCCCAACCGGTCAAGCGGGATATAAAGAAAGCTTGATATGTTGGAAGGCGGTTTGGGAGCATGGTTTGGCGGGCGTGCGGAAGCACCGCCTGCAACGCGGTTGTCAAAGATGGACGGACCCCGAGGCGGTGACCGCCTCTGAGTAAATAAATATGAGACGACAGCCGCCTCGGGGTGCCGGGATTTGTGGCGCGCAGACTCTGGCCGGGCCTCGCCCAACACTTCCGCTTGCCCGAGCAGGAGCACGATCCCCTACCCCCCGACTGTCGCTGCGCCATTGGCCGTGCACGCCGTCTCTGCGCAGCAATGGGGGCAGTATAGTGCAGACTGGAGGGGCGGGGATAAGTTGGGGACGATCTTCCTTCTCCCCTTGCGAGAGAAGGTGCCCCGAAGAGGCGGATGAGGGGATCTGCGTCGTCCACAAGAATCAAAGCATGGGAGGGCGCAATACCCCTCACCCTGGCATTTCCGCTGAACGCGGAAATGCCCCCCCTCTCCCACAAGGGGAGAGGGGGGGAGCATCGAGGGTGGGTACAGGGCTTCAACGACCTTGATGACATCCGGCCGAGAAGCGACCGCCCTTATCCAACCCGCTTGCTGCGACCGCTGCGGCTGGCGGCGAGCGAGATCAGCAGGCCGGCCAGCAGCGCGATCAGCAGTGGCCAGTGGCGGACCTGGCTGAATACCGTGCTCGCCAGCCGCTCATGCGGGCGCACGTCGAGCGCCGCCATTTGCATGGGGGGCAGCTGAGCGGTGATGCGCCCCAGCGGGTCGGTGGCGAAGGTGAGGCCCGAATTGGCGGCGCGAACCAGGCTCATGCCTTCCTCGACGGCGCGGATACGGGCGTGGTGGGCATGCTGGGCCGGACCGATGGAGCCGTCGAACCAGGCGTCATTGGTGATGTTGAACAGGAATTGCGCGCCGGCCGTATCGCCCAGGTCGCCGGAAAACAGGATCTCGTAGCAGATCAGGGCCAGCAGGGAGGGCGTTGCGGGCAGGCTCATCAACCGCCGCCGCGCGTCACCATGGGACCAGCCCTCGGCGCCCGGCACGAACTGCTTGATGCCCAGCCGCGCGAAGAATTCGCCATAGGGCAGGAATTCGCCGAAGGGTACGAGATGGGACTTGTCGTAGGAGGCGATGACCTCGCCATTGGTGTCAATGGCCAGCACAGCATTGAAGGGCGGCCCTGACGCTTCGGTGGCACCGGGCTCATATTGCTGGCGCGGCGCCCCGGTCAGCAGCGTCGTTCCCTCCGGCAACAATCGGGCGATGCGGGCCAGCGCCTCGGGATAGGTGGCGAGGAAAAACGGCAGGGAGGATTCCGGCCAGACCAGGTGGGTGATGTCGGCGAGGCCCTGGTCGGCGGGGTCCATGCGCATATCGCTCAGCATCAGCAGACGATCGATCAGCGCCACGGGGTCGACATTGCCGAAATCGGCATGTTCGTAAACCAGGGGCTGTACCAGGCGCAGGGCGCTGTCGGTGCGTTCGGTAGCGACGGTGCCGGCAAGGCGATTGTAGCCATAGCCGAGCTGGCCGGCGATGACGGCAAGGCCGATGAAGAAGGGCAGCAATCGCCGCGACAAGCTGCGATTGTCGGCTGGCCAGATCAGGGCCGGAGTCATGGCGAGCAGTGCTGCGACCAGGGTCAGACCATAGATGCCGATGACCGCGGTGATCTGCATCATCTCGTCGGTCGGGGTCAGCGCATAGCCCAGGAGGTCGAAGGGAAAGCCCGTCAGCACATGGCCACGCGCCCATTCGGCCATGGTGAGGAAAGTGGCGAGCGTGACGATGCGCCAGGGGCCGTGGCTCCAGAACAGATGCGCCAACGCGCTGGCCAGGCCCCAGAAAAAGGCGATCAGCGCCGCCAGTGCCAGGATGGCGAAGGGCATGAGCACCAGCATGACGCCGCCATCGACGAAGAAGGCGGCGCCCAGCCAATGGAAGGCCACGGTGAAATAGCCCCAGCCAAAGGCGAAGCCGATGGCAAAGGCCGGGCCGAACAGCAGGCGCCAGCCGCGTTGGCGCTCGGCGCCATCGAGGCACCAGACCCAGACCGGGAAACTGACGAACAGAGCCGGCACAATGAAAAGCGGCGGCACGGAGAGGCCGGCGATAGCACCCGCCAGCACCAGCAGCAGGAAGCGGCGCCAGCCATGGCTGAGCATGGCAGTCTCGGCCAGCCAAGTCATCGGAAGTATTTCGGCGAATCAGGGTGCATGCCGGCAAGGTCGCTGCGGGGACGAGGGGCGTCAAGGCGGTGGACTCGGCGCCGTGTCGGCGCTAGGAGGCAAAGAGGCCCCCTCATCCGCCCTTCGGGCACCTTCTCCCACGGGGGGAGAAGGGGAGCGCCGCGTGCGGTGGATCGCATGCAGCGCGACACGGTTCGGGGGCGGGAGCCAGCGTGCCTGATATTTCGCCCATCACGCTTGCCATCGATACCGCCGCGCCGCGCCTGCAACTGGGGCTGTTGCTGGCCGATGGCCGGATGGATGTGTCGGTTGACGAGATCGCGACCGGCCATGCCGAGCTGATCTTCGAACGGATCGCCGCGCTGCTGGAGCGCAACGGGCTTGGCTATGGCGAGCTGGACCGCGTGGTGACCACGACCGGGCCGGGATCGTTTACCGGGCTGCGCATCGGGCTTTCGGCAGCACGCGGCATCGGGCTGGCGCGCACCATTCCCGTGGTTGGGGTATCGAGCCTGGTAGCGCTGTCACTTGCGGCGACGGGGCCGACGACGGTGCTGCTCGATGCACGGCGCGGCGAGGCCTATCTGCAGGTTTTTTCGGGACCGGGCGAGGCGCTGACTGGCGGCGCGATCATGCCGATGGAGCAGGCACGGGCGGCCGTGCTGGCTGGTTCGGCGCTGATCGAATCCGCTATTGTCGATATCGCGCTGGTGGCCCGCTATGGCGCAAGGCTAGACCCTGCTAGCCATCCGCCCGAGCCGAACTATATCCGCGACGCCGATGCCAAGCCGCAGACGGCGGCGCGAATCGAAAGGCTCGGGACATGATCAAGCTGTGGATGGCCCCTGCGGGCCTGCATATCGAGCCGGGCCGGATGGAAGATGCGCGGGAGCTGGCACGCATTCACGCGCTTGGTTTTTACCGGGGCTGGCCGGTGGGCGAGTTCGAGAGTTTCCTGGCTGACGAGACGACGCCGGTCTATGTGGCCTGCGACGCAAGGCGGCGCATCGCGGGCTTTGCGCTGATCCGCGTCGCCGCCGACGAGGCGGAACTGCTGACCATTGCTGTCGACCCCAAATGGCGCGGCAAGCGTATTGGCCAGGCATTGCTGCGCGCCGCCTTCGACGACCTGCTGCTCAGCCCGGCGCGCCGCATGTTTCTTGAAGTCAGCGAGGACAATGGGGCGGCCATAAAGCTCTATTCTCGCGAGGGCTTTGCCACCATTTCCAGCCGCAAGGGCTATTATCCCAAGCCGGATGGCAGCCAAGCGACCGCGCTTGTCATGGCGCGCGATCTTGGGTAACCCGGTCTGACCGATGAACCGGGGAGCGTGGCGTGAGCAAGAGCCAGACGGACCCAACGCTGGAGGAAGCCTGCGTCGCCAAGGGCATGCGCATGACCGACCAGCGCCGCGTGATCGCCCGGGTGATCGAGGCGGCCACCGACCATCCCGATGTCGAGGAACTCTATCGACGGTCCTCGGCCGTGGATGACCGCATCTCGCTCTCCACCGTCTACCGCACCGTCAACCTCTTCGAGGAGGCGGGGCTGGTGACCAAGCATGACTTCAAGGACGGGCGGGCCCGCTTCGAACTCATTCCCGACGAGCACCACGACCACCTGATCGATATCCGCAGCGGCGCTGTCATCGAGTTCCGCAATGAGGAGATCGAGGCCATCCAGGAGGTGATTGCCAAGCGGCTGGGCTATCGCCTGGTCGACCATCGGCTCGAGCTCTATGCCGTGCCGATCGAGGGAACCGGCAAGAGCCGAAAGTGATCGTCCCGAGCGAAGGCTAAAACTTTAGCGGGTAAGCCTAACGCCGGCTTGTGCTTGGTCCTTAAGACTTTGTTAGCTATCACCGCCCTCCATCCTGGAGGCAAAAATGGCTTGGGAAATACTGGCAATCTGGGCAATCGTGATCCTGACGATCACCTGGTTCGTGCGCGACGAGAAGCGGCTCAATGCTGAACTCGCCGTGGCCCGCGCGGCGCGCTACTATGCCCACGCACCCAAATATCGCCATGCATCGGTCAAGGCGACTGACGGTGCGGCGCCGACACCGCCCCGCCGTACCGGCGGGCTGACCGAGACGCAGCGCGCCTTTCTCAAGGCCTGGAAGCGCTAGGATGTTCCGGTGCTGCCCAGATTGGCCTTGAGCCGGGCGATAATGTCCGCGGCCTTGACCATCAATGCCATATCGATGTCAGCCTCGCTCGCGTCCGGGGCCACATCGGCCCATACCGGAATGGCCAGTTCGTGAGTCTGTTCGCGTGCCCCCACGGTCTCGGACAGGACGGCGCGCACATGGCCAGTCATGCGCCCTGCCAGGCGCGGATGCGCCTGCTTGTCGCGCACGGTGATATCGATCAGCTGCAAAGTCATTCCGGCCCCTGAGGGAGCCCCCAGCCGAAACGCATAGTCTGGCGTGGTTCCCAAGACGTTAACGGGCGTCTCAGGACATGGGATCTCCACAGTCGGTAATGCCGCAGAACCGTTCGGGTTCCATACGAAGGCTAAACCTTGACGGGATGCTCGACCCGGCCGGCATCGCCGAAAATGCGGATATAGCGCGCAATTTCCTCCGGTGTGCCGGTGGCCTTGGCCGGATTGTCGGAGAGTTTGACCGCCGGGCGGCCATTGGCCTCGCTGACCTTGGCGACGATCGAGATCGGATCAAGCCCGGGATTGGGGCCGTCCGGCGCGCAGCCCTCGAAATCATTGGTCAGATTGGTGCCCCAGCCGAAGGCCATGCGCACCTTGCCGTCGAAATGCAGATAGGCCTCCTCGATCATGTCGACGTCGAGGCCATCGGAGAAGATCAGCAGCTTGTCGCGCGGATCGCGACCGCGGCTCTTCCACCAGGCAATGATGCGCTCGCCGCCTTCGATGGCCGGGGCCGAATCGGGGCGGAAGCCGGTCCAGTCGGCCACCCAGTCGGGCGCGGCGCGCAGGAAGGCATCGGTGCCGAAGGCATCGGGCAGCACGATCTTGAGATTGCCGCCATAATAGCTCTCCCAATCGGTCAGCACCTGATAGGGCGCGGCGCGCAGCGCGTCCTCGCTCTTGGCCAGGGCGGCCAGCACCATGGGCAGCTCATGAGCATTGGTGCCCAGCGCCTCGAGGTCGTTGTCCATGGCGAGCTTCACATTGGAGGTGCCGGTGAAATTGTCGCCAATGCCTTCCTTGAGCGCCTCGACGCACCAGCGCTGCCAGAGGAACGAG
>NZ_JAKFDJ010000115.1:0-1806 GCF_036676215.1 Devosia sp. | reverse complement strand
GCCCATTAGCACCAGACCGAGCTGCTGGATGCGGCTGTCGGCGTCGGAGTGATACCAATTGCCGGCGGCCAGCACGCCGAGAGCCTTGCGGCGGTCGCGCTCGGCTTTGATCTGCGGCCAGATTTGTTCGGCGGTGGCGGCAGGCGGGTCGATCAGGATCGGGCGACCCTCTGCGTCTGGCGCAATCCTCAAACCGACCGATTCACCGGCCAGCAGCGCGGCGTGATCCTCCAGGCTAATTGCCACGCCTCCGTTGTCAGATGCTGCGAAACTAAAGCGCCCATCACTTGCGACCCATTTTGCGTAATACACGATATACCCCCTTAATAACCGATTGCTTCCCATTGAACGATTCGGGTGTGGCCTAGGTTGTTATCAATAAAAGCCTGCCCCTCAAAACCCGTAGTTGTCCCCAGGCCGAGGCTAATTTCTTGCCTGTTAGACCGGTAATTTACCGGTGTGTCGTAATCTGAAATTTGGATGCCGATGCCCGCCTTCAAGTTAAGACAGGCATTCGGAAACGCCAGTGGGAAAGTCACATCTACTGGCGCCGATGAGACGTTCGCAGGAACTGTGAACAGGCCCCACTTTCGGATCAGCCCGCTCGGCAGCCTTTGGCTACCGGCTGTCGACAGGGTCGCCGCAAATCCTGATAACTGGTCCAATGCCCCACTGCCAGAAATTTCCCAGGTGTCGGCCGCCTCGTTAATGAACGTGATGTAGCCAGTGGACTTAGGGGTATATGCGGATAAGGCGCCCCCCCCTGTCGCAAACAGATCTGCTCCGCTGCGCACGAATGTCGGAACATTCGGGGCGCTGTAATAGAAGAACGTGATCGTGGTGGCCTGCGGCAAGGAGCTGGCGAGCGGTAGCGTAATTGTTGCCGGCGCGCCGATAACAAAGATCTTGCCAGCATCAGCCGCCGCCATCAGGCGGTTGCCTAAAATTGACTCAATGGCCGCATAGGTCAGACCGGAACGCTTCACAAACGCGGTGGTCGCCAGCGACGTGTCGTTGTCGAGCGGCGGCGGTGTCGGCGCCGTCGGATCGCCGGTGAAGTTCGGCGAGGCCAGCGGGGCCTTCAATCCCAGCAGAGTGGTGATAGTGGCGGCAAAATTCGGATCATCGCCGAGGGCTGCCGCCAGCTCGTTTAGCGTGTCCAGCGTCAACGGCGATGAATCGACCAGAGCAGCGAGCGCGGCCTTGACGAAGGCGGTGGTGGCCAGCTGGGTGTTGTTGGTCGCTTGGACAGCCGTCGGTGCCGTCGGCGTGCCGGTAAGAGCCGGGGAAGCCAAGGGCGCAGCATCGGTGAGGCCATAGCCGGCGAGCGTGGTCGGATTGGTGCCGCCGGTGACCCGGCCGCGCTTGTCCACCGTGACACTGCGGTAGGAACCGGCCGATACGCCGGACGGGCCGGCCGAGGCCTCGAAGGCCAGCGCCGTGGTACCGAGCACGATGACGCCATCGGTGGCCAGCTGCCAGACGCTGTCGGCATTGGCGGTGCCTTGCTCGACCGGCACGAGCATGCCGGGGGTGACCTCGATGCTGGCATCCGCATCGACGGCGCGCGACCACGCGCCGGTAGCCACCACATAGATGCCGTTTGCAGCGCCGGCGGCCTGGTTCTTCACCAGCACCCGGTCGCCAGCAATCAGGGCGATGCCGTCGATGGTCTGGGTGCCGCTGAGGACGATGGCGGCGGTGGTGGCGACGCGCACGCTGTTCTTGTGGTCGAGCTTGGCCAGCTCGTCGTCGACGTATTTGCGGGTGGCCAGCACCACGCTGGGGTCGATCTTCAGTTCGACG
>NZ_JAKFDJ010000114.1:0-32099 GCF_036676215.1 Devosia sp. | reverse complement strand
CCAGGTCATGAAGTGATAGGCGCCGCGCGGCATGCCGGCATCGCGTGCCCGCACCCAGTTGGCGCGGAAATTGGGGTCGAGATAGTCCTTGCCCTCGGTCGCCTTCATGAAGACGAAATGCATACCCGAGGCAAAGGTCTGGCGGAAATCGATATTTTCCTGGTAGCGCGCCACGTCGACCCCCTGGATCGGCAGGGTGCGGGCGCGGTCGACGCCCGAATGCGGGCGGTTGTCGCCCTGGATCGGGCCATAAAGCCCGCCGCCCGAGGAACAGGCCACCAGCAGTGCGGCCAGCAGGGCCGAAATGGCACCCTTTGCGATCGTGGAAAACGAGGGAAAAGGCCGGCTGGCAAACATCGGAAAACCACTCACGCAAGAATACAAATGAGCCTTTGATTCAACATGAGCGGGTTAATGGGCGATTAGGTTTACCTTTGTGGCAAATGGCGTGGTTAACAGGTCGTATTTTGTTCGCTTTACGTTCTTGTTTGCCGAAATCCACTTTGCTAAGCTGGCATCGGGCTTGGGGAATTGGGCATGGTCACCCGCGTTGCCACCGTGGCGTTTCAGGGCATCGAGGCGGTGCCGGTCGATGTGCAGGTGCAGATCGCGCCCGGCATCCCCAAGATCATCCTGGTCGGCCTGCCTGACAAGGCCGTCAATGAATCCGGCGAGCGGGTGCGCGCCGCGCTCATTGCCTCGGGGCTCGGCCTCCCGCCCAAGCGCATCGTGGTCAATCTGGCGCCGGCCGACCTGCCCAAGGAAGGCAGCCACTATGACCTCCCCATCGCCCTGGGCATCATGGCGGCCATTGGCGCCATTCCCCAGGATGCGCTCGACGGCTATCTGGCGCTGGGCGAGCTGGGGCTGGACGGACGGCTGGCCCATGTTGGGGGCATATTGCCGGCCGCCATTGCCGCCCAAAGCCGCGATCTTGGCCTGATCTGCGCCGAACCCTCGGGCGCCGAAGCCGCCTGGGCCGGCGAAGACCTCGATATCGTGGCGGCGGAGAGCCTCCTGGCTTTGGCCAATCACCTGACCGGCCATCAGCTGGCGGCCCGACCATTGCCGCGCAAGCGATTGCTCAACACGGCCCTGCCTGATCTCAGCGAAGTGCGTGGCCAGCTGGTGGCGCGGCGGGCGCTGGAAGTGGCGGCTGCCGGCGGGCACAATATGCTGATGGTGGGGCCGCCGGGTGCCGGCAAATCGATGCTGGCAGCGCGGCTGCCCTCCATCCTGCCGCCGCTCGATCCGCGCGAGCTGCTCGATATTTCCATGATCCAGTCCATTGCCGGCGAACTGGTCAATGGCGCCCTCTCCGACCGCCGGCCCTTCCGCGCCCCGCACCACTCCGCCTCCATGGCGGCTTTGGTGGGCGGCGGATTACGGGTGCGGCCGGGCGAAGTGAGCCTGGCCCATAACGGCGTGCTGTTTCTCGACGAATTGCCCGAATTCGCACCCAGCGTGCTCGATAGCCTGCGCCAACCCCTGGAATCGGGCGAGACGGTGATTGCGCGCGCCAATGCGCGGGTGAGCTATCCGAGCCGGGTACAGCTTATTGCGGCGATGAATCCCTGCAAATGCGGGCTGGCGGGCACGCCCGGCCATACCTGCCGGCGCGGCAAGGCTTGCGCTGACGATTACCAAGGCCGGGTCTCGGGCCCCTTTTTCGACCGCATCGATATCCGCATCGACGTGCCGGCCGTCACCGCCGCCGACATGATCACCCCTTCTGCCGCGGTCGAGAGTTCAGCCGTGGTGGCCGAGCGCGTGGCGCGGGCCCGCGCGCGGCAGCGCGAGCGCTTCGCCGAGCATGGCGCGCCGGACATCTTCACCAATGCGGCGGCCGGGCCGACGCTGATCGAGACGGTGGTCAATCCTGATCGGGAAAGCCAGGCTCTGCTGTTGCAGGCCGCCGAGCGCTTCAACCTCTCCGCCCGCGCCTATCACCGCGTGCTCAAGGTCGCCCGCACCCTGGCCGATCTCGCCGGCATGGAAAAAGTCGGCCGGCCCCATATCGCCGAGGCACTGAGCTACCGGCTGAACTTCGGCGTGGCCTAAGGGATAGCCCTGTGCATAAGCCTGTGGATAAGTGTTTCACGTGAATCCGCGTCAGCGGATGCTGGCATAGCCGCCGGACACGCCATGGGGCGACAGCACGACCTGCCACAGGCTGATATTGCGGGCACGGAACAGCGCGGCGAAGACGTTGAGATAATAGCGCCACATCCGGTAGAAACGCGCGTCATACGAGGCACTTAACTGCGGCCATGCCGCCTCGAACCGGGCATGCCAGGCCATCAGGGTCTTGTCGTAGTCGGCTCCGAAATTGTGCCAGTCCTCCATCACAAAGAGGCCCTCTATGGCTTTGCCGATCTGGGGGATAGAGGGCAGCATGCCATTGGGAAAGATGTATTTTTCGCTCCACGGATCGCCATGGGTGGTGGAGTGATGTCCGCCGATTGTGTGCAGCAGAAACAGCCCGTCTGCCGCCAGCATGCTTGCGGTTTTCTCGAAATAGGCCCGGTAATTCTTGTAGCCCACATGCTCGAACATGCCGATCGAGATGATCCGGTCGAATTGCCCGTCCAGCGCCTGATAGTCGAGCAGTTTCGTTTCGACCGGCAGGCCGGCAGTACGCTCATTGGCGAGGGCGGCCTGCTCCTTGCTGACCGTGACGCCCAGCCCCGACACGCCATAGCGTTCGGCGGCAAATTTGAGGAAGCCGCCCCAGCCCGAGCCGATATCGAGAATATGCATGCCCGGCACCAGGCCCAGCTTGCGGCAGATCAGGTCGAGCTTGGCCTCCTGCGCCGCGTCGAGATCCCGGGCGTCTTTCCAGTAGGCGCAGGAATAGATCATCCGCTTGTCGAGCATGGCGGCATAGAGGTCGTTGCCGATATCATAGTGCTTCTCGCCCACCTCGGTGACGCGCAGGCGCTGCAGATTGAGCAGCCGGCCGCGGGCAACGCTCCACATCTCCGCCAGGTCCTTGGGGAAGGCGTCCTGGATGCTGGCATTGATCAGGCGGAACAGGCACTGATCGAGTTCTTCGGCATCCCACCAGCCGTCCATGTAGCTTTCGCCAAGCCCCAGCGTGCCGTCCCGCAACAGCCGCGCCCAGAGGCCATCATTGTGGACATGGGGGTCCCACGGATCGGCGCCATTGAGGGTGACGCCAGCCTTTTCGAGTTGATTGAGAACGAAGCGCTTGGCCGATTTGGACATGGCAACAGCAGATGCCTGGTTGACGCAGACAGAGCCTACGCCCATCGTCGAATGCCGATCAACACTAAATTGCGATTGGTGAAGTCGTGTTAACCGGCCGCCCCATATTTGTCGCCGTGACGTGCCAGCAGGATGACAATGCGCAAAGCGGGCGAACTGATCCAGTGGACCAACAAGGGCGGCTATGGCTTCGTGCGCGATGACGCGGGGCGGGACTATTATGTCCATATTTCCAAGGTGACTCCGGGCGCGCGGCCCCGCATCGGCGACATGGTGTCATTCGAGACGGGGACCGGCCGCAAGGGGCGCCCCTCCGCCATCAACGTTATCATCACGGCGACCAGCCCGACCCCTTCGCCGACCTTGCGCGATGTCAGGCAGGGCTCGGGCAATGTCTCGCGCTTCAAGATCGGACTACGCACGGCCGCCGCGACGGTGCTGACGCTGCTGATCCTCTGGGCCATCGCCGGCGACCGGGCACCAGCCTGGCTGGGCCTGCTCTATGCCGCCATGGGGGCGGGGTCGGCGTTGCTCTATCGCTTCGACAAGCTCTATGCGCTAACCGGCAAATACCGCGTCAGCGAGACCAATCTGCACGTGGTCGACCTCTGTTTCGGCATCATTGGCGGATTGGCAGCGCAGGAAGTCTATCGCCACAAGACGGTCAAGCCGCGCTTCGTCGCCACCACCTGGGCCATTGCCCTGGCTCATACTCTAGGTCTGGCTGCCCTGGCCTTCGGAGGGCTGGGGGGATTGCTGCCGGGGGCTTGATCGCCCCTCTTCACCTCTCCCTTTGGGGGAGAGGTCGACCCGAAGGGTCGGGTGAGGGGGCCTTCGCCAAGCCCTCACCCAGTAAAGGCCCCCTCACCCGTTGGCTGCGCCGCCGACCTCTCCCCCAAGGGAGAGGTGAAGGACGGCGCCCCTCAATGGAACTGCGCCGTCTCGGTGCTTTCCCCCATGGCTGTGGTGGCACTCTTGCCTTCGCTCACCGCCATGGAGACGGCGTCGAAATAGCTCGTGCCCACCTCGCGCTGGTGCCGGACGGCCGAGAAACCGTGCGGCTCGGCGGCGAACTCGGCCTGCTGCAACCGGCTATAGCCCGCCATGCCGTCGGCCTTGTAGGCGCGAGCCAGCTCGAACGTGGTGAGGCTCAGATTGTGGAAGCCCGCCAGCGTGATGAACTGGTATTTGTAGCCCATGGCCGCGATTTCGCGCTGGAAGCTGGCCATGGCGGCCTCATCCATATGCTTGGCCCAGTTGAAGCTGGGCGAGCAATTATAGGCCAGCATCTGCTCGGGATGCGCCTTGCGCACCGCTTCAGCGAACTTCTTCGCCTCGGCCAGGTCGGGCTTGCTGGTCTCGCACCAGATCAGATCGGCATAGGGCGCATAGGCGATGCCGCGGGCGATGGCGGCGTCGATACCACCCTTGAGCTGGTAGAAGCCCTCGGCCGTGCGTTCCTTGCTGACAAAGGGGGCGTCATAGGGATCGATATCTGAGGTGATGAGCCGTGCCGCTTCGGCATCGGTGCGCGCCATGATCAGCGTCGGCACGCCCATGACGTCCGCCGCCAGTCGCGCCGCATTGAGCGTGCGGATGAACTGGCTGGTCGGCACCAGCACCTTGCCGCCGAGATGCCCGCATTTCTTTTCGCTCGCGAGCTGATCCTCGAAATGCACCGCAGCGGCCCCGGCCTCGATCATCGCCTTCATCAGCTCAAACACATTGAGCGCACCGCCAAACCCGGCTTCGGCATCGGCAATGATGGGCACGAAGAAATCGAGATCGGTGGTGGCAATGCCGTCGGCCTGCTCCATGGTCTGGATCTGGTCGGCCCGCTGCAGCGCCTTGTTGATGCGCTTGACCACGCTGGGCACGCTGTCGACCGGATAAAGGCTCTGGTCGGGATACATATTGCCCGATGTATTGGCGTCGGCCGCCACCTGCCAGCCGGAAAGATAAATGGCCTTGAGCCCGGCCTTGACCTGCTGCACCGCCTGGTTGCCGGTAAAGGTGCCCAGCGTCGGCACAAAATCCTCGCTATGCAGCAATTCCCATAGCCGCTTGGCGCCACTCTCAGCCAGCGAGTGGCGGATCGGCAGCGAGCCCGAAAGGCGGGCCACGTCGGTCTGGCTATAGGTGCGGGCAATATTGCGCCAGCGGTCGGGTGCATAGTCGGGGGTCGGGAAAATTGGCTTGTCGAGCATGGTTGTCTCCTCCTTGGAGCATGGCTTCGCCGATCCGGTGGGCCGGCGGGTTTGATGATTCACGTGGAACAGTTGTTGCGCTCAGCGCGGATCGAACCGCATCCGCTGCGCGGCACCTCCCCCTCGACGGGGGAGGTTGGGAGGGGGTGGCGGTTGCCCCGAATATCCGGGCTAAACACCCCCCACCCTTGATCCCTCCCCGCAAGGGGGAGGGTGTCGACTGAGAATTTTGTGACCTACCCCATCACCTTTCGGCTGAAGGTCGCGGCGATCATGCCGTTGCCGGAAAACAGCTCAGTGCTGCCCTCCCCGCCGACCAGCGAAAACTGGTGCCGGCCGATCTTGCCGGCAATGGCATAGCCCTGCTCATCCAGCCTGCGGGCCTTGAACTGTTCCATGGCCTGCACGGCCGTGGGGGCGATGATGGTCAGATATTCCTCGCGTTCGCTGATCGACGGGCTCATGCTAAAGTCTCCTCACTTCGTTGGTGTAAAGATTTGACAAATGGCCGGAACATGCAAGAAATAACCGCATAAGGGCCAGTAAAGCTGTAAAGCGCGGTCAAGTTCGGGTGCAGCTTTGTAAAGTCTGTCAAGCTACGCCGGAGGAGGAAGCATGGACGAGACGTCCAATATGCAGATCGGCGGGCGCATCAAGCGCCTGCGGCGGCAACGCAAACTGGCGCAGGCCGACTTGGCGCAGGCGCTGGGCATTTCGGCCAGCTATCTCAACCTGATCGAACACAATCGCCGCAAGGTGACCGTGCCTTTGCTGTTTTCGATCGCCGGCCATTTCGGGGTCGAGCCGGGCGAACTGGTCGACAGCGACGAGGGCCGGCTGGTCGGCGACCTGATGGAAGCCTTTGGCGACGATCTCTTCGCCGATAGCGACGTGACCAATCTGGAAATCCGCGACCTGGCCCATGCCAATCCGGCCGCTGCCCGCGCCATTCTCAAGCTCTATGATCGCTACCGGCTGGTGGCCAAGTCAGGTCCGGCGCCGGCAGCGCCCGGCGAGGCCGAGCCGTTTCACCTCGCCACCGACGCCATTTCCGATTTCCTGCAGGAAAACGCCAACCACTTCCCGGCGCTGGAAGCGGCGGCCGAGCGCATCCGCGCCGATATCGACCATTCCGGCGACAATTTCGACTATGGCCTGCGCACCTATCTGTTCAACGTCTTTGGTGTCGAGGTGCAGCTCGCCTCCCTGCCGCACGGCATTGCCCGCCAGCTCGACCCGCGGCGCAATCATCTGCTGGTCTCCGACATCCTGCCCGCCGAATCGGCGCTGTTCCTGGTCGCCCACCAATTGGGGCAATTGGCGGCCGGCGGCGAGATCGACGCCATCATTGCCGACTCCACCCTGCCTGAAGGCGACGCCCCCGCTCTCGCGCGCAACGTCCTCGCGGCCTATTTCGCCGCGGCTCTGGTCATGCCCTATGAGCCGTTCCTCCGCGCCTGCCGCGACTATCGCTACGATATTGAGCGCATCGGGCGGCGGTTCGGGGCAAGCTTCGAACAGGTGTGCCACCGTATGACGACGCTGCAAAGGAAGGGCGCATCGGGGATACCGCTGCATCTGGTGCGCACCGACATTGCCGGCAATATTTCCAAGCGCTTCTCGCTCTCGGGCATCCACATTCCGCGCCATTCCGGCGCCTGCCCGCGCTGGAACATCTATTCGGCCTTTCTCGCCCCCGAGCGCATCAATATCCAGCTCAGCCAGATGCCGGACGGGCAGCGCTATTTCTGCATTGCCCGCACCATCGCCAAGGGCGACTACCGCTACAACGCGCCGCGCCGCTATATGTCGATCGGCCTGGGCTGCTCGATCCACCACGCCAAGGAAATGATCTATTCCGACGGCATGGATCTGGGCGGCGATAGCCAGCTCGTCCCCATCGGGGTGGGTTGCCGCATCTGTCCGCGGATGGAGTGCGGGCAGCGGGCCCATCCCCCCGCCGATCACCGGTTCAAGCTCGATGACATGGTGCGGCCGGAGAGCCTCTATGCGCGGATGGGGTGAGCCTGCTTGACAGTTCGGGAAAAGGCGAAATATGCTGCATAACATTTCGTCTTTACCCGAATCATGGAGCGCGACGATGAGCCATCCGCAGCGCAAGACCCATCACATTAACGGCTTCGGCCATTTCGACATCGCCGGACCCGAGCTGGCGCCGCTAGAACGCTTCTATACCAACCTCTTCGGTTGGGATGTCACGCCGCGGGGTCCAGGCTATGCCATGGTCGCGACGCCCGAAGGCAGTCCCAATGGGGCCATCGTCGAAACGCCCGTACCATCGCTGACCTTCGGTGTGGTCGTTGCCGATCTCAATGGCGCACTGGACCTGGCAGTGCGTGAAGGCGGGCGGGTCGTACTGCCCAAGACCGACAATGGCTGGGTCAAAAAGGCTCAGATCGCCGATCCGGCCGGCAACGTGCTGACCCTGATCGAGGGTTGATGGATATCGACCTCGACCAGGTGCTGCGCGCCCTGTCCCATCCCGATCGCCGCCTGTTCCTGCGGGCCTGCCGGGACGCGCCACGCGCCGCGGGGGAGCTGGCAGACCTCTCCAATCTGGCTGTGGCCACCGTATCGGAACATCTCAAGGTGTTACGAACGGCGGGCCTGCTGACCCTCGACAAGCAGGGCCGCAACTGGTTTTACCGGACCAATCCCGCCGTGCTCAAGGCGGCGCGGCGCGGCCTCAAGAATATCCTCCAAGACTGAGCTCAGCGGAGATCCGTCCCGCCACTGCGCCGGTCATATTGCCAACTGTCGCGCCATTCGCGTTCGAGTACGGCGCGGCGCTTGCCATAGCGCTCGTCGGTCAGCGTCAGCGCCACGATGCGGTCGGTGCGGAAGTTGCGGAAGGCGGTTCTGAGGCAACACCAGGCGGCAATGACCTGCTTGCCCTCATAATAGGCCAGCTGCACGGGCCAGATGGCCCGCTCGGACGGATTGCCGTTTTCGTCTGCATAGGAAATCTGCAGCGCCTTTTCGGTGCGCATCGCCTGGCGCACCTGGCCCAGAATCGGCATGGGCTGTCGCGAATCGGCGCTCCAGACGGCGACGGGCCAGAGGCCGGTATCGTTGATGCGGTCGCGCAGATCCTCGGGTGAGGCGGTGGCGATCTTGGCCAGCGCGTTCTTCGCCGCCGCGCCCAGGCCATCGTCCGGCTGCGCGCCGACCCAGCGGGCCCCCAGCACCAGCGCTTCCAGCTCTTCGGGCGTGAACATCAGTGGTGGCAGGAAGAAACCGGGTTTCAGCATGTAGCCGACTCCCGCTTCGCCATCGATGGGCGCACCCAGACCGACCAGGGTCTGCACGTCGCGGTAGAGCGTGCGCACGGAAACGCCCTGTTCCTCGGCAAGTGCGGCCGCGGTAACCGGGCGGCGATGCCGGCGCAACGCATCCATGACCGCAAAGAGACGCTCGGTCTTGTCCATGCTTTGTTCTCCCTTGGGAGCTCTTGATGCCAGATTCTGCCGACGTGGTCCATGGCCCGGAAATCCCCACCAGTTCCCCTTCTCCCCTTGCGGGAGAAGGTGCCCGAAGGGCGGATGAGGGGGCTCGCGACATCCGCGAACATCGAAGCAAGGGATGGCGCAGCACCCCTCACCCTCGAAAATCCGCTGAACGCGGATTTTCTATCCCTCCCCGCAAGGGGGAGGGTGTCGACTGCGAGCTCAGGAAATCTGGCCATGAAACGCTCGGATGTCATGGGCCAGGGCCTCGGGGACCTCGAGCGCCGGGAAGTGGCCGCCTTCGCTCAGCTCGGTCCAGCGCACGATGTTCCAGAGATGCCGCTCGCCCCAGGCCCGAGGCGCCGGATTGTCGGCGGGTAACAGCAGCACGGCATGCGGCACGTCATGCCTGGGCGCCTTCTTGGGCAGCTCGGTATCGGCAAAGGCTTCCTTGTAGAGCCGGACCGACGATCCGATGGTCTGGGTGAACCAGTAGACCGACAGGATCGTGCAGAGATCGTCGAGATCGAAGGCGTTGAGCATCTCTCCGCCGGTATCGCCCCATTTCTGGTACTTCTCGAGAATCCAGGCCGCCAGCCCCGCCGGGGAATCGTTGAGCCCCACGGCAAGCGTCGCGGGCTTGGTGCCCTGGATCATGGCATAGGCGCCTTCGGCAAAGCCCCAATAGTCGATCCTGCCGAAATAGGCCTGCTCTTCGGGGGTCGGATCCTCCGGGCGCGGAAAGCCGGAATAGACGTTGACGTAATGCGCCCCGATCAGGCGCTGTGGGAAATCGCGCACCAGCGCCATTTCGGCGCCACCGCCCAGATCCGAGCCGGATACGAGGAATTTGGGGTAACCGAGCCGCGTCATCAGCTCGGCCCAGAGCGGCGCCACGGCGCTGAGATTCATGCCCGGTCTGCTTGGCTGGCCGGAAAAGCCATAGCCGGGCAGCGAGGGGACGACGACGTCGAAGGCGACCCCATCGACGGGTTGGGTCAGCAGCGGCACGAGCGGCAGCAGCTCCACGAAATTGGACGGCCAGCCATTGGTGAGCAGCAGCGGGACATTGGTGCTGCCCTGCCCTTTGGCATGGACGAAATGCACGACCTCGCCGTCAATCACCTCCGTGAATTGCCGGAAAGCGTTGAGCCGCGCCTCGGCGGCACGCCAGTCATACTGCTTGCCCCAATAGTCGATAAAGCGGCGCAGGAACCCATCCTCGATGCCATAGCCCCAGCCGGCGCCGTCCACGGTCTGGGGAAAACGGGTGGCGGCCAGACGGGATTTCAGGTCCGCAAGATCGGCGTCGGGGATGGCGATGCTGAACGGGGTGGGCATGATGGCTCTCCTGTTTCGTTGGAGAGACAATGCCGGAGCGCCCTGACAGGTGGTGGCAGGATGCTAAGGGGCGGTGGTCCCCTTCTCCCCTTGAGGGAGAAGGTGCCCGAAGGGCGGATGAGGGGTCAGCGGTCCCCATACGTATCGAAGCATAGGGGAACGCAGCACCCCTCACCCTGACCCTCCGCTGAACGCGTCGGGTCGTCCCTCTCCCTCAAGGGGAGAGGGGAAGGGCGTGACTTAAGCGATCTCGATTTCGCACCAGTGGCGATAGGGGCGTTCGGGCGAATAAATCACATTGGGGAAATGCGGATTGTGCACCGCATCGGCAAAGGCCTGGTCTTCGAGGCAGAAGCCGGCATGCTTCTTGTAGCTCTTGCCATTGAGGCCCGGCACCGGGATATCGGTCCAGACGCCATTATAGACCTGCACGCCGGGCCGGTCGGTCCACAGCTTGAACGTCAGGTCCTGGTCCGGCGAGACCACGGTGGCGATGGCATCCGCATTGTTGCGGCCAGTGTCGAGCGCCATGCCGATGTCGTAGTCGACCGGCTTGCCCGCCGCATCGCGCATGGTGCGGGGCGTGCGCAGATCATAGATCGTGCCGCGCGATGGCAGGATGGCGCCCGTGGGAGCGAGATCGCTGCCCAGCTCGGTATAGGCGCTCGAATTGACCTGAATGGCGTGGTCGAGCACATCGGATGTGGTGCCGAGATTGAAGTATTGATGCTGCACCAGGCTGATCGGGGTAGCCTGGTCGGTGGTGGCGCTCAGCTCCAGCCGCAGCCTGTTGCCCTTGAGCGTATAGGTCGCCGAAAAATTGACATTGCCGGGATAGCCCATAGCGCCGTCCGGCGAAAAATGGGTGAAGCGCACCGCATTGTTGGCCTCGTCCACCTGCCCGTCCCACACCTGCCGTCCCAGGCCCTCGGCGCCACCATGCAACTGCAGATTGCCGGCATTGGCTGGGAGCTTGTAGGTCTTGCCATTGAGCTCGAACGAGGCATCCTTGATGCGGTTGGCGACACGCCCGGCCAGCGAGCCCAGATGCGGGCTATGGGCGGGATAGGCATCGAACTGCTCAAAGCCCAGCACCACCGAGCGTTCCCCACCGGCCACCGGCACGCGCCAGTCGCGCACCACCACGCCATAGCCGATGATATCGACGGTGACCCCGGTCGTGCTGACGAGGCGGAACTGGTCCACCCGCTTGCCCTGGTATTCACCGAATGTCGAAACCGCAATGGCCATGCCTGCCTCCTCAAATTGCGGGCCACGTGTAGCCTGCTTTTTCATGGCCCTGCAACGTCGCACTTGACCTTTCGCCCGAGCCTGCCAAAGCTCGGTGCAATGAGACCGGGAGGATACGTGAACGAGATCGGTTTGAGACGGCGGGCCACGGTGCACGATGTGGCGCGGACAGCCGGCGTGTCCCTGGCCACGGTGGACCGTGTGCTCAACGGCCGTCCGGGCGTGCGTGCAGCGACCGTCGAGCGGGTGGAAGCCGCCATCGCCGAGATCGGTTTTCAGCGCGATCTCGGCGCGTCGCTACTGGCCCGCGCCCGCGATCTCAAGCTTACCTTCGTCATTCCCGACGGCTCCAACGAGTTCATGGCCAGTCTCGCCGACGCGGTGGAGCGCCGCGCCGGTCTGGCGCTGACCGATCGGATGCATATCGAGACGCAGCGTATCCGCGCGCTCGACGCCGACGCCCTGGCGCGGAGCCTCGATGCGCTCGATCCGCGCCAATGCGACTGCGCCATCATCGTGGCCAGCCAGGAGCCCTCCGTGCAGACCGCCGTCGACAGCGCCACCCGCCGTGGCATCGTGGTCATGACGCTGGTCTCGGACCTGCCGGGAACATTGCGCCGGCACTTTATCGGCATCGACAATGCCGCGGCCGGCCGCACGGCGGCATCGCTGCTCGGGCGTTTTTTGCCGCAGGGCGGCAAGGTCGCGGTCATCGCCGGCTCGCTGCATCTGCGCGACCATTCCGACCGCCTCGCCGGGTTCCGCGCCGCGCTGGCCGCTGAATTCGGCAAGATCGAGTTGATCGGGCCGATCGAAGGGCATGACGAGCGCCGCGAGACCGAGGCCATCGTCACCGACCTTTTGATGCGCCATCCGGACCTGAGCGGGCTTTATAATCTGGGCGCCGGCAATGCCGGGCTGGTAGCGGCGCTCGACGCCTCGGGCCGTGCCGGTGCGATCCGCGTCATCGCCCATGAACTCACTGAGCCCACCCGCAAGGGGCTCAAATCGGGGGCTATCGACGTGGTGCTGGACCAGAATCCCGATGGTGAAATCCGCGAGGCGATCGCTGCCGCCCGCACCCTGGCTTTGGGCGGCAATGGCAGGGGCGCCACCAATCCCATTGAAATCGGGATTTTCCTGCGCGACAATCTGCGCTAAGAAGCTGGCCATCATGAAACCGGCGGGGCCCGAAAACGGGCTGGGAGGACGTTCATTACATGTTCATACTTGTGACTGAGGTACGTGCCTCATGACCTATCTCGGCATTGATATCGGCACTTCCGGCGTCAAGGCGCTGTTGATCGACGGGCATGGCCGAGCGCTGGGCGAGGCCTCTGCCGCCGCCGTCGAACCGGTCCGCCCGCATCCTGGCTGGTCGGAACAGAACCCGGCCGATTGGTGGAATGCAACGCTCGCCGCGGTGGATAAGCTGAGCAAGTCTCATCCGTCCGAACTGGCTTCGGTGCGCGGCATTGGCCTTTCCGGACACATGCACGGCGCGACCCTGCTGGGCAAGAATGACGAGGTGCTGCGCCCCTGTATCCTCTGGAACGACGGCCGTTCGGCCGCCGAATGCAAGGAGATGGAAGCCGCCCTGCCCTCATTGCGGCAGCTTGCCGGCAATATCGCCATGCCCGGCTTCACCGCGCCCAAGATCGCCTGGGTCCGCAAGCATGAGCCGCAGGTTTACGAGAAGATCGCCAAGGTCCTGCTGCCCAAGGCCTATGTGCGGCTGCTGCTGACCGGCGAATATGTGGAAGACATGTCCGACGCGGCCGGCACGCTGTGGCTCGATGTCGGCAAGCGCGACTGGTCCGACGAGCTGCTCGCCGTCACTGGGCTCAATCGCAGCCATATGCCGCGTTTGGTCGAAGGCTCGGCGGTGTCGGGCAATCTCAAGCGTGATCTGGCCCAGCGCTGGGGCATGGACGGCCTTGTCGTGGTCGCCGGCGGCGCCGGCGACAATGCCGCTTCGGCCTGCGGCATCGGCGCCATCCGCCCCGGCGAAGGGTTTGTTTCACTGGGGACGTCGGGCGTGCTGTTCGTCTCCAACGAGCGCTTCAGCCCCAATACCGAGGGTGCGGTCCACGCCTTCTGCCATGCCATTCCCGACACCTGGCACCAGATGGGCGTGATCCTGTCAGCCACCGATAGTCTCAATTGGCTGAGCAAGATCACCGGCCAGAAGCAGGCCGAACTCTCCGGCGCGGCCGGGGCGCAGTTCAGCGGCCCGGGCGAAGAAATCTTCCTCCCCTATCTGTCGGGCGAGCGCACGCCCCATAACAATGCCGGCGCGCGCGGGTCCTTTGTCGGCCTTTCGCATTCCTCCGACACCGCCAAGCTGGCGCAGGCAGTGATGGAGGGCGTCACCTTCGCCTTCCGCGACAGCCAGCGTG
Organism: Devosia sp.; assembly: GCF_036676215.1. GTDB lineage: Bacteria > Pseudomonadota > Alphaproteobacteria > Rhizobiales > Devosiaceae > Devosia. The sequence continues at coordinate 18,206 of NZ_JAKFDJ010000114.1, read as the reverse complement.
TGCTGCATGACGCCGGCACGAAGATCGACCGGCTGCTGGCTGTGGGCGGCGGCTCGAAATCCGCTTTGTGGCTCAAGATGATCGCCACCAATCTCGACATGGAAATCGCCCTCCCCGAGGACGGCGATTTCGGTGGGGCACTGGGCGCCGCGCGGCTCGGCCTCTGCGCCGCCGAGGGCGCCAGGCCCGCCACCGTCATGACCATGCCGCCAATAAGAACCGTCATTGCGCCCGACAAGTCCCTGTCGGCCGCCTATTCCGACCAATATGCGCGCTATCGCGCGCTCTACCCCGCCATCGAGGAGGCACGTTCGTGACTGATTTCTTCAAGGGTATTTCGCCCGTCAAATTCGAAGGTGCCGACAGCACCAACCCGCTGGCCTATCGCCACTACAACAAGGACGAAATCGTCCTCGGCAAGCGCATGGAAGACCATATCCGCCCCGGCGTTGCCTATTGGCACACCTTCGCCTGGGAAGGCGGCGACCCGTTTGGCGGCCGCACCTTCGATCGTCCCTGGTTCGACAAGGGCATGGAAGGAGCAAAGCTCAAGGCCGATGTGGCCTTTGAATTGTTCGACCTGCTCGACATGCCCTTCTTCTGCTTCCACGACGCCGATATCGCCCCCGAAGGCGCGACACTCAAGGAATCCAACCGCAATGTGCGTGCCATCGGCGAGATCTTTGCCCGCAAGATGGAAACCAGCCGCACCAAGCTGCTCTGGGGCACGGCCAACCTCTTCTCCAACCGTCGCTACATGTCCGGCGCCGCGACCAATCCCGATCCGGAAGTCTTCGCCTATGCCGCCGGCCAGGTGAAGAACGTGCTGGAGCTGACCCACGAACTGGGCGGCGCCAACTATGTGCTCTGGGGCGGCCGCGAGGGCTATGAGACCCTGCTCAATACCAAGATCGGCCAGGAGCAGGACCAGATGGGCCGCTTCCTGCACCTGGTCATCGAGCATGCCGAAAAGATCGGCTACAAGGGCCAGATCCTAATCGAGCCCAAGCCGCAGGAGCCGAGCAAGCACCAGTATGACTTCGACGTGGCGACGGTCTATGGCTTCCTCAAGAAGTACGGCCTCGAAACCAAGGTGAAGTGCAATATCGAGGTCGGCCACGCCTTCCTCGCCAACCACTCCTTCGAGCACGAACTGGCTTTGGCCGCGTCGTTGGGCATTCTCGGCTCGGTCGACGCTAACAGAAACGACCTGCAGTCCGGCTGGGACACCGACCAGTTCCCCAACAACGTGCCGGAAACCACGCTGGCCTTCTATCAGATCCTCAAGGCCGGCGGCCTCAATTCGGGTGGCTGGAACTTCGACGCCAAGGTGCGCCGCCAGTCGATCGATCCCGCCGACCTGCTGCATGGTCACATCGGCGGCCTCGACGTGCTCGCCCGTTCGCTGAAAGCCGCGGCGGCGCTCATCGAGGACGGCACCTATGACAAGGTGCTCGATGCTCGCTATGCCGGCTGGAACCAGGGTCTGGGCAACGACATCCTTGGCGGCAAGCTCTCGCTCGCCGATCTTGCGGCCAAGGTCGATGCCGACAACATCAACCCGCAGCCCAAGTCGGGCCAGCAGGAATATCTCGAAAACCTGATCAACCGCTTCGTGTGATGATCAGGGCGATCGAACCGGGCGACCGCGATGTATGGACGCAATTGTGGAAGGCCTATCTGGCCTTCTACGAAACCGTGCTGCCGGACGAGGTCTATGCCTCGACCTGGTCGCGCCTGCTCGACCCAACCGAACCCACCTGGGGCGCCCTGGCGCTCCAGGATGGTCAGCCGGTAGGGCTGGTGCATTGGATTTACCACCGCAGCAACTGGTCGATTGTCGATAGCTGCTACCTGCAGGATCTGTTCGTGGCGCCCGCCGGACGTGGCAGTGGCCATGGCCGGGCGCTGATCGAGCATGTCGCGACGATCGCCGCGGCCCATGGCTGCTCGCGGCTCTATTGGACCACGCACGAAACCAACAAAACCGCCATGCAGCTCTATGACCGGTTGGCCAGCCAGTCCGGCTTCGTGCAGTACCGCATGACGCTACCGACCGCTTAGGATTTTGCCATGCCGCAACTGACCAATCCCATCCTGCCCGGCTTTAATCCGGACCCTTCGATCCTGCGCGTCGGCGACGATTACTATATCGCCACCTCGACCTTCGAGTGGTTCCCCGGTGTGCAGATCCATCACAGCAAGGATCTGGCCAACTGGGAGCTGGTGACCCGCCCGCTGACCCGCAAGGCGCAACTCGACATGCGCGGCGATCCGGACTCCTGTGGCGTCTGGGCCCCCTGCCTGACCCATGACGGCGAAAAGTTCTGGCTGGTCTATACCGACGTCAAGCGCAAGGACGGCTCGTTCAAGGACGCGCATAATTACATCATCTGGGCCGACAGGATCGAAGGACCATGGTCGGACCCGGTCTATACCAATTCCTCGGGCTTCGATCCGAGCCTGTTCCACGATGACGATGGCCGGAAATGGTTCGTCAATATGCTGTGGGACCACCGCCGCCGTCCGCTGCTGTTTGCCGGCATCGCGCTGCAGGAATTCGACCCCAAGGCCGGCAAGCTGGTGGGTCCGATCAAGAACATCTACCAGGGCACCGATCTCGAACTGGTCGAGGGGCCGCATCTCTATAAGCGTAATGGCTGGTATTACCTGCTGACCGCCGAGGGTGGCACGGCCTATGACCATGCCTGCACCTTCGCCCGTTCGCGCAATATCGACGGTCCCTACGAGACCCATCCCGACAAGCATATCCTGACCAGCAAGGACGCGCCCTTTGCGGCGCTGCAGCGGTCCGGTCATGGCGATATCGTCGAGACGCCCGAGGGCAAGACCTATCTGGTCCATCTCAGCGGCCGCCCCACCACCCAGGAGCGCCGTTGTGTCCTGGGTCGGGAAACCTCGATCCAGGAGGCCTATTGGGGCGAGGATGACTGGCTCTACGTCAAGAACGGCCCGGTGCCTTCCCTCCATGTCGAGGTGCCCGGCACGCGCGACGAAGCCAAATACTGGGCCGAGCAGCGCTATACGTTTGAATCGGAGCTGCCCATCGACTTCCAGTGGCTGCGCACGCCAGAGCCGGAACGGATTTTCACGCTTCAAAGCAGCAAACTACGTTTGTTCGGCCGTGAATCCATCGGCTCGTGGTTCGAGCAGGCGCTGGTCGCCCGCCGGCAAACCCATTTCAGCTATGACGCCGAAACCGTGGTGGATTTCAAACCCACCGACGAGCGCACCATGGCGGGCCTGACCGCCTATTACAGCCGCTACAATTTCTTCTACCTGGCGGTGACGGCCCATTCCGATGGCCAGCGCGAACTGCTGATCATGAGCTCAGAGATGAGCTGGCCCGACGGCAGGATGAGCTTCCCCGCCCAGCCGGTGCAGATCCCCAATGCGGGCAAGGTCAAGCTGGCGCTGACCATTCGCGGTCGCCAGCTGCAGTTCCTCTATGCCCTTGACGGCCAGGAGCTGCAGCCGATCGGTCCAGTGCTGGACGCATCCATCCTTTCGGATGAATGCGGTGGTCACCAGGCTCATGGCAGCTTCACCGGCGCTTTCGTTGGCGTGGCGGCGCATGACCTCAACGGCACGGCCAGCCCCGCCGATTTCGATTATTTCACCTATCGGCCGGTCCGGCACGAAACGGATCGGTACGAGGTCTAGGCATCAATCCGGTGGGGTCGCCTGGCGCGTCCCCAGCGGCATTTGCAGGCTTGACTTGGAGCCTCCTGCTGTGGCGTATCAACTCAATCTTGAGTTAGATACTCCACTTTAGGAACCGTCATGAAATCCTCTCTCACCATCCTTGCCGGGATGCTGGCCGCAACCCTTGCCATCGCCGCGCCGGCGCTGGCCCGCGACGTCACCCATGCAATGGGTGTAACCGATGTGCCCGAAGCGCCGCTGCGCATCGTTGCCCTGACCAATGAGGCGGCCGAAGACCTGGTGGCACTCGGCATTGTCCCGGTCGGCGCGGCGCGCTCGGCCAATTCCGACCCCTGGTACGACTATCTGAGCACCGACCTCGCCTCCGCTGTGGTCACCGGCGAGGAACTGGCCCCCGATCTCGAAGCCATTGCGGTGCTGCAGCCTGATCTGATCCTGGGCAACAAGCGGCGCCACGAGAAAATCTATGACCAGCTTTCGGCCATTGCCCCGACCGTGTTCGCCGAATCCATCCAGGGCACCTGGAAGGCCAATTTGACGCTTTATGCCGAGGCTGCCGGCAAGCCGGCCGAGGGTGCGGCACTGCTCGCCGGCTACCAGGTTCGGCTGGAACAGATCCGCGCGGAGCTGGGTGATCGGGTCAACGAGGACATCTCGGTGGTTCGCTTCCTTGCTGGGCAAAGCTACGCTTATTTCCCGGCCAGTTTTTCCGGGTCAGTGCTGGCCGATATCGGCTTTGGCCGTCCCGAGGCGCAGAATGGCGAGGGGCTCGCCGAGTTGATCACCAAGGAGCGCATTGGCGAGCTGGCCGCCGACCGCATCCTCTATTTCACCTATGAAACCGGCGACGGCCTGGCCATCAATGAGGGCGAATCCTGGATGGCCGAGCCACTCTGGCAGAACCTCGAAGCTGCCAAGGCCGGGCAGGTCTATGGCGTCTCCGATGCCGTATGGGCCACCGCCGGCGGCTTCATGGCTGCCCAGCTGGCGCTGGACGACATCGAGACCATCTTCGCCCTGCCCCCTACGCGCTAGGCGGATCGGCCGCAGCCCGCCTGCGGCCGATTTACGATTTTCCGATCAAGGGGGCGACAATCCGTCGCAGCTCGCCTAAACTCCATTCATTGCTGGTCGCCGGTTCGCGGGACTTAGCGCGGGCCATGCGGCTTCCAACTGGAGGAGCACAGCCATGGCCCATTTCCACGTTCTGTCCGGCGCGGGCGATAAGCTTGATCTGCCGGTCATCCGCACCATCCATATCTCCGACCTGTTCGACGCCTTGCGCCTGGGCGCTACCGATTTCTGGGAAAGGCCCAGCCATTACGTCATGCTGGTGCTGATCTACCCCATTATCGGCATTGTGCTGACGGTGTGGATGAACGGCTATCACACTTGGCCGCTGCTCTATCCACTGGTGGGTGGCTTCGCGCTGATCGGCCCGTTTGCTGCCCTTGGGCTATACGAGATTTCCCGCCGGCGCGAAGAAGGGCTCGATGCCTCCTGGTCCCATGCTTTCGCCGTGCTGCGCTCGCCCGCCATCGGCTCCATCGCTGCCCTGGGGGTCATGCTCTTCGTGCTCTTCACCCTATGGCTGACCGCGGCCCAGGCGCTTTATGAAAGCCTTTTCGGCTCGTCCACGCCGCAAACGCTCACCGGGCTCATGGCCCAGGTGTTCAGCGAGCCCGGCGGCATGACCCTCATGATCGTTGGCACCATGCTGGGCGCGCTGTTCGCTCTGGTGACGCTTTGCACCACGGTCATCGCCTTCCCGCTGCTGCTCGATCGCGATGTGGGGGCTTTCGTCGCCGTCGAGACCTCGTTCCGCGCGGTGATGCACAATCCGCTGCCGATGCTGGCCTGGGGCGTCATCGTCGGCGCCGGCCTGTTTGTCGGCTCGTTGCCGCTCTTTGTCGGGTTGGCGGTGGTGATTCCCATCTTCGGCCACGCCACCTGGCATCTCTACCGCAAGGTGGTGGCGCCGGCCTCTGAGATCCGGGGGATGTGAGCCCAACAAACCGGGCAAATCCCCCCACGGCGGTTGGATTTCCGCCTCGAACGCCCTAAGGTCTCGGCTTCCTTGCCGAGACCCAATTGCTGATGGATGCAACGCCAATCGAATCCGCGCCGAGCCCGGCACTGACGCCGATGATGGCGCAGTATTTCGAGATCAAGGCGGTCAATCCCGGCTATCTGCTGTTCTATCGCATGGGCGATTTCTACGAGCTGTTCTTCGAGGACGCCGAAATCGCCAGCGCCGCCCTCGGCATCGTACTGACCAAGCGCGGCAAGCATCTGGGCGAGGATATCGGCATGTGCGGCGTGCCCATCCACGCCGCCAATGACTATCTTAACAAGCTGATCAGGCTGGGCCATCGCGTCGCCATCTGCGAGCAGGTGGAAGACCCCAAAGAGGCCAAGAAACGCGGCGCCAAATCAGTGGTGAAGCGCGACGTGGTGCGGCTGATCACGGCCGGCACGCTGACCGAGGACGACCACCTCGATGCCCGCGCCAGCAATTTCCTCGCGGCTTTGGCCATGGTGCGGCATGGCGAGACCGATTTCGCCCTTGCCTGGGCCGACGTCTCGACCGGCGAGACCTTCACCGCTGATCTCTCCGCCGAACATCTGCAGGACGAGCTGGCGCGCATCGACCCGGCCGAGCTGCTGCTGACCGAGGCGACGCGCGCCGCTTTGGTTGAGCGACATCTGTTCGCGCCCAATTGGCTCGGTATCACCCACCCAGCCCCGCTCGAGAGCTTTGACAGCGAAGCGGCAACCGCCGCCCTGCGCCAGGCCTTTTCCGGCGGGGTCTTTGACCCGACTGCCCTGTCCCGCGCCGCACGGGCCGCCCTGGGCGCCATCGTGGCCTATGTGCGTGAGAGCCAGAAGGGCGTCGGCGTGGCCTTGCGTCCGCCCGTGGCCGATACGACGACCCACCACATGGCCATCGACCAGGCGACACGCGCCTCGCTCGAACTGCACCAGACCCAGCGCGGCCAGCAGCGCGGCTCGCTGCGCCAGGTCATCGACCTCACGGTAACGGCGCCAGGCTCCCGCCTGCTGTCGGCGCGTCTGGCGTCGCCGCTGGCCGATTCCGGCGCGATCAACGAGCGGCTCGACGCCGTTGGCCTGCTCGCCAATGATACATTGCTGACCGGCAGGCTCCGAGCCGATCTCAAGGCGGTGCCAGACCTCGCCCGGGCCCTGACCCGGCTCGCGCTCGACCGCGGCGGGCCGCGCGATCTCGCCGCCATCGGCAAGGCCGTGAGCGCGGCAGTGGCGCTGGCTGGACATTTCGCCCGCCTGGAGGATGTGCCGGCCGTCCTGGCCCGGCTAGCACGGACACTGGCCACGGCGCCCCTGCCGCTGGCATCTGAGCTGGCGCTGGCGCTGGACGATGAGCTGCCTTTGCTCAGTCGCGATGGCGGCTTTGTGCGCAAGGGCTACGATGCCGCGCTCGACGACGAGCGGGCGCTCGCCAGCGAGACTCGCGCCGTGGTGGCGGCCCTGCAGGCAAGGCTGATCGAAGAGACCGACGTCCGCTCGCTCAAGATCCGGCACAATGGCGTGCTCGGCTATTTCGTCGAAGTCCCTGCCGGGCATGGCACGAGGCTTCTCGAGGAGCCGCACCGGCAGAGCTTCATCCACCGCCAGACGCTGGCCAATGCCATGCGCTTCACCACCACGGAACTGGCAGATCTCGAAGGCCGCATCGCCCGCGCGCATGAGGCGGCGCTGGAAATCGAACTCAAGGTCTTTGCCAGCCTGCGCTATGACGTGCTGAGCCGCACCGATGTGCTGCGCGAACTGGCCGATGCCCTGGCCGAGCTGGACGTGACCACGGCCCTCGGTCATCTGGCCGCCACCCGTTCCTATACCCGCCCCGAAATCGACGATTCCCTGGCCTTCCGCATCGAGGGCGGTCGCCACCCGGTGGTGGAAGACATGGTCATGGCCGAAGGCCAGAGCTTTGTCGCCAACGACGCCGACCTCTCCGGGGACGATTCCATTGGCGGCGGCCGGCTCTGGCTGGTCACCGGCCCCAATATGGGCGGCAAGTCCACCTTCCTGCGCCAGAACGCGCTGATCGCCATTCTCGCGCAAATGGGCAGCTTTGTGCCAGCAAGCTGCGCGCATATCGGCGTCATCGACCGGGTTTTCTCGCGGGTTGGCGCCAGCGACGATATCGCCCATGGCCGCTCCACCTTCATGGTCGAAATGGTCGAGACCGCCGCCATCCTCAACCGCGCCACGCGGCGCAGCCTGGTCGTGCTGGACGAGATCGGCCGCGGCACGGCCACCTTTGACGGCCTCTCCATCGCCTGGGCGGCCGTTGAGGCCCTGCACGAAACCACCGGCTGCCGGGCGTTGTTCGCTACCCATTTCCACGAATTGACCAGCCTCGCCAAGACCTTGAGCCGCGTCGCCAACGTCACCATGAAGGTGCGCGAATGGGAGGGCGAGGTGGTGTTCCTGCACGAAGTCGGCCCCGGCGCGGCTGACCGCTCCTACGGGATCCAGGTGGCGCGGCTGGCCGGCCTGCCCGAGCCGGTGTTGGCCCGGGCGCGCCAGGTGCTGACCGTGCTGGAACAGCGCTCGGCCGGCACGGCCTCTTCCAGCCAGAGGGCCAGCGTGCTAGACGATCTGCCGCTCTTTGCGCATCAGCCTGCCCCAAGGCCGGTGCGGCAGGACGCAGTTCACGCCGCGCTCGACGCCGTCAGACCCGACGAGATGACCCCCAAACAAGCGATTGAAGCGCTGTACGAGTTGAAGAAAATCCGCGATGACGCTCGCCGAAGCTGAGGCAAAGCCGCGCAAACCCCTCTTCGCGCTCAAGTCCGCCGAGACCATTCTCGGCGAGCTGGACGCGGCGATCGGCGATGAAGCGCCCAAATCCGGCGCCGCTCGCGCTATCGTGCTGGCCCATATCCGCATGACCCTGGCCGAAGCCCGCAAACAGGCCGAGGCCGAATTGCTCGCCACCGGCAAGGGCACCCGTTGCGCGCAAAATCTCAGCGCCGCGCAGAACGAGATCATCACCGCGGTGCATATGTTTGCCACCCGCAGGGTCTATCCAGTCGACAATCCCTCGGGCGCCGAGGCCATCGCGCTCTCGGCCGTCGGGGGCTATGGCCGCGGCACGCTGGCGCCGGGCAGTGACATCGATCTGCTGTTCATCCTGCCCTACAAGCAGACGCCCTGGGGCGAGCAGGTCACCGAATACATTCTCTATATGCTCTGGGACCTGGGCCAGAAGGTCGGCCACGCCGTCCGCTCGGTCGATGAATCGCTGCGCATGGCGCGCGCCGACATGACGGTTCGCACCGCCACGCTCGAGGCGCGTTTCCTCACCGGTGACAGGGCGCTGTTCGATAGCCTTGTGCATCGCTTCGAAACCGAGATCATGCCCAGAACGGGCCCCGAATTCATCGCCGCCAAGATGGCCGAGCGCGATGAGCGGCACAAATTGATGGGCAATACCCGCTACGTGGTCGAGCCCAACATCAAGGATGGCAAGGGCGGGCTGCGCGACCTCAATACGCTGTTCTGGATCGGCAAGTACTTCTACCAGGTCAAGACCAGCCAGGAGCTGGTGGGCAAGGGCGTGCTGAGCGCCTCGGAATACCGCCTGTTCTCGCGCGCCGAGGATTTCCTCTGGGCGGTGCGCTGCCACCTGCATTTCGTCACGCACCGGGCCGAGGAAAAGCTCACCTTCGACGTGCAGCCCGAACTGGCCGAGCGCATGGGCTATGTCCAGCGGGTCGGCATGCTGGGCGTCGAGCGCTTCATGAAGCGCTATTTCCTCGTCGCCAAGGATGTGGGCGACCTCACCCGCATCATCTGCGCCAGCCTTGAATTCAACCACGCCAAGGACATGGACATTGTCGGCCGCGTGCTGGCGCCGTTCCGCCAAGGCCGCAGCAAGATCAAGGGCGAGCCCGACTTCGTGCTCGATACCGGCCGGCTCAACATCGCCAGCCCCGACGTGTTCGAAAAGGATCCGGTCAATCTGATCCGCATGTTCCTGGTGGCCGGACGCGAACAATTGCTGTTCCATCCCGATGCGATCAAGCACATCGCCCGCTCGCTGCGGCTGATAGACAACAGGCTCAGGAGCGACCCCAAGGCTAACGAGCACTTCCTGACCATCCTCACCGCCCCGCAATCGGTGGAGCGCATCCTGCGGCAGATGAACGAAAGTGGGGTGCTCGGCAAGTTCGTGCCCGATTTCGGCAAGATTGTCGCGCTGATGCAGTTCAACATGTACCACCATTATACGGTGGACGAGCATCTGATCCGCGCCGTCGGCGTCATGGGTGAGATCGCCAATGGTGGCCTGCGCGACCAGTTGCCGCTGACCCACGAACTGCTGCCGCAGCTCAACGACACCCGCCTGCTCTATGTGGCGCTGTTCCTGCACGACATTGCCAAGGGTCGCCCCGAGGACCATTCCATCGCCGGCGCCCGCATCGCCCGGCGCCTCTGCCCCCGCTTCGGCCTGTCGCCCGCCGAAACCGACACGGTGGCCTGGCTGATCGAGTATCACCTGCTGATGAGCGAGATCGCCCAGGCCCGCGACATCCAGGACCCGGAGACCGCCAAGGCCTTTGCCGACGTGGTGCAATCGCCCCAGCGCCTGGCGCTGCTGATGATTCTCACCGCCTGCGATATCCGCGCCGTTGGCCCCGGCGTCTGGACCGGCTGGAAGGGCAGCCTGCTACGGGCGCTCTACTACGCCACCGAGCCGCTACTGTCTGGCGGCCATAGCCAGGTCACCCAGTCCGACCGCATCGAAACCGCCCGCCGCGATCTGGCCACGGCGCTCGAGGCCTGGCCGCCGGCCGATGTCGAGGCCTATGTGGCCCGCCACTACGACCACTACTGGCTGCGCGCCGAGCCGGAACTGCAGGTCGAGCATGCCCGCATGATCCGCCACGCGGACATGTCGGGCGAGGGCTTTGCCGGCTCCATCCGGGTCAAGGCCTTCGAGGGCATTACCGAGGTCAGCTTCTACACGCCCGACCATCCCCGCCTGCTCTCGCTCATTGCCGGCGCCTGCACCATGCAGGACGCATCCATTATCGGGGCGCAGATTTTTTCGACTCGCGACGGCCATGCGCTGGACACCTTCCGGCTGCGCCGCTCCTTCACCAGCGACGAAGACGAAAAGGTCCGCGCCACCCGCATCATCGATACGGTCAAGCAATTGCTGCAGGGCAAGCGGACCATCCTCATCGACCTGGGCAAGGAAAGCCGCCACAACAAGCGCCTCAAGCCCTTCGCCCTGCCGGCGCAGGTCACGGTTTCCAATGCGCTGAGCGAGAAATTCACCGTGATCGAGGTCTCCGGCCTTGATCGCATGGGCCTGCTACACTCGCTGACCCATGTGATTTCCGACCTCAACCTCACCATCGGCTCGGCCCATATCGGCACCTATGGCGAAAAGGCCGTGGACGTTTTCTACGTCACCGACCTGACCGGCCAGAAGATCATGAGCAAGCCGCGCCAGCGCAAGATTCACGATGCCCTGATGGGCGTGTTCCACCCGCGGGCGGAGCAGAAGGTGGCCAATGGGTAGGTGGGCGATGCTCCCTTCACCTCTCCCGTTGGGGGAGAGGTCGACGGCGAAGCCGGCGTGTGAGGGGGCCTTCCCCGCGCACTGCACCACGACAAGTCCCCCTCACCCGGCCCTGCGGGCCGACCTCTCCCCCAAAGGGAGAGGTGAAGACGGTCGCCGACGATCGTGAGCCTCTACCGCAACTTTCTCTCCGTGGGTGGCCTGACCCTGGTCTCGCGCATTGCCGGCTTTGTCCGCGATGCGCTGATGGCGGCAGTGCTCGGTATCGGCCCAACGGCCGATGCCTTCAACGCCGCCTTCCGCTTCCCCAATCTGTTCCGGCGCCTGTTTGCCGAGGGCGCCTTCAATACCGCCTTCGTGCCCATGTTCTCGAGCGCGCTTGAGACCGATGGCGCCGACAGTGCCCGGGCGCTGGCCGGCCGCATCATGAGCTGGCTGGTAGCGTCCATCCTCGTGGTCACCGTGCTGGCCGAGATATTCATGCCGCAGTTGATGCTGCTCTTCGTGCCCGGCTTTGCCGACGATCGGGAAAAATTCGAACTGACCGTGTTCCTGACCCGGATCATGTTCCCCTATCTCGCCTGCATGTCGCTGATGGCGGCCTATGGTGCCATTCTCAACAGCCTCAACCGCTTCTTTGCCGCCGCCTTCGCGCCCGTGCTCCTCAACATCGTCAATATCGCTGTCTTGGTGCCCCTGGCGGTGCTGACGCTCGAAAATCCAGCCAATGTAGCCTTCTGGATGGCCATTGCCGCCCTGGCCGGGGGCGTGGCGCAATTGGCTTTGGTCTATTGGGCCATTCGTCGGTCCGGTTTCGTGCCGCACTTCACCTGGCCGCGCTACGATGCCGAAGTGCGCCGGTTCTGGATCCTGGCTATCCCCGCCATCATTGCCGGGGGCATTACCCAGATCAATATTTTCGTCGGCACCGTCATCGCCTCGAGCGCCGAAAGCGCCATCGCCATCATCGCCAATGCCGACCGTCTCTATCAATTGCCCCTGGGCATTATCGGCATCGCTATCGGCACGGTGCTACTGCCCGAGCTGTCGCGCCATCTCGGCGCCGGTCGCGAGATCGAGGCCCGTGCCACCCAGAGCCAGTCGCTGCTGCTCTCCATGCTGTTTTCCATGCCAGCGGCCGCCGCCCTGATGGCGATTCCCGTCCCCATTGTCCGCGTGCTGTTCGAGCGCGGCGCCTTCGACGCCCTCGCCACAGAGCAGGTCGCCGAGACCCTTTTCGCCTTTGCCGTTGGCCTGCCCGCCTTCGTGCTCATCCGCGTGCTGCAACCGGGCTATTTCTCGCGCCGGGACACCAAAACCCCGACCATTTTCGCCGGTATTTCAGTGGTCGCCAATATCGCCATCTCCTTGCTGCTGTTTCCCAGCCTGCAGCATGTCGGCATCGCCCTGGCCACGTCCATTTCCGCCTGGATCAACGTCGCCTGCCTCGGCTTCTTTCTTGCCCGGCGCGGCCATTTTGCCCTGACCTGGCCCGAATTGCTCAAGCACGGCCTGATCCTGTTCAGCAGCATCGTGATGGGGATTGTCCTGTTTGTCCTCGCCAGCCGCGCTCAGGCGATCTTTTCGCCCGGGGCATTCTTTCCGTTCCAGGCGCTGGCGTTGCTGGCCATCTGCGGCTTCGGCACGGTGCTCTATTTCACCCTGGTTCACATCACCGGCGCCCAGCCCCTCGGCCTGCTGCTGAAGCGGCTGAGAAGGCGCGGCTAGGACGGTCTCCTCGCCGGAAACAACTCCCGGTTCCCAATGAGCCCTTGCGCATATAGAACGGTGGCAACCAACACAAATAAGCGCTTATCCATGTCCTTCACCCCCCGCGTCTTCTCCGGCATCAAGCCCTCGGGCGATCTGCATCTGGGCAATTATCTCGGCGCCATCCGCCGCTTCGTGCCCCTGCAGGATACCCATGAGACCATCTATTGCGTGGTCGACATGCATGCCATCACCGTCTGGCAGGAGCCCGAAGACCTCAAGCGCTGGACCTACGAGATCGCCGCTGCCTATATCGCCGCGGGCGTCGACCCCAAGAGGTCGATCATCTTCAACCAGTCCCAGGTGATGGAACATGCCGAGCTGAGCTGGATCTTCAACTGCGTGGCGCGCATGGGCTGGATGGCGCGCATGACCCAGTTCAAGGACAAGGCCGGCGAGAACAGCGAAAACGTCTCGCTCGGGCTCTTCGCCTATCCCAGCCTGATGGCAGCCGACATCCTGCTCTACAAATCCACCGGCGTCCCGGTGGGCGAGGACCAGAAGCAGCATCTGGAGCTGACGCGCGACATCGCCAAGAAGTTCAACCACGACTTCAAAAAGCAGATCAAGGCCGAGGGCCACAAGGGCGACTTCTTCCCCATCACCGAAACGCTGGCCACCGGCCCGGCAATGCGGGTGAAGAGCCTCAAGGACGGCTCCAAGAAGATGAGCAAATCCGACGCCTCGGACCTCTCCACCATCTACATGATGGACGACGCCGATACGATCGCCAAAAAGATCAAGCGCGCCACCACCGATGCCGATGCGCTGCCCAGCGAGGCCGCTGGCCTAGTCGGCCGTCTTGAGGCGGAGAACCTCGTCGGCATCTATGCGGCACTCTCCAATCGCTCTGTCGATGACGTGCTGGCCGAATTCGGCGGCAAGGGTTGGGGCGCGTTCAAGCCGGCTTTGGGTGACCTCGCCGTCTCGGTGCTCTCTCCCATCGCCGAGGAAATGCAGCGGCTGGTCGCCGATCGCGGCGAGATGGACACCATCCTGCGCGATGGCGCCGACCGTGCCCGAGCCATCGCCCAACCCGTGATGGCCGATGTCCGCAAAATTGTTGGCTTCATCCGCTAGGAGCGCGCGTATGTACGAGACCGAATACAAGCGCAAATTCCTCGTCGTCATCGACGAGACGCCGGAATGCGAACGGGCGCTGACCTTTGCCGCCTACCGCGTCAAGCGCACGGGCGGCACCGTGGTGCTGATGACGGTGGTGCCCAAGCCCGAATTCATCGGCCTGGGCGTCGAGGACGTGCTGCGCGCCGAGGCGGTGGAAGAGGCCGAGCGCAACCTCGATGCTCGCCTCGCCCGCATCCGCGACATTGGAGACGTCAAGGTCGAGTCGGTGATCCGCGAGGGCGAGCCCGCCGAAGAAATCGAGCGTGTCATCGACCAGGACCGCGACATCGCCATCCTGGCGCTTGCCGCATCGACTTCGAACGAGGGTCCCGGCCCTCTGGTCATGCACTTCGCCAACCGCGCTAATGCCCTGCCTATCCCGCTGACCGTGGTGCCCGGCCGCATGAGCGACGAAGAAATCATCGCCATCTGCTAGATCCCGGTTTGCAGGATGATGGCGGCCATGACCATGACGAGCCCGGTCGTTGCCGCATTCCAGCTAAAGGTGCGTAGCCAGGGCAGTCCAAGCGCATACAGCGGCAGATAGACTATCCGTCCGCCCAAATAGATCGCGGCGCCCCAGACGCTGAGCCAGCCGCCCTGGCGCTCAAGTGTCTCGAGCATCAGCACAGCGGCGGCAAAGATGGCGAAGGTCTCAAGAAAGTTCCTTTGGGCTCGATCCATCCGCCCGGCCAGCCCTGTCGGCCGCAGGTCCTGATCCCGGGCGCCAACCGTATAGGCATTGCCCACCTGCGCCTTGAAGGCAAACGAGGCGGCACTGAGATGGACAAGGCCCAGGACCATGGCGCCGAACAGTGTCCAGCTTTCGATCGACATCGTAACCTCCCCAATCAGGTACTGAAATCAGCTTGCAGCCAAGGGCAGCGATACACAACGGGGAACCCGTGACCTGGCTCGGACGAACTGAGGTGCCGGGCCGGTGTCCGCACGGCAACGTGTTTGCCCTTGCGCTCCGCGCTCAAAAGACTATTTTAGAAGCGTTCTAATCGCAAATCTCAGGCGCCCAGATGTTCATCCAGACCGAAGCCACGCCCAATCCCGCGACCCTCAAGTTCCTGCCGGGGCGCGATGTGCTGGTCGGTGAACCGCGCGATTTCCGCAGCCCCGAGGCCTCGGTTAATTCGCCGCTGGCCCAGGGTCTGTTTGCCATTTCGGGCGTCACTGGCGTGTTCCTTGGGTCCGATTTCATCTCGGTCACCAAGGACGACACCAACTGGGCTCACATCAAGCCCGCCATTCTCGGCGTCATCATGGACCACTTCCTCTCCGGCAAGCCGGTGATCGTGGAAGGTAGCGTCGATGTCGCCAATTCTGACGAGGTCGAGGAGTTCTTCGAGGCAGAAGACAGCGAGACCGTCGAAGTGATCAAGGAACTGCTGGCCACCCGCGTGCGCCCGGCCGTGGCCATGGATGGCGGCGACATCACCTTCAAGGGCTTCAAGGACGGCACCGTCTTCCTTCACATGCAGGGCGCCTGCTCGGGCTGCCCGTCCTCGACCGCTACGCTCAAGAGCGGCATCGAGAACCTGCTCCGCCATTTCGTCCCCGGCGTCGAGGCCGTGCAGCAAGTCTAGCACTGGCGAGCAAAGTCAAGCAGCAAGCCGAAGGCCCAAGGAGCAATCCTCGGGCCTTTAGTTTTGGCATGGGATGGCCAAAAAAAGCCCGGGGCCCTTCCTATTCCGCGGCGGCCTTCTCGGCCTCGCTGCGCTGGTCGGTAAGGGCCAGCGGCTCGGCGGCCTCGCCTGCCCGCTTGCGCCTTATCCGCAGACGCTTGATGCGGCGACTGTCAGCGGCCAGGATTTCGAATTCGAAGCCGTCCAGCCGCGTGACGCGCTCGCCCCGTTTGGGCACATGACCGGCCAGGTCGAATACCAGCCCGCCAATGGTTTCCACGTCCTCTGCATATTCGCCGGGGTCGAAATCGGGCCCGATCAGGCTCCGCACGTCGCTCAGCTCGGCGCGGGCATCGGCGATATAGGTGTCGACGCCCACCTTGCGGATCAGCGAGGCGGCAAGCTCGTCATGCTCATCCTCGATCTCGCCCACCACGGCCTCCAGCAGATCCTCGATGGTCACCAGACCGTCGGTGCCGCCATATTCGTCGATGACGATGGCCATATGCACCCTGGAAGCGCGCATCGATTGGAGTAGATCACCAACGGGCATAAACGTGGGTACGAACATGGCATCGCGTGTCAGGTCCAGCCGGATGACCTTCTGCTTGAGCACGGTCGAGACCAGCTTGACCGGCACGTCCTTGGCGGGGTCTGTCACCGGCTGGGTGATCTTGCCCAGGGCGTCCTTGACGTGGATGAAGCCCAGTATGTTATCGAGATTGTCGTCATAAACCGGCAGGCGCGAGTGCCCGGCCTGGCGGAACTTGGCAATCAGTGCGCCCAGGTTGACATCGGCTTCGATGGCCTGGATGTCGCTGCGCTCCACCATGACGTCGCCGACCGACACATTGGAGAGCTTGAGCACATTCTGCAGGATGGTCCGCTCGCTTTCGGAGAAGTCCGCGGTTTCCGCGCTCCCCTGCTCGTCGAGGGCGACCTGCAGGTCGTCGCGCAGCGAAACCGTGCCACGGGCCAGCATGGCCTTGATCCGGTTCCAGATGGATGGCCCCCGCGCGGGCACGGAGGCGGTACTAGAAGGAGGCTCGGGATTGGTGGGCGCCGAGGGGCCCATACTGTCGCTATCGTTCATGGTCTCTCGCCGCGCAAGCTGCGGCTATCTGTCCTCGAATTGGGAAACACGCCCGGATCATAAAGGCCCGGCCCTAATCGGCATAGGGGTCTTCGACCCCAAGGCTTGCCAATATCTGGGTTTCCAGGCTCTCCATTTGAAGAGCCTCTGCGTCTGTCAGGTGATCATACCCTAAAATGTGCAGGAATCCATGCACCACAAGATGAGTGAAATGGGCCTCGAACGTGACACCCTGCTCCGCCGCCTCCCGCTCCAGTGTTTCGCGCGCCAGCGTGATATCGCCGAGGATGCCGACAACCGGCCCAAACGGCTCGATCTGGGGGAAGCTCAGCACATTGGTGGAACTGTCCTTGCCCCGCCACTGCTGGTTGAGCTCATGCTGCTCTTCGTCATTGGTGAGCAGGATCGACAGCTCGGCCGCGCCCTTGATCTTGGGCTTGGCCTGCTTGAGCGCTTCCAGCACGGCACGCTCGGCCAGAGGATCGAGATCCTCCGGCCAGGCGTCGTCATTGCGGATAATGGCGATTTCGAGTGGCGCAGCTTTCAGCGAACGACCCCTTCGGTCGCCTTTTCGGCAAGCTTCTTGGCCGTGTCGGCCTCGTAGGCCCGCACGATGCGGCCGACCAGCGCGTGGCGCACCACGTCCTTGTCGTTGAAGCGGCTGATATGCACGCCCTCGACGCCGTCGAGCAGGCCGATGGCTTCCACGAGGCCCGATTTCTCGCCGCGCGGCAGATCGACCTGGGTCGGATCGCCGGTGACGATCATCTTGGAGTTCTCGCCCAGGCGGGTCAGGAACATCTTCATCTGCATCGAGGTGGTGTTCTGTGCCTCGTCGAGGATGACCACGGCATTGGCGAGCGTACGCCCGCGCATGAAGGCCAGCGGAGCCACTTCGATAATGCCCGAGGTGATGCAGCGCTCGACATTTTCCGGCTTCATCATGTCGTAGAGCGCGTCATAGAGCGGGCGCAGATAGGGATCGACCTTTTCCTTCATGTCGCCGGGCAGGAACCCCAGGCGCTCGCCGGCTTCGACGGCCGGACGGGAAAGGATGATGCGGTTGATATCGCCGCGTTCGAGCAGGCTCGCGGCATGCGCCACGGCCAGATAGGTCTTGCCGGTGCCGGCCGGGCCGACGCCGAACACCAGTTCGCTCCGCTCCATCGAGCGCATATAGGCGTCCTGCGCTGGGGTGCGGGCGACGATGGTGGATTTGCGCGTGGCGATCTGGGCCATGCGCACCTTGCCCTTGCGCTCGAGCGTCGGCAGGGTGAGCTGGCTGTCCTCGGTCTCGATCATGCGGATGACGCCGTCC
>NZ_JAKFDJ010000113.1:0-2890 GCF_036676215.1 Devosia sp. | reverse complement strand
ACTGTGCTGGCCATCGACTCGCTGCCGCGCACGCTCTCCCGCGCCCAGAAGATGGACGCCCTGACGTCGCAGGCCGGCGTCGCCGGCTACCGCGCCGTCATCGAGGCCGCCAATGCCTTCGGCCGTTTTTTCAATGGCCAGATTACGGCCGCGGGCAAGGTCCCGCCGGCCAAGGTCTTCATCGCCGGTGCCGGCGTGGCCGGCCTGGCTGCCATCGGCACCGCCGCCAACCTGGGCGCGATCGTGCGCGCCAACGACACCCGGCCGGAAGTGGCGGACCAGGTCAAGTCGCTGGGCGGCGAGTTCGTGAAAGTCGATTATGAAGAAGAAGGTTCCGGCGGCGGCGGCTATGCCAAAGTAATGTCGGAAGGCTTCCTGCAAGCCCAGCGCGAGATGTACGCCAAGCAGGCCAGGGAAGCGGACATCATCATCACCACTGCACTGATTCCAGGTAAGCCGGCACCGAAACTCATCACCGCCGAGATGGTGCAATCGATGAAGCCGGGCAGCGTGATCGTTGACATGGCAGGCGAGCAGGGCGGTAATTGCGAATTGACCGAGCCGGGCCAGGCCGTGGTCCGGCATGGCGTGACCATCATCGGCTACACCGATTTGCCGAGCCGTCTGGCCAAGCAATCGAGCACGCTGTATGCCAGCAATCTGTTCCGCCTGACGGAAGAGCTGTGCAAGGCCAAGGATGGCAAGATCGACGTCAACATGGAAGACGATGCCATTCGTGGGCTGACCGTCATCAAGAATGGCGAAGTCACCTGGCCGCCACCGGCGCTCAAGCTGCCGGCAGCACCCGCAGCCAAGCCGGCCGCAGTGCCGCCACCGAAAGCGCACGGCCATGGCGCCGGCGCACCGGCATCGGCCATCAGCATTGCCGTCACCTTCGGCGTTGCGGCTGCGCTGTTCTGGCTGATCGGCGCCTTTGCACCGGTGGCTTTCATTGGCCATTTCACCGTGTTCGTGCTGGCGTGCTTCATCGGCTACATGGTGGTGTGGAACGTGACACCGGCTTTGCATACGCCCCTGATGAGCGTGACCAATGCGATTTCCAGCATCATCGCTATCGGTGCGCTGGTGCAGGTCGCGCCGCCACTAACCGACACCGCCGGCCGTCCGGATGACTGGATTCGCTGGCTGGCCGTGATTGGCATCGTGCTCACCGCAATCAACATGTTCGGCGGTTTCGCCGTGACCCGCCGCATGCTGGCGATGTTCCGCAAATAAGTATAAAGAAAGGCGAAACCTATAATGTCTGAAAGCCTCACTATCGTCGCCTACCTGGGCGCAGCGATCCTGTTCATTCTCAGTCTGGGTGGCTTGTCCAACCCGGAAACCTCACGCCGTGGCAACCTGTACGGCATGATCGGCATGACCATTGCCGTGCTGGCCACAGTTCTAGGGCCCCGCGTGGCCGCAGCCGGAATTCCCTGGATCGTCGGCGCCATGGTGGTCGGCGGCGCCATCGGCCTGTATGCTGCACGCGTCGTCAAGATGACGCAGATGCCGGAACTGGTCGCGCTGATGCACAGCCTGGTCGGCCTGGCCGCTGCGCTGGTCGGCTATGCCAGCTATATCGACCCGGCAGCCTCGGCCCATTATGTTGGCGCGGAAAAAACCATCCATGACATCGAGATCTATGTCGGCATCCTGATCGGCGCGATCACTTTCTCTGGTTCCCTCATCGCCTTCGGCAAGCTGTCGGGCCGGATCGGCGGCAAGCCCCTGCTGCTGCCCGGCCGTCACCTGCTGAATCTGGCAGGTTTGCTGCTGGTGATTTACTTCGGCATCCAGTTTGCGCGCGCCGATTCGATCGAAGCGGGGATGATGCCGCTGATCGTGATGACGGTGATTGCCTTGCTGTTCGGTATCCACATGGTGATGGCGATCGGTGGCGCCGACATGCCGGTGGTGGTGTCGATGCTCAACAGCTATTCCGGCTGGGCGGCAGCGGCAACCGGCTTCATGCTATCGAACGACTTGCTGATCGTCACCGGCGCGCTGGTGGGATCAAGCGGTGCGATCCTGTCGTACATCATGTGCCGCGCGATGAACCGCAACTTCCTCAGCGTCATCGCCGGCGGTTTCGGCGGCGGCGCCGGCAAGCCGGCAGCAGCCAAGGGTGAAGCCGAGCCGCAAGGCGAAGTGGTGCCTGTCAGCGGCGCAGAAACGGCCGAGTTGCTGCGTGAAGCCAAGAACGTCATCATCGTGCCCGGTTATGGCATGGCGGTGGCGCAGGCACAGCACGTGGTCAATGAAATCGTCCAGCACTTGCGCGAGAATGGCGTCAATGTGCGCTTCGGCATTCACCCGGTCGCCGGCCGCATGCCGGGCCACATGAACGTGCTGCTGGCAGAAGCCCGCGTGCCGTACGACATCGTCATGGAGATGGATGAAATCAATGAAGATTTCCCGGACACCGATGTGGCCATGGTGATCGGCGCCAACGATATCGTCAATCCATCGGCGATGGAAGATCCGACCAGTCCGATCGCCGGCATGCCGGTGCTGGAAGTGTGGAAGGCCAAGACTTCCATTGTCATGAAGCGCAGCATGGCGTCCGGTTATGCCGGCGTCGACAATCCGCTGTTCTACAAGGAAAACAACCGCATGCTGTTCGGCGATGCGAAAAAGATGCTCGATGAAGTACTGGTGGCATTGAAGGCCGGGTAAGCTTGCCTCGCAACCGACATGAAACCGCGTGCATGCCACGCGGTTTTTTTTCATCTGTGGGTAGCGACAGTCTTCGCTCTGCAAGCATTGGCAAATGGTCCCGCCAGGATGAAAACATGATTCTTTTCAGATTTTTGATCGATTGAAAATGATAGTTAGATTTTGGCGGTTAAGCTAAATTTCCTGGCACTGATGTTGCATTTTAGGT
>NZ_JAKFDJ010000112.1:0-22067 GCF_036676215.1 Devosia sp. | reverse complement strand
ATCTCAGCTAATGCCGTCTTGGCCAGCCGCGCCGAAACCCCGATGCGCAATGCTCCCGTCGCCAGCTTCACCAGCGCCCAGCGCTCATTGATCCCCGCCTGCGTCAGCAAGGCCGCGATCAGCTTGGGTAGCTGCGACTTGGATGTCGTGTTGAACAGCTCGATCAAATCCGTCAGCGACGGCAGGTCGCTCTGCGCCCCATGATGCGGCCAGATCAGCGCAATGGTCTCGCCCAGGTCCCCGACATAATCGTAGCTCATGACGAATAGCGTCTCGTCCACCTCGCGCAGCACTGTCTCCTTGAGCAGAGCCGGCTTCACATTGCGAAAGGTCAGCGCCCCGGTCAGCACAGCCAGGGCAAAGCCTCGGTCCGGGTCCGGCACCTCGCGAAAATACTGCGTCAACGCCGTCAACTTCCGCGTCCGCGACGGCGTCAGCGCCAGCAGTTCCAGCAATTGGGCAAAGCGCTTCATTCGCCCGCGCCCTCGCCGCCATCGTCCTCGAACCCCTGGATATTGAGCGGCTCGGCAGTGAGGCCCTGTGTCCGGCACCAGTAGACCAGCGCATCCTCGCGCCCATGCGTCACCCACACGGTTTCCGCCTTGGTCTCGTGAATGGTCTGCTGCAATTCGCCCCAGTCGCAATGGTCCGAAATCACCAGCGGCAATTCCACCAAGGCTTGCCTCGCGCGCTGTTTCACGCTCATCCAGCCCGAGGCCTGGCAGGTCACCGGATCGGGAAAGCGCCGGCTCCACCGGTCGCGGATCGCCGAAGGCGGCGCGATGACGATCTGCCCGGCGAACTGCGCCTTGGGCACATCCAGCGCCGGCCGCAGGTCCCCCAGCGACACGCCCAGTTCCTCGTAAAGCGCGCAGAGCCGCAACATCGCCCCATGCAGATAAATCGGCTGGTCCCACCCGGCGTCCCGCAACAGCGCGATTACGCGCTGCGCCTTGCCCAGCGCATAACAGCCAATGAGATGCGTCCGCTCCGGCTGATCGGCCACCGATTTCAGCAACCGCCCAATTTCGACGCTGGGATGGGGATGCTGGAACACCGGCAGCCCGAACGTCGCCTCCGTCACCAGCAGATCGCATTCCACCAGTTCATAGGGCTGCGCCGTCCGGTCCCTGAGCCGCTTGTAATCCCCTGTGACGACAACCCGCTGCCCAGCCTGCTCCACCAGCACCTGCGCCGAGCCGAGAATGTGCCCGGCCGGATAGAGCGTGATGGTCACATCGTCGATCTGTAGCGGCACGCCGAAATCCAGCGGCTCGAACCTCTCCGCGCAATCCTCGCCATAGCGCGTCTTCATGATGGCGATCGTGTCCGGCGTCGCCAGCACCGCCTTGTGCCCGCTCCGCGCATGGTCCGCATGCCCATGCGTAATGATCGCCCGCTCCCGCGGCACGCTGGGATCGATATAGGCGTCAATGGCGCGGATATGCAGGTTTCGATCAAGGATCTGGGGTGCCATCGGACTCCCTAACGTATGCGGGCCAGCGCTGGTTCACTTATGCCCACCTTCCGCGTCAGCCAATGTCAGCAGCCAGCCGCCCCCCGATCCGTCAGTCGTCACCCCTCGCCCCTTGTGGGAGAGGGACGACATTTCTGCGTTCAGCAGAAATGTCAGGGTGAGGGGTGCTGCGTCATCCCATGCTTGAGTGTGGCGGCCCCGGCTCAAAGCCCCCTCATCCGCCCTTCGGGCACCTTCTCCCACGAGGGGAGAAGGGGAGCCCTACTATCTGTGACCACGTCACATCACCTTGGTGACATCCAGCAGCCCTGGCCGCTTGTCATTGGCCGCGGTGATCGCCGCCTCGCCGCCCAGCACCACGACATGTCCGTGCTTGGCCACCGCATCCACCGCCTCGGCCAGCCGCTTGAAATCGGCCCCCGTGGTGCCGAGAATTTCGTCCCGCCGCTGCTGCCGAATGGCGTCCGTCGTCCCCGTCAGCTGCCGCCACATCGACGAATAGCCCTTGGCATCGGGGAATTCATAGCCGTCCACATCCCCGATCACCCCGATGATCGAGCGCGTCAGATCATTCTCGCCGATCCCGGCATTGAGCGCCTTGCTCGCCCCGTCATAGGCGTCCAGCGTCTTGAGCAGGTTGGGGTCGCGATAGCTAAGGAAGCTGAAATTGCCCGAGGTGAGGTCGAACCGGCTTGACCCGCCATAAGCCCCGCCCTGCACGCGCACCTTGTCCCAGAGATAGGTGGTATTGAGGAATTTCAGCACCACGCTCGATGCCCCGGTCAATTCGAAGCCAAGCGCCTTGAGATTGGCGCCCTTGCCCACATAGTTGACCTGCGCCGGAATGATCAGCCCTTCCGACTTGGGCTGGAAATCCACGCTCCAGTCGGCAAAGGCGAAGTCCTGGTTCGGCAGCCGCCCAAGGAAGCTCTCGATCTCGCTTTGGGCGCGGTTCCACAGCGATCCGTCGGCGGTGACATTGACCACCATGCGCCCGCGATTGAACAGCGTATCGCGGATGCGCCGCAGCGCCGCCTCGACCGAAGCCCAGTCGCTATCGACGCGGCCCACCAGTTCGCGCAGGAATTGCAGATAGCTCACCCCGCCAATCTGCTCGGCGATCCAGCTCGCTTCGGTCAATCCCGATTTCAGCCGCGTATCGACAATGGCATTGCCGCTCGGCACCAGCCGCGCCTCGAAACCAGCCTTTTCCTCCAGCGCCATCTGCTTGAAGCGCTCTCGGTTATCCAACCGCGCGTCGAGCAGCACATCGCCCATGATGGCGAGCATTTCCTCGATCCTGTCTGGCACAGCCTTGCCCGAGAGGAAAAACCACGCCGCACTGCCATCGCTGCCCTGCCGCGACGACAGACCCCGATGCTGGGCAATGCCGCCGGTCGACCGTCCGATGCGCTGCGTCAGCGAAACGAAATCTTCCTTGCTCGTCCCGGTCTGCAGCAGCGCCCTTCCGAACAGCGGCAGATAGGGCAGCAGCTCCTTGTCGAGCACATGCAGGTCGAAGCCGAAGTCGAGGTACAAAATGCCCAGCGTCGGCAGGTCATGATAGAACAGCCTTGCATCTGCCAGCGTGCCGATCTCGATCGGCACCGTGCGGCTTTCGCGCGGCAGGTCGGCCAGGGTCAGCGTCGGAATCTTCGCCAGCAGCGCCGGATCGTCCACTTCCTCCTGCAGCGCCTTGAGCTTTTCAGTCTCGGCCACGGTCGCCGCAAGCGCCCGCTCATCGAGCCCCTTGCGCACATCGGCCAATATCTCGGCCTCCCGCGCCGCTTCGCGCGCGCCCTGCTCGGGGTCGGCGCTCAGCGTCACCGTGGTGCGATGCATGTTGTCGAGGAAGAGACGCCGGATTTCCGCCTCGAAATGGCCCTTGCCCGCCTTCTCCTTGAGCGCGCTCAGCGCATCCTCGAAATGCAGCTGCGCCAGCGGATCGCCGCCATGCAGCCACGTGCCCAGCGCGTTGAACATGTAGGTCATGCCGCGCGGATAGGAGCCGGTATTGTTTTCGCGCAGGCTGAATTCGAACGTATTGGCCGCCGCTTCCAGTTGGTCCGCCGCAAAGCCGGTCTCGGCGATTTCCCCCAACGTCTTGAGGATCAGCGCCTCTACCTTGCCGGCATCGGCAGGATCGATCCCCTTCATGCCGAAGCTCGCCATCGGCTGGCGCAACCCGCTGCCGATGCCTCCCCCGGTCATGCCCTCGCCCAGCCCGCTTTCTGTCAGCGCCTTGCGCAAGGGCGCCGCCGGATTACCCGCCAGCAGGTAGCTCAGCATGCCATGGCTGAGCGATTCCGTGCGGTCGGCCGGCGTATCGATCATCCAGTTGACCGAGACCATGCCGTCACGCGCCTTGCCGGCCTCCCTGGTGCCGGCATAGCTCGCCACGATCTGCCGGGGCGCATTGAACCGCGGCTGCAGCTTGACTTCCGCATCCACCGGTGCCCGCTCGAACTGGCTGAAATAGGCATCCAGAATGCCCAGCCGCTCGCCGGCGTCATCGTCGCCGGAGAAGAAGGCCCGCGTATTGGACGGGTGATAGAAGGTCTGGTGGAAGCGCTTGAACTGCGCATAGGTCAGCTCGGGAATGGCCTTGGGGTCGCCGCCCGAGCTCTTGCCATAGGTCACGTCCGGATAGAGCGAACGCTGTGCGATATCGCGCATTACCGCGTCGGGCGAGGAAAACACGCCCTTCATCTCGTTGAACACCACGCCCTTATAGACCAGCGGGCTCGCAGTATCCTCGAGCTCATAATGCCAGCCTTCCTGGCGGAACGTATCCTCGGTGATCAGCGGAAAGAACACCGCGTCGAGATACACATCCACCAGATTGTAGAAGTCCTTGAGGTTCTGGCTCGCCACCGGATAGGCGGTCTTGTCCGGAAAGGTCATGGCATTGAGGAAGGTGTTCAGGCTCCCCTTGATCAGCTCCACGAAGGGCTTCTTGACCGGATATTTGCGGCTCCCGCACAGCACCGAATGCTCCAGGATATGCGCGATCCCCGTCGAATCCTCCGGCGGCGTCTTGAAGGTGATGCCAAACACCTTGTTCTCGTCGTCATTGACGAGACTGAGCACCTCGGCCCCCGTCTTCTTGTGCCGGAACAGCTGCGCCTGCGAATTGACCTCCGCAATATGCTCGTCGCGGACCAGTTCAAACGCTTCGTGATAGGACATGGGACTACTCGGCAGGTTCTTGTTGTTGGCCACAACGTAGGGACGTGAGGAGCGATCCGCTAGGGGCGTCACGACGGGTTGAGGCACGGAGGGCATGCCGAGCTTCGTGTCAGGCCGAGTCGAAAATGATCGGGCCCGAGAACCGGAGCGGAGCGTACTCCAGTACGTGAGCACCGGAAGCGCAGGACACGGTCATTTTCGACTCGGCATGGCGCGAAGATCGGCGTGCCCTAGACTCCGCCCCGGATCGCCGGCTTCACCTCAGTCTCATACCATTCCCCCAGCCGCCCCATCAGCGCCGGGAACAGGCTCTTCTGCTCGCTGGCCGCAACATTGTCGGCCAGTTGCTCCGGCTTGCTCACCCCGGCAATTATGGTGCTCACCTGCGGATGATCGAGTATCCAGCGCAGCGCGAACTGGCTCATCGGCATGGCTTCCGGCGCCAGCCCGCGCAATTCGCCCACCAGCTCAACCCCGCGTTCGAACGGAATACCCGCAAAGGTTTCGCCCACCGAAAAGGCCTTGCCGTCGGCATTGTAGTTGCGGTGATCGCTGGGGTCGAACCGCGTGGTCTTGTCGTATTTGCCGCTCAGCAGCCCACTCGCCAGCGGCAGCCGCACGATGATGCCGACATCCTTCTCCGCCGCCTTGGGCAGCAACTGCTTGGCCGCGTCCTGGCGGAACAGGTTGAAGATGATCTGCAGCGTGGCGCAGCCGGGCTGCTCCAGGCAGATCAGCCCCTCCTCGATCGTCTCAACGCTGGCGCCCCAGTGCCGCACCATGCCCTCGGCCTTGAATTCGTCCATCCAGCCGAAGATCGCCCCGTCTTCCAATATGGGTCGCGGCACGCAATGCAACTGCGCCAGGTCGAGCGCCGCCACACCCAGCCGCCGCGCCGAACCTTCGAGGCTCGCGCGGACACCCGCCTTGGAATAATTGTCCGGAAACAGCCCGCCACCGCGCCCCAGCTTGGTCGCCACATGCACGCCCGGCCCCTTGCCATGGCTGCCGATCCGGCTCTCGCTCAACCCGCCGCCATAGACATCCGCCGTGTCCCAGAAGGTCACCTCGGCATCGTTGGCCGCATCGAGAATGGCCCCCGCCGTCTCGTCGCCCACTGGCCCGAAATCCCCGCCCAGCTGCCAGCAGCCCAGCCCGATTTCGGAGACCTCATAGCCCGTCTTGCCCAGCCGTCTCGTCTTCATGATGGTCTCCCTGATGGCGTGCCGCGCCCGACCTGGGAACAGGTCGAAACAGTCACGCCCCTTTTAGGCGCGTCGGCCCGCATCGTCACCTCAAGGGTAACGCGCGCTACTCGAAATAGTCCGGATGATCGCTGATAGTCTGGCTCAGCAGCACTTCGGCCCGCGCCAGATGCGCCCGCATCGCCGCCTCGGCCGCTGCGGGATCGCCCCTGCCGACGGCCTTGGCGATGATCTTGTGCTCGTCGATCGCCACCCGCGATGACGACGCGCCCAGCGTCAGGTAGCGCACCCGGTCAAGCTGCATCTTGTGGTCGTCGATCAGCTGCCACGCATATTCCACCCCGGCCAGCCGAGCCAGCGTGCGGTGGAACAGTTCATCCAGCGTATGGAAGCGCCGGCTGTCCTCGGCGGCCGATGCGGCCTCCTGCTCGGCGATCAGCCCCTCAAGCACCGCCGCCGCGTCCTTGGTCGGGTTCGACGCCAGCCGACGGATGATTTCGACCTCGATCGACTCGCGGATAAAGCGGCTCTGCCGCACGCCTTCCGGCGAGATTTTCTTGACCACCGTGGCCCGCTTGGGCCGGATCAACAGCAGCCCCTGCTGCGCCAGGCGGATAAAGGCCTCGCGCACCGGCTGGCGCGACACACCATAGCGGCCGGCAATATCGCTCTCGGAAATCACGTCACCGGGCTTCAGCGCCATGGTCACGATGTCGTCGCGCAGCGCGCCGACAACGCGCATCGCCATGGTTTCCTCACTCGTATTGAGCACGCTGGCTGCCACTTTTGCTGATTCCCCTCCCCGACCATGGGCCGGATACTGCTCGCAACGCGCCCCCCGAATGGCCGACATCCACAGGTTTCTCTTACCTCGCCCCTCCGGGGAGAGGTCGGCGCGACGCGCCGGGTGAGGGGCCTTCCTGCTCCGTCAAGCAGTTAGAGCCTAATCCCCGCCTCAGCCAGCATCTCGTCGACGAAGACCCGCTCCCCGTTCCGCGCGATCGACTGGTTCGCGGCAATGCCGGTCAGGATCGACCATGCGCCCGAAACCTGGTCCGAAGCGCGACCATATTTGTCGGTTTCCATATGCGCGGGATCGAACAGATAGCCCAGCATGATCGGGTCGGCCCCGCCATGGGTGCCCTTGCCTTCCCACACGTCGAGCTTCTGCGGCAATTGGCCGGCCAGATGCAGCTCGGTGGTCACATTGTCCCGTTCTTCCTTGTCGCGATTGCCGCCCGCGAACACGCCATGGACTTCGATATGCTTGTGCGTCAGCTCGCCCTTGGTGCCGTGGAACTTCACCTCCAGCCCCTCCCAGGGGGAATAGGCCACCAGCGTGTAATTCAGCGACGCACCCGAGGCATATTGCGCCTGCACCTGCATCGTGTCCTCGATGGTGATGTCATCGGCAAAGACGCATTTGTCGCGCCAGTAGCCGTCGTCATTCTCGGCATCGAGATAGAGTTCCTTGAGCGGCTCGTCCGCTTCGAGGTCCATGTAGAAATCGCATTTATGAGCGACCGGGCAGGTGTGGCAACGCGGGCCACGGCCTTCCAGCCCCAGCTTGATCGCCATTTCCGGCGTATAGAAATCCCGCTTGCCGATCGCAGTGACGCTCTTGGGCGTCGAGGCGGCCCACCAGTTGAGCAGGTCGAAATGGTGCGTCGACTTGTGCACCAGCAGCCCGCCCGATTTGTCCTTGTAGCGGTGCCAGCGGCGGAAATAGTCGGCGCCATGCACCCGGTCGAGATACCAGCGGAAGTCGATCGCGGTGATCTCCCCGATCACCCCGTTCATCAGGATTTCCTTGAGCTGGGTGCGCGCCGGTGAATAGCGATAGTTGAAGGTCACCGTCACCGATTTGCCGCTCTCGCGCTGCGCATCGAGAATGCGCTTGAGCCTGGCGACGTCGATGGTCATCGGCTTTTCGGTCATGACATTGCGGCCCGCCTTGAGCGAGCGCACGATATATTCGTCATGCAGATAATCCGGCGTCGTGACGATGACCGTGTCGGGGTCCTGCTCGGTGAGCATCCTGTCGAAATCTTCGGCCAGATAGGTGGCAATGCCATTGCCGCCCCTGTTGGGCACCTTGTGGGCGGAGAGCGCCAGCCGGCTCTGGTTCACGTCGCACAAGGCCACCAGTTCGGCGCTGTCGGCATGGGTCTCGGCAACGGCTTCGCGGAACATCTGGTGACGCCCGCCCGTGCCGACGATGGCGAATTTCTTGGTCATATTTGGCTACTGAAGTCTTGCAAACTGGAAGGGCCGAACCGGCCGGTTACATCTTCCATACAAGATTTCCGAGCGTCCCTCTAGGGCAAATCGCCCCAGTGGGGCGATTTGAGCCCGGAAAGCCACGAGGGCTACGCCCGAATGGCCCGGTGTAGTCGAGATCGCCTGGGAGCAGAACACCATCCTGCCGCGACCACCGCGCGGCACCTCCCCCTAGATGGGGGAGGATGGGAGGGGGTGACGGGAGCCCCGACATCGGGGCTAAACTACCCCCACCCTTGATCCCTCCCCACAAGGGGGAGGGTGTCGACTGCTACCGCGCAGAAAAGGCATTTGAGAACGACGCCTACTGGCTGAACGGCACCGAGGCGGTCAGCACTTCGCCCGAATCATTGAACTCGACTTCGAAATCCACGGTGATGCTGTTGTTGTCGATCAGCACGATACGCGAGCCGATGCGCACGTCGCTGCCACCACGGTCCTTCTGGCGTTCCTTGAGGTCGAAGCTGATCCGCCCCTGGCTTTCCTGACCGATGGCGATGCCGGTAAAGCCCGCATTGGAGCTCATCGCTGCTTCGTAGCGCCGCTCGGCGTCGTTATAGGCGATGGTGCCGCTGATCGACAGCGTGGCATCCACCAGCGTGCAGCGGCCAGTATAGTTCACCTTCTGCAGATTGCCCTTGGCAATGGCCAGCCGGCAACGAAACGGTTCCGGCTGGTCGCCGCCCACCAAGGCGCCCTCGCCGCTCCAATTGCCGATATAGGAGGTGAGCAGGTCCAGCTCGGCCTGACCTGCCTGCGCCGCCGCAGCGCCCAGCGGAATGAACTGCATTGCCAGCAGCACGGCTACTATCTTTGACCACATTTTCATCAGGAAGGTCCCCCGCCATTCCGAGACATCAGATTCTGTTTATGTCTGCCAGTCCGAAGATATCGAAACTAGCTAGAATCTGACACATCTGTTGGCGTTGTTACGAATTCGCTAGCAAGCGATGCGATAGAAAAGACGGCGTCGGTTTGCGCAGGCATCCGGCGACATAACGCATGAAAGATGGAAACGGTTCTGGTGAACACTTCTGACGCACCGATCATTGATGCCCGGGACGTAAGCTACAGTCTCGAAATTGCCGGACGCCCCCTCCACATCCTCAAGAAGGTTTCGCTGCGTGTCGCACCGGCCGAAGTCGTGGCCATTGTTGGGCCTTCAGGCAGCGGCAAGACCTCGCTGCTGATGTTGCTGGCGGGTTTGGAACGCGCCACCTCCGGCACTGTCATGGTCAATGGCGCCGAGCTTGGTGGCCTGGGCGAAGACGATCTGGCCCGCTTCCGGCGCAAGACTCTCGGCATCGTCTTCCAGAGCTTTCACCTCATTCCATCCCTTTCGGCGCATGACAATGTCGGGCTGGCACTCGAAATCGCCGCCCCCGAACTGACCATGTCACAAATACGCGAGAAGGCCGCCGCCGCCCTGGTCTCGGTCGGTCTCGGCGACCGGCTCGATCATCGCCCCTCCGCCCTTTCCGGCGGCGAACAGCAGCGCGTCGGCCTGGCGCGGGCTATGGTCGCCAATCCCCCCTTGCTGCTCGCCGATGAGCCAACTGGCAATCTCGACCAGCGCACCGGCGCCCTGGTGGTCGACCTGATGTTCGACCTGGCGCGCCAGCAGGGCACCGCCGTCGTGCTGATCACCCATGATCCGGCCCTTGCCGCCCGCGCTGACCGGGTCCTGACCATGACCGTGGGCGAACTGGTCGAAACCACGGTGGTCCGCTGATGCACCAGATCTGGGCGGCTGTCCGCATTGGCCTGCTGGACATGCGCGGCGATGTGCGCCGCTTCCTGCTGCTGGTTGTCTGCCTGGCCGTCGGCACTGCGCTCATCGCCGGCGTCAACTCGGTCGGCGCCAGCATCACCCGGGCCATCGATGCCGGCGCTGCCGAGCTGATGGGGGGCGATCTTGAACTATCGCGTGCCGATCGCATCGCCACCGCCGACGAACTCGCCGTTATGGCAAGCTTCGGCACCGTGTCCAGCGTCGTCGACACCAATGTCCGGGCCGAGTCTGCTACCGGCGATGCCTTTGTCGATCTCACCGCCGTTGGCCCGACCTATCCCCTGCTGGGCCGCGTCCTGAGCCCGCAATTGCCCGAGGGCGCCTCGCTGTCCGCCCTGCTTGCCCCCGAGGACGATGTTCACGGCGCCCTGGTCGACCCGCTGCTGCTCGATCAGCTTGGCGTCGCCATCGGCGACAGCTTCACCCTGGGCGGCACCATATTCGACGTGCGCGGCACGCTTTCCAAATTGCCCGACGGCCCGGTTCGCGGCTTCCGCCTGGGCCTGACCACCCTCATCACCGCCGAGGGCCTCGTCGCCGTCTCGGACCGCAGCTCGCCTTTGCCGGGCCTGGGCACCTGGTCCCGCTACAAGATTCTGCTCGCGGACGGCGACGCCGATTCCCGCCAGGCAGACCTCGAAGCGGCCTTTGCCGATAGCGGCTGGACTATCCGTACCGCCCGCGACGGACTGGGGCAGATGGTGCGCTATTACGACCTCTTCATGCGCTTCCTCATCATCGTCGGCCTGGGCTCCCTGCTCATCGGCGGCGTCAGCGTCTGGACCGGCATGCAGGCCTACATTGCCGAGCGCGCCGGGGTCATCGCCATCCTGCGTTCCATGGGCGCCGGCCGCTCGCGCATCTTCATCCACTTCTTCGCCCAGGTCGCCACCCTGGCCGCCATCGGCGTCGGCATCGGCCTCATTGTCGGCGGCGGCATCGCCTTTCTGGTCCTGCCCACCATCGGCGGGGCGGTGGGCATTGATCTCGTCCCCGCGCTGCATGTCCAGCCGCTGCTGGTCGCCGCGGGTGCCGGGCTGGTCACCGCCTTCGCCTTTTCTTACCTGCCCTTGCAGCAGGCCCAGGCCATCCGTCCGATGCTGCTGTTCCGCTCCAAGGGGCTGGCGGCTGCGCCCATCGAGTGGCGTGCTCTGCTGCTGTCCTGGCAGGTCCTGCCCATGGCGGCAGCCGGCGTCGCCTTCTTCGTCCTGGCCTGGCTGATGACCGGCGATGTGGCGCTTGTCGCGGCCTTTGGCCTCGCCAGCGCCGCTTCCGCCGTGGTCTTCCGCCTCTTCATCCAGGCCATCCAGCTCGCCCTTGCCCGCCTGTCGGAGCCGCGGTGGCTGATCCTGCGCCACGCCCTGCGCGCCATTTCCGGCTCGGGGCAGAACGCCGCCTCAGTCGTCGTCTCGGCCGGCATGGCCCTGGCCATGCTCATCGTCGTGCTGGTGCTGCAGGCCAATCTGCGCCAGGAATTCCTCGGGGCCTCCGCCTTCGACGTCCCCACCCTGGTTGCCTCCGACCTCTTCTCCGACGAAGTGGAAATGCTGGCCACCATGGCTGGCCCCGGCACCGACATTCCCCGCTTCGTCGCCACGCCCATGCTGCGCGGTGCACTGACCGAAATCGCCGGCACCCCTGCCGCCAGCGTCCGCACCCGCGGCCCCGAAGCCACCTTCCTGCTGGCCGGCGAAGTGCCGCTCACCTTCCGCACCCAGCTGCCCGCCTCCTCCCGCGTCACTGCCGGTGAATGGTGGCCCGCCGATTACACCGGCCCGGGCCTGGTCTCGCTGCACCAGAGCCTGCGCTCCGGCCTCGGGGTGAACCTGGGCGATACCCTCACCTTCACCATTTTCGGCGAACCGGTGACCGTCGAGATCGCCAGCTTCCGCGATTATTCCTGGCAGGGCGGCATCGACTTCCTCGCCACCTTCTCTCCCGGTGTCATCGACGAATTCCCCACCACCCTGTTCGCTGCCGCCACGGCTGCCCCAGGGCGGGAGGAGACGGTCGAACGCCTCTTCGCATCCGAGCTCCCCGACGTGCGCTTCATCGCCATCGGCGACACGCTCAAGCAGATCACCGATGCACTGAGCCAGCTCTCCTTCGCCGCGACCCTCGTCGGGGGCCTGGCCGTCGGCAATGGCCTACTGGTGCTTATCGGCAGCCTCTCCACCGGTCGGCGCCAGCGCGAAGCCGATACCGTCATCACCAAGGTGCTGGGCGCCACGCGGATCGAACTGATGGCCGCCGCTTTCATCCAGTACCTGATCCTTGCCGCCCTCGCCGCGCTTCCGGCGCTGCTGCTCGGAACGGGCCTCGGCTGGCTGGTCACCCTGATCATGCTCAATGTCGATTTCACCCTCAAACTCGACGCCCTCGGGGTTGTACTGGCAGCCGCCATCGCCATCACCGCCCTGCTCGGCGCCCTCACCATCCTCCGCGCCGCCTCAGCCAGGCCGGCCCGGCTCTTGCGGGATCTGTAGGGTGTCGCAACGCGCCCGGCCGGACCAAAGCGTAAGACCTATCGGCCGCCTCCTGCGGGGGCGTGCAGGAGATCGCGCCTAAGCGCTCTGCTCGGTAATGAACGCATCGAACGCCGCGAACACCTGGCCACGGATATTGTCCGTTTCCATGAACAGCTCGTGGCGGGCACCGGCCAGCACCACATGCCGCCCGGTGCGCATGCGCAGCCCCAATTGCTCGGTCGCGGCGGTGGACACCACTTCGTCCCGCGCCGCCGCCAGCATCAGCAGCGGGATTTTGATCCGCGCCGGGAAACTGTCCTGCGCCGCCTCGGCCATGGCACCGAAGGCCGCAGCCGCCCAGCGCACCGTCGGCGTGCCGACCTCGAGTTCGGGCCGCGCCCGCACCACGTCGATCGCGCGCATGTAGCGGATCATGTCGCCGGTCAGCGGATTGCCCGGAAATGTCGCCTCCGACATCGGCTTGTCCTGCTTGCGGCCGACCGGCATCCGGCCCAGCCCCAGAAAGCTCAGCGTCTCGGTGGCCCTGGCCATGCCCACCATGCCGAGCGGCTGCCGGTCCAGCGCCACCATGGGCGCGGAGAGGAAGATGCGGTCGAACATCAGCCGGTCATTGATGCCGGCAAACAACGACACCAGCCCGCCCATGGAATGGCCGACCAGATAATAGGGCGGCGGGCAATCGGGCAGCAGGATCTCGCCATGGAAGCTCTTGAGGTCGCACCAATAATCCTCGAACCGGTCGACATAGCCGAGCTTGCCATTGCCGATCAGCCGCTCCGACCCACCCTGCCCGCGCCAGTCGAAGGTCGCCACCGCAAAGCCGCGCGCACGAAAATCGGCGATGGTTTCGAAATATTTCTCGATGAACTCGGTCCGCCCCTGCACAAGGCATATCGTCCCGCGATGCGCCCCCTCGCCCTTGGGCCAGGTCGCATAACGCAGCCGCACATTGTCGCTCGTCCTGAAATACCCCACCCGCGCGCCCTCCGGGACCGGATTGGACGGAAGATTGACCAGGCTCGGTCCATTGGGGTCGACGATGGCGTTCATGGCGAGCGGACCTTTTTGTGAGGTAGGCACGATTTTCTGTATCGAGATTCGCGGGCCCGCCGAGTCGAAAATGGTTGGCTCTGCGAACCGGAGCGCAGCGTACATGAGTACGTGAGCACCGGAAGCGCAAAGAGACGGCCATTTGCAGACCGGCGGACCGCGAAGATCGATGCAGAAAAAGGAGAGCCGGCAACTCTTGCGAGTTACCGGCTTCCTTTTGGGCGGCCCATGCGGGGGGCGGGTGATGGGCCGCTTTGGGGTTGTGAAGAGGTCTCCCTCAGCACGTGCCCCGTTCTAGCGCCCCGCTGATGAACTCGACCGGACTCGGTCGTTCATATTCGGTTCATTGTGTATTCAGGCTTGCGGCCGGTTGAAGGCAAAGGCGCCCCTGGGGCGGAACATCCTCGCGGGATATCCCCCCTCTTGAACCGCCAAAATCGCCTCCCATATTGAACGCGTTCGCCGGATTATCCGGGAACCCCGGCCTGCTAATCGGACCGCTCGCCTATCGTTGGGAGCCAGGATGCAGATCACCGGGACATCCACGTTGCTTTACGGAGAATGTGACCATGCAGACCATCGACTTTTCCCCCTTCTATCGCTCGACCATCGGATTTGACCGCGTTTTCAACCGCTTGGACAATCTGGTCGGGCAGGAAGCCAAGACCTACCCTCCCTATAATATCGAGCGCACCGGCGAAGACGCCTATCGCATCTCGATCGCCGTAGCCGGCTTCTCCAATGGTGACATCGCCATCGAGACCAAGGAAAACAGCCTGGTCGTCAAAGGCGCCAAGCCGGTCGAGACCGAAGACAAGTCCCGCGAATTCCTCCATCGCGGCATCGCCGAGCGCGCCTTCGAGCTGCGCTTCCAGCTAGCCGACTACGTCGAGGTCCAAGGCGCTTCGCTCGAGAACGGCCTGCTTCATCTGGAACTGAAGCGCGAACTGCCCGA
Source organism: Devosia sp. (assembly GCF_036676215.1). Taxonomy (GTDB): domain Bacteria; phylum Pseudomonadota; class Alphaproteobacteria; order Rhizobiales; family Devosiaceae; genus Devosia. The sequence goes on along the minus strand of NZ_JAKFDJ010000112.1, from coordinate 7,630 downwards.
GAGCAAGAAGCCGCGCTCCATCCAGATCAATGGCAGCACCACGACGATCGAGGACAAGTCGGTCAACTAACCGACCAGCTCGAATAGGACTTGGTGTGCGAAGGGCGCTTTCCCGCTGGAAAGCGCCCATTTTTGTGTGGTTTAGAGCCAGAAGTCCTGCGCATTCCTATGCCGAAGTTGGCAATTTCCTATTTTTCCTCACCCAACCGGGGCAAAGGCGCTTGCCCATAGTTTGGAATTATGCAAATGTGCAGAGGTTAGGGCAGCACGACTGTCCTATCTGACGCGTCGCCCCGCTCTCCGCGGCCAGCGCGCACGCTGGTCCGGCTGGCCCGCTTTGCATGAGCGGAAACGGATAGGCGGGGTTGAGACGGTCGGAAGTATTTCGCTTCGGGCCGAGCCGAATGGCAGGGTTTGCGAGAACCGGAGCGGAGCGTACATTAAGTACGTGAGCACCGGAAGCGGAGCAGACCCTGGCTTGCAGGCCGGCATCAAGCGAAAGACGACGACCGGCCCGAATTTGAGTGGCCATTTGGATGCAGCGCCACTCCCCAAGCATGGATGAGTTTGCTCTTTCGAGCCGTACCGTAGTACGACCCGCCTGAGCAACTTGCCCACCAGAGGACGAGGACGCATCCAGCCCGCCGGAACACCGGCACCATCAGGATGCACACGACATAGCGACATAGCCCGGCAGCGGGCGCGACCAACGAACGAGGAAAACGATATGGCACACGCGCGGAACGGATCCCAAACTCCCGTCACGACGAGCACTGCCACCGTCAAAACCTTGATCGAGAACGGCCGCCGCGTCGTGCCCACCGGTCGCCCCGAGGCCCAGGGTCTCTACGATCCGGCCAACGAGCATGATGCCTGCGGCATCGGCATGATCGCCAACATCAAGAACAAGCCCAGCCACGAAGTGGTCGAGAAGGGTCTCGAAATCCTCGAGAACCTCGAACACCGCGGTGCCGTGGGCGCCGATCCGCTGATGGGCGACGGCGCCGGCATCTTGGTGCAGACCCCGCACGCCTTCTTCAGCAAGGTCCTGCCCTTCGCTCTGCCTGAAAAGCACCACTACGCCGTGGCGATGCTGTTCTATCCCAACACCGAGGGCCTGCGCGACCGCGTGGCCGAGGTCGTCCATGGCTGCCTCGCCCGGGAGGGACTGCAGCTGCTGGGCGAGCGCGTCGTGCCGACCAACAACAGCAAGCTGAGCCGCGGCGTCATCGTCACCCAGCCGGTCATTGAGCAGATGGTCATCGCCCGCCCCGAGGGGCTGAGTCTCGACGAGTTCGAGCGCAAGCTGCTGATCGTGCGCAAGGTCATCTCCAACACCGTCTATGCTTCAGTGCCCGAAAGCGACAGCGACAACGGCTTCTACGTCGTCTCCATGTCGGCGCGGACCATTGTCTACAAGGGCATGTTCCTGGCCTACCAACTCGGCGCCTTCTATACCGATCTGCACGACGAAGACTTCGAAAGCGCCATTGCGCTGGTGCATCAGCGCTTCTCGACCAACACCTTCCCGTCCTGGAAGCTGGCCCACCCTTACCGCATGACCACCCACAACGGTGAGATCAACACCATCCGTGGCAACGTCAACTGGATGGCGGCCCGTCAGGCCTCGGTGTCCTCGCCCAAGTTCGGCGACGACATCACCAAGATCTGGCCGATTTCCTATGAGGGCCAGTCCGACACGGCATGCTTCGACAACGCGCTCGAATTCCTCGTGCGCGGCGGTTACTCGCTGCCGCACGCAGCCATGATGCTGATCCCCGAAGCCTGGGCCGGCAACCCGCTGATGGATGAGACGCGCCGCAGCTTCTATGAATATCACGCCGCCCTGATGGAGCCGTGGGACGGCCCCGCCGCCATGTCGCTCAGCGACGGCCGCTATGTCGTCGCCACGCTCGACCGCAACGGCCTGCGCCCCGCCCGTTACCTGGTGACGCGCGAGGGCCATGTCGTTCTCGCCTCAGAATCCGGCGTGCTGGATATCCCCGACGAGGACATTGTCGAACGCTGGCGCCTGCAGCCGGGCCGCATGCTGTTGATCGACCTCGAAGAAGGCCGCATCATCTCCGACGACGAGATCAAGCGCACGCTCGCCACCAAGCACCCCTATGCCGAATGGCTGGCGCGCAGCCAGATCGTGCTCGAAGACCTGCCAACCACTGTGCCCAAGGCCCCGGTGACATCAGAGTCGCTGCTCGATCGCATGCAGGCCTTTGGCTATACCCAGGAAGACATCAAGCTGCTGATGGCCCCCATGGCCACCACCGGCCAGGAAGCCGTTGGCTCCATGGGTACCGATACGCCGATCTCGGCGCTGAGCCAGAAGAGCAAGCTGCTTTATACCTATTTCAAGCAGAACTTCGCCCAGGTCACCAACCCGCCCATCGACCCGATCCGCGAGGAATCGGTGATGTCGCTCGTCTCCTTCATCGGGCCGCGCCCCAACATTTTCGACCTCGAAGGCGTCTCCAAGGAGAAGCGTCTCGAAGTCCGTCAGCCCATTCTCACCAACGAGGATCTCGAAAAGATCCGCGCCATCGGTGACATGGAAGACAACCAGTTCAAGACCAAGACCATCGACATTACCTACCCCGCCGATATGGGCGCGGTGGGCATGGAAGCGGCCATCAACGCCATCTGCGAAAAGGCCGAGGCCGCCATTGCCGGCGAGTACAATATCATCGTGCTCTCCGATCGGCTCGTGGCCTCCGACCGCATCGCCATTCCAGCGCTGCTGGCGACGGCCGCCGTGCACCACCACCTGATCCGCAAGGGCCTGCGCACCTCGTCGGGCCTCGTGATCGAAACCGGCGAAGCCCGCGAAATGCACCATTTCGCCATGCTGGCCGGCTATGGCGCCGAAGCCATCAACCCCTATCTCGCCTTCGAAACGCTCTCGGCTTTGCATGCCGAAGGCGAGTTCCCCGCCGAGGTCGACGCGCACGAAGTGGTCTATCGCTACATCAAGTCCGTCGGTAAGGGCCTGCTCAAGGTCATGTCCAAGATGGGCATCTCGACCTACCAGTCCTATTGCGGCGCCCAGATCTTCGACGCCGTCGGTCTGCATTCCGATTTCGTCAAGCGCTTCTTCTTCGGCACCGCGACCTCCATTGAGGGCGTGGGCCTTGCCGAAGTAGCCGAGGAAACCGTACGCCGTCACCGCGACGCCTTTGGCGACGACGTGGTGCTGCGCAAGGCGCTCGATGTGGGCGGCGAATACATGTACCGCATCCGCGGCGAAAAGCATGCCTGGAGCCCCGATGTCGTGGCCGATCTCCAGCACGCCGTGCGCACCAAGGATGAATCGCCCGAAACCGCGCAGGACCGCTATGACAGCTTTGCCGCCCGCGTGAACTCGGGCGAAAACGGCTATCTGGCCATCCGCAACCTGTTCGACATCAAGCCGCTCGGCGCCGCCGTGCCGCTCGATGAGGTCGAGCCGGCTGTCGACATCGTCAAGCGCTTCGTCACCGGCGCCATGAGCTTCGGCTCGATTTCGCGCGAAGCCCATACCACCCTGGCCCAGGCGATGAACCGCATTGGCGGCAAGTCCAACACCGGCGAAGGCGGCGAGGAGCCCGATCGCTACAAGCCCCTGCCCGATGGCTCAAGCAACCCGATGCGCAGCGCCATCAAGCAGGTCGCGTCCGGCCGCTTTGGCGTCACCACCGAATATCTGGTCAATGCCGACCAGCTCCAGATCAAGGTCGCGCAGGGCGCCAAGCCCGGCGAAGGCGGGCAATTGCCTGGTCACAAGGTCGACTGGATCGTCGCCAAGACCCGTCACTCCACGCCCGGCGTTGGCCTCATCAGCCCGCCGCCGCACCACGACATCTATTCCATCGAAGATCTCGCCCAGCTCATTTACGATCTCAAGAACGTCAATGAAGAGGCCGATATCTCGGTCAAGCTGGTGTCCGAAGTCGGCGTCGGCACGGTTGCGGCCGGCGTCGCCAAGGCGCGCGCCGATCACATCACCGTCTCCGGCTATGATGGCGGCACCGGTGCGTCTCCGCTGACCTCGCTCAAGCATGCCGGCGGCCCATGGGAAATCGGCCTTGCCGAAACCCACCAGACGCTGGTGCTGAACCGCCTGCGCAGCCGCGTCGTCCTCCAGGTCGATGGCGGCCTCAAGACCGGTCGTGACGTGCTGATCGGCGCCTTGCTTGGCGCCGATGAGTTCGGCTTCTCCACCGCTCCCTTGATCGCTGCCGGCTGCATCATGATGCGCAAGTGCCATCTCAACACCTGCCCGGTTGGCGTCGCCACCCAGGACCCGGTTTTGCGCAAGCGCTTCAAGGGCACGCCCGAGCATGTCATCAACTACTTCTTCTTCATCGCCGAAGAGCTGCGTGGCCTGATGGCCGCCATGGGTGCCCGCACCCTGCGCGAGCTCACTGGCCGCTCGGACCTGCTCGATCAGCGCAAGATGCTCGATCACTGGAAGAGCGAAGGCGTCGATTTCACCAAGCTCTTCTACAAGCCCGAACCGCTCGGCGGCGACACGCTCTACCACTCCGAGACGCAGGACCATCACCTGGAGGCCGTGCTCGATCGCAAGCTGATCGAACTGGCCGAACCCGCGCTGGCGCGTGGCGAAGCCGTGCAGATCGAACTGCCCATCCGCAGCCGCGACCGCTCAGCCGGCGCCATGCTGTCGGGCGCCGTCGCCCGCAAGTATGGCCATGAAGGCCTGCCGGACGACACCATTTCGATCAAGCTGACCGGCACAGCCGGCCAGGCCTTCGGTGCCTTCCTCGCCCGCGGCATCTCCATCGACATGGTAGGCGACGCCAATGACTATGTCGGCAAGGGTCTCTCCGGCGGCCGCATCGTCGTGCGCCCGTCCGACAAGGTGACCTTCAAGCCGGAAAACGCGATCATCGTCGGCAACACCGTGCTCTACGGCGCCATCGCGGGCGAATGCTACTTCCGCGGCGTCGCTGGCGAACGCTTCGCCGTGCGCAATTCCGGCGCCATCGCGGTCGTCGAAGGCACCGGCGATCATGGCTGCGAATACATGACCGGCGGCGTCGTCGTTGTCATCGGCCAGACCGGCCGCAACTTCGCCGCCGGCATGAGTGGCGGCGTGGCCTACGTGCTCGACGAAGACGAAACCTTCCGCGAGCGCTGCAACCTGGCCATGGTCGAACTCGAGCCCGTGCCCGAGGAAGAAGCCCTGATGCAACAGATCCACCACCATGGTGGGGATCTCGAATGGCATGGCCGCGTCGACATTTCCGGCGACATGACCCGCCACGACGACGAGCGCCTGCATCAGCTCATCAGTAACCACCTGCACTATACCGGCTCGACCCGCGCCAAGTTCATCCTGGACAACTGGGTCGAGATGCGGCCGAAATTCGTCAAGGTCATGCCGGTCGAATACCGCCGCGCCATCCGCGAGATGGAAAAGAAGCGGGCCAGCGGCAGCCTCGGCGTGGCGGCGGAATAAGGAGAAAGCAAAATGGGTAAGGTAACAGGCTTTCTCGAGATCGAGCGCGAAGAGCCCCGGTACGAACCGGCCTCCGATCGCATCCGCCATTTCGGCGAATTCACCATTCCTATGAGTGAAGGCCGCATCGTCGATCAGGCGGCGCGCTGCATGGATTGCGGCGTTCCCTTCTGCCATGGCGATACCGGCTGCCCGGTCAACAACCAGATTCCGGATTGGAATGACCTCGTCTACAAGGGCGATTGGCAGGAGGCGGCGCGCAACCTGCACTCCACCAACAACTTCCCCGAATTCACCGGCCGCATCTGCCCCGCACCCTGCGAGGAAGCCTGCACGCTGAATCTGGAAGACGTGCCCGTCGCCATCAAGACGGTGGAACAGGCCATCGCCGACCGCGCCATCAAGAATGGCTGGATCAAGCCACAGGTCCCCGCAACCAAGACCGGCAAGTCCGTCGCCATTGTCGGCTCGGGCCCGGCAGGTCTGGCCGCTGCCCAGCAGCTCGCCCGGGCCGGCCACGACGTTCACCTCTATGAGCGCGAGCCCAAGGCCGGCGGCCTGATGCGCTACGGCATTCCCGACTTCAAGATGGAAAAGCAGCACATCGACTTCCGCGTCGAGCAGATGGAAGCCGAAGGCGTCACCTTCCACTATGGTGAGAATATCGGCGTCTCCCGGCCGCTCTCGGACCTGCAGGCCCGGCACGACGCCGTGCTGCTGGCCGGCGGTTCGGAAAAGCCGCGTGATGTCGATGCCGAAGGCACCGGCTTCAATGGCGTCCATTATGCCATGCCGTTCCTCGTGCAGCAGAACCGCCGCCTCGGCGACGAGGACGTTTCCGGCGAAGTCCAGCTCACCGCCGCCGGCAAGCATGTCGTAGTGGTTGGCGGCGGCGATACCGCATCTGACTGCGTCGGCACCAGCTTCCGTCAGGGCGCCATTGCCGTGACCCAGCTTGACGTGCGCCCCATGCCGCCCGAGCTCGAAAACAAGCTGACCAACTGGCCCAACTGGGCGGTCAAGATGCGCACCTCCTCATCGCAGGCCGAAGGCGCCATCCGCGAATTCGCCGCCGGCACCATGAAGATCGTCGGCAATGCCAAGGGTCAGGTCACCGGCGTCGAATGCGCCCGTGTTGACCGCAAGCGCCAGCCCATCCCCGGCACCGAATTCATCATCAAGGCCGACCTGGTTCTTTTGGCCATCGGCTTCGCCTCGCCGATCCACGAAGGCATGCTGACCGAACTGGGCGCCCAGCTCGACAAGCGCGGCAATCTCTTTGCCGACACGCTGAGCTACAAGACCACCGTCCCCAAGGTCTACGCCGCCGGCGACATGCGCCGCGGCCAGTCCCTCGTCGTCTGGGCCATCCGCGAAGGCCGCCAGGCCGCAAGGTCGATCGACTATGACCTGATGGGCAAGACGGATCTGCCAAGGTAGGCAGGAATACCCCCACCTAACCTCCCCCTGAAAGGGGGAGGGACCGCTCAGTGTATTGGGGCAAGATCTCGCGACAAACTCGATCTGTCCCTCCCCTTATCAGGGGGAGGCTAGGTGGGGGTATCCTCTCTTCGACCAAAAGTCGGAGCCTCCCCATGCCCAGCACGTCATTGGCGCGGAAACTGCGCTTAGAGCAGACGCCCGCCGAGCGGCGGTTCTGGACGATCATTGAGTCATACCGAACCGATGGCTGGCACTTCCGCCGGCAAGCGCCCATCGGCCCTTACATCGTGGACTTTGCCTGCAAGCAGGCCCGTTTGGTGTTCGCGATCGATGGCGACAGTCACTATTCGGATGCGGGTATTGCAGTGGACACAGGTCGCGCTGCGTATCTGAAAGGCCGCGGCTACCAAGTGATTCGGTTCACCAATCTCGATGTCATGACCAATCCAGAGGGAGTCTGGTACGAGGTCGGTGTCGCTCTGAAGAGTACCCATTCGTGACGGTCCGCTACCGTCCCGACACACACTCTGCTAACAGTTCCGCCCGATCTGTGACTGCACGCCATGTGACCCGGAACGCCATGACCACCAAGCCCTATACCGTCGACGAACTGATCTCCGCCAAGTCCATCGCCGCCCGCGTCGAGGCCCTGGCCAAGGAGATATCCACCCACTTCGCCGATACCGATAAGCTGGTCGTCGTCGGTCTCCTGCG
>NZ_JAKFDJ010000111.1:0-8854 GCF_036676215.1 Devosia sp. | reverse complement strand
GCGCTGGCTGAAGGATGGCCGGTCGAGCGGGTCGATGCCACGCTGCGCGCCATCCTGCGCGCCGCGGCATTCGAGCTTCTCCGCCGCAAGGACATCCCGCCCCGTGTCGTCATCACGGAATATGTGGATGTCGCCAAGGCCTTCTACGAAGACGACGCCACCGGCCTCGTCAACGCCGCCCTCGATGCGATGGCGCGCGAAGCTGGTACGGATCTCAGCGAGACTCTCTAGTGCGCCCGGTGTTCTCCCGGTGCCTCCGGGCAAAGAAAAAGCCCCGGTTTCCCGAGGCTTTCGAATTCTTCCATCTGCGACCTAGAAGCTCTGCAGGATCTGGTCGATGAACGTACGATCCTCGCCGAAGGACTGCGTGCGGCGGCTTTCGATAGCGACGGTCTTGCCGTCCTGCAGACCGTAAACGGCCTTGTCGACTACCTTATTGTTCTTGTCGAAATAGACGACCAGAACGGTGCGCGAGTCGATCATCGTCATGCCGAACGAAGTCTGGCGCACCTTGGTCTCGACATAATAGAATGCAGATTGGTCGCCGAACGAATTGACCGACTGGGGCGAACCGAGCACCAGCGTCACTAGGTCTTTACTCTGACCGGGCCGGATCTGCGCCAAGGCACTCTCGGAGATCTCATACCCCTGGGTCCGCTGGGTGATCAGCGAGTTGCTGCTGGTGCAGGCCGCCAGCGCCATTGCGAGCAGGGCAGCAGCGGCGAGCGGCGCAAATGGACCGGTGGCGGTACGCAAGGGCATGAATTTGACTTTCCCGATGGCTCTCGACTATAGGCACGACAACAAGGCGGCGGCTCTTGTGGCCGCCGGAATGTTTAGCTGCCAACTTGTCCGTCTGGCAAGCTGACAATGGACCGCAATCCTATGATCCTGTCCCTGTTCCGCAAGAACACAGCCACCGAACCGGTTTACGCCGTCTATAGCGCTATTGTGGCGCAATCCCGGCAACCCCGGTTCTACGTCGAGTGGGGGGTCCCCGACACAGTGACGGGGCGCTTCGATATGATCAGCCTGCATATGGCGCTGCTGTTTCGCCGCCTGCGCGCCGAATCCGGCGAGCAGAAACACTTTAGCCAGGCGGTGTTTGATCTGTTCTTCAAGGACATGGATCGCTCGTTGCGGGAGATGGGCGTTGGCGATCTGGGCGTACCCAAACGAATCCAGAAGATGGGCAATATCTTCTTCGGTCTGCTCGCCGCAATGAACGAGGCGATGGACCGCAACGATGCCGTAGCGCTGCAAGACGTGCTGGCGCGCAACATCTTCGATGGCGCTCCCGGCCCGCATGTAGCGGCCTTGGCCGACTACCTCCTCGCCGAAGACCGGGCCCTGGCGGCGCAGGCCGCTGGTTCCATTACGGGCGGTGCACTGAGTTTCGAGGTCGCGGCGTGAGCGCTTCTGCAACGCCTCCGCTGTTCGATGCAGTTGTTCGCATCGACCGCATGCCGGCTTCCGGTCGGGACCTCACGGTCTCGCTCGACGAACCCACGCGCGCGGCGCTCGCCGAGCTACTCAAGCTGAGCGCTATCGACTCCTTCGAAGCGACCCTGATGGTTGCGCCCCTGCGCGGTGGCCTCAGGGCCCAGGGGCGCCTTGTGGCCGATATCGTGCAACCTTCCGTGGTGACGTTCGAGCCGGTGGGGCAGCATGTAGACGAGGCCATCGACCGGGTATTTCTGCCGGAGGCGCAAGCTCACAAGCCAACACCGGGCTCAGAAATCTTCGTCGACCTCGAGGACGAGGATTTTCCCGACCACATCGATGGTCCCGAAGTTGATCTCAGCGCCTTGCTGATCGAGACGCTGGCGCTGGCTATCGATCCCTATCCGCGCCTTCCCGGTGAAGGACTTGATTCCCTCGGCGTCCACCTGGGGGATGAGCCTTCTGGCCCCTTCGCCGCCCTCAAAAAGCTCAAGAAGTCCACCGATATTGACCGGTAGCGACAAGCGCCGGCTTGCACCGACTCCCCGATGGGATATGTTTGGCTGCCTCCTCGCGGGGCGTAGAACGGGCTGAAATGACCGATAAAATAACGATATCAGTGGATGCGATGGGCGGTGACAATGCCCCCCGTGCCGTGATCCACGGAGCCCATCTGGCCCTGCGCGAGCACAAGAATATCCGTTTCATATTCCATGGCCGCCAGGAGCAGATTGCTCCCCTGCTCGACGAATTTCCCGACCTCAAGCCCGTATCCACTATACGCCACTGCGATCTGGTGATCGCCATGGACGAAAAGCCCAGCCAGGCCCTGCGCAAGGGCAAAGGTACGTCGTCCATGTGGATGTCCATCCAGGCGGTGAAGGACAAAGAGGCCGACGTGGCCATTTCCGGCGGCAATACCGGCGCGCTGATGGCCATGGCCACCTTTTGCCTGCGCCCGATGAAGGGTATTTCTCGGCCGGGCATCGCCGCCATCTGGCCGACCCTGCGCACCGATATCATCGTGCTCGACATGGGCGCGACCATTGGCGCGGATGCACAGCAACTGGTCGATTATGCCATTCTGGGATCGGCCCTGGCGCGCTGCCTGTTCGAGTCCGACTCGCCGACGGTCGGCCTGCTCAATGTCGGCACCGAGGAGGTAAAGGGCCTCGACTTCATCAAGGAGGCAGGCCGCATATTGACGGAGGCCAGCGGCTCCGGATTCACCTATCACGGCTTCGTTGAGGGCGACGACATTGGGAAGGGAACGGTGGATGTCGTCGTCACCGAGGGCTTTGTCGGCAATGTCGCGCTCAAGACCGCCGAAGGCACTGCCCGCCAGGTTGGCTCCTATCTTCGCAGCGCCCTCAAATCTAATCTGATGAGCCGCATCGGCGCGCTGTTCGCCAGCTCGGCGCTCAATGCCCTGCGGCGCAGGATGGATCCGCGCACCGTCAACGGCGGCGTATTCATGGGCCTCAACGGCATCGTGATCAAATCCCATGGCGGCACGGATGAGATCGGTTACAAAAGCGCCTTGAGTCTGGCCTATGAGATGGCTCACAGCCGCCTGATCGACAAGATTGACGAAACCATGAAGCGCTTCCCCATCAAGGCCGCGCCAGTACCAACCGAAGCAGAACCTGAGGCGAAACCGGCGTGACCAAAACGCGTACCATCATCCGCGGTGTCGGCGGCTACCTGCCCGAAAAGGTGCTGACCAATGCCGAACTGGCCACCATGGTCGACACGTCCGACGAGTGGATTCAGCAGCGCGTCGGCATCAAAGAGCGCCACATCGCAGCCGAAGGGCAGTTCACGTCCGATCTTGCGGTAGAAGCGGCCAGGAAGGCCATGGCGGCGGCGGGCGTCACCCCCGACGACATCGACCTGATCATCGTCGCCACCACGACGCCGGATTACACCTTCCCGGCCGCCGCAACGCTCGTCCAGATGAAACTGGGCATGCATCACGGCATGGCCTTCGACCTCCAGGCCGTGTGCTCTGGCTTCGTCTATGCCTTGGCCACTGCTGACAGCTATATCAAGAATGGCTTGGCCACCCGGGCCTTGATCATCGGCGCCGAGACATTTTCGCGCCTGCTCGATTGGACCGATCGCACCACCTGCGTGCTGTTCGGCGATGGTGCCGGCGCCATGGTGGTGGAGAAGATCGAACTCGACGACGACGCCCCTGAACGCGGCGTCCTGGCCTCGGCGCTTCGCTCCGACGGCCACCACTGGGACAAGCTCTATGTCGATGGCGGCCCGTCCACCACCGGCACCACCGGCCATGTCCACATGCAGGGCCCCGAAGTCTTCCGCCATGCCGTCGGCAAGATAACCGATGTGGTCTATGCCACGCTGGACAAGGCTGGCTACACCGTCGACGACCTCGACTGGTTCGTGCCGCACCAAGCCAATAAGCGCATCATCGAGGGGGCAGGGGCCAAGCTGCGCCTGCCGCCCGAAAAGGTGGTGATGACCGTTGACCTGCACGCCAATACATCGGCCGCATCGGTCCCGCTCGCGCTGAGCACGGCCGTTGCCGATGGCCGGATCAAAGAGGGCGATCTGGTGATGCTTGAAGCCATGGGCGGCGGCTTTACCTGGGCCGCTTCCCTCATTCGCTGGTAACACCTGTCGCCACGTGATTGACCTTAAGCCTTTCAAGGCGTTAGTGTCTTTTTGGGTGGAGGAACACAGCGCCGAAATCAGCCGCATGAGGGGTTTATGACGGTTTGATAGCGCTGCGCGAAGGGAAGGATTCCCGCGCTATGGCTCGGCCCCATTGGGCTGCGCCGGCGGCAATTTGATCGGGGACGCGATCCGTCCCGGCGTGGGAATTTGCACCTTTCGACAACACGGGGGTACGAATGACGCAAAAGACGATTACGCGGGCCGATCTGGCCGAGGCGGTGTACGGCACGGTTGGGCTGTCGCGGACCGAGTCGGCGGAGCTGGTGGAACGGGTGCTCGAGCTTATCGGGGACGCATTGATCACCAGCGCGAACGTCAAACTGTCCTCCTTTGGTTCCTTCCAGGTCCGCTCCAAGAACGAGCGCATCGGCCGCAATCCCAAGACGGGTGAAGAGGTGCCGATCCTGCCGCGACAGGTTCTTGTGTTCAAACCGTCCAATGTGTTGAAGTCCAAGATCAACAAATCTATGGTTCGTACTGGAAAATAAGCCATCCAGAGCGAGTCTCAGCCTCCGTGGATAAGTCGCCAGACGCCTTCCGGACGATATCCGAAGCCGCCGATGAGCTGGACCTGCCACAGCATGTCCTGCGCTTCTGGGAAACTCGTTTCTCAACGATCAAGCCGCTGAAGCGCGGTGGCGGCCGCCGTTACTACCGCCCGGAAGACGTGCTGCTGCTGCGCGGCATCCGCCATCTGCTCTATGATCAGGGCTTCACCATCAAGGGCGTGCAGCGCATCCTCAAGGATCAGGGCAGCCGCTATGTCATCGCCGTCGGCGAGGGCAGGCCGCTCGAAGACATCCTGCCGATGATCGAGCAGGCCGAAGCCGCTGGCGACGAAGCCGAGATCGAAGAGGCCGTGATGCTGGCCAGCCCGGGCCTCGATCGTGAATCCCGCGACAAGCTGTCGGACGTGCTGCGTGAACTGCTGGAATGCAAACGCATCCTCGAGCGTGCCCGCGAGACCTGATCGCGCCCGCCAACCAATCCGGCAACGTATGGAATGAATGTTCTAGACGGGCTCGACATTGGTGCATATGTTGCAGCGGCCTGCCATTCCCGGAGATAGATAAATGACCGTTCGTTTCGGCCTGCTCGGTGCAGGGCGCATCGGCAAGGTTCACGCCAAGGCTGTGACCGCCAACCCCAAGGCCAGCCTCGTGGCCGTTGCCGATGCCTTTCCCAAGGCGGCCGATGACATCGCAGCCCAATATGGTTGTGAGGTGCGCAGCGTAGAGCAGATCCTTGGGGCTAGCGACATCGACGCTGTGGTGATCTGCACCCCCACCGATACCCATGCCGACCTGATCGAGCAGTTTTCCCGCGCCGGCAAGGCCATCTTCTGCGAGAAGCCGATCGATCTCGACGTGGAGCGGGTCAAAGCCTGCCTCAAGATAGTCGATGCCGAGGGCGGCACGCTGATGGTGGGCTTCAACCGCCGCTTTGACCCCCACTTCATGGCGGTCAAGGACGTGATCGCCAAGGGCGAGATCGGCGCGGTCGAGATGGTCACCATTGTCTCGCGCGACCCCGGCGCTCCGCCGGTGGACTACATCAAGCGCTCGGGCGGCATCTTCCGCGACATGACCATCCACGATTTCGACATGGCCCGCTTCCTGCTCGGGGAGGAAATCGAGACGGTCAGCGCCCAGGCCTCGGTGCTGGTCGACAAGGCGATCGGGGAAGCCGGGGACTTCGACAGCGTCTCGGTGATGCTGGCCACCGCGTCGGGCAAGCACGCCACCATCTCCAATTCCCGCCGCGCCACCTATGGCTATGACCAGCGCATCGAAGTGCATGGCTCCAAGGGCGCCGTCTCGGCGGAGAATCAGCGTCCGGTGTCGATCGAGGTCGCCAATGCCACCGGCTATACCAGGCCGCCGCTGCATGACTTCTTCATGACCCGCTACACCGAAGCTTATGCCCGCGAAATCAGTACCTTCATCGACGCGGTTGAATCGAAGTCTCCGGCTTCGCCCAGCGGTATCGACGGCCTGATTGCCCTGGCGCTGGCCGACGCGGCACTGAAATCGGTCAAGGAAGGTCGCGCGGTAAGGCTGACCGAAATCACCGGCGCGCTGGCCGACAAATCGGTGTTCCAGGGGCGCTGACCGCACTCGTCCAATCCCATGCAAAAGGCCGCCCCTCTGGCGGCCTTTTCAGTTTAGCGCAGCTTTGGGCGCGGGGGATTACTTCAGTGCCGCCGGCGTTTTTCGGCGATGCTGACAGTGAGCGCCATGGCGAAGGCCATGCTGGCCGAGAGCGAGCGGAAGCCGGCATGATCGGCCTCGACCACCTCGAACCATTCCTTGGAGCACTCGGCCAGGGGAGAGAACGCAGAATCGGTCAGTGACACCACGGGAATGCCGCGCGAGGTGAGCATCCGCGCCTGCGCCGCACTTTCCGAGGCATAGGGCGAGAAACTCACGGCGAAGGCGGCATCGCGGGGCGTGGCCATGGCCAGAAGGTCATCGTCGATACCCGCCGAGGTGCCGACCAGCTGGCATTTCACCCGCAGCTTGCCGAAGGCATAGGCCATGTAGCTGCTAATGGGGTAGGAGCGGCGCTTGGCGATGAGATAGATGGTCTCGGCCTTGGCCAAGAGGGTAACGGCGCGTTCGAAGGCGTCGGGCTCGACGGCGGCTGAGATGGCATCGATCGAGCGGTGCGCGGCCGAGATGAAGCCGTTGAAAATGGTCGTGCTTTCGGCCAGCGCGGCGCCGTTCTGCTCCAGCGTGCGCAGACGCTCCTCGTAGGACGAGGTGCGTTCGCGCAGCCGGGCGCGGAACAGCAATTGCAGGCCGGAAAAGCCGTCAAAGCCGAAATGCTGGGCGAAGCGGACCAGGGTGGAGGGCTGCACGTCGGCGGAAACCGCAATGCTGGCCGCGGTGCCGAAGGCGATCTCGTCCGGATGGTCGAGTGCATAGGCCGCCACCTGGGTTAGCCGCTTGGGCAGTTCGGCCTTGCGCTCGAGGATCGCTGTACGCAGCGCGTCGAAATCCTGCGGCGGCTGTTCTTTGACGTCGGACATGGCTCACTCTCGCATTCGCGACCATAATCCCCAATCCGGCGCCGCAATCAAGCCTTGCTGGAAAGTCTGTTCCGAAAACGGAATATTTGGCCCGCGGAGCACGTCCGCGGGACCATGGAGCATGAGCGGGTTACGCCACGCTGAGCTTGGGGCGACGATCCGTTTCCGCCCACAGGATGAACAGCGACGCGGCCAGGATCAGCACCGAGCCGGGCCAGAACCAGACGGACGGCGTCTGGCTCAGGAAGATCCATCCGAGCAGGCCGCTCAACGGCACTTTCAGGTCGCCGAAGGGCTGCAGATAGGTCGCGTCGGCCACCTTGTAGGCAAAGCTGAGCAGATACTGCGCCGCCGCCGTCAGAGCGCCGAGCAGCAGCAGCAGCCACAGGCCGTCGCCAGAGGGCAGGGCGAAGGGGAAGCCCGTGGCGAGCCCGGCAGGAACCAGCGTCGGCGCGAGCCAGGCAAAGGCGTTCACCGCCAGCAGGATCAGCAGGTGATTGGGCGTTACCAGCACCAGCAGCGAGATGGTGAGCGTTTCCGGCGATTCTTCGCGGGAAAGGTACTTGGTCAGCACGTCGGTCGTGGCCCAGAGCGCCGCGGCAATGATCGGGATCAGCGTGTACCAGGTGAGCCCTTCGGTACCGACGCCGGAAACGATGATGGCACCGACAAAGCCCACCAGCCCCGCCGCGATGCGCGCGGCAGAGGCGCGTTCACCCAGGAACAGTGTCGAAGCGAGAATGACAAAGAGCGGTCCGGTGGCCAGCAGGGTCACCATCTGCCAGATCGGCACGCCGGAGGCGAAACCATAGACGAAGACGTGGACGCCGAGCGCTGAAACGAAGGCGCGGATTTCGTGCAGCAGGGGATGGCGGGTCCGCAGATTGCTGAGACCGATGCGCATGATCAGCGGCAAGGCCAGTACCGATGCAATGACATATTGCCAGAAGGCCATGCCTGTCGATGACATGCCGAAGCCGCCATACTCAGTTGGGGTTGGCAGGACTGACTGCAAGACATTGGTGCCGGCGAAGGCAATGCTTGCCACCACCATGAGGAACGCGCCCGATGCGGCGGGATTTTTGGCAAAAGAGGAAACTTGGCTCATGTGAAGTCCTTTCCGTAACCAGTTTCCTCAGGGTTACGGGAGGTCTCGCTGGGTGCCTGCGCCCGGCCGCCGAAAGGCTGCGGGCGCCGGCGAGCCAGCGCTGATCCCGTTCTCTTTCATCCGGACTATACCGTCGGCTCCGGAATTACACCGGATCTGCTGACCCCGACTTTCGCCGGGCGCTCGCGGGCTTGGCGTCGCCGCCTTTACCGCCGGTGGGGAATTGCACCCCGCCCTGAGAACATACGGAACGTATTGTTCCGCGCGATAAACATAGGGGAGGGGGCGGTTGTGGGCAAGTAGACACAAGGGTGTAACTGTGCGTCCTCCGCGAACAGTATGGAATAATTGTGCATGCAGAAGCGCCGCCTGTGATGCGGTTGTCAGGAGAACGGTGATGGCGAGACCGCAGTCTCGAGAGGGTAGTCAAAAAATGTGAGGCTGTAGTCTCGCCATCACGCCGGGATTTTTCACACACGCATCGAGCGGCCGCCCTTTCGGGTTGGACGGTCGAGCTGGAGGCGGGGCGCTGTGCCCCTCTCTCCTCCTGCCAGCGTCCGGCCGGTGGT
>NZ_JAKFDJ010000110.1:0-34886 GCF_036676215.1 Devosia sp. | reverse complement strand
ACATCGACCTTGAGACGCTGAACTTCGACCTGGAGGCGCTCGCCCAGGCCGTTTCCAGCAAGACGCGCCTGATTATGGCCGTCAACCTGCTGGGCAACCCAAACGATTTTGATGCGATCAAGGCGATCGTGGGTGACCGCGAGATCACCCTGCTGGAAGACAATTGCGAATCGCTGGGGGCTAGGTTTAACGGCAAGCAGGCCGGCACCTTTGGTCTGATGGGCAGCTACAGCACCTTCTTTTCCCACCACATGTCGACCATGGAAGGTGGCCTCATATCCACTGAAGACGAGGAGATGTACCATCTGCTCCTCTCGCTGCGCGCCCATGGCTGGACCCGCAACCTGCCCAAGTTCAACCATGTCGTCGGCGAAAAGGGTGATGACCCCTTTAAGGAATCGTTCCGCTTCGTGCTGCCCGGCTACAATGTCCGTCCCCTCGAAATGTCGGGCGCGGTGGGTATTGAGCAGCTCAAGAAGCTGCCCGGCATGGTGGTGGCCCGCCGCGAGAATGCCGCCAAGCTGCAGCAGGCCCTGGCGGACCACCCCAAGGTGATGATCCAGAAGGAAGTTGGCGAGAGCAGTTGGTTCGGTTTCAGCCTGATCACCCGACGCGGCGTGAACATGTCGCGCGACCAGCTCGTCGCCGATCTCAATGCACGCGGTTTTGAGGTCAGGCCCATTGTTGCCGGCAACTTTGCCCGCACTGAAGTGGTTAAGTACTTCAATTTCGAGATCTCCGGCGAGCTGACCAATGCCGATCATCTGGATCAGAACGGCGTCTTCGTCGGCAACCACCACTATGCGATCGACGATGCCATCAACGAGCTGAAAAGCATTTGATCGGCGACACCGCCCCCGTTGTCGCCACGCCATCGGCAAAAAGCCAGGCGATCGCGGTAATGCAGGCCGGCGGCTCGGCGAGCCGCGGCTGTGCCGGCTTGCCGGCCATCACCATGCAGAAGAGTGAGGCCGGGATTGATCCTCGTTGTCCTCGGTAGAGCGGCGCAGTTCATCCTGCTGCTGGTCGCCAATCGATTGGTGACCGAGTTCCTGCCGCCCGCAGAGATGGGCCGGCTGTCGCTGGTCACCGCGGCAACTGGCCTGTTTGCCCTGTTCCTCGTCAGCCCCGTCGGCCAGTTCATCAACCGGCGTCTGCACGCATGGGACGATCTGGGGCGGGCCCGGCATTATCTGACGCTGCATTGGCTGCATCTGATCATCGTCTGCGGGCTGGCGGCGCTCGGCCTGGTCTTGCTGCAGCAGCTGGGCGTGCTCAGCTTCGGCTTCAGCATTGGCTGGCTGCTGCTGTTGATCTGCGGCTCGCTGTTTTTCAACACCATCAACCAGACGGCAATACCGTCCCTGAACCTCCTGGGGTTTTCCGGGATGTTCATGACACTGACACTGGGGACAATCGCGCTTGGCCTGCTCGCATCGTATGTGAACGTGCAACTGTTCGGCCCCTCGGCCGAATACTGGCTGGCCGGCCAGTTGCTAGGACAGCTGGTGTTCGCGGCGATTGGCGTTTGGCTATTCTTCGGCCATCTCAGGCCAGCGACAACGCCTCAGCCCTTTTCGCGCGACAAGCTCATGGCCATGTTCAACTTTGCATGGCCAGTCGCCCTGGCCAGCGGCTTCAGCTGGCTGCAAAGCCAGGGTTACCGACTGGTTTCGGTGGACGCGCTGGGCCTGGCCCCGCTGGGCCTGTTCGTGGCCGGATACGGCATTGCTGCCGGCCTGATGGCGGCTTTCGAGTCCATCCTCACCACCTATTTTCAGCCGCGCTTCTACAGGTCCATCAATCGGGGGGCCGGCGACCGCAGCGCGGCCTGGACGTTTTATGCGTCTGCCTTTGTGCCATCAGTCGTCCTGGTCACCTGCTTTCTTGCCGCGCTGGCGCCGGAACTCACCCGCTTCCTGGTGGGTCCCGATTACCGGTCGGCGTCGCAATTCGTGATCTGGGGCGTACTGGCGGAAAGCGCCCGTGTGCTGGTCGGCGTCTACTCCATGTCCGCCCATGCCGAGATGAAGACCAGCCTGCTGCTCTGGCCCAATGCGCTGGGTGCCATCCTGTGCATCGGGCTTGTCTGGCTGCTGGTGCCGGGCTATAGCGCAGCCGGCGTCGGCATAGCCCGGGTCGCCTCCGGCCTCGCCCTGCTTGTGGCGGTCCACCATGTCACCGTTGGCACGCTGCGGATGGGCTTCCCCTATGGGCTTGCCAGCAAGGGGCTGCTGCTGGGCGGCCTGCTCTATGGTGTGGTCGCCCTGATGCGCGACCCGTTGGGCAGCGATGGCGGCAGCTATGTCAGCGCCGGCGCCCTCATAATGGTTGCAGGCCTGATCCTGCTGGGCATGTTAATCTGGCTGCTACTCCCCTTTGTTCGAACGCGAGCTGCACGTTGAAAATTCTGTTGGTCTGCATGGAATTCGAATATGGCGACCGCACGCGCGGCCGCTCCTTCGAATACTACAATTTCTACGACAGTCTCAAGGATCTGGGTCACGAGGTGATCCTGTTCGACTTCATGACCGAGCTCGGCAGCACCAACAAGAGCGCCATGAATGCCAGGCTCCTGCAGATTGCTCAGGCCGAAAAGCTAGATTTCGCGCTGTTCTCGCTCTATACCGACCAGATCGAGCCCGAGACGGTCAAGCAGATGGCGCAGTTCACCAAGACGCTGTGCTTTTTTCACGACGACACCTGGCGCGTGGAATTCTCGCAGTTCTGGGCCGCCCATTTCGATTATTTCACCACGCCCGACGTCTATGGCGTGCACAAATATGCCCGACTGGGCTATTCCAACGCCATCTACTTCCCCTTTGGCTGCAATCCGCACCTCTACCATCCGGTTGAGACCGAGAAGGTCTATGACGTTTCCTTCGTCGGCGCGTGGCATCCGTACCGCGAATGGCTGCTGGGCCGGCTTACCAGGGCAGGCTTCAACGTCAGGGCATTCGGCTATCGCTGGCCGGCCGGACCCTTGTCGCATGACGAAATGGTCGCTGTGTTCAGCAAGAGCCACATCAATCTCAACATGTCGAACTCCGCGTCCTGGGATGCCCGCTACCTGCTGAGCTCGCCGCGGGGGCTGGTCAACCGCGTACGTTCTCCAAAAACCGGGGAACAGCTCAAGGCCCGCCATTTCGAGATCTGTGGCAGTGGCGGCTTCCAGCTGTCCTACTATGTTGACGGGCTGGAACGGCACTATGCGATAGGCGAAGAACTGGCCATCTACCTGGATCCCAACGATCTGGTCAACAAGGTCAGGCGCTATCTGTCCGACGATGCCGAGCGGGACGCCATTGCCAAGGCTGGCTACGCGCGCACCCTCAAGGACCACACCTTCAAGGTACGCTTCGATCACCTCTTCGCACGCATGGGGCTGACCGATGCACGCGCCTGACACGCCCCTGGTGTGCATCTGCGTGCCGACCTATAATGCTGAAACCACTATAGCCCAGACCTTGCGGTCCATCCTGGCGCAGACCTATCGCCATATCGTTGTGCACGTTGTTGATAACTGTTCCACTGACGGCACATTGGTCGTGGTGAAAGGCTTTACCGATCCCCGCATCACCGTGCACGAGAATCCGGACAACATCGGCGGCGAAGGCAATTTTAATCGCTGCATCGCACTGGCCCAAGGCGAGTTCACGGCGCTTTTTCATGCCGATGACGTCTATGAACCCGAAATGGTCGAGCAGCAGGTCGCCTTCTTCCAGAGGTATCCCGCGGCAGGCGGCGTGTTCACGCAGGCAAGGCTGATCGACCAAACCGGCACTGTCATTGGTGCTCTTGATCTCCCTGCGAGCCTGCGCGATACCGCGCCTCTTTATAGTTTTGAACAGATTTTCAAGGCGGTCCTAGAGCATTCCAACTTCATGATCTGTCCAAGCTTTATGGCCCGGACTCACATCTACCAGCAGGAGATCGGTCGTTGGCGCGGCGAACTCTTTCGCTCCAGTGCCGACCTCGATGTCTGGCTTCGTGTGCTCGAACGTCACCCCTGCGGTATCCTGCCGGATCATCTCATGAGCTACCGCATCAGTCGCCTTCAGTGGTCGGCCGCGGTCAGAGACAATACCGAGCGGGCCGATTTCTTCCTGGTCATCGACCATTACCTGGAAAAACCCGAGGTCAGGGCTGTGCTCGACGAAAGTGATTTGCGCAATGTCGAGCGCCTGGAACGACGGGATCGAGCAATGCGGGCGGTCAATGCCCTGATTGCCGGGGATCTTGAACATGCTCGAACGCTTTCCTCGGGGCTGTTTTCACCGGAGGGAATTACCAATGCCTTCCAAAGCCGAAGGGACTTGCTTACCGTTGTGCTTGGTACACTGGTCAGTCTGGCGGTGGCCCTGCGCGCATCCGATATTGCTCGACCGCTCTTGCGGCACTTCAAAAGCAGTTTCAATCGATGACGACAGCTAAGCAGGTCTACATCGATCCGACCTCCTCCGCCTATTATCAGGACAGACTGTTTGACCTGAGCAACCCGACGCTTAACCGAGATGACGCGCTCGCGCCCTTTGCCCATGTCAAAGATCTGTATGCGCTGCAGGGTATTACCGTTCGCACGGCGGACTATCTCCTTGATTGTGCCGGCGAGTCACCAGCGTCCGTCGACTACTATTCGCTCGGCGTGATCGATAATGTCTCGGCCCTGCGCCAACGGCGCGGCGTAACGTTGAAGACGTTCGTAATTTTTGAACCACCTGTCGTTGATCCGAAGCCCTATGCGGCGCTGCCAGAACTGACGGCCGGATTCGAACAGATCTATCTGCACAACACTATAGGCGACGGCTATTCGCTTGCGGGCGTGGACCAGTCACGACTGCGCAAGCTCTACTGGCCGCAACCGAATCAGGATGTGCTTAAACCCTATTGGAGCCGCACCGACCGCCAGAACCGGATCGTGGTCATCAATGGCAATCACATCCCTACCACCTTCAACAAGGAGCTCTACAGCAGGCGCATCGAGGCCATGGCGGCACTGGCCAGGACGGGCTCGGTGGATCTCTATGGGCGTGGCTGGCACAAGTGGTGGTCGCGGGCGTCGATGTGGATGCCCTATTGGCGGCACCGCCGCACACTGATGTCGATCTACAAGGGGCCGTGCGCTTCCAAATACGAGGTCATGAGCCAGTACAAGTACTCGCTGTGCTTCGAGAACATGGCCATGAGTGGCTACATCACCGAAAAGATCTTCGACTGCTTCTATAGCGGCACAATCCCCATCTATCTGGGTGCCAGCGACATCGCCGATCTGGTCCCACCGGAGGCCTATATCGACGCCCGGCAGTTTGCCTCCTGGGACGAGATACCGCGATATCTCGCTGCCCTGCCACCTCAGCAATATGAGGTACTGCGCAACGCCGGGCGCGATTTCGTCAGGTCGGCAGCGGGACGACGCTACACAAATTCACTGTTGGACATATTTGGCTTCGCCGATACAGGCGGCGAGAGGGAATGAACATGATGGGACATGCCGGGATCAGGGCGACGGCAATTCTGTCCGACAGATTGACGTTCCCCATATTTGCGGTGTCGTGTGCCGTTGCGCATATGGCCGTCTTCCTTTTTTCACGCCATCTCGTCACTGGCTCCAGCGTCTACTACTTCGCCTTTGCCGCCAGCGCCTGCTTCATGCTGACAACAGCCTTTCGGGCGCAATTGTTCTCCGCCATCTGCCTTGGTGTCTTCCTCTGGCTTGGACTGTGGATAAAGTTTGTCGTCCATCTCTATAACCCTGCGGTACTGGTGGAACCGGTCGGCCAATTTGACGGCTCGATTGGCCAGTATGATCAGGTCATGCTGATCGGCACCGCTGCGTGCCTGGCGGTGGGGCTCGTGTTTGCTGCTGCAATCCGACTCGGGCTCAAGACGATCGATCTTCAAACCACGCTCCCGAGCCACGCATCGCGTTTTCGGCTCGTCCACTTTGCTGTCTGGATCGGAGTATTGCTTGTCATTGCCTTTGTGTCAGTGCTGAATGTCCACCTCGGGCTTGTGCGTTCAGGCCTTATTGCCCAGAATGTTTTGCCGCTGAAGGGGAATGCGATGTTTTCGCAGTTTCTCTACACCGGTTATTTCTTTCTCATCGCCTATTTTCTGGAGCGCGACCTGAAGGCTGGTCGCACCATGCTGCCGGGCCTGTTGGCCGCTGTCATCGGTGGCGCTCTGGTTTCGATTTCGCTGCTCAGTCGCGGCATGGTCGTGTTCCATTCCATGGCCGTGCTGCTGGCCGTGCTGGTTCTTTGCCTGCGGGGCGTCCCCACTATCAGATGGCCCATGCCGATCATCATGGCGGCTCTATCCGTCGCTTCACTTTTTGTTACCATCGACGCAGTAGAAGTCCAGCGACAGGTCGCCTTTATCGAGCAAGGTGCCGACATCGAGCAAGGTGTCGATCCTGGCGAGTTCCTGTCTGAGACGGCAGGGATGTTCTCGGCTGAACGGACTACGGGCACCGCCGGCGCGATCCTGAACTTGGCCGTCGGACGTTGGCTGGGCACAGAAGGTACCATGGTGGCCACTGGACACTCTGACCGTTCTCTGGCTCTGCTCGCAGAGATGATGACGGAAATGCCGGAAGTTGGCGTGCCGAGCGCCTATCAGTACATTGCCGGCTCGCACTACACGAAGATGACCGGATTTCAGTTCTCAACGTTACCGGGCCCAGCTGGCGTATTCTATCTGGGCGGGTCGCTTGGCATGGTCTTCCTTGGCCTGGGCTGCTTAGCGCTGTTTGCGGCGCTCTATGAGTATCTAGCCGCCCGGGCAACTGGGAACATCTTTGCGACAGCCTTTGTCGGAGTCACGCTGGCCAACATGATAGCCCAATTTGGCATTGCGCCGGTCAACCTACTCAAGGCCCTTTTTACGCTCACCCTGCTCGTTTTCGTACTATTTGTGCTACGGAGGCTTTCGCTACGATCCGCTGTCAGAAACACTGAAATCTCACCGGTGCGCATGAACTTGTAAGGGGCGTGGCTTTGTCATCGTCGGAGTCTCAATCTGCCTAAACTAAGGCCTTGTGAGTTTTCGCGCAAACAGGCCAGCCCGTCAAACCGAAGAGAGAGTGTGGTTGTGACTTTCCGAATTGCAATGCCCAGGCCGGAGGCTGCAGGGTGGCGTTATTTTTTTGCGCTATCTTTTCTGGCCTGCCTCGTTCACGGAACAATGCTTGCCCTGGTCTGGCCCCATAACCCCGGATCGGCGGCCCAGCTGGTATTCTTTGCGATCGGCGCTCTATCGATGGTTCTGTCGGCTATAGTGGCGCGTAGTTATACGGCCCTATGCCTGACTGCTTTTCTCTGGCTCGGCTTATGGCTAAAATTCATTGTCCACCTGTTCTACCTGCCTGCCCTTATTGAACCTATCGGTGAGTTCGATGGCAGCGTGGGACAGTATGATCTGGTCATGTTGGCGTCCGGCATCGCATTTTGTGCAACAGCCTTAGCCTTCTTGATGGCGCCCATGCTGCGCCTTAGTACAATAACATTAGGACTAGGCGCCGCGAATCTATCAAACAGATTTGTATGGTCCCAATTCTGGACCTATCTGGCTCTACTTGGCCTTTGTATAGGTATCGCGCTCCTGAATATAAAGCTTGGCATATTCCAGGTGGGAATCGCGCCCCTGACAATCCTGCCCAAGCCCGGCAATGCTCTGATCAGCCTGTTTCTCACGACTGGTTATTTCTTTGTCCTCAGCTACTTCATTCTTTGTGATCGCGTCAAAGGCAATTCACTGGTTGTCGGTGTGATCACGCTGATCTTTTGCGCCGCGTTAATGTCCTCTTCTCTGCTGAGCCGCGGCGTTGTCGTCTTTCATCTGATGGCAGTCCTGCTCGCTCTGGCCGGAATTGCCTGGCAACAGCGAACAGGACGAGCCTTGTTGCTATTGGTCGGTGCGCTGATCTTAAGTGGCGCGGCAGTTTTCGCTACCGTACGAAACGTCGAAGATGGACGCGAAGTGGGCTATGCGCCAAAGTCGGAAGTCATCGCACGGTTACCGATAGCAGGACTGAGCAGCGCCCCGAATTCAACTCCATCTGCCGGGGTTGTAAATAATTCTGACGCAGTCGGCGGAACGAATAAAGCAACCGCCAGGACAACATTTCGTACGGCTGTTGAGGCGGCAATAAAACTGCATGCTGAGGAGAAAAGTGGTACTGGAAAAGTGATATCCGAGCTTGCCTTACGACGTTGGCTAGGAGTGGAAGGCGCCATGGTGGCGGCGGGCAATAAGAGCAATTCCCCGGCGCTTTTGGCCAGCATGCTGTCCGAACGCTCGGCAATTGGGCAAACTAGCCAATATCAACACCTTGCGGGATCACCCTACGTTCTTCTCAACGGTAAGCAATTCCAGTTCGCCACACTACCAGGTCCAGTGGGTACCTTTCTGTTTGGCGGCTCTGTTATCTACGTGTTTTTCGGCATGCTGGTCTTGTGTCTATTGGCCATGGCTATGGAGAAGCTCAGCCAGGTACTGGGTCAGAATGTATTTGTCACCTGTTTCGTCGCTGTATTTGCGGCAAATAGCGTCGCCCAATTCGGACTGACGCCCCTGAGCCAGTTGCCACAGATCGGCTATATGTTGGTCTTGCTGCTGGGATTCTGGGGCGCTCGTTTGATAGCACCCCATGTAGCCGGCACACCGCTTCGGCATCTGGTGCCTGCTCTGCCACGACGCGCCGAAGGCGGCTAGCGGATCGCTTCGAACAGCAAGCGACGGGCGTCGGTCTCGTTCTCGGCGTCGAGCACGGTCCTCATCTGGGCCATCCAGTCGGCCAAGCCCGCACTTTCGCCCTGCGCCGCGCGCATGATCTTGGGATGGCGGGTCTTCTCCGCAGTGGCATCGTCGTAGAACAGCTCTTCATACATCTTTTCGCCCGGCCGTTTGCCGGTCACCACGATGTCAATGTCGCCGTCGCGATTGGCCTCGTCGCGCACTGTAAATCCGGCGAGGCGGATCATGTTTTCAGCCAGATCGCGGATCAACACCGGGCCGCCCATTTCGAGCAGAAAGACGTCGCCGCCCTCCGACAGGCGACCCGCCTGGACGATCAGTTCGGCCGCTTCATGGATCGACATGAAATAGCGGGTCATCCCTGCATCCGTGAGCGTCACCGGACCGCCGCTGGCGATCTGTTCCTTGAACAACGGCACGACCGAGCCGTTCGAACCCAGAACATTGCCAAAGCGCACGGCGGAGAACTTTTGCCCGGTCTGGCGTTCTGCGGCCATGGCAGCGACATCCCTGACGATGAGCTCGGCCCATCGCTTGGTGGCACCCATCACATTGGTGGGGCGTACTGCCTTGTCTGAGGAGATCAAGACAAAGTTCTCGACGCCCTTGGCCAGAGCGACGGTTGCGACGTTGCGGGTACCCAGAACATTGTTGCGAATGCCTTCGAGCGCATTGGCCTCGACCAGCGGAACGTGCTTGTAGGCCGCGGCATGAAACAACACCTGAACGCCGTGCCCGCCGATGGCGTTCTCCACACTGCGCTGGTCGGTGATCGACCCCAACACGGCCACAACGGCCACATCCTTAGTCGCCCTGAGTTCACGCTCGATCTGATAGAGGGCAAACTCACTATTCTCAAACAGCACTAGTCGCTGCGGTGCCCACCTGACGATCAAACGGCATAGTTCCGAGCCAATGGACCCACCGGCCCCGGTCACCATGATAGAGCGTCCCTCGACCATTTCGCGGACCAGTTCGGGATCAGCCGGCACCGAGGAGCGGCCGAGCAACTCATCGATCTCTATTTCGCGGATCTGGCTGACCAGATACTTGCCGCTGACCAGTTCGGACATGGGTGGCAAGGTCGTGATCTTGACGCCATGGCCCGACACCAGGGCAATGACCTCCTTCTTGCGCGCCGCGCTCAGGGTCGGCACGGAGAGGATCACCTCGTCCACGCTGTACTGTTCCACCAGTTTTTTGAAGTGGGACGGGGCAAAGACGCGAATGCCGGCCACATCGTGGCCATGCAGGGAAGCGTTGTCATCGATGAAACCGACGATCCGCTCGCTGCCCTGGCGCCGCAGCGCATTGACGAGTTGAGCCCCCGCTTCGCCCGCGCCATAGACAAGGATCTGACGGTTCTTGATATGTGCCGACCCCGCCGACCACAGCAGGCGCTTGGCGAGGAACCGGCTGCCGCCGATAAGCATGGTGGCAATTGCCCAGTAAAGGATCGGCACTGATCGCGGCACGGTGACGAAGCCCGACATAGCCGACAGAAATACCAGCAGGACCCAGCAGCCCGCCGCCAGGGTGGTTGCCTGCAGAATGGTCCACAGTGCGCGCTCCGGCAAATATCGGATCACGGCCCGATAGAGCCCGAGGCGAACAAAAATCGGAATCGCCACGAGGGGTGCCGTACCGATGACCATGAACTGCTCAAATGTATTGGGCGGCGCCCAGGATCCGTAGCGCAGCGAGAAGCTGGCCCACAGGGCAAAGGCCAAAGCCAGGATATCGAAGCCGACGATGATCACCCGCTTCCAGAGACGTGGCAGGGTTCCCACGAGGGTGACGAGAGTGCTGGTCATGTTAGATTCTGTCTTTTTCCGTTGGGGTCATTGGTCGGGCTCGCCCGCGCCGGCCGCCCAGCAAAATGCTGCCATGGGCAGATAGGCGGCAAGCACTGCAAACCAGGCCAGGCTAGGCCAGAACTGGGCCAAGTATGCCAACGGATACAACCACATTATATTGATCGCCGCGTATAGGAGCGTTACCCGCTGGTGGCTTTTCCACCGTCTGGAGAGTTTCTGGTATGCGTGCAAGCGATGGGCAGCAAACCAGCGCTGCCGATACACCATTCGCCGCAGCAGCGTCACGCTGGCATCGGTGACAAACAGCGCCACGAGTATGACGGCGGTCGAATAGTTCAGCAACCCGGCCGCCAGCAGGCTCAACACGATGGCAAGCATCACCACGGCCAGATAATTGCTGCCGGCATCACCCATGAATATCCGGGCCGGCGGCCAGTTGAGCACCAGAAAGCCGGCTGTCGCGGCGCCGACGCAAAGCGCCCACCAGGGGATCGTCCCGAAACTGGAGACAGCGGCGGGGGCTAGGAGGCCCAATGTCACCGCGCCCGCCAGCACGAAAATCGCCTCTGCGCCGGCAATTCCATCGATGCCGTCCATGAAATTGAACAGGTTGACCCACCAGACCCCGCTTAGGACGAGCGCCAGCAGGACCAGTGGCTGCGGCAGGCTACCAAAGGGCGTGGCCAAAGGCGGCAGGGTCCCGGCCATGATGACAAGCGTGACGACAATGGCGCATTGCAGCGCCAGCCGCAGTCGCGCCGACAGCTCGAAACGGTCGTCAAGCAAACCCATGACCGCGGCCAGTGCGCTCAGGCCAATGGCGCTGAAGAAGTAGACTTCGGCATCGCCTCCGGCCAGCGTCAGACCGGCGAGCGTTCCGACAATGGCGATGCTGACGCCGCCACCGCTGGGCGTCGGTATTACGTGCGACGAGCGCTGGTTTGGCACCTGGACCAGGTTAAGGGCGGCGGCACTGCGGCGGACCAGTTCGGCCAGTAGCCATGCCAATAGAAATGCCATGGCAGCAGAGCCGATCTGCAATCCTAGTGTCGACATATCAAGTGCAGTCCTCACGTAAACCATCCTGGCGCCCTAGACTGCAGTCCTATTTTGATCCGGGCAGATCAGCAAGGCGCCGGCGGCTCTTCTCAGCGAAAACGCAAGACATGGCGAGGGCATCCGCCCATCTGGGACTTGAAGAAGAGCCGCGTCGCGCAAAAACGCCGTGTAGTCTGGAAGTTCCGCCTTGCCAAAATGGCTGAGCGCATGGTTAGCTGCCGCCAGTATTTTTGAGAGAACGGCTCATGTTATCAGGTATGCTGCGAACTATTCGACAGGTATTGTCGCGTGAGATAACTCTCGGCCACGCATACCATTATACAATGATGCGGCTATTGCCGAATAAAGGTCAGTATAACGATGATTTCAACTGGCATCTCTACCCCAAACTATACAAGGAAGAGCTCAAGGGCATCGAGAGGGCGCATACTCTGGTCGTCAAAACAGAAGATTTCCGCTATGTCGATGGACAAATCCAACAGGTCAAATCTTCGGCTCCACCGCTGCACCCGAACCACCAGTTTCTCTACGAAGTCGTGCTAGGACTACGGCCGGAAAGCGTGCTCGAAGTTGGATGCGGTGGTGGCGACCACCTCCACAATTTGCACGCATTCAATCCCTCGATTGAGCTGCACGGCATTGACCGCTCGGAAGGCCAGCTGGATACCCTCAGGGAGCGCCACCCTGACCTATCGGCAACGGTCGGTGTGGTTGACCTCACGGATTCGAATGCGACTCTGCCGCTTGTCGACCTGACGTATTCGCACGCGGTGCTCATGCACATTTCTGAAACACACGGGCGTTTCGACTCGGCCCTCAGAAACGTTTTGCGGTCGGCCAAGCGCCATGTGGTGATGATCGACAATTGGACTGAACACGATTTTCTCGCTCACATTCAAAAGAGCGTCGCCGCTGACCCGAATTGGGCTGGGGCGACAATTTCGTTCGCGACTTTCAGAGGCGCCCCAGAATTGACTGCCCTTATTCTGTCCAAGGACAAGGTTCCCTACCCTGAGCTCCTTGACTACGAATCACTTCTGCAAGGGAAGGAACTGCGGACACATTGAAGAGGCGGAGTGTCAAGCCAAAGTTATTTGTGGTGATTCGGGGAATACAACTTCCTGCGGTTTGCGAAGAGTACGGAGAATTGAATGATAAGGGCCGGCGGGCAACCGCGACGTGGCCCGCCTCGGGGGAGCGACTGCCCTTGTTTCGACCGGACCGTGATCGTCGGCCGGCGCCACCAACAGAACTGGCGGCGCCAGTGTCCGCCCTTCCGCCCGTGCCCTGGCGCGCGCTGCCCTGCACCAGCCTTCGATCGTCGCGGGCGTCGCTTTTGCCGTAAGACGGGCGGCGAGATCCAGGGTGCCGACATCCAGCACTTCGCGAAGATAGTGCGCAACGATCTTGGTGATTTCGGTATGACCGGATGCGATCGCACCACCCCTCGCGGTTGCGCAACGGTAACGTCCCGTCGGCATCGACCTGCTGGTACAGGAGCCGCTCGTCCAAGCAGCGCCTCGTCCCAGGTCAACTGATCGCTACGGTCGACGATGGCGATGATGCGGTCAGTTGGATAAGCCGTAAAAGGTGGCTGTCCTTGACCAGGCGATCGCAGACCATGGTGCTGGCGCCTACATAGGCGAAGCTTCGCAAATCGCGAGATACACCCAGGCCGGCCGAGGAGAGGTTCGGTGCGCAGCCGAGCCCGTTCGGTGCCGCGGCTCAAAAGATTGCCGGGGCATAGAGCGGCACCAGGACCTCACGCACCTTGGCTTCGTTGGTGCAACTGCCCGCCGAAGCTATCGCCACCGCCGTTCCCGCTACCTGGTGGCGGCGCGGGCCTTTCGGGTTCGTTGCCTCCCTCGGTCCGGGGCTCGGACAACGTGGCCCTGCTCTGGCGGATATTGCCGTCGACGATGCCGCTCTCCATGCGCAGGATGCCCGCCGCCACCATCACCATGGCGGCGCCCGCTGGCTTGGGATGACCGGCCAAGGCAGCGACGATGTCGTCGAGCGGGGCGGACCCGGTCTCGTCCACCTTGCGGGCAAGGCAGTCGCCGCCAGAATGTTGGCCAGCGCCCGTGGTGCTTGGGCGATACCGCCAAGATTTACTGCCAAACATCGATATCCACGTTCTCCACATAACGGGCCACGACGTTGATGGAGCGCCAGCCACCGACGCGCATGATCTTGAGGATGCCATGACCATCGAGGACCAGTTGTTGGGCCGCCCCTACCCGCAAGGAATGGCCGGAGACGTCCGAGCCAGTGCGAGCCTCGACCCCTGCCCGCTTCGCCAGCTTCTTCAACACGCGCGAGACCGTCAAAGGTTCGAGATATAGAGCCAGGGCCTTTTTCCGGTAGACGGGCCGCAGCAGGGGCCCTGCTTCCACCTCGATTGTCGCCAGCCAGGCCTGGACCAGCTTGCTGGTGCGGGTCGAGAGGTGCGCGGTACGACCCGACCCCTCCGGATCATTCTTGGCCCGGCGGACGAGCACGCCATAGCGCCCAGTGGCGTTCAGCGTGAGATCGCAGATCGACAGCGCCACCAGTTCCCCCCGGCGGCACAGCGTGTCGAACCCGACCGACACCAGCACCTTGTCCCGCAAGCCGATGAGATCGTCCGAGCAGCAGGCCATGAGCGTTTCGCATAGTTCGGCGGTCAATCCCCAGGCCTGCCTTGGCCGTGATGGCTGAGTACGGCGGATCCGGCGCATGGCCAGGTCCACATCCGGATCCTCGGTGGGATCAGGCAGCTTGCACACCTGATGCACTTTGCGGACTGCGGAGAGGCGGTGCTTCATGGTGGACGGCTTCAGGCGGGCGCCTTCGGCGCCGAGATAGGCCACTACCGTCTTGACCGACGCCGGCAGGAATGGTGTGCGATGGCGGCGGCACCATTGCGCGAACAAGCCGAAATCGCTCTGGTAGGAGCGCAGCGTATGGTCGGAATAGGCGCCTTCGAGGCGCTTCAGCTGCTTGCGCCAGTCGATCATGACGCTTTTCCTCCGCAACGCGAAGGATCGTCAATGTGGCGCGTGCCGGCCGGGCCGTCGTCCTGCGACCGGGCACGGCACGCGCGCCTGTGCCGGGGCCGATCGCGACCGGGGATAGCGGCGGATGGGGACTTGCGGGCGTGGTTGTGCCCGCCCAGAGTGGCCTTAGCCATGGGATACTCCTGTTCACGCAGTGAGAAACCTGTGGTTAGGCTGGCTGGGTGGTGAGACACCCAGTCAGCCGCCTTTGCCTCCTTGGAAGCAGGTCCCCGAGGGGACCGGTGGCCGCAGGATCGGCCCGAGATCGAGCCGACAATGCTAGGGTTGCTAGGATCCGTTTTGCTGTCAAGCCCATGTTCCGGCTTTGTTCATCTTGGTTAACGGCGGGTGCCATGGGCGCCGTATCGGCCGCATTGCCGGTCGCTCGGCCCAGCCGATTTCGCCCCGGCAGGGGCCAGCATTTCCGGCGAGTGATCGATAACGGCTTTTACTGAATACGCCGCTGCTCCGCGTCGTTCTCGGCTCGTCGGTTGACGGGTCGCTCCCTCTTCTCTCAACCCAGCATTAACCACGCGATCGAGCGAAGACTTGAAGGTCCCGTGCGGATCCTCATGTTTAGGACCGTCGGCGCCGAATCGGCTCGATGATGGTTAGCGGGTCGCTTGCTTGCAACAAGCGACCGACGGGAGCGCTTGCAACACTCCCGCCAGCCTGACCATGCAACCCCTGTTAGTACCAGAGGCATACATGGCTACCCTTCCTTCTACCGGCGCGCACGCGCCCGGCAAGTCCTATCCGCATTCTATCCAGATCGAACCGCCGCGCCTGATCGGCGGGCTCGTCCAGCATCCGCTGGTCTCCGCCCCGACCCAGATCAAGATTCTGCAAATCGTCGACGACACCGGCAGCGCCACAATCGGCGACATCATTGCCGAGCTGTCCGACCACCCCGATCCGGTTTCCGCTGTCCTGGTTATGGTCGAGCTCAATATCCTGGTGATCGAGGGCAAGACGGTGCTCGACGCCAACTCCATCGTGCGACGCGCCGATCCTGAACCGGACCCCGAGAACCAGGGTGGCACGCCTTGGTCTCCCAGCGGCGGCCCGGATGCAGTTTCGGACTTTTCCAACATTGCTGGAACACCCACTCCCGACGGACTCGAGCGCCTCGCGGTCAGTCCGTTCTCGCCCAATGTGGTCGTCGGCCCGGGTGTCACGCGCCGCGTCTTCGCCCGTATGGCCGAGCTCCGCCGCCCCGGCGTCTACATGCTGATGAACGCCACCCAGGTCTATGTCGGCACCGGTGTCGATGTCGGCCTGCGCGTGGCATCGGGACAGCAGCCGATCGGCGACATCGAAACCATTGTGGTCATCACCGACGCCAATGGCAACCTGAGCGAAGACGACGCCAAGGCGGCCGAACGCCTGTTGTGGTCCCGCGTTGCTGGAGCGCGCGAGCACATGCTGGTCAATGGCACTCCCGATGGCGCCAGCATCGATACCCAGCGCTTCAGCGAACTCGAGGCCATGATTGGTGCCGCCTGCCTGTCGCTGCGCCATGCTGGCCTCCTGTTCACGACCGGATCGGCACGCGGTGTGCTGGCCGGACCGCGCCAGGAGCCGGGCCGCGTCGCACCGCTGCGCCCCTTCAACGAGATCCCCTATGGTGAGGTCCTCGAGCTCAACTTCGGGAATGGCATGGTGGCCCTGGCGGCGCGCCAGTCGGATACCCGCTGGCTGCTGCTGCGGGGGTCCGACGTGCGCCTCAACACGGTGGCGAGCGCCAATGCCAGCACGCGCTATCTGCGCGCGGCCTGGCTGCATGGCGGACTGCTCGAGCTTGCGCCGGACGGACGCAGCCTCACCACCACGCGTGACCTGACGTTCGGCAGTGGCAGCGCTGTCGCGCAATTCTGTGCCGGGTCCAAGGGCCGCACCCTCGAAAGCTGGAAGTCGATCGCGCCCAATGGCGGCGGCGACCCGGATAGGGCTGCCTTCTTCGCCACTTAGCCGCCGTCCGCTTCGGCGCCCCCAGCTCACCTTTCATGTCTTTCCGCGCGGACCGATCTCTTGTGGTTGGTCCGGCGCCAGGAGCCTGCTTGCCATGCCTGACCTGAACGACCAACTTGATGATGATGACGATGCCGTCACCCAGGGTGCTTTGGCCCCCTCCTCCCTCGACGCCCGTGCTGCGCTCGGCCAGGAGGCGCTCGCTCATGCCCTGACCCGCAAGACCCGCGACCTGCTGTCGCAAACTGCCCGGGTCATGATCCTGCAAATTCCCACGGCCGATTGGGCGGACCTGATTGCCGAGGCCCTACCGAAAATTGCCGGCACCGTCGTGGTCAAGACGGCCACCGAGATGACCGTCAGCCAGAAGATCGCACATCGTGTCGGCAGCGACACCCTGCGCTATCTCCATAGCCGCCGCACCATTGTGTACATCTCGCAGGACCCCGAGACCATTCTGGATGAGACGGTGCTGGCCGCTGCCGACGCCAGGATTGTCATTCCGGCACCGACGCCGGCGCTGCTGCGCAAGGTCATCGCCCGCGTCAGCAAGGGGAGTGCCCGCGGTGTGACCCCCGACATGGCCAGTCTGCCGCTGCCGGTTATCCTGAGCGCCATCCGCCCGGGGATTCCTGCACGCGCCTGTGTCAACAATCTCGCTCGCGCACTGGCCTTCCGGCCCGTCGCAACTGCCCCAGTCTCGTCCGTTCCGCTGTTGACCGACCTGCCGCTCACCGCTTCACTGCGCCGCTGGACTGACCAGACCCTGGCCGATCTGGCAGCGGTCAAGGCCGGCACTCTCCCGGCGGACCAGCTCGTATTCGGTGTGTTTGAGGGCCCTCCAGGCACGGGCAAAACCCTCACTGCCGAGAGCCTCGCCCGCACCGCCGACTGGGTCTTTGTGCCGAGCAGCGTTGGCGCGTGGTTCACCGACGGGGATGGAGCCCTGGGAGGTGTCGCCCGCAATCTGAAGCGTTTTGTCGACCAGGTTCTGGCGGCTGAACCGTGTGTTGGCTACATGGACGAACTTGATGGGCTCCCGAACCGGGCCACCATGGACAACCGCGGCCGCGACTTTTGGACACCGGTCGTCAATCAGTTTTTGCTCGAGATCGACCGGCTCCGGAAGTCCGGCAAGCGGGTCCTCCTGCTCGGCGGCACGAACTATTTCAACCGCTTGGATGCCGCGCTCGTTCGCTCTCAGCGCCTTCAACAGCGCGTCACCTTCCTGCCACCTCAAGACGCAGGCGAAGTCG
This sequence comes from Devosia sp., assembly GCF_036676215.1. Taxonomy (GTDB): domain Bacteria; phylum Pseudomonadota; class Alphaproteobacteria; order Rhizobiales; family Devosiaceae; genus Devosia. The sequence goes on along the minus strand of NZ_JAKFDJ010000110.1, from coordinate 16,988 downwards.
TAGACGTGCTGCGACACTTTCTGCGGGACGAACTGGCAGAGGTCGACCTGCGCCCCTTGGCCCGTATCGGGCTCGGCGCGACGCCGGCGGTGATAGAGGGCTGGGTCAAGGAGGCGCGCGGTGCTGCCCGGGCAGCTGGACGCCATCTTCAGTCCGGTGATCTTCTGGCCCAGATGGCGCCCAAGGACGACCGCAGCGCGGCCGACATCCGCGCCGTGGCGCTGCACGAAGCGGGCCATGCTCTCGTCGCCCACCGCCTCGGCCACGCGGTGGAGACCCTGTCTATCATTCCGGAGGGCTCGTCGGGCGGCCATGTGCGCAGTTCTCTGCCGAGCCTGATCCACGATCTTGCCCTCATTCGCGACACCGCCACGGTCATGCTGGGTGGCCGCGCCGCGGATATCGTCCTGGGTAACGGGGCCAATTCAGGAGCAGAGCGCGATCTCGAACATGCAACCCGCATTCTACTCGCGGCGCATGAGCGTCAGGGACTTGGGGACACCCTGGTCTACCTGCCGGCCGTCAGCACGAGGCCCAACCTGGAGACGGTCACCGCCGTTGCCGAGGATCTGCGCATCCTGCTCGATCGTGCCATTGCCATCGTCACCGCTGAACGCGACCTCGCTCTCGATCTGGCTGATTGTCTGATTGCTGCGCGCGTCCTGTCGGAAGCTGACCTCGCCGATCACTTGGACAGGCGACACTGCAAGGAGACTGCCCCTTCAGCGGCCGGCCCCTCCGATGCCTGGGAGAACAGACCATGAGCAGGCTGAGCCGGCAGACGGCCGTTGCGGGCCTACGGGCGGCGCGGCGCCTCCATGAGGGGGAACGGCCCACGAATGCTGACCTCGCCGTAGCACCATTGCTGGAGGGCTGGGCATTGGAGGAGGTGGCTCCCGGTCTGTTCCGCCTTGTCGGGGTGGTGACGGGACATCCCCTGCTCGCCGATGGGTGGTGCTCGACCAGCGTTCTGCTGTTCATCGACGCGGACCGCACCTGGGCGAGAACGGTCAGCCGACTCTACCGACTGGGAATGCCGCTGGCGGGCGAGCAAGTCACTCCCCAGTAGCACAAGTTCGGGCGGACCAAGGCCAGCAGATGTCATCCACTCTTGGCCTTAGCACACCCCCGTTACCTCTTCAGATGACATCCGCATGCCGGCCTGCGGCGGATCAGTGTAATCTTGAGGCGGCGGCAGGACCTACGCAGCAATTGCAATACCGCGGGTACCCGTACATCTGCCCTGCCAATCTCTCGTGTGCCTTGCCAAGCCTGGACGTATGTAATCCTGGTCAACACCGGAGCATGCAGATGGAGAATGAAGCCTATCCCCCCACGAAGTCTCAGCGCCTCCGAGTGCGTATGAAGAAAGACGCCGACCGCCAAGCCAAGCGTCGCACGGCCATGCGCGACGAAGGCAGGCCGGAGACGCATGCTGTGGATCGCGCCGTTGCCGAGGCTGTGGCTTATCTCGCCGTTCAGAACCGCCGCGATGGCGAAAAGAAGGGCGAAAGCCTGTTGACGTTTCGCGACATCGTCGACGTCGCCAGCCGCATCCTTAGCCATAGGGGGCGCTTTGATCACTTCGCGTCGATACGCGCCGTCGCCTCCCGCCTGCGTCGTCGCAAGGAGCACCTCTGGACTCTACCCGCACCGCAGCGGCAGAAGGCGTCGGATTCTGCAACCTAAGACTGCGATCGCGGATGCGGTAGCGCAAAGTTCCGGTTGTTTGCTTGCGCGTCGGGCGTTCGCCGCGCCCGACGCCGCAGGATGCCTTCGAAAAATAATTCGCTTCACCCGTTGTGGCTTTCGTTCTTCGCCCTGATCCTTGCGGCAACACCCTGATGGATCAGCCGAATTGACCCAGATCTACCTTACCCGCCGCCAGGTGGCCGAACTGTACCCGATCTCTGAGCACACGCTCGCGGCCCTCGCCTCGAAGGGGCTCGGCCCTCCATTCTTCAAGCCCACAGACAGGGCGCTCTATCGTTCGCAGGACGTCGAGGCCTGGATCGAGGCCGCCATTGTGACGCCAACGGCTCCTTCGGCTCCGTCTGCGGGCCAGCCACGCAAGAGCACTGTGACTGCAGGCCGGCGCGGCAGGTCCATCCCCAAGCCTAGGCCGTTCGAAGCGCACAGTTCCAGTCGCCATGGCCGCAAGTCATTGCCGCCATCGCCCAACTCCTCGTTGCGCCGGAGTGAACCGACACAGGCCGGCCAAGGCGCTTCGGGGGATGTTTGACGCCCATCTCCGCTACGGCGGCCCGTTCAATCTGAATTCAGTCTGGTGAGCCGCATGTCACTCCTCGATGGATTTTTCGCCAAACCACGAAAGCCAAGCGGCCGCCCGGCAAACGCTAGTCCCGTTCCGGACGCGCTGCCGAACGGAAGGAACTCCTTCGTCCTTCTGATGGCGGCGTCCAAGGGCGGCGCCGGCAAATCGCTGATCAGCATCCATCTTGCGACCCTCGCGGCGCAGTCCGGATTCCGCTCGCTGATCATCGACACGGACATCGAGGGTGATCAGTTGAGCTGCATCGCGTGGAGCAAACTGCGCTCCGACACTTGCCTCAAGGCTATTCCGGCCAAGCTCGGCCAGGCGCCGCGGGCGATTGAGTGGGCCCGGCGCCAAGGTTTTGAGTTTATCGTCATCGATACCGCGGGGCGTGACCTCGCGGCGATGCACGCCACTATGATGGTTGCCGACATCATGGTGACGCCGGCTCAACCCTCACCTCTCGACCTCCGCGCCACCGCGCCGATCCGCCGTCTGTGGCGCGCCAGCGACACACCGGCCGCACTGATTCTCAACGGCGTCACCGGGGAAAGCGGCACACGGGCCAGATTCTACATGCAGCGCTATGGCGATATCGGGCATGTGCTGCCAGCGGCGGTCGGCCGGAGGGTTCAGTATGCGGACGCGATCGGGATGGGACTGGGCGTAACCGAGTACCTGCCGGGCGGCGAGGGCGACATGGAGATGCGCCGTCTGCTGCGCGCCATCTTCCAGCGTGCCGAAAGGAAGGCACTGTCATGAATCAACCTCTGCTCGATAAGTTGAAGGCGGCCACGACCCAGCCCGTGACGACCAAGCCCAGGGTCAGGGAGGTTCGCTTGCGTCTGCCGCCGGCAGCTGTGGATGAAATCAAGCTCCTGGCATCGGCGCACCGTCTCTCGATGAATGCTCTTGTTGCGGCGTTCATCGACGCTGGCCTGGTCGCCCACGGCCGCAAGTCCCTCGCCGAGTTGGACCCGAGTTTTCTGGACTATCTGCAGGGATCGAGCGAGGGCAACGCACTGAGGGGAGACGTCGAGGATTTCACCTAGACGGGCCGCAGCCACCATAACCCGCGGCTCCCAGCCAGTTCACGGGTCCACGGGTCCACGGGTCCACGGGTCCACGGGTCCACGGGTCCACGGGACGAGTTTGCGTTGTGCCGAGTCCTAGACAACCCTTATTGCCACAGGCTTTCGTCCCAGCAAAAGGTCAACCGGGTCACATCGCCTTTGGGAAGTACAAAGAACAAGAAAGGCTTCGGCCCCACTTGGCTCCCAGGGGCCAAGGAATCCCTTGGTTGAAAAAATAACGAGTTCATGCGGCGCCCACATCCAGCATGAAACACCCGATTCAACGAGTCACGCCACCCATCATCGGATACGGTCCGATGAGTTGTAGCGGAACGCGCACACACCGGCCGCTGCGATGGCATCTGCAGTAGCACTTTAACGTGCGCAGCGACCTTGGGTGAAGGTGCTGCCAGACACTGGTGACCCGCGATATCAACGCAACCGGCTTTGCCGATCGCCTGCAGCAGCAGGCCGCCATCACCGGCACCGGCAATGTCAATATCGCCGTAGATGAGGATATTTACGTCATTGGCGGCAGCATGGAGGCCGGCGGCGATCTGGCCATTGCCGCGGGCGGCAACATTGACGTAGTAGCCGCACAGTCGCCAGAGTAACACGGTAACTTCGGTAACACTGGCTGCGCGTCCTTGCCGGTGCTGTGCGCGCTACGGTCGGTCCTGTTACCAAAGTTACCGCGGTTACCTACACTGTCAGACCCCGCCATCGATGAGGGCGCCGTAGATCGTGTAGTACTTGCCCGGTTTGCCACCCGGTGGGCGCGCATTGGCGTAGCGGTAGATTTGTGCTTCTGTCAGGGCCGCTTGCATCTTCTCGGAGCCAAGATCACCGCATAGGCGGCGCCAACCCTCGGCCCGAAGATAGAAGACGGCCGGCTTCAAGCGTATGTACCCAAGCGCGTTCTCTTCTTGCGCCGCTAGCGTCCAGGGGGTGAGTTTCTCCCGATGATCCGCCAGCCATACCCGTGCCGCTGCGAGAGGTGATTGGGCCTGGCTGCGCTGCCGCCAGACTTCGAGCCAGGCGCGCGCACCGACGGCTATGCCGTCGCGACCGCTGCCGGGGCGCCAAGGCAATACGCCCGCTTGCGTCGCGACCTCGCAGGCGGCGGCGAGCAGACCCAGATTCGCATACACCCGGCGGACGATGCCATCGGTCTGGGCGGGGAGGTGATCGCGGATGAACCTCTCCCGCTCGTTGACCAGTGTTGACCGTGCCTCCACAATGTCACGCGCCAGCGCCTGGGCGAAGGCTTTTGCGACGTCACCCGTGCTCATTTCTGCCGCTCGACTGAGCGCATCGGACAGGGCCGCGCCATCGGGGCAGCCGTGCAGGTTCTCGAAAATCCCGTGCCCATGACCGGCGTCGGCAGGTAGTTCAATCAGGCGCACGGCCTGGCCCTCACGCACCGTTGGCGATCCAGCGCGCTCGGCAACCTTGTCCTCGAGCGCGATCTCGCCGCTCGAGAGGAAGGTGAGTTGCCAGCTTTGTTGGGGAAGGGCCCGTCCCGCGCCATTGGCCCGTTGGCGGCCCGCGCCATTGGCAAGAATGTAGGCGGCCTGCGCTGCCGCGTCAGCGCTGATCTGCGCGAGCTCATCCAACACGAGCGCCCTATGGTGGTGCTGTACTGCCATGGTCTCGAGGCCACTGTCGGTGGAACGCCAGGACCGAACGTGGTCGCGAGATGGACCGTAGACCGACGCGGCAACTCGCAACGCCGTGGTCTTGCCGACGCTCGAGAGTCCACGAAGATGCAAGCCGATGCCTATTTGGCCCGGGAGCAGGCCAATGGCAAGGCCGGCGAATGCAACGCCGAGCGCCGCGACCAGCCGGCTATTGCCTTCGGCCGGCACGGCGATGGTCTGCTGCCAGACCGCCAGGGCCTCGGAAGAGGCTGGCGGCGCCAATGCCAGGTTACCGTTGAGAACAGGGAGGGTGTTGCCGTCCGGTCCGATCGTACCCGCGCCGCCCAGGTAGTGTTCTCCATGCCAGCCGCCACGCTGCACCACAATGAGACGCTGTTTCACCTGAGTTCGCGCGAGATGCGCGACCAGATAGGCGGCCGCACCCGGATCGTTGATTTCCAGCCCTGCCTCGATCAGGCGAGCCAGCACTTGTCCCGGCTTCAGCAGCATCTGTTGTTCCGGGATCAGCAAGACTCGATCACGCCCGTCGCGGTCCTGAATGTAGACCACCCGGCGCCAGCGATCCTGGCCTTCATCATGAGCCAGGTCCGTGGCCGCCACCGGACCGCCGATTCGGGTTGCGCCCAGCCACGTTCCCGAACTGCGCACCATGAGGGTGCTCGGTGTCGTTACACCCGCAAACAGGGCAATAGGATCTTCAATCCAAGAGCGTACGGCCTTTACGCCACCAGCGACATGAAGCTGCGACCAGCTCAATCCATATGGCGGCACAACGATATGATGCAGACGTTGGCCGGCGTGGCCGTAAGCGGCGGCCGCCGCCATGGACGTTTCGGCAATCAGTACGGTTCGCCTTGGGTGTGCGGCAAGCATCGCCTCGCGCAGTGCCGAAGCATCGGCGGCCATAGGGATGTGGAGTACCTGCATCCGGCAGGCGACGTGGATTGCCATCGCATCGGCAAGCGCTCCGCGGACGATAATGGTCGAGTGCGCTTCAGCATGTTCCATGATGTAGGGCAGCACCGACGCGGTCTTCGGCCAGGCATCCTCCTCGCCTTGCCCATCAACCAGACGAAGTCCAGACAAGCCACCATGCCGATCATGCAGCGGCGCCACCAAGTAATCATCGACCTGGCGCAGGGTCAGCCGCGGCACGTGATGCCTCAGGAGATAGGGATGGGTGGGATCGGCGGCATCACACCGCTCCCACACCGCCGCGATCTCCTGTGCGGAGCAGGTAGCGGTCGGATCGGCGATCTGGACTTGGTCAGTGGTCAGGGTCATGCACGAATTGTGCGATGACCTCTGGCAAGGAACAAACGGCTGCTAGAATTTCGCTTCAGGCCGCTGGGCCTGAGCGCGACGGGCCTTGACGATCTGGACCACTTCCGGAGCAGGCTTGGCGGTCTTGTTGACCTTCCAGGCGACCCCGCTGGGTGCTCGTGTCCCACGGACCCACGGACCCACGGACCCACGGACCCACGGACCCACGGACCCACGGACCCACGGAGAAGAACTTGCGCTGACCCGGGCCCCAAGCAACCCCTATTGCCGCTAGTTCTCGTCCCAGCCGACAGCGCAAGGTCGCCCCTAGCCATAGGCCGCGATCATTGTCCCGTCGGGCAGCCAGATCGTCCCTTGTTCGGGATTGTAGTACCGCCACTCCCGGGGCTCAGCCTGGGTCGCGGATGAACGCATCCAAAGTGACGGCTACCTAATCGTTCCGCAGGCGCACGGGGCGCTTGGGGACCACCACCTGCGGTACATCATCAGGCAGCACCAGGAGTGCCGGCTGCGAGTCATTGCCGGCCCGCAACACGAAGACGTTCACCGGCATCTTTACCCCATCAGTGGTGCCACAAGAAAAAGCGCCCGTCCCAACGAGCGCCCACCTGAGGAGTGGGTGGCGCATCGGAAGCGCATCGGCCGCGAGGTCAGTGTGGGCCTTACCGCTCAGGTTCGATGGAAACCTACGATGCCGCCCTACGTCCACCAATGGACCTTGGTCCAACAATCACTCGGCCCAATGGACAGGGCTCTACCCCTCACTCCATACCCCGAACATCGCCGTGCTGGAACGTTACCACGGGCTCGCAGAACTCCCCATTCACCAGATCCGCTGACCGCGACCAGGTGACGACACCGGCATAAGTCCCGAGCGCAGCCTTACGCCTGGCGTCCATCCTGGCCTTCCTTGGACGGCACCTCATGGCGTCCGCTGTGGCCGAATTGCCGTTTGGTCGGCAGCCGCAAGGGCCACAGGAGTTTTGGGCGGTGACCATCCTACAGCTTCAGGATCATTAGGTACTTGTTAACCATGCGAGGGCTTGTTGGTCCTGAGGATAGTCCCTGATTTGGAGAGAGCCGGGATGACGCAAGGTGGCGCGCATATCATTGCGGTGGGCAATGAAAAGGGTGGTTCAGGCAAGTCGACCACAGCGCTGCACCTGGCCGTCTACCTGCTGCATCAAGGCCACCGCGTCGCCACCGTCGACGTCGACAGCCGCCAGCAGACTCTCACCCGCTATGTCCGCAACCGCCGCGCCACCATCGACTCCAGCGGCCGGCAGGTGCCGATGCCCAAGCACGTGCATCTACCCACAGCCTGGGGCGACTCGATCCGCGAGAACCAGCGCGCGGAACTCGACATCTTCACCAAGTCTATGGCCGGCCTGCGGGACGAGGTCGATTACGTCGTCATCGATACGCCCGGATTTGACGGCAATCTGGCCCGCCTGGCCCATGGCTTCGCCAATACGCTGGTAACGCCGATCAATGACAGCATGATCGACTTAGACGTCCTGGCGCGTGTGGACCCGGTCAGCGGGGAACCGATTGAAACCAGCCCCTATTCGCGCAATGTGCAGCGCGCCCGCGCAGAACGACTCGCCACTGGCGGCTCCGGCATTGATTGGGTTCTGGTGCGCAATCGCATATCCAACCTGGGCTCACGCAATGCCAGCCAGGTGCAGCGCACGATCGATCGTGTGGCGGCACGCCTCGGTTGCCGCGTCGCCGATGGCATCGCAGAAAGGGTGATCTTCCGGTCGCTGTTTCCCATCGGAATGACCGTGTTCGACCCGCTGGAAGCCGATCTGCTCGGCGGCACTCCTTCAATATCGCATGTTAACGCCCGCCAGGAGTATCGCAGCCTCGTCGCCGCTCTGCGCTTGCCGTCGCCAATTTCGCGAAGCGTCGCTTCAGGAACCATACGACGCTCCGCTTAGATTGCGACGGAGGCATACTGGCTGCCGGCGACGGCATGACGGCCCTACCTCATCTGCCGCGGTCTCTTCGACGTTCAGGATGGCATGGGGGAATTTCGTCGGCCAGATGGGCATGGAACTGACCGATCAACACCAGCCATCCGGGGGAGCATTAGCCAACATGATACGGCCCACGGGGATCCATACCTGACTTTTCGCCAGCCCCGGGGATGACGTTGACCACATCGTCGCAAGACGTCTTGCCCCGCGTCGGATCGTCCAGGTCGGCTGCTCAACAACGTCGAGAAGTCCATTTTCCAGTCATATTGATGTCATTTCGGACCCGATCCCTCGTTCTTGGGCCGAGGCGCCGCCTTGCCTTCATGCGCCTAAGAGCGACGCGCGGCGCCACTACCAGTTATCCACCGATTTGCGTCGGCACTAATTCGGCCGCTTTGCGCCCTTTGAAGACCTTTGTGCAGCGTTCACCACGCCCCCAAAGCTGCCGGTCCGCTTTGCCGGACTGGCGTCTCGCATAGAGTGGTACGCGGCCGAGTCTATTGGCAGCAACTGACAGCAGGTGGGCGCCAATTGCGGTCGTTGATCATGTCGCGTACTGCCCGCAGTAGTCCGGAGGGCTAAGGAGCCCGGCGCCGACTCGGGCGATCATCGACCGGCTACCGCAGTTGCCTTCGCCGCTCAGCGTTAAGGGTCTTCAGAAAAAGGCGGACTCTATCTCTGTTCTGGTCTATGCCGTCGCTCGTTGCCGGGCAGCCGGCCCTCACACACTGGTCCGTATATGAAGCGCCAGCCCACGACGTCCAGCCTTCTGCGCCGATTGAATCGATCGGCCGTGGTCGACGTGATCCGCACGGAAGGAGTGGCATCACCTTCAAGCCTTGCCGCGCGACTGAACATCAGCATTCCGACGGTGATGCGAGTGATCGAAGATCTGATTGCCGAAGATCTGGTGGCATATGACGGGTTTGACGAGGCTAGTGCCAGGGGACGTCCTCGGGCACGCATCAAGTTCCGCGGCGCGTCGCACGCAATAATCGGCATTGAAGCGGGCAAGGGTGAATTCTACGGTGCGGTCGCAAACCTGGAAGGCGTCGTGCAGACTGAGATGCATGAAACCGCCGATGATGACGGTGAGCGCAATCTTCAAAAGATCACCTCCCTTGTCGAACGGCTAATGGGCGCTCCACGTCCGGCTGGCCAAACAATTCGTGGCATCGGCATCGGTGTTCCCTCGATCGTCAAGCAGCCCGTTGGCGAAGTGGTGCTCACTCTCGGCCTGGGATGGCGCGACTTTCCACTTCGGCAATTGCTGAGCGAGAAATTCGACGTGCCGGTCTTTGTCGAGAACGGGCGCAACCTCGCCGCCGTGGGCGAATGGGGTTTCGGGGCCGGGCGTGGCGCCGACAGCGTCGTGAGCCTCTCGATCGGGCCCGGCGCCGGCGCGGGCGTCGTCATCGACGGCAAGCTCTATGGCGGGCACTCGCATGCGGCGGGCGAGCTCGGCTGGTATCTCGATGACCCCCTCCTCACCGGGCGGCCGTTCGAACATCTGGGCGACAAGCAATCGCTGCGCTTTTTCGGCATCCCCGAACAGGCGACCAAGATGCTCCAAGAGGCCAACACGCAGTATGCGGCGGGGAAGCTCACCCTGGCTGCCGTCAACGACCGGCAGGCGGGCAAAATCGCGCCAGTCGTGTCCGAGCTGCTCGACTATGCGACGATGGCAGTGGGCAGTGTTGCTGCCTTCATGAACCCCGAGATCATCGTACTGGCGGGCCGGGTCGTCGGCGGCGGTGATCTGGTGCTCGATGTGCTGCGGCATCGCCTCAAGGGCAATGTGTACGACCCGCCGCGCCTCGTGATAGGCGCGCTGGGGCACCGCGACATCGTGCTTGGAGCGGTGCGCCTGGTGCTCGATGCGACGACGCTCAACCCAGCCGACAGCCTCGTGATGCCGACTAAAGATCAATCGATCGCGATTGACAGCGACTGACTCTCGACATTAAGTTTCTAACTGAAAGAAAAAATGCGCCCTGCATCGTGCGGGAGCGTATCTTTCGAGGGAGGACTTCAATGACGAAGATTTTCAATCCGCTTGGGCGGACGATGCAGCGTCGTGACTTCTTGAAAGTAGCGGGTGCGAGCGTTGCGGTAGCCGCCCTGCCGGCGGCAGTTCGCGGTGCCGATCCCGTCAAGGTAGTTGTGTGGTCTTGGGTGCCGGATCTCCAGCTTCAGGTCGACATGTTCAACGCCGCGCATCCGGGCATCCAGGTCGAACTCGTGAATGCCGGCCAGGGCGACCCGGAGTATCAGGCGGTCCGTGCAGGCCTGCAGGCGGGCAGCGGCCTGCCCGACGTCGTCCAAATCGAATTCCAGCACCTCGAGAGCTTCCGCCAGCTCGACGCCTTCGCCGACATCGGCCAGTGGGCAAACCCGCACAAGGCGGAGTTCCCAGAAGGCACGTGGAGCCAGCTCGGCAAGGGCGATGTGGTCAACGCCATGCCGCAGGATACCGGTCCGATGGCGATGCTCTATCGCAAGGACATCTTCGACAAGCAGGGGATCACGCCGCCCACCACCTGGGCCGAGTTTGCCGATGCGGCCGAGAAGGTCCATGCGGCCGATCCGAATGTGTTCATCACCGACGCGCTGTTCAGCTCAGGCGACTGGGTCAATGCCCTGCTGTGGCCGATGGGCTGGAGGCCGGTCAGCCGCGATGGCGACAAGCTCGTGATCAACATCAACGACAAGATTTCTAAGGACTTCGCCGCCTATTGGCAGGACCTTATTACCGCGGGTGTCGTCGAGACCAAGCCGGGCTTCAACAATGAGTGGTACACCGGCCTCGACTCGGGCCGCTATGCCACCTGGCTCACTGCGGGCTGGGGTCCGGTGTTCCTGACCTCGTTCGCCAAGACCAGCGCGGGCCAGTGGCGTGCCGCCGATCTGCCGCAGTGGGACGCGAGCAAGTTCGCGACCGGCAATTGGGGTGGCTCATCGCTGGCCGTGATGAAAGCGACCGAGCATCTGCCCGAGGCCGCGGAAGTCGCGATCTGGCTGTGCAGGGATCCCGAAGCCACAAAGCTCTACACCACCAAGCAATTCTTCTTCCCCACCACCAACGCGCTGCTGTCGAGCCCGGAATGGGCGGGCAACAAGATGGATTTCTACGGCGGCCAGGCGGTGAACGAAGTGTTCGCCAAATCGTCGAATGCCGTGGTGCCGTTTGAGTGGAGCCCGTTCCAGAGCTTCTTGTACCAGTCGATGTCCGATGAATTCGGCGCCTCGATCGGCGGCAGCGGCACGCTGTCGGACGCGTTCGACCGCATCCAGGACGCGGTGGTCACCTTCGCGCAGGAACAAGGCTTCACCGTAGCCTAACTTCCCGGGCAACGGCCGGGCGCGCTTGATCGGCGCGCCCGATCTCATCATCTTGCCGGACGGGGGACCATGGCAATGTCGAACTCGCCAGCCGCCGCGACGCGCTCAGCGCGATCGGGCGGTTTTATCTCACGAAAGCTCGCGCCCTATCTGTTCCTGGCGCCCTTCCTGCTGCTGTTTATCGCCTTCATCGTCGCGCCGCTGGCCTATGCGTTCTATATGAGCCTCTTCCGCGACACGCTGGTGGGCGGACGGCAATTCGCGGGAGCCGCGAGCTACATCAAGGTCACGGGCGACGCCAAATTCTGGGGCGGCGTGTGGAACCTCGTTCTGTTCGGCATCGTGCAGGTGCCGATCATGCTGGGCATGGCGCTGTTGTTCGCCATCGTGCTCGATCGTGGCCAGATCTATGCCAAGGGCGTCTTCCGGCTCGGCTTCTTCCTCCCCTACGCCGTGCCGAGCGTGATCGCGACGATCATCTGGGGTTATCTCTACGGCCCTACCTTCGGCCCGTTCACGCAGATGGCCAAGGCGCTCAACCTGCCGCCGCCGGACTTCCTGTCGCCAGGCGCGATGATCTTCTCATTGGCCAATATCGCGACCTGGGAATATGTCGGCTACAATATGGTGATATACTACGCCGCGCTGAAGGCGATCCCGTCGGACCTCGCCGAGGCCGCGCGGATCGATGGCGCCTCGCCCTGGCAATTTGCGCGGCTGATCCAGCTGCCGCTGCTGTGGCCGGCGATCCTGCTCACCATCATCTTTTCGATCAACGGCACACTGCAGCTGTTCAATGAGCCGTATTTGATGCGCGCGCTCGCCAGAAACACCATCAATTCGAGCTACACGCCGAACCTCTATGCCTATTCGCTGGCGACTCAGAACCAGCAGTATGGCTATGCGGCCGCCGTCTCGTTCGTGCTTGGCATCGTGATCGCTGGTGCCTCCTACATCTTCACCCTGATCACCAACCGCCGTCGGCCGGAGCAATGATGACTGCGATCACCGACATCGCCACTTTCGAAGCTGCCAAGCGCCAGCCCGGTGAACGGCGGCGCTCGCGGATCATGCTCACGCTGCTGCTGTCACTGTTCCTCGTCTACAGCCTCGCGCCGCTGGTCTATCTGGTCCTATCGGCAACCAAAACGAATGGCGACCTGTTCGCCACGTTCGGCTTCGGCTTCGGCACCGAGTTCAACCTCTGGCAGAATCTGGTCGATCTGTTCTCGCGCGACAATGGCATGTTCCTGCGTTGGATGTTCAACAGCGTGCTCTATTCGACCGTCGCCGGGCTCGGTGCTGCGATCTTTGCTACCGCGGCAGGCTACGCGTTCGCGAAGTTCAAGTTCCGCGGGCGAAATCTGATCTTTGGGCTCGTGCTGGGCGCGGTGTTTGTCCCGCAGACGGCCCTCGTCGTGCCAATCTTCCTCCTGCTGGCGCTTTCGGGTCTCAGCGACAATCCGATGGGCGTGATCCTGCCATCGATGATCTCGCCGATCGGCGTCTATCTGATGCGCGTCTATATCGAGCAGGGCGTCGACGATGAACTGCTCGACGCCGCGCGTATCGATGGCGCCGGCGAGTTCATGATCTTCCGCGCCATTGTGCTGCGGCTGGTGGCGCCCGGCATGGTGACGGTGGCGCTGCTCTCGTTCGTCGGGACCTGGAACAATTACTTCCTGCCGCTCATCGTGCTGCGCTCGCAGGAGTATCAGCCGATCACGGTGGGCCTTGCGACCTGGTATCAGCTCGCGCAGCAGGGCGGTGGCGGCGGACAGGTGCTGTTCTCGATCGTCATCACCGGCGCGCTGGTCAGCATCATCCCGGTCATCGTGGTATTCCTGCTGCTGCAGCGGTTCTGGCAGGGCGGCCTCACCGCCGGCTCCATCAAATAGACTATCGCCTGGAGTTTTCCGACTATGACGACTGCCTCGAAATCCGCGCCGCTCTCTGTCTGGCGGCCGATCGCGACCGACACTTTCCTCGTCGGTACCCCGCACTACCCCGAGCATGTCGATGAGAGCTATTGGCAGCGCGACGCCGACCGCATGGCAGCCGCGGGCTTCAACGCGGTGCGACTTGCGGAATTCGCCTGGCATATTATCGAGCCGCGTGAGGGGACGTTCGACTTCGATTTGTTCGACCGTGCCATAGATGTGCTGGGCAAGGCTGGCATCAAGACCATCATGTGCACGCCGACGGCGACGCCGCCGCGCTGGCTGACGGCGCGCTATCCCGAAGTGTTGCGCGTCGATGCCAATGGGCGCGCCATGAGCCATGGCTCGCGCCAGCACGCCAATCTTGCGAGCGGAGTGTTCCGCGAGCATTCGAAGCGCATCACGAAGGCGATGGCCGAGCACTATCGCGGCAATTCGCACGTCATCGGCTGGCAGACGGACAATGAGCTCAATACCTCTGGATCGCTGTCCTACGGTCCGGTGACGCTGGCCGAGTTCCAGGCATTCCTCAAGGACAAGTACAAGACCATCGCCGCGCTCAACGATGCATGGGGCGGGCATTTCTGGGCCACCGCCTACGACGATTTCGATCAAGTGGTGCTGCCCCTCGACTACGCTCCTGCTCCGGTCGGGCCGACCCATGCGGTCGACTATCACCGCTTCCTCGCCTTCGTCACGGCGCGGTTCCAGCATGATCAGGTGCTGATCCTGCGTGCCACCAATCCAGACTGGTTCATCTTCCACAACCTGGGACGGATTGAAGACATCGACTTCCGCGGCCAGTTCTCGACCGATCTCGATTTTCTCGGCTTTGACATCTACCCGCATCTCTATGACGAGCTGCAGCGGGTCGGCGGCGTCGGAGAGGTGCAGGCGCTGCATCTCGACATCTGCCGCGGCTTCACCGGCAACTTTATCGTGCCCGAGCAGCAATCGGGCTTCGGTGCGCAGCCGCACATCTCGACGCTCACGCCAGAACCGGGCGAGATGCGCCGCATGGCCTATACGTCCGTGGCGCGCGGCGCCGACGGCGTGATGTTCTTCCGTTGGCGGCCGGCGCATTTCGGAGCCGAGATCTATTGGATGGGCATCATCTATCACGATGATATCCCGCGGCGGCGCTACGATGAGGCCAAGCAGTTTGCGGGTGAGGTCACCGCGCTAAAGGACAAGATCCTCGGCACACATGTGCGCATGGATTTGGGCATTGCCGGATCTGATTTCGACAATCAGGAGATGCACCGCTCGTACCCCATCGGAATGCCGAGCCCGCAGGACGACGCGACAGTGCTGCATCGCTACTGTTATCGCCACAACATCGCCTGCGGCTTCATCCATCCCGAGGATGATCTCAGCAAGCTCAAGGCGCTCTACGTGCCGCATTGGCTGAAATGGACCGATGCGTGGACGGCGCGCATCGAGGCGTTCGCCAAGGCGGGTGGAACGGTAATCCTGGGCGGTCGCACCGGATCGCGCGACGTCAACAACCACGTCATCCGCGACACCTCGCCGGGCAAGGCGCTCTCGGCGCTGGCCGGTGTCACGGTCGAGGAGTTCGGACTTTTGACCTCGATCGGGGGCGATGGCCTGGTCGAGCATGGCGGCCGCTTCGGCACCAACACGGTCCGCAAAAAACTGCCGGCGACATCGGCGAGCCGCCAATACGAGCTCAAGATCGGGAATGCGCAGGTGACGGCGGCGCATCTTTATGAGCTGCTCAACGTCGCGCCCGGCACGGAGGTTATCGGCAGCTGGGCCAACCGCTTCGCCGAGGGCCAGGCCGCAATGACTTCGCGCAAAGTCGGCAGGGGCAATGTGATCTATCTCGGCGCGTACCTCAGCGACGCTCTGGTCGAGGTGCTGGCCAATCAAGTGCTGGCGCCCGCCGGCATCGTGCCGCTCATCGCCGACATGCCAGCGGGCGTCGAAGCGACCATCCGCGAGAGCAAGGACCGCCGCCTGCTGTTCATCCTCAACACGCAGGGCGAGCCGGCCGACGTGCCGAATATTCCAAAGGGCATCGATCTGCTTGGCGACGCGCAGGTGAAGGCAGGCGGCATGAGGCTCCCCGCCTATGGCTGCAGCATCATCGAACTGGCTTAGTCGGCATCAGGCAACTGGAAGGGGTTTTAAATGGGTGCTGTCAGCATCGACAATGTGCGCAAGAGCTACGGCAGTATGGAAGTGCTGCATGGCGTCTCCGTTGATATCGCCGATGGCGAGTTCGTGATCCTGGTCGGCCCGTCGGGCTGCGGAAAATCGACGCTGCTGCGCATGATCGCCGGGCTTGAGGAAATCACCTCGGGCGACATCGTGATCGGCGGGCGCGTGGTCAATACGCTGGCGCCCAAGGATCGCGACATTGCGATGGTATTTCAGTCTTACGCGCTCTATCCGCATATGACGGTGGAGCAGAACATGGGCTTCTCGCTCAAGTTGCAGCGCGTCAACCAGGAAGAGATGCAGAAACGGGTGGCGAACGCCGCCTCGATCCTCGGCCTTGAGCCCTTTCTCAAGCGCTTTCCGAGGCACCTGTCGGGTGGCCAGCGCCAGCGCGTCGCCATGGGCCGCGCCATCGTGCGCAACCCGGCGGTGTTCCTGTTCGACGAGCCGTTGTCCAATCTCGACGCAAAACTCCGCGTGCAAATGCGTTCGGAAATCAAGCAGAACCATCAGCGGCTGAAGACCACCACGGTCTATGTGACCCATGACCAGATCGAGGCCATGACCATGGCCGACCGGATCGTCGTGATGCATGACGGGGTGATCGAACAGATCGGCACGCCGCTCGAGCTCTACGATCGTCCGGCGAACCTGTTCGTCGCCGGCTTTATTGGCTCACCGGCGATGAACATGATCAAAGGCAAGATCGATGGCGGCAGCTTTGTCGCTGACGATGGCACCAAGATTCCGCTCGGCATGGTGCCGGGCAATTCGGCCGGCCGATCAGTGACGCTGGGGGTTCGGCCCGAGCACTTCAGCCTCGACCCTAACGGCGTCGATGCCGAGGTGCTGACGGTCGAGCCGACGGGCTCCGAAACGCACGTCGTCGCGCGCTTTGCCAGCAACGAGATCATGGGGGCGTTCCGTGAGCGCATCACCACACAGCCGGGCCAGATGCTGAAGATCCGGCCCGAGGGCAATTCAGTGCATCTGTTCGACGCCGAGTCGGGCAAGCGCATCGCGGCCTAGGCAAGCGCG
Organism: Devosia sp.; assembly: GCF_036676215.1. GTDB lineage: Bacteria > Pseudomonadota > Alphaproteobacteria > Rhizobiales > Devosiaceae > Devosia. The sequence continues at coordinate 209 of NZ_JAKFDJ010000110.1, read as the reverse complement.
ACGCCATCATGAACTGTGTTGGAAGGTCCGCCTTCGCTTGCCGGAAGCGGTCGTTCCGCTACCGGCCCCTACCCTGCCCGGCTGCTTTCATCCAGAAATCCGCCCGTCCGTTTCGCGCCCATTTCGGTCGCTTACGTCGGGTTCGCTGGTTCCTGAAACCGGACATAGACAAAGACCAATATTCGCCGCTGTCCTTGGGCGATATGCCC
>NZ_JAKFDJ010000109.1:0-3554 GCF_036676215.1 Devosia sp. | reverse complement strand
GGTCGCACCGACGTGCCGAAGATCGTCGACTGGTACATGGACGGCAAGATCCAGATCGATCCGATGATCACCCACGTCATGCCGCTGGAAGACATCAACAAGGCCTTCGACCTGATGCACGCCGGCGAGAGCATCCGCAGCGTGGTGGTGTTCTGACCCTCCAGTTCCCGAGACCGTAACGCCGGCGTGACGAGCTGGCGCTCTTCGGTATCAGATCATGCTTTTTTGAATGATACCGGTGTCAAAGGTAAAATCCTCTGCTAATGATACCGGTGTCAGACGCGTTGGAGCGAGTCTGGCGAACGGGTCCCAGCCGCGCAGATGATGCAGCGGGGCCAGAGGAAACGGGAGGGAACCCATGCCGATGCTGTTCGGAAACACCACTTCGCGCACCCTGCGCCTGACCGGCGCCTCGGCGATCGCCATGGCCGCGGCGCTCGGCGCCTCGCAGGTCCAGGCCCAGGACAAGGAAAGCACGGTCGACGAGATCGTGGTCACCGGCTTCCGCGCCAGCCTGGCCAGCGCCATCTCGGTCAAGAAGGCCGAGAACGACATCGTCGACGTCATCAACGCCGAGGACATCGCCGACTTCCCTGACCTGAACCTGGCCGAATCCCTGCAGCGGATCCCGGGCGTGGCCATCGATCGCGACGGGGGCGAGGGCCGCTCGATCACGGTGCGCGGGCTCTCCAACGATTTCACCCGGGTGCGGGTCAACGGGCTGGAGGCGCTGGCCACGACCGGTGGCAAGGACGGGTCGGGCGGCGCGAACCGCGGCCGTGGCTTCGACTTCCAGATCTTCGCCTCGGAGCTGTTCAATCGCATCACGGTGCGCAAGTCGCAGTCGGCCGAGACTGAGGAGGGCTCGCTGGGCGCAACGGTCGACCTGACCACGGCCAAGCCCTTTGACTATGGCGACTTCAACATGGCCGCCGGCGCCCAGTACGGCTACAACGACCTCTCCCAGGAATACGACCCGCGGGCCACCTTCCTGATCAGCGACACCTGGTTCGATGGCAAGCTAGGGGCGTTGTTCTCACTGGCCTACGCCACCCGCAACACCCTGGAGGAAGGCTCCTCCACCGGTCGCTGGGAAAGCCCGGCGACGCCGTCCAACTCCTCGGGCTGCTTCCAGACGCCAGGCCCCTGCAATGTGCCGGTCGGAACCTATTCCACGGTCAACCAGGCCTGGCACCCGCGCATCCCGCGCTATGGCCGGATGACCTATGACTGGGAGCGGATGGGGGCGACCCTGGCGGTCCAGTTCAAGCCGACCGACGCCACCACCATCACCGTGGACGGCCTGCTGGCCATCCTCGATGGCACCCGCCGCGAAAACTATCTGGAGGTCATCTCCTTCAGCCGGGCGGGACAGGGCAACCCCCAGACCGACGTGCGCAACGCCGTCATCGACTCCAAGGGGCACCTGACCTCGGCGACCTTCGACGACGTCGATATCCGCACCGAGGACCGCTATGACGAGCTGTCGACCGAGTTCAACCAGGCCTCGATCACCATCGCCCACGAGTTCAATGAGCGCTTCCGCGGGACCTTCATCTACGGCCAGTCGAAGTCGATCCAGCGCAACCCGGTCCAGACCACGATCTCGTTCGACCGCTACGACAGCGACAACTATTCCTACGACTACACCGACCAGAAGCTGCCGGTGTTCAACTACGGCTTCGACGTCACGGATGCGGCCAACTGGCGGTTCGGTACGACCAATGCGCTAGGCGACGCCTCGCTGATCCGCATGCGGCCGAACAAGACCATCAACGATCTGCAGAACGTCCGCGTCGACCTGGCCTTCGACCTGACCGACCAGATCAAGCTGAAGGGCGGCCTGCTCTTCAAGGACTACAATTTCGACACCAAGGAACAGCGCCGCTTTGTCACCGGCGGAATCACCGAAGGCGCCGTGGCGCTGCCGCCCGGCATCACCCTCGCCAGTCTCTCGAAGCTGGTCACCGGATTCGGGCGCAATCTCGACCTGGGCGCGGGCGGCACGCCGACCTCGTGGCTGTCGCCGGACCTGGAGAAGGTGGCGGCGGCGCTTGGCATCAACTGCGACTGCGTCAACCAGTACGGCGATTTCCGGCTGTCGGCGGCCAATCAGCGCGGCGCCAACCGCTCCGTGCGCGAGAAGGACCTGTCATTCTACATCCAGGCCGACTTCGACACCGAGATCGCCGGCATGCCGCTGCGCGGCAATGTGGGCGTGCGGCGGGCCAAGACCGACCAGATCTCGCGCGGCTTCGTCGGGACCAACTTCGTCACCGTGGTGCGCGACTATGCCGACACCCTGCCGTCCCTGAACCTGGTCCTGGAGCCCCGCGACAACATCTTCATCCGCTTCGGCGCCTCGAAGGTGATGTCGCGGCCGCAGCTTCCAAACCTGACGCCGGGGGGCTCGATCACCAATGCGTCCCAGACGCTGAATATCGGCAACCCGTTGCTGGAACCGATCCGCGCCAACACCTACGACCTGTCGTTCGAGTGGTATCCCGACTCCGAGACCCAGCTTACCCTCGGCCTGTTCCGCAAGGACTTGAAGAGCTACATCCAGTCTGCGGCCTCGACCATGCCGTTCCGCGAGACCGGCCTGCCGGCCAGCATCCTGTCGAACAACAACACGCTCGACACGATCTTCACCGTCACCCAGCAGCTGAACACCGAGGGCGGCAAGCTGGAAGGCTACGAGATCAGCCTGCAACGGCCTTTCACCTTCCTGCCGGCGCCGTTCGACAAGTTCGGCGGCATCGTCAACTACACCCACGTGAAGTCCGACATCGAATACATGACCAACGTCGCCACGGGCGCCACCGTCGTGCAGCCGCTGGTAGGGCTGTCGCCAAGCTCGTGGAACACCACCCTGTACTATGAGGCCGATCGCCTGACGGGTCGGGTCTCGGCCTCGTATCGGGAGGGCTATCTCTCCACGGTGCCGGGCGGCAACGGCAACGACGTGCGCGGCAAGCACAAGACCCTGAACGTCGACGTGGCCGCCACGTTCAAGCTGACCGATCAGGTGACCTTCACCTTCGAGGGGATCAACCTGACCGACGAGTTCGACGACCGCTGGATCTCGTCGACCCGCGAGAGCTCGGAGGAATACGTGCACACGGGCCGCCAGTACTATGTCGGCGTCCGCTACAAGTTCTAGGAGAGCCTGAGATGACGGCGGTCACGCGCCGGGGGGCGTTCGGAACCCTCGCGATCGGTGCGGCGACCGCCGCTCTCCCAGCCCTGGCCGCGCCCGCGCAGCGACCCTGGGCTCAAGGGCCTGAGGGGCAGCGCAAGGCCGATCTCGGGAACGGGACCTATCTCAATCCGATCCTGGCGGGCGACCATCCCGATCCTTCGATCCTGAAGGACGGCGCCGACTACTACATGACGTTCTCGACCTTCGACGCCTATCCGGGGCTGGTCATCTGGCGCTCCCGCGACCTGGTGAACTGGACCCCGGTGACCGCGGCGTTGAAGACCAATATCGGCTCGGTCTGGGCCCCGGAGCTGATCAAGCACGAGGGGCGGTTCTACATCTATATCCCGGC
>NZ_JAKFDJ010000108.1:0-34767 GCF_036676215.1 Devosia sp. | reverse complement strand
GAGCGCGAGGTGCTCGCTGCCCTGGCGTCAGGCGGGTCCGATAACTATTGATCGAGGATCTGGGCATGTGTGGACGTTTGACCGCGGAATACACGGACTCCCAGAAGCCGGTCGTCAATTTGCAGTAAGTAGCTGGTGGATCATGTCTACAACAGATGGGTCGTTCTCGGATCGCTTCGGCTTCCATGCTCCTGACGCGGAAATCGTGGTGCGTGAAGACGCGCCCGATGTCGTGCGGGATGCGGTGCTCATGCTGGGCTACGCTGCCGGTCTGGGCCCCAGCAGTATGCGCGACGTGGTCTGCGAGGTGCTGCTCCGCAGGCCAGACCTCAACAATTGGTCTTCCGGCAATATCGAGACTGAGGTGCAGTATCTGATCGCGGATGCACCCTGGTTCAAGATTTATGATCTAGCGGAGAGGATCTTCGTCAAACTACGGGGGAACTACTCGGACTTCGGAAAGGAAGAGGATTTCGCCCGTCGTCTCAACGGGGTCTTCCGTGAACATGGCATTGGCTGGAAGATGGAGGATGGTCGCATCGTCGCCCGCGGCTCCGAAGTCTTCGAATTGGCGACTAAGGATGCCGTCTCCACCATGATGGCGTCAGGTGCACCTACTGCTGCAAACGAAATACATGAGGCTCTGCGGGACATCTCAAGGCGTCCCAAACCCGACGTGTCGGGAGCGATTCAACATGGCATGGCCGCACTCGAGTGCGTTGCCCGCCAATATGATGCCACCACCGACACCCTAGGTCCGATCATCGGGCGGCTGAACTTTCCAAAGCCGATGGACGAAGCCATCAGGAAGCTGTGGGGTTTCACGTCGGAACAGGGTCGCCACTTGTTAGAAGGACGCGACCCGCAATTCGAGGAAGCGGAGTTGGTCGTAACGGTTGCGGCAGCGGTTAGCGTCTACCTGCTGCGGGAGAAGGCTCGGTCAGGTCGCTAGCTGGGCCAGAGGTTACGGCTCGTCCCGCTGCCATCTAATCAGCAACATTTGGCGCCGAGTAGAGTTCGTCGCGCCAAAGCTGGGTCGTCCTGATCCCGGACAGCCGACGCACCTGCAGCCGCCCGACGTCGCTGTCGGACGGGTATCGCTCTCTGACGTGCCAGAACCCACCGCTCTGACACCTGGGGCAACGCCCCCCAAACAGGTCGTCGAGGAACGCCTGTGGGTGGTAGATCTGAACCAGGTCTGTCGCCAGGTAGATCCGACTCCGCCGGCAGAGGTCGCACCTGCATACGATGAGCAGGCCAGCGGCCGCAGCGGCACCAATCCGCGGACGGTAGAACTCCCGGGATGGAGGCGAGTTGCTCACTGCTGACTGATGGCCAAAGTGCCCTTATCCCTGTTCTCAGCGACCGCGTATGGCCTGCTCAACCGGTATTCGTCGCTCTCGGGGTTGAACTCCGCGAAACGAAACCCTTCGCGCCACATTGCCCACGCCTCGGCCTCCGTGAGCCGTAGCTTCGCTGGATCACGGCCATCGATCTTCGTCAGAAACCATGCCATCGCCGCCTCCTACTTGTTCCTGTTATGTTCTAATTTTGAATCGGGATAGGAGTCCAGAGCGACGATATCAAATCTGCGGTGCCTGGTCGCCGGGGAGGGTGTCGACTTCCCCCTGAACTTCACCCCACACAGGTGAACTTCGAGGTGAAGTTCCAGGTGCGCGGGGTGAAGTTCCTCGGCGTTTTCAAATATTTACGATGTTGATCGCCTGCATGTTGACCGCCCGGTGTTTGCGGGCGACCATTTTTTCATGTTCACTGATTTCGATTCATATTCGATCTCGATCCCGTCGCTTGCGGTGCAGCGCAGTAGCGTGGCGATGCGATCCTCGGACCCCAGCCAAGTGGTGCACGACGAGGCGCCGCTCGCGATCGACGACGTACTGGCCCTTCCGGAGTTTGCCGGGGCAATCAGCCGGTATCAGTTGCGTCAGGCGGTGGTCTCGGGGAAGATCGAAGTCGAGCGGCACGGGCGCCGCATCATTTTCACCGCTTCGGCGGTTCGCCGTTGGAGATTGAGTTGTCGCGTAATTCCAAGGGCGCCAGGCTTTGGCTCAAGCCAACCGAGCACGACAAGACGACAGGCAAGCTTCGGAAGCGGAGCGTCTGGATCATCAGGGATGGTGAGAGCAGCGTCGTCACTGGCTGCTCTCCGCATGAGCGCGAAGAAGCTGAAAAGCAGCTCGCCGAATACATAGCCGCGAAATATAGGCCAGACCGCGAAAAAGACCGACCGGCGGCGAACATCCTCGTCACTGACGTCTTGCAGCTGTATTCCGAGGAAGTGGCGCCAGGTCACGCACGGCCTGGCAAGACTTCCGAGCGGCTGCTACAGCTCGGCGAGTGGTGGCAAGGCAAAACCCTTGCAGAAGTCACTGGCAAAACATGCCGCGAGTACACCACGTGGCGCGTCGGTCAGCCCTGGAAGTCAGCTAAGCCGGAAAAGACGGGTAGGCCGCCCCGCCTGGTGACAGCCGCCGGTGCCCGCCGTGAGCTCGAAGACATGCGTGCCGCCATAAATTTCCACCGGTCCGAGGGCTACACGCGCGAAGTCATTGAGGTGACTTTGCCCCCGCGGTCGGGCGCAAAGGAGCGGTGGCTCACTCGATCGGAGGCTGCCCAGTTTATCTGGAAGTGCTGGCGCCATCGCGAGTATCAGAACGGCAAGCCGACGGCGAAGCGTCCATGGCGGCACCTCGCCAGGTTCACTATCGTCGGTCTCTATACCGGCACCCGCGCGGCCGCGATCTGCGGCGCTTCCCTGTCGGTGACGCCAGGGTCGGGCTACGTCGATCTAGACCAAGGCGTCCTCTATCGTCGTCCGCACGGGCGAGCCGAGACAAAAAAAAGGCAGCCACCGGCTCGCTTACCGCCCCGTTTGCTCGCACATATGCGGCGGTGGGCTAAGGACCGTGGCGATGACACGATCTCCAAAAAGTACGTGGTCGAGTACAACGGATCCGCGATCGGGGAGGTCAACAAAGGTTTTGCGAGCGCTGTTGCCGCTGCAGGGCTCGGACCTGACGTGACGCCGCACGTGCTCCGGCACACGGCGGCAACTTGGATGATGCAGAATGGGGCCGATCTCTGGGACGCCGCCGGATTCTTGGGCATGAGCGTCCAGATGCTCGAGCGCACCTATGGACACCATCATCCCGATCACCAGCAGAGCGCTGTTGACGCGATCACCGCGAAGAGGCGACGGTAGCCCCAGAGGTAGAGGGGCAACGATGAGACCGATAGTGATAGCCACCGCGGCGGTAGCCGCGGTGGTCTTGTTGGTGGGCGGCGCGTTCGGCGTGCAGTACCTGATATCGCCAAAATCCTACGACGAGTGCATGCTCAGCGAGATGCGTGGCCAGGACCAGGCCATGTTCTCAACCGCTAGGATCACGTGCGAGCGACGACACGCAGTTGAGGTCGCCATCCCCATCACGTCGGATGATTGGCGCTGGACCAATGACCGCCTCTACGCGCTCGTGACACTGTCCGACCAGATCCTCACAGGCTATACCCCCACGCGCGCGCAGTTTGCCTTCTCGACAGAAACGTGCGCGGAAACCGATGTGAACGCGATGGAAAAGCACATACCCAGCATCGCGAAGAACGGCGGCTTTCAGTTGGGCATAATGGCCCCGTCCGATCCGAAGTGCCTGCATATGCTGGAACTCTGGGGCACCCGGAAATGACCGATAAGAACAAAGGCGGTTACGGGGACAGGACGGGGACAGAATGAGCGGAACAAAGGCGGATTTGGTCGAAACGGGGACAGAAACGCCCTTGACCGCGCATCGTTCGAGACCCTAGGAAACGCAGGCGTTTCGACGCGACGGGCCTATAGCTCAATGGTTAGAGCCGACCGCTCATAACGGTCTGGTTCCAGGTTCGAGTCCTGGTGGGCCCACCATACCCTCGCTCCTGTCGGATAAGGACGGTACCTCCGCTCACGCGGGCCGGTCAGTGTTGCCAGACGACGAGGCCGGCGGCGGTGGCCATCATGGCGCCGGCCGTCTTGTTGAGACGGCCCAGAGCGCGCGGACTCTTGAACATTTCGCGGGCGGCCGAGGCCAGCCAGGCATAGCCGCAACCGATGATCAGCAGCACCACGACCACGATGAAGGTCAGTTCGGCGAAGGCGACCGGGTTCATCTGATCGAGCGGAATCACGGTGGGCAGGATGGCGAGGTAGAAGACGATGGTCTTGGGGTTGCCCATGGTCAGCGAGAAGCCGGCGAGGAAGGTACGCCAGCCGTCTTCGCTTTTGGGCTTCATCTGCTCGGCACCGGGGCGGGCGGTCCAGAACTTCCAGGCGATGTAGAGCAGATAGGCCGCGCCGGCCCAGCGGACGATGACAAAGAGCGGGCCGAACCAGGTGGCAATGGCCGCCAGCCCGAAGACGGCGAAAACGAAATAGACCAGATCGCCGGCCAGAATGCCCAATACCATGGGGAAGGCGCCCTTGAAGCCGCCGCCCAGTGCCCGCGCCACTACGGCCGCGACGCCGGGGCCGGGAACCAGAACGGCGATGGCATAGGCAATGGTGAACGTGAGGAGGGTGAAGGCGTCCATGGGGCGGTCTCGGTTTGGGAGGCGGACACTACGCCTCGGGCCAGCGGTTGCCAAGATGGGCAGGCTTGCCCGGAAATGGGCAAGACAGCTGCAAGCATGCTGGTGCAATTCTTCGGTTTTGCTGCGCGCGTGCTCCCTAAGGCAGCCGGGCCAGCCGCTCGGTCAGCAGTTTGAAGAAGCCTTCCGCGTTGCCATTGCGGAGATAGGTGACGTTCCGCACCTTGCCGGTGACGTGCCAGTAATCGGCGACGGTCATGCCCATGGTCAGTTCGCTGGCGGTTTCGATGCTGACATTGCAGTGGCGGCCCTCGAACAGGTCGGGCTGCAACAAATAGGCGATGACGGTGGGATCGTGCAGCGGGGCGCCGGCCCAGCCATATTTGAGCAGATCGAAGGTCTCCGAGAAGGTCAGCATGGCGTGGACCGCCTGGCCGGAGCGGTTGCCAAGGCCGAGGATGGCGGCGAGACGCTCGGGGGTGGATTGGATCTGGTGGGTGACGTCGAGGGGCAGCATGGTGATGGGCGCGCCGCAGCGCAGCACGACGTCGGCGGCCTCGGGATCGACATAGATGTTGAATTCGGCAGCCGGCGTGATGTTGCCGACTTCGAAATAGGCGCCGCCCATCATGACGATCTCGGCTATGCGCTCGGCGATGGCCGGCTGCTTGACCAGGGCCATGGCGATATTGGTCAGCGGCCCGAGCGTGCAGAGGGTGATGGTGCCGGGCTCGGCTGCCATCAAGGTATCGATGAGATAGTCGACGCCGTGCTGGGCCTGCAGCGGAATGGTGGGATCGGGCAGGTCGGGGCCGTTGAGGCCGGTTTCGCCATGCACGTGCTCGGCCGTCACCAGATGGCGGCGCATCGGGCGGGCGCAGCCGGCATAGACCGGGATATCGGGACGGCCGGCGAGCTCGACAATCTTGCGGGCGTTGCTGGCGTTATGGTGCAGGCCGACATTGCCGGCCACGGCCACAATGCCCAGCACCTCCAATTCGGCGGGGGAGGCCAGCGCCAGCAACATGGCGACGGCATCGTCCTGGCCGGGGTCGGTATCGATGATGATCTTGCGGGGCATGGGGGAACCTTGAGGAGAATGCGAATCCGGGCGGCACACTAGCGAAGCCGGATGGGGCGGTCGACTGCCGCCGCCAGGCTTGCTCAACGGAACGTTGCAGCAACGGTCGTTGCCGATCCGCGGCACACCTTAACCGAGCGGCATGGAGCCCGCCCGGTAGATTGCCCATGCTGCGATGGCGCTTGACGGGCTCGCCCGGGAGCGAAAGAGTCGCTGCCTGAATTGGGTGCGGAGACTCTCGTGGCGGGTGAAGTTGTCGGGCATGCGGCGGACGCTGCGGCGCATGGCGTCGATCTGATTCCAGTGGTGGCGCTGCTGGGCGCGGCAGTGATCGGGGTGCCACTGTTCAAGCGGATGGGCCTCGGGTCGGTGCTGGGCTATCTGGCGGCGGGGCTGCTGCTGGGACCGTCTGGAATCGGCTTGATCAGCGATCCGGAATCGGTGCTGACCACAGCCGAACTCGGCGTCGTGATGTTCCTCTTCATCATCGGGCTCGAAATGGAGCCATCCAAGCTATGGGCGCTGCGCAAGCAGATATTCGGGCTGGGGGTGATCCAGGTGCTGGTGAGCGGAGCGCTGCTGACTGGGGTGGGCGTGCTGCTGGGATTTGCGCCGGTGGTGGCCTTCATCTTCGGCATGGGGTTCGTGCTGACCTCGACGGCAATCGTCATGCAGATCCTGGGCGAGCGCGGGGAACTGGCGACCGATAGCGGACAGCGCATGGTTTCGATCCTGCTGCTGGAAGACCTGGCCATCGTGCCGCTGCTGGCGGTGGTCGCGATCCTGGCGCCAACGAGCGGCGAGGACGCCGGCCTAGTGGCGCGCCTCGTGGGCATTGGGGCGCCGATCGGCGCCGTGGTGCTGCTGATCTTCCTCGGACAACGCATCATGAACCCGTTCTTTGCGCTGCTGGCCTCGAGCAAGCTGCGCGAGGTGATGACGGCCGCGGCGCTGCTGGTGGTGCTGGGGGCAGCCTTGCTGTTCCAGGCGAGCGGGCTGTCGATGGCGATGGGCGCATTTCTGGCGGGTGTTTTGCTCTCCACCTCGGCGTTCCGGCATCAGCTCGAGGCCGATGTCGAGCCGTTCCGCGGTATCCTGCTGGGGCTGTTCTTCCTTGCCGTTGGCATGTCGCTGGACCTGACGATCGTGGCCGGCAGCTGGCAGATCATCGCCATCAGCGTCGTGGCCTATATGCTGGTCAAGGCGGGGGCGATCTATGTCATTGCGCGGCTGCTGAAATCCAAGCATGCCGAGGCGCTGGAGCGCGCAGTGCTGATGGGACAGGGCGGAGAATTCGCCTTCGTGCTCTATACCACGGCGGTTGCGGCGGGGATCATCGATGCGCCGACCAACGCAATCTTCACCGCGACGGTGATCGTCTCGATGGTGTTGACGCCGTTCTTCATCATCGGGTTGCGTCTCGTATTGCCCAGGGACCTGGTGCAGTCGATGGACGGGGTGGAGGAGGTGAGCGAGCTCTCCGCCAAGGTGCTGATCATCGGCTTTGGCCGCTTCGGACAGATCGCCAGCCAGCCGCTGCTGGCCATGCGTCACTCGGTGTCGATCATCGACAACGATACCGAGATGATCCGGGCGGCAGCGCAGATCGGCTTCAAGGTCTATTACGGGGACGGCACACGGCTCGATATCCTGAGGGCGGCGGGTGCCGGCACTGCCGACGTCATCCTGATCTGCACGGACCGGCGGGAACAGACCACGCGCATCGCGGAAATGCTGAGGGACGAATTTCCGCTGGTGCGGGTGATGGCCCGAGCCTTCGACCGGTCGCATGCCATCGAACTCATCCGCGCCGGTGTCGAATTCCAGCAGCGCGAGGCTTTCGAGTCGGCGCTGGTGCTTGGCGGCGAGGCGATCAGAATGCTTGGAGCCAGCGACGAGGAGGCCGCTGAAGTGGTGGAAGGTGTTCGGGACCGCGATCGGCAGCGCTTCGACAGGCAGTTGGCTGGCGAGGACTGGCGAAATCTCGGCCAGTTGCTGATCAGCAATGCGCAGGACCAGGCGCATGAGAGCGGCGTCAATGTGGCCGAGGATGAGGCGGAAAACGCCGTGGAGAAAAGCACGCACCCTGAGCAACCCGCATAGCGGAACGCGCTTTGGGGGCTTCCGCCTGCCCAAATTAAGTGCAAGACTAAAGTCTCTAGAGGGGAATACATCGTCATGAAATCTGGATTGCGATATGCCGCAACAGCCGATCGTTTACGACGCCCCTACGCCGGAACCCCGCGCCACTACCGTTGAGGCCATTCAGGCCGAAATCCTGGAAAGGTTGATCTACTCCGTCGGCAAGGATCCTATTGTCGCGCGGCGGCACGACTGGCTGGCGGCAACTATCATGGCGGTGCGCGACCGCGTCATGGATCGCTGGATGGAATCCTCGCGCGAAACGTGGCGGACATCGAACAAGCGCGTCTATTACCTCAGCCTGGAGTTCCTGATCGGCCGGCTGATGCGCGATGCGATGAGCAATGTCGGCCTGATCGAGCCGGTGCGCGAGGCGCTCAAGAACCTCAATGTCGATCTGGGCGACCTGATCAATCTGGAGCCCGATGCAGCGCTGGGCAATGGCGGCCTGGGCCGTCTCGCCGCGTGCTTCCTTGAATCCATGTCCTCGGTGAAGATCCCCGCCTATGGCTATGGCATCCGCTATGTGCATGGCCTGTTCCGCCAGGAAATGAGCGAGGGCTGGCAGGTCGAACTGCCGGAAGAATGGCTGGCGCACGGCAATCCGTGGGAATTCGAGCGGCGCGAAAGCGCCTATGAAGTCGGCTTTGGCGGCCATGTCGAGCCGGTGACCGATCCGGACGGCACGGTGCGGCAGGAATGGCGCCCCAACGACCATGTGCTGGCGGTGGCCTATGATACCCCGATCGTGGGCTGGCGGGGGGCGCGCGTGAACACGCTGCGGCTGTGGAGCGCCCAACCGATCGACCCGATCCTGCTCGACAAGTTCAACTCCGGCGACCATATCGGGGCGCTCGAGGAAAGCTCCAGGGCCGAAGCCATCACCCGCGTGCTCTATCCGGCAGATTCGACTGCAGCGGGGCAGGAATTGCGGCTGCGCCAGGAGTTCTTCTTCTCGTCGGCGTCCCTGCAGGACATCGTGCGGCGCCATCTGCAGCAATATGGCGATCTGGGCTCGCTGCCCGACAAGGTTGCCATCCAGCTCAACGACACCCACCCGGCCATCTCGATCTGCGAACTCATGCGCATCCTGGTCGACGACAATGGGATCAAATGGGCCGATGCGTGGAAGCTGACCCGCGGCACGTTCGGCTACACCAACCATACGCTGCTGCCCGAGGCGCTGGAGAGCTGGCCGGTGGCGCTGCTGGAGCGGCTGCTGCCGCGGCACATGCAGATCATCTACCAGATCAATGCCGATGTGCTGAACGATGCGCGCAACCGTGCCAAGTTCAGCGATGCGCAGATCGCCAATGTATCGCTGATCGATGAGGCAGGCGGCCGCCGCGTGCGCATGGGGCAGTTGGCGTTTGTCGGCTCGCATTCGATCAATGGCGTGTCGGCGCTGCATACCGAACTGATGAAGCAGACCGTGTTTTCGGACCTGCACCGGCTCTATCCCGAGCGCATCAACAACAAGACCAACGGCATCACGCCGCGGCGCTGGCTGATGCAGTGCAATCCGGGGCTGACCAAGCTGATCAGCGAGCGGATCGGGCCGGAATTCCTCGACGATATCGACCTGCTGCGCGGGCTCGATGCGCACGCCGCCGACCCGACATTCCAGGGGCAGTTCGCGGCGGTCAAGCAGGCCAACAAGCAGCGCCTGGCGCAATTGATCAAGGACCGTCTCAACGTCGTCGTTTCGCCGGACGCCATGTTCGATGTGCAGATCAAGCGCATCCACGAATACAAGCGGCAGTTACTCAATATTATCCAAGCCGTTGCTCTATATGACGAAATTCGCGCGCATCCGGAACGGGAATGGGTGCCGCGCGTTAAGATATTCGCGGGCAAGGCGGCACCGGGATACTGGAACGCCAAACTCATCATCAAGCTGATCAACGACGTCGCCAAGGTCATCAATCATGACCCGGCGGTGCGCGGCCTGCTCAAGGTGGTGTTCCTGCCCAACTACAATGTGAGCCTGGCCGAGGTGATCGTGCCGGCAGCAGATCTCAGCGAGCAGATTTCGACCGCGGGGATGGAAGCGTCGGGCACGGGCAACATGAAGTTCATGGCCAATGGCGCCATCACCATCGGCACGATGGATGGCGCCAATGTGGAAATGCACAAGGAAGCGGGGCCAGACAATATCGTGATTTTCGGCCTGACCGCGGAAGAGGTGAACGAGAAGCGCAGCAAGGGCGAAGTGCCGCGGACGGCGATCGACAATTCGCCGCGGCTCAAGGAGGCGCTGGAGGCCATTTCTTCGGGCGTGTTCTCGCCGGACGACCCCCACCGCTATCGCGATCTGATCGGGGGTCTCTACGACCACGACTGGTTCATGGTGGCGCGCGATTTCGACGCCTATTCAGCGGCGCAGGCGGAGGTGGACGCCATCTGGCAGGACAAAGGACGCTGGAACGCCATAGCGATCCGCAACACGGCGCGTTGCGGTTTCTTCTCGTCGGACCGGACGATCCGGCAATATGCGCAGGATATCTGGGGCGTTTCGACAGCGGCCGAGTAATGGCAGACAGGGGGCGGCAACTGGCGCGAAAGACCGGAACCGTCCGACATTTGTGGTTCAGGCGAGTTGGCAGTAGGCCGGCGATCGCCTTGGGGGGGACGTGCGTGTGACCAAGGAAGACTGGCAAGCCGATTCGAAGGAAGTGGATGCGATCGTCAACGGTCGCCACCACAACCCGTTTGCGCTGCTTGGCCTGCATGAGGTCAACGGGCAGTGGGTGCTGCGCGCATTCATTCCGCATGCCGAGACGCTGGCGGCCTACGGGCTGGACGGGACGGAGCTTGGGCATTTGATCCCGCGCCATGCCGGCGGGTTCTTCGAGGGCAAGGTGGCGCTCAAGAGCCACCAGCCTATCCGCTATCACGCCAGCAATGTTGGGGGGGAATGGGATGTCTATGACCCCTATTCCTTCGGACCGGTGCTGGGGCCGATGGACGACTATTACATCGGCGAAGGCAGCCATCTGCGCCTGTTCGACAAGCTCGGCGCGCATGAAATGGAATTCGAGGGCATCCACGGCACGCATTTTGCGGTGTGGGCGCCCAATGCGCAGCGCGTCAGCGTGGTAGGGCCGTTCAACGACTGGGACGGCAGGCGCAATCCGATGCGCAATCGCCTCGAGACCGGCATCTGGGAAGTGTTCATCCCGGTGCTGGGCACGGGGACGCTCTACAAATACGAGATCGTGGGGCCGGACGGGGTGGTGCTGCCGCTCAAGGCCGATCCCTTTGCGCGGCAATCGGAAATGCGGCCGCGCACGGCTTCGGTGGTACCCGACCCGACCGAGTTTACCTGGACGGACAGCCGGTATCTGGAAGAGCGTGCCACCCGCGACTGGCGCCGCACGCCGATGTCGATCTACGAGGTGCATCTGGGAAGCTGGCGGCGGCGGCCGGATGGCGGCTTCCTGAGCTATGACCAGCTTGCCGAGCAGCTCGTGCCCTATGCGGCGGACATGGGCTATACCCATATCGAGCTGCTGCCGGTCAGCGAGCATCCGTTCGATCCGAGCTGGGGCTATCAGCCCACCGGCATGTATGCGCCGACATCGCGGCATGGCGATCCGGCGGCGTTCGCGCGGTTCGTCAATGCAGCGCATGAGGCCGGGCTCGGCATCATTCTCGACTGGGTGCCGGCGCATTTCCCGACCGATGCGCATGGCCTGGCCAATTTCGATGGCACGGCGCTCTATGAGCATGCCGATCCGCGGCAGGGCTACCATCCCGACTGGAACACCGCGATCTACAATTTCGGGCGCAAGGAGGTGGTGGCCTTCCTGGTCAACAATGCCCTCTTCTGGCTGGAGAAATTCCATATCGACGGGCTGCGCGTCGATGCGGTGGCGTCGATGCTCTATCTGGATTATTCGCGCCAGCAGGGCGAGTGGGTGCCCAACAAGTTCGGCGGCAACCAGAATCTGGAGGCGGTCCAGTTCATCCGCCGGGTCAATACGGAGACCTATCGGCTGCATCCTGGCACGTTCATGATCGCCGAGGAATCCACCTCATGGCCGGGCGTCAGCCACCCCACTTTCACCGGTGGGCTGGGCTTCGGGTTCAAGTGGAACATGGGGTTCATGAACGACACTCTACGTTTCATGAGCCGCGAGGCCGTGCACCGCAAATTCCACCACAACGACATGACCTTCGGCATGGTCTATGCGTTTTCGGAGAATTTCGTGCTGCCGCTCAGCCATGATGAAGTGGTGCATGGCAAGAAGTCGCTGCTGGAAAAGATGCCGGGCGACGACTGGCAGAAATTTGCGAACCTGCGGGCCTATTACGCCTTCATGTGGGGGCATCCGGGCAAGAAGCTGCTGTTCATGGGGCAGGAGTTCGCGCAGCGGGACGAGTGGGCCGATGGCAAGTCGCTCGACTGGTATCTGCTCGATGCCGGCATGCATGAAGGCATGCGGCGGCTGGTGGCCGACCTCAACGTGGCCTACCGGCAATTGCCGGCGCTGCATGAGCGCGACAACGAGCCCGACGGATTCGAATGGGTGATCGGCAACGACTACGCCAATTCGGTGTTTGCCTGGCTGCGCAAGGCGCCGGGGAGCGATCCGATCCTGGTGGTGTCCAATTTCACGCCCGTGCCACGCAGCGGGTACAAGATCCCCATGCCGCTGGCCGGCAAATGGGTGGAACGCATCAATACCGATGCGGGCTGGTATGCCGGTTCCAACACCGGCAACCAGGGTGCGGTCGAGGCCTATGCCGTGGAGGGCGAACATTGGCCGGCGGAGGCGGAAATCTACCTGCCGCCGCTATCGACGCTGTTTCTGAAGTATGAACCGGCGTGAGCCGGCTGAGTGCAATAGTCCCGGAAAACGGGCAGTAGTGGAGGGTTAGAAAAGAATGGCAGACTACAGAGTACCATCGCCGCTGGCCCGCGAGGCCATGGCCTATGTGCTGGCAGGTGGACGCGGCACGCGCCTGATGGAATTGACCGACCGGCGCGCCAAGCCCGCGGTCTATTTCGGCGGCAAGTCGCGCATCATCGACTTTGCGCTCTCCAACGCGATCAATTCGGGCATTCGTCGCATTTCGGTGGCGACGCAGTATCAGGCGCACAGCCTGATCCGGCATCTGTCGCGCGGGTGGAACTTCCTGCGGCCCGAGCGCAACGAGAGCTTCGACGTGCTGCCGGCCAGCCAGCGGGTGGCCGAGGACATGTGGTATGCCGGCACGGCCGACGCCGTGTACCAGAACATGGACATCATCGAGGATTACGGCGCGCGCTATATCGTCATTCTGGCGGGCGACCATATCTACAAGATGGACTACGAAATCATGCTGCGCCAGCATGTGGACACGGGCGCCGACGTCACCATCGGGTGCCTGGAAGTGCCGCGCATGGAGGCCGTGGGCTTCGGCGTGATGCATGTGGACGGGCGCGATCGCGTGGTCGATTTCATCGAGAAGCCGAAAGACCCGCCGAGCATTCCCGACCGCCCGGATACGGCGCTTGCCTCGATGGGCATCTATGTGTTCGAGACGCGGTTCCTGATGGAACAGCTGCGCCGCGACGCGGCCACGGAAGGCTCCAGCCGCGATTTCGGCAAGGACATCATCCCCTATATCGTCAAGAACGGCACGGCCTGGGCGCACCGCTTCACGCGGTCCTGTGTGCGCTCGAGCAAGGAAGACGTGGCCTATTGGCGCGATGTGGGCACGATCGACGCCTATTGGAAGGCCTCGATCGACCTGACCGATATCGAGCCGCAGCTCGATCTCTATGATCGGGACTGGCCGATCTGGACCTATGCGGAGATCACCCCGCCGGCCAAGTTCGTGCACGATTTCGACGGGCGGCGCGGCTCGGCGGTCAATTCGCTGGTCTCGGGCGATTGTATTGTCTCGGGGGGGCATCTGCAGCGGACGCTGCTGTCGACCGGCTCGCGGGTGCATTCCTATTCGATGCTCAACGAGGCGGTGGTGCTGCCCTATTGCGATATCGGGCGGAATGCGCGGCTCACCAAGGTTGTGATCGACCGCGGCGTCAACATCCCCGAGGGGCTGGTGGTTGGCGAGGACCCCGAATTCGATGCCAAATGGTTCCGGCGCTCCGATGACGGTGTGACGCTTGTCACCCAGGCGATGATCAACAAATATCTGGCGGGCCGATGATTGAAGTTCTCTCGGTTGCGTCCGAGGTCTATCCGCTGATCAAGACCGGGGGGCTCGCCGACGTGGCGGGCGCCCTGCCGGGGGCGCTGAGCAGCCACGGCGTCACCATGCGTACGCTGGTGCCGGGCTATCCGGCCGTCATGGCCAAGCTGAGCCGCGGCCGAGTGGTCAAGGAACTGGCCGATCTGTTCGGTGTGCCGGCCAAGCTCATCGCAGCCCGGGTCGAGGGGATCGATGTCATCGTCATCGATGCGCCGGCGCTCTACGACCGGCCGGGCAACCCCTATGTCGGCCCCGATGGCTGGGACTGGCCGGACAACTGGAAGCGCTTTGCGGCGCTGGGCTGGGTCGCGGCGGAACTGGCCATGGGCCTAGTCGATGGGTATCACCCGCAGATCATCCACGCGCATGACTGGCAGGCCGGGCTGGCGCCCGCCTATATCAAGTTCGGCCCGGGCAAGAATGTGAAGACGGTGATGACCATTCACAACATCGCCTTCAAGGGCTTCTTCGGTCCCGAGATTTTCGGCCAGTTGCGTCTGCCGCCACATGCTTTCGGGGTGGGCGGCATAGAGTATCACGGCGGCATTTCCTACCTCAAATCGGGCATGGAATGCGCTGACTATGTCACCACGGTCAGCCCCAACTATGCAGATGAAATCCGCACGCCGACATTTGGCATGGGGCTCGAGGGGCTGCTGAACGGCCGAGCCGATACGGTTGTGGGTATCCTCAACGGCATCGACACCGATGCCTGGAACCCGGCGACCGACGCCGCGCTGGTCCGCACCTTCACCGCCAATACCATCCAGGGCCGCCAGGCCAACAAGCAGGCGGTGGTGGATAGGTTCGAGCTCGATGGCACCGACGGGCCGCTGTTCTGCGTGATCAGCCGGCTGACCGATCAGAAGGGCATGGACCTGTTGTTGCAGGCTGTGGATGGCCTGGTCGATCTGGGTGGGCGGCTGGCGGTGCTGGGTTCGGGCGAGGCCTATCTCGAGGAGGGTTTTCGGCGCGCATGGCAGCGCCATCCGGGTAAGGTAGGCATCATTACCGGCTATGATGAAGCGCTGAGCCATCTGATGCAGGGGGGCAGCGATGCCATCCTCATTCCCTCGCGCTTCGAGCCGTGCGGGCTGACCCAACTCTACGGGCTGCGCTATGGCTGCGTGCCTGTGGTCAGCCGTATCGGCGGGCTTGCCGACACCGTGATCGACGCCAATCCGGCGGCTATCGCGGCCGAGGTGGCGACGGGTATCGTGTTCGACCCGAACAGCGCGCATGCGCTCTATGAGGCGATCCGCCGGACGGTGCGCCTTTATGCCGACGACAAACGCTGGAAGAAGATCCAGCGGCGAGGAATGAAATCTGAAGTCTCCTGGGAGACGAGCGCGGCGCGCTATGCCGACCTCTACGCCACCATTACCGGGCTCAAGACCAATGACGATCCAGACAATTAAGACCACCCCCTATGCCGATCAGAAGCCGGGCACGTCGGGCTTGCGCAAGCGGGTGACCGTCTACCAGCAGCCCAATTATGTCGAGAACTACATCCAGGCGATCTTCGATAGCCTTGAAGGTTTTGCCGGGCAGACGCTGGTGATTGGCGGGGACGGGCGCTTCTACAATGACGTGGCCATCCAGAAGGCCATCCGCATTGCGGCCGCCAATGGTTTCGGCCGGGTGCTGGTGGGGCGTGACGGGATATTGTCGACGCCCGCGGCGAGCCACGTGATCCGGCACTACAAGGCCTTTGGTGGGCTGGTGCTGTCAGCCAGCCACAATCCGGGCGGGCCGGAGGGTGATTTCGGCATCAAGTACAATATCTCCAATGGCGGGCCGGCGCCGGAGAAGATCACCGACGCGGTCTATGCCCGCAGCAAGGTGATCGACAGCTACAAGACGACGGAGACGGCCGATATCGATCTAGGCCGGCTGGGCACCGAGATGGTTGGCGCAATGACGGTCGAGGTGATCGACCCGGTGACCGACTATGCGGCGCTGATGGAGACGCTGTTTGACTTCGGTGCCATACGCGCGATGTTCGCGTCGGGCTTCAGGATGACGTTCGATGCCATGAATGCCGTCACCGGCCCCTATGCCCATGCCATTATAGAAGACAGGCTCGGAGCCCCGAAGGGGACCGTGATCAACGGCACGCCTTCGCCAGATTTCGGCGGAGGTCACCCCGATCCCAACCTGGTCTATTGCAAGGACATGCATGATCTGCTGATGACGCCGGAGGGTCCCGATTTCGGGGCTGCGTCGGATGGCGACGGCGACCGCAACCTGATCATCGGCAAGAACCGGTTCGTGACGCCGTCGGATTCGCTGGCGCTGCTGGCGGCCAATGCGCATCTGGCGCCGGGGTACAAGGCCGGCATCGCCGGCATTGCCCGCTCCATGCCGACCAGCGCGGCGGCCGACCGGGTAGCGGAAAAGCTCGGCATCGAGATGCATGAGACGCCGACGGGCTGGAAATTCTTCGGCAATCTGCTCGACGCCGGGCGGGTCACCATCTGCGGTGAGGAGAGCGCCGGCACTGGCTCGGACCATGTACGCGAGAAGGATGGCCTGTGGGCCGTGCTGCTGTGGCTCAACATCATCGCGGCTCGCAAGCAGAGCGTCGACCAGATCGTGCGCGAGCATTGGGCGACGTATGGGCGCAACTATTATACGCGGCACGACTATGAAGAAGTCGATGCGGCGATCGCGGGCAAGCTTGTCGATGATTTGCGGGCGCAATTGCCCTCGCTGCCGGGCAAGGTCTTTGGCGACGATCTGCAGGTCGCCTATGCCGACGACTTCACCTATCACGATCCGGTGGATGGTTCGACCAGTGCCAGGCAGGGAATCAGGATCGGCTTTACGGATGGCTCGCGCATCGTTTTGCGGCTAAGCGGAACCGGCACGGTCGGCGCCACGTTGCGGCTCTATCTTGAGCGCTACGAGGCAGCCGATGGACGACACGATCTTGACACCCAATCCGCCCTTGAGCCCCTCATCGGACTGGCCGACCAGCTCGCGGGGATCAAGCAGCGCACCGGGCGCCAGGAACCCAGTGTCATCACCTAACAGCGGAAACTTCATGAAACCCATGCTGGTCCCCAACGGGGGCAGTATCGACCATCTCGGCGCCACGCTGACCGAGGAGGGGGTCAATTTCGCGGTCTATTCGGAGAGCGCCACCCATATCTGGGTGTCGATCTATGACGAACAGGACCAGGAAACGGACCGCTTCGAGCTCGATGTCCACAAGGACCATATCCGAGCCGGCCTGATCGCCGGGCTGGGCGCCGGCACGCGCTATGGCTTGCGGGCAGACGGGCCGTATGATCCCGACCAGGGCTATTTCTTCGACCCGATGAAGCTGCTGGTCGACCCCTATGCCAAGCGGCTCGACCGGGTGTTCGTGCGCTCGCCCCGGCTGCGGCTTGATCGCAGCGAGGCGGTGGATACCGCGCCGCTGATCCCCAAGGCCATCGTGGTCAGCGGCAGCGGCGAGATTGCCATGCCGCGCAAGAAGGCGCCGGGCCTGTTCTATGAAATGAATGTGCGTGGCTACACCATGCGCCACCCCAGCGTGCAGGGGCCGCTGCGCGGGACTATCGCGGGGCTTACCACGCAGCGCGTCATCGACCACCTCAAATATATTGGCGTCGATACGCTGCAGCTGATGCCGACGGCGGCCTGGATCGACGAGGGGCATTTGCCAGCGCTCGGGCTGACCAATGCCTGGGGCTATAATCCGGTGGCCTATTCGGCCATCGACCCCCGGCTGGCGCCGCGCGGGCCGCACGAGCTGCGCAACATGACCGATCTTTATCGCAAGAACGGCATCTCGGTGATCCTCGACGTGGTCTATAACCACACCGGCGAGAGCGATGCGCAGGGACCGTTGCTGAGCCTGATGGGGCTGGATGCCAGGACCTATTACCGGTTCGTCGAAGTCGACGGGAAGCAGCACCTGGTCAACGACACCGGCACCGGCAACACACTGCGCTGCGATCACCCGGCCACGCAACGGCTGGTGATCGACAGCCTGCGTTACTGGGTCGAGGAAATGGGTGTTTCGGGGTTCCGTTTCGACCTGGCCACGGTGCTGGGGCGCGATCCGGGATTCAATCCCAATGCGGTCATGCTGGAGAAGATCAAGGCCGACCCGGTGCTGAGCAAGTGCATTCTGGTTGCCGAGCCATGGGATCCGGGCCCAGGTGGTTATGCGCTCGGTCAGTTCGGCAAGGAATTCAAGGAACACAACGACACCTATCGCGACGAGATCCGCGAATTCTGGCGGGGTGAGAATGGCAAGATCGGTGCGTTGGCCGGCAAGGTCACCGGATCAGCCGAAATCTTCAATTTCGCCGGTCGCAAGCCCAGCCACGGGGTCAACATGCTGGCCGTGCATGACGGTTTCACGCTGCGCGATCTGGTCAGCTATCACGACAAGCACAATGACGCGAATGGCGAGGGCAATCGCGACGGGCACAACCACAATGCTTCGTGGAACTGCGGCATCGAGGGCGAAACGGACGACGAGACTATCCAGGCGGTGCGCAAGCGCGACGTGCGGGCGCTGCTGGCGACGCTGTTCCTGTCGCGGGGCGTGCCGATGCTGCAGCAGGGCGACGAGATGTTCCGCACCCAGCGGGGCAACAACAATGCCTATGCGCAGGACAACGAAATCACCTGGCTGGATTGGGAAAACGGTGACGGCGACCTGGTCGACTTCGTCGCCGCGCTGCACAGGTTCCGCAAGGCCCATACGGCGCTGACACATGATCATTTCCTCACCGGACAGGAGAAGAATGGCGTGCGCGATGTGGCGTGGCTGCATCCGGACGGCCGCGAGATGAACGAGGGCGACTGGGGTGACTCCAGCGGCTCGGTGCTGGGCATGCATTTGCGCAACAAGGACGATGACGTGCTGGTCTGGTTCAACCGGCG
Source organism: Devosia sp. (assembly GCF_036676215.1). Lineage (GTDB taxonomy): Bacteria > Pseudomonadota > Alphaproteobacteria > Rhizobiales > Devosiaceae > Devosia. The sequence continues at coordinate 15,854 of NZ_JAKFDJ010000108.1, read as the reverse complement.
GGCAGAGCCGGCGGTGGCGCGCTTGCCGGAGGGCAACTGGGTCGTGGGGATCCACTCGGACGATATGGCGACCCCGGTGCTATCGGAAGCAACGGCAACGCTGACGCCACGCTCGGTCGCGGCGCTGATACGACCGGCGGGCCAGGCATGATCGTCGCCCAGCTCAGCGATATCCATGCCGACGGGTCGGACGGGCGGCTGGACCGGCTGGATCGTGTGTTGAGCTGGCTGAGGCCCATGCGACCCGATGCGATCATCGTCAGCGGCGATCTGGCGGAAATGGCGCATCAGGCCAGCTATCGGGCCATTCATGACCGGCTCGATGCCACAGGATCGCCATTCTACGTGGTGCCAGGCAATGTCGATGACCATGGCGACATGCGCAGGGAATTCGGCCATCGGTTCGGCTGGCCCGCGGAGGGCAGGGCGCTCAATTGCAGCGCGCAAGTCGGGTCGCGGCTGCGGGTGATCGGGCTGGATGTGACAGTTGCGGCAGGCCATCATGGCGATGCCCTGCCGGTGCTGGACTGGCTGGCGGAGGAGCTCGACGCGGGCGGGCCGCCGGCGCTGATCTTTCAGCACCAGCACCCGTTTCTCTGTGGCATCGAAGGCAAGGATCGCAATATGTGCCGGGGCCATGACGAGCTGGCACGGGTGATCGAGAAAGCGCGCGATCCGGTGGTGGCACTGACCTGTGGGCATGTGCACCGGCCGATGTTCACGAGATTTGCCGGGCGACCGGCAGTGATGTGCCCATCGGTGACGCGGGCCAACCGACTGCACCTCGATGGCAGGGAGCCAGAGATTGTCGATCCGCCGGGGCTGCTGCTGCACCATTTCGATGACGAGCGGCTGGTTACGCACGTGGTGATGGTGAGCTAGAGAGGCCTGGCTGCAGGCCTGTTCAAACGGGATATTCCGCCTCTATCATGCCAAGCCGGGCATAGAGGCGGCGTGCCGGGCCTTCCGAGGGCTCGACCTTGAGGTCGACATAGGCGGTCCCTCGCGCTGAGAAGAGCGCGAAGACATGTAGCATGAGCGCAGTGCCCACGCCCTTGCGGCGGTAACCGGGGGCGACCGCCAGGTCCTTTACGAATCCCGGGGTCCAGCATTGCGCGAAACCGGCCAGACTGCCGTCTTCCGCCAATGCCGGAATGCACAGGGTCGCGTCGAATTCTGCGTCGCTCGTCAGATTGCCATACCAATCCTCGAACGGGACAATCAGCCCGCCGGGGAAGGCCACGTCCAACAATGCGTGAACCAATCGCGGGTCAACGGAGCCGAAGGCGACCGGCGCTATGCCTGCGGGCCAGGCGGGGGCGGCGATGGGCGTATCGAGCTGCTTGCGCAGCCGAATGTGCGACTGTCTGCCCATGCTTATTCGGCTGCCTTAGTCTCTACCAGGCCGCCTGCCTTCTCGACATAGGCGATGATCTGGTCGAGGCTCTCGCGGCGCAGCAGGTCGGTGAAGATATAGGGGCGGCCGTCGCGCACTTTCTGGGTGTCGCTTTCCATCACCTCGAGGCTGGCGCCCACATAGGGGGCCAGGTCCGTATGAGTGATGACCAAGAGGTCCGAGCGGGAAATGGCCGGGCCGCCCTTGCGCGGGATCTTTTCGCCCTGGGCCACCGAGATCACATAGATGGTCAGGTCCGCCAGATCGGGCGAGAAGGTCGCGGCCAGGTTGTCGCCGCCGCTCTCGATCAGGATGATGTCGAGATCGGGAAACTTGCGGTTGAGATCGTCGATCGCGGCGAGGTTGAGCGAGGCGTCCTCGCGGATGGCGGTATGCGGGCAGCCGCCGGTTTCGACACCGACAATGCGGTCTTCCGAGATGGCCTGTGCCCGCGCCAGGATCAGGGCGTCCTCGCGGGTATAGATGTCATTGGTGACCACGGCCATGGAATAGCGGTCGCGCATCGCCTTGAGCAGCATTTCGCAGAGCGTGGTCTTGCCGGAGCCGACGGGGCCGCCGATGCCGATCCTCAAGGGACCATTCAAGGATTTCATATCAGCCTCATGATGACGAGTGCGAGGAAGCCGGCGCCGAGCAGCAGGCAGAGCGGGGAATAGACCCGGCGGTCGTTGAGCCGGAAATTGGGTTCGGGGGTCTTGTCGGCCCACCATGCGGTGTAACCGATGGCGCCGCGGGCGAGGAATATGGCGGCGAGCGGCAGGCCGAGGAGGGTCAGGGCGAAACCGCCGCTGTCGTGATCGGCCAGGGCCAGGGCGATGATGCCGGCGGCCAGGGTCGCCACGGCCACGGCGAAGGAGGCCGGACGGGGCGGCATGCGCTCGATGTCGCGGAAGCCCACCACGGTCTGGGCAAGCAGCTTTTCGGTGCGGATGGGCCAGGTGCGGCCGAACGACCACAGCAGGTGGGCGACGGACACCGCCAGCAGGGCGACGAACATGAAAGCGGCGATCAGCATGCTCATGAGCGAAAGATTCTCGTGGTCAGGGTTTCATGGGCCATCTGGGCAATATCGGCCGCGTAGGCCACCGCGCCAATATCGTCCAGTGCGGCATGCTGGCACAGCGTGGCCAGGGACGCTATGGCCGGCTCCAGCGCGGCCATGATGGCCAGGCCATCGGACTGGCCGATCGGCACCAGCCGTACGGCGACCGACACCTGGCTGTGGGTCGCGGCGGTCAGGTAGGCCAGCAGGGCGGCGTCCAGGGCGATGGCGTGGCCGGCGGCGATGGCACCGACGGCGATGGGATAGGGGCTGGGATCGGGCAGGTGGGCCAGCACTGGTGTAGGCCAGGCCTTGGCCGCGCTGGCGAAGGCGGCGCCGGTGATGGTGGTTTCGTCGTGCCGCTCGCGAGCGGGCGTCAGGGCGAGGCAGAGGTCGGCGAGATCGCGCAGCGCGGCCGGGTCTTTGGCGGCGCGATGGGCGTGGGCGAGGAGGATGGCATCGGTGCGCAGCCCACCATGACCGAGCACACCCTCGATCCAGGCCTGGGTCGTCGCGCGATTCTGCACCGTACCGGTGACAATGGCGGTTTCCAGCCCGGCCGACCAGGCGAAGGCGCCGACCGGGAAGGCCGGCGACAACCAGGTCAGCAGTTTCTGCAGGTCGGCGTTGGAGGTCATCGGGCCAGCAGCGCGTGGCCGGCGTCGCCATGGCTGTGATAGGCGCCGTGTTCGGCAAAGAAGGGCTCGGAGATATTGGTCACGCTGGCGCCGAGACCTTCCAGCATGGTCTTGAGCACATGGTCGCGCTTGATCAGGATGCGATCTTCTTCCAGCTGCGCCGAGGTGTGGCGATTACCGATATGCCAGGCAAGGCGCACCAGGTGGGCGGCGTCCCGACCGCGGATTTCATAGAGCAATTCCTCGGCGGCGATGACCTCGACCAGGCGCCCATCTTCGAGCTGCAGAGCGCTGCCGTGTTCGAGCGTGATGGTCTGGGGGAAATCCACCATGATCTCGTCGCCATGGACCAGGCGCAGCAGCTTGCGGCGCAGGCGGCGTTCATCGTGTTCGAGGGTGACGAGGTCGTATGGAATGCCTTGCCCGTGATCGGGCGGCAGAATGGAGGCGACACGCAGCATGGGGCTCAGTGAACTTGTCTATGGTCCGGTCAGGGCACCGTATAGAAAAACTGGCTGATCAAATAGGTCTGATAGACCAGATGCAGCAGCACGGCGGCGAGATGGATGCGCCGGTCCGCCGATCGGATGGCGATGGTGCAGAGCAGCAGGCCGAACGGTATCTGGATGGCATAGTCAAACTCGAAGCGGGTCCAGTAGCCGTCCCCCTTGATCATCGTATCGATGGCGTCGAGCACGAAGGTCGTGGCGAACAGGCCAAAAAACCAGCGGCGGCGCTTGAGGAAGAAGTCCTCGTAGCCGTCATATTCGGCGATGTTGTCGGGCGACAGCAGGGCGGCCAGCAGGAACAGGGTGATCGCATAGACGATGAGGAACAGTGTGATGGCAAAGCTCCACTGTTCCAGCCGGAACAGCGCGAACTCCCACCACCAGAACAGGACCAGTTCCAGCAGGATCGAAAATATCCACAGCAGATGAATGGAGGAGCGGCGCAGGCGCTGCGGGTGCTGGATCAGGCCCGCCACGGTCATCAGCAGGCGGGTAATGCCCAGGCCGACGACCATGCCCATGACGATGCGGACATGGGGGAAGAGTTCGGCTGTGCCCAGATGTTCCATGGTGCCCGGATTATGGTGTGTTGTTGATTTCGGTGCAGGTCAGCACGGCTTCGGCATCCTCGCCAAGCGTCGCGTCATAAAGGCTGGCATCGACGCCCTGGCTCCACCATATCCACTGGCCGGCGGCATAGCGGACGCCGGAAGCGGAGATGACCGCGGCAAAGACCAGTTCCTCGACTTCTCCGGCGACGGGCACGAGCGCCAGGAAATTGGGCGCCGCGTTGAGATAGGTCACGACCAGGGGTGCTTCGGCCGCGCAGTCATAGGTGACCATGCGGCGCTCGAAATCGCCCCCGGTGCCCAGTTCGATCTGGAGAGAGGATTGGGCCGCACCGGCTGGTACGGACAGGAGAAGCAGGGCGGCGACGACCGTGACGATCGTGGAGTGATTCATCTCATGGGTCCTTCGATAGCGGCGGCGCTGCCAGTGTGGCGGCAATAGTGGTGATGATACGGCGCGTAGGCACCGCATCACGTCAAGCCGCAATGCTCAGGCCAGATAGACGATGACGATGGCCGCGACGATGACCACCACATCCTCGATCAGTGCCGCGGGCAGGTCGCGGCCCAGCGCTCTGGCAAGGCGGGCGCGAAGGTCGGCGCCGAGCAGGGTGCCGATTACCGCGCCAACGGCGCCCAGAATGCCCCCGATGATCCAGTCGGTTGGCATCAGCAAGGCGCCGGCAATGGCACCCAGCACGATGCGCGTGCCGAACTGCATGGGGGCCTTGCGGCTCGGCGTGGCCGGCAACTGGTCGGAGACCAGCTCGGCAATGGCGAGCAGGGTGATGACGACGACGGCAATGATGTTTCCGAGAAAGGCGGCGGGCGTGGCGCTGAGATCGATCCAGCCGAGCCAGGCGGCCCAGCTGATCGCGGCGATCGGGGTGACGGCCCGCAAGCCCGCGACAACGCCGATCAGTATAGCCAGAACGTAAAGCACGATGGTTCCCCCTGTTACTGCGGCAGCGACACCGCACGCCAGTATTGACGTGTCCGTGATCGGCCAACAAGGCCGATCAGCAGGGGCGGGGCAAATAAAAGCTGTGGAAATGGCAGTCCGGCTGCGGTCAATACGTGCATGGCTAAAGCGCTGCCGGGATGGGATGTTTGCCATCGACGTCAGCGATAGCATATTCCTGCGCAAGCGCCGCTGCGACGTGGACACGACCCGTTTTGTCCATGAGAGCCGCATCGCGCCAAAGGCCGGCGACGACCATGCCGATGAAGCGGGGCGATTCCGAATTGGTCATGTCGAAATACTGGGCGTTGCGCAGGACAGCCTCTGTGCGGACGAGGCCGGGATAGAGCGAGATGGCTGCGACGCCGTGTGGCCGCAATTCGTGAGCGCAATCGGCTGTCATCTTGTCGATGGCGGCTTTGGCGACGCCATAGATGGCGTTGCCGTCGTAACGCTGGGCGGCCCAATACGAGATGTTGACGATGAGCCCGCTGCGTCGGCGCACCATGTCGGCGGCTGCGGCGCGCGAGGCAACAAAGGCGGCGCGCAGCCCAGTATCGATCATGGCGTGCCAGCGCCACATCGGCTGCTCCCAGAAGGGGAGGATCCAAGTGAACTCGTTGTGCTCCTCCATGCGTTCATAGCCGGGCCAGGCATTGTTGACCAAGATATCGATCCGGCCTTCGGCGGCGAGCGTCTTGGCCACCGCGGCTTCGGTCTGGGCGTCTTCGGCGTGGTCGCAGACGTGTATGGTCAACGTGCCTGGAAGGGCCGCAGCTTCCGCGACGAGGCCATCGAGCGAGCCTTCGAGCTGGGGGTGAACGGCTGCCTGGGCATCGGTGACAGTGCGCGCGGTCACGTGAACGCGCGCACCTGCCGCAAGTAGTGCAAGCGCTATGCCGCGGCCAACGCCCCGGCTAGCCCCGGTAACCAAACAGACTGAATTGTTGATGTCGCCCATGACAGGTTCCTCCCGACTCGGAAGGAACATATCAGGAACAACGATATCAGAACAGGAAGTAGCGCTGCGCCATGGGCAGCACGGTCGCCGGTTCGCAGGTCAGCAACTCGCCATCGGCGCGCACTTCATAGGTCTCGGGATCGACCTCGATATTAGGTGTCGCCGAATTGTGGATCATGGCGGCCTTGCCGATGCCGCCGCGGGTATTGGTGACGGGCAGCATCTGCTTGTCGACGCCCAGCTTGCCGCGCAGGCCATCGTCATAGGCAGCCTGGGAGACGAAGGTGACCGAGGACGAGGTCAGGAGTTTGCCGAAGCTGGCGAACATGGGGCGGTAGTGCATCGGCTGGGGCGTGGGGATGGAGGCGTTGGGATCGCCCATGGGAGCGGCGGCGATGGAGCCGCCGAGCAGGATCATTTCCGGCTTCACACCGAAAAAAGCGGGGTTCCAGAGCACCAGGTCGGCGCGCTTGCCCACTTCGATGGAGCCGATGTGCTGGCTCATGCCATGGGCGATGGCGGGGTTGATGGTGTATTTGGCGATGTAGCGTTTCACCCGGAAATTGTCGTTATCGCCGCTCTCCTGGGTGAGGCGGCCGCGCTGGCGCTTCATCTTGTCGGCCGTCTGCCAGGTGCGGATCAGCACCTCGCCGACGCGGCCCATGGCCTGGCTGTCGGACGAGATGATCGAAAGCGCGCCCATGTCGTGCAGGATGTCCTCGGCGGCGATGGTCTCCTTGCGGATGCGGCTTTCGGCGAAGGCCACGTCCTCGGGGATCGAGGGCGACAGGTGGTGGCAGACCATCAGCATGTCGAGATGCTCGGCGATGGTGTTGACCGTGTAGGGGCGGGTCGGATTGGTGGAGGAGGGGATGACGTTGGGCAGGCCCGCGACGCGCAGGATATCCGGCGCATGGCCGCCGCCGGCGCCCTCGGTGTGGAAGGCGTGGATAGTGCGGCCCTTGAAGGCGGCGATGGTGTCTTCGACGAAGCCGCTTTCGTTGAGCGTGTCGGTGTGGATCATCACCTGCACGTCGTAATCGTCGGCGACCGACAGGCAGTTATCGATGGCGGCGGGGGTGGTGCCCCAATCCTCATGCAGCTTGAGGCAGGAAGCGCCGGCCAGGATCATTTCGGCGAGCGGTGCCGGGAGCGAGGCATTGCCCTTGCCGGCCAAAGCCAGGTTCATCGGGAAGCCGTCGAAGCTCTCGATCATGCGCTGGATGTGCCAGGCGCCGGTGCAGGTGGTGGCGAGGGTGCCATGGGCCGGGCCGGTGCCGCCACCGAGCATGGTGGTGACGCCGCTCATCAGCGCCTCTTCGATCTGCTGGGGGGCGATGAAATGGATATGGGCGTCAAAACCGCCGGCCGTGAGGATGCGGCCTTCGCCGGCGATGATCTCGGTGGACGGGCCGATGATGATGGTGACGCCCGACTGGGTATCGGGATTACCGGCCTTGCCAATGGCGGCGATGCGACCGTCCTTGAGGCCGATATCGGCCTTGTAGATGCCGGTATGATCGACCACGAGCGCATTGGTGATCACCGTGTCTACCGCGCCCTCGGCGCGGGTGCGCTGGGACTGGCCCATGCCGTCACGGATCACCTTGCCGCCACCGAACTTCACCTCTTCGCCATAGGTGGTAAAATCCTTCTCCACCTCGATGAAGAGTTCCGTATCGGCCAGGCGCACGCGGTCGCCGGTGGTGGGGCCGTACATGTCGGCATAGGTGGCGCGGGATATGCGTGCGGGCATGGTGCCTCCGGCTAGTTTGCTGGTTCCGTCCTGGTCTGGACGTAGTTCCGGTAGTTGGTATGGGTGGTTTCGATGATGTCATCGAGCAGGGACGCGCCCTGCAGCAGTTGGGGATTGTCGCCGCCAGATGCGGCAAGCGACATGCCGATGATCTGCAGGGCATAGGCGAAGTTCACCTTGTCCTCGTCGAGCATGCGGTTGCCCTCGGTATCGATCTGCTGGAGCAACTGGAGGACGTCGGTGGCGGTCAGTGCGGCCTTCAATTCGCGCCAGTTCTTGCGTTTGCCCATGTCCACCAGGTTGGCGGCGGCCGAGCCCAGCAGGAACATGGCTTCGCCATTCTCCATGCCTTCTCGGCGCAAGTCCTCGAGGACGGCCGCGATCTTGCTCAGCAGTATGGTCTGGGTTTCCGGGGTCATGTCGGCTCCTTTGGATGGTGCGGCGCTTGTAGTGAAGTTCGTGCGCGCCGCCCAGTCCTAGTCGAGTGCTCCCATGATCTGCTGGCGGAAGCCATGCACGATGCGGTCGCCGCCCAGCGGGATCAGCCGGACCTCGCGGGCCTGGCCTGGCTCGAAGCGGACGGCAGTTCCGGCGGCAATGTCGAGGCGCATGCCGCGCGCCTTGTCGCGGTCAAAGCTCAGGCCGGCATTGGCCTCGAAGAAGTGGTAGTGCGAGCCGACCTGGATCGGGCGGTCACCGGTATTGGCGACTTCCAGCGTCAGTTGCGGCGCGCCGGCATTGAGCTCGATCTCGCCGGGTTTGGGGATGATTTCGCCTGGGATCATTGTTGCCTCACGCGGCTTTGGGCGCGCAGCCGGCTGGCTTGAACACGCGCAGGGTGGAGGGAGGGTTGTTGGCCAGCTTGCCGGCCGGACGGATCGGCCGGGGCGCGAAATTTCCGCCGCAATTGGGGCATTTGCCGCCGAGCACGCCCTGGGCACAATCGGCGCAGAAGGTGCATTCGAAGCTGCAGATCATGGCATCAGTCGCCTCGGGCGGCAGGTCCTTGTCGCAGCATTCGCAGGAGGGGCGCAGTTCGAGCATGGCGTTACCGGATCGGTTCGTGGACGGTGACGAGCTTGGTGCCGTCGGGGAAAGTGGCTTCCACCTGGATGTCGTGGATCATTTCGGCGATCCCCTCCATCACCTGGGCGCGGCCGACCACATGGGCGCCGGCTTCCATCAATTCGGCTACCGGGCGGCCGTCACGGGCGCCTTCCACGACGAAATCGGTGATCAGCGCGATGGCTTCGGGGTGGTTGAGCTTGACGCCGCGCTCGAGGCGCTTTCGGGCGACGATGGCCGCCATGGCGATCAGCAGTTTGTCTTTTTCGCGCGGAGTAAGGTTCATATGGGGATCCTAGAGATGCCAGAGGCGCGGCAGCGAACCGGCGCCGGAGAGTTCAGCAAGAATTGGAACGATCAGGCGGCGCAAGGCAAGCCCGGTTTGTGACAGAGCACGTATGACCAGCCGTTCGCCATTGGCGCTGGCGGCGATACGCCCGTCGTCGGGCAGGACGTCCCGCAGCCGGGCGAGGCGAGCGGCGCAATGCTCGGGGCTCGGGGCGATATGCAGCAGGGTCGCGAAGGCCCGCCGGCCGTCGAGCAGGGACAGGCCGTTGCGCTCGGCCAAGGTGCCGTCGAGCCTGGTGGCTTCGGCATGGATCAGCCTGCCATTGCGGCGGATGCGCCAGTTGTCCCGCAATTGCGCGTCGAGAGCGGCTTCACCCATGGCGTCTCGCCCCAGCAGGATGGCTTCGACGGCGGTGAGGCTGGCGCCATCGGCCAGATCGATGTCGATGCGGCGGTCAAGACGGCTGGCGGCGAACAGGATGGTCTCCTGCGGCAGCCAATCGAGATGGGCGCCGGCGGCCACCGAGAGCCGAGTTTCGACCGTCGCGGCCCCGCCGATGGAGCGGTAGATGCGCTCGCAGGCCTGGGTGGTCAGCACCATGCGGCCGTCGGGGGCGACTTCGGCGGACCAGTTCATGCGGTCGCCGCCGGTGAGCCCGCCAGCGGTATTGATCAGCACTGCTTCCAGGGCGGCTGTGTGGGTGTGGGGCAGGCGGATTTTGGCGCAGCCGTCCTGATAGAGCGTCGCGAGACGGGTCGCGCCATCGCGCTGCAGGGTGGAAATGCCGCCGACGCCGCGGGCGCGCTGCAGAACCTGAATGGGGTCAGCGTTGGCAGTTGTGAACGGTGTTTCGGCAACGATTGTCAACGGGCGGCGTTTCCTGCGGGAGCATGTGCTCATTTATTGAGACATTACAGAAGGCTATTAAAATGCACATCAAATCTATTGTTTCCGCCGCCACCCTTGCCATTGCACTCGGCTTTGCCGGCAGTGCCGCCGCCCAGACCATGATCGGCGACCAAACCATTTCGGAGGGCGACCTCGAGCGGGTGAAGGTTCATTGTGAAGACCTGCAGAACAAGGCCAATGCGGCCGACCCCGGCAGCGAAGATGCCGAGGAAGGTGCTGAAGAAGGCGTCGAAGAAGGCAATGCCGGCTTGGTGAAACTTGATGAGGTCACCCTTGAGCAATGCCTTGAGGCTGGTCTGATCGTAGAATAAGCGGCCATTGCCCATAGAACATCCTGAACGCCCGGCTCCGTGCCGGGCGTTGTTACGTCTAGACCATCAGGTGGCGGCGAACGTCCGGCAGATCGAGGTCGCTCGCGGGGCCTGCATGCTGGATTTCGCCGCGATCCATCACATAGATATCGTCGGCGATCTCGCGGCAGAAGTCGAGGAACTGCTCGACCAGCAGAATGGTCATGCCCTTCTCGTCGCGCAGGAATTGCAGGGCGCGGCCAATATCCTTGATGATCGAGGGTTGAATGCCCTCGGTGGGCTCATCGAGCACCAGAACCTTGGGTCGGGTGACCAGCGCACGCCCGATAGCGAGCTGTTGCTGCTGGCCCCCCGAGAGGTCACCACCGCGTCGGCCCAGCATGGATTTCAGCACGGGGAAGAGTTCGAAGATGTAAGGGGGAATGTTCCGATCGGCGCGGGGCAGGCCGGCAAAACCGGTTTCGAGGTTTTCCTTGACCGTCAGCAAAGGAAAGATTTCGCGGCCTTGCGGCACATAGCCGATGCCCATGCGGGCGCGCTTGTAGGGCGGGGCCTTTTTCAAAACCTCGTCGCCGAAGGTGATTTCCCCGGCGGTGATGTTGTTGATGCCGGTGATGGCGCGCAGGGTGGATGACTTGCCCACGCCATTGCGGCCGAGCACCGCTGTGATGCGGCCGGGCCGGCAGGTGATCGACACGGACTTGAGCGCTTGGGCGGCGCCGTAATGCAGGTCGATGGCGTTGATGGTGAGAGCCGTGCTCATCGTCCCAGATACCTTTCGATGACCACGGGATTGGCGCTGACCTGGTCGAGGCTGCCTTCGGCCAGGACCGAGCCTTCGGCGAGGCAGGTGACGCGCGAGCCCAGTTCGCGGACGAAGCTCATGTCGTGTTCCACAACCACAACCGAGCGGGTTTTGGCGATGTCCTTGAGCAGCTTGGCGGTTTCAACCGTCTCGGCGTCGGTCATGCCGGCGACGGGTTCGTCGACCAGCAGCAATTTGGGGTCCTGGGCCAGCAACATGCCGATTTCCAGCCACTGCTTCTGGCCGTGGCTGAGATTGGCGGCATAGTCGTCCTTGCGGGCGATGAGGCGTACGGTTTGCAGGATCTCGGTGATGCGGGCGATATCGGCTTCGTCGGCCGAATAGAACAGCGTGGCGAAGACGCCGCGCGGCTTTTTCAACGCCATTTCGATATTGTCCCAGACCGTGTGGCTCTCGAACACGGTGGGTTTCTGGAACTTGCGGCCGATGCCGAGATTGGCGATGGCGGCCTCGTCGAGCTTGGTGAGATCGGTGCGGCCGTCGAACAATACCTGCCCGTCATCAGGCCGGGTCTTGCCGGTGATGATGTCCATCATGGTGGTCTTGCCGGCGCCGTTGGGGCCGATAATGGCCAGCATTTCGGCGGGGTGGACGATAATCGAGAGATTGTTGATGGCCTTGAACCCGTCGAAGGCGACCGAGACGCCATCGAGGTAGAGCATGGTGCCAAGCTTTTCTGCGGCTTCGGACATGGCTTACTCCGCCGGCCTGGGTTGGGGATCGACACCGGCTTCCACCTGCTGAGGCGTCGGCGCGTCGCGATCGTGCTGTTCGCGCCTGGTGGTGGCGGCGCGATACTGGCCGATGAGGCCGACAATGCCCTTGGGCAGGAACAGGGTCGTCACCACGAAGAGCGCGCCGAGGGCGAAGAGCCAGTATTCGGGGAAGGCGCCAGTGAAGTAGGACTTGCCGACATTGACCAGGATGCCGCCGATGATCGGCCCGATAATGGTGCCGCGGCCGCCGACGGCGGTCCAGATCACCACCTCAATGGAATTGGCGGGGTCGAATTCGGATGGGTTGATGATGCCGACCTGGGGCACATAGAGCGCCCCGGCAATGCCGGCGATTATGGCAGAAACGACGAAGGCGAAGAGCTTCACATATTCGACGCGGTAACCGAGGAAGCGGGTGCGGCTTTCGGCGTCGCGGACGGCGACCATGACCTTGCCGAGCTTGGAATTGACGATCATGGAACAGGCCAGGACGGCCAGCGCCAGCGCGATCGCGGAGGCGGCGAACAGCGAGGCGCGGGTGCTGGGAGCAGAGATGGACTGGCCCAAAATGTCCTTGAAGTCGGTCAGGCCGTTATTGCCGCCGAAACCCATGTCGTTGCGGAAGAAGGCCAAGAGCAGGGCGTAGGTCATCGCCTGGGTGATGATGGAGAGATAGACGCCGGTGACGCGGCTGCGGAAGGCGAGGAAGCCGAAGACGAAGGCGAGTAGACCTGGGACCAGCACCACCATCAGCATGGCGATCCAGAAATTGTCCATGCCGTACCAGTACCAGGGCAGTTCCTTCCAGTTCAGGAACACCATGAAATCGGGCAGGATCGGGTTGGCATAGACGCCACGCGTGCCGATCTGGCGCATGAGATACATGCCCATGGCATAGCCGCCGATAGCAAAGAAGGCGCCGTGGCCGAGCGAGAGAATGCCGCAATAGCCCCAGACCAGATCGAGCGCCAGCGCCAGCATGGCGAAGGTCAGGTACTTGCCGAAGAGCGGCACGGCATAGTTGGGCAGGCGCAGCGGGTGACCGTCTGGCAGCATGAGATTGGACATCGGCACCGCGATGGCGACGACCAGAAGGATGGCGACGATCCAGATCGCCTTCTTGTCGAGGGCGCGGAAGAGGGCCTGCGTAATCATGCTTCGATCGAGCGTCCCTTGAGCGCGAAGAGGCCGCGGGGACGGCGCTGGATGAAGAGGATGATGAGGACAAGGATGATGATCTTGCCCAGCACGGCACCGGCATAGGGCTCGATGAACTTGTTGGCGATGCCCAGCGTCAGCGCGCCGACGAAGGTGCCCCAGAGATTGCCCACGCCGCCGAAGACCACCACCATGAAGCTGTCGATGATGTAGCCCTGGCCCAGATTGGGCGAGACGTTGCCGATCTGGCTCAGCGCCACGCCGGCAAGGCCAGCAATGCCCGAGCCGAGGCCGAAGGTCATGGCATCGACCAGCGGGGTGCGAATGCCCATGGCAGAGGCCATGCGGCGGTTTTGCGTCACGGCGCGCATATGCAGGCCAATGGCGGTGTATTTGAGCACCAGCAGCAGGGCGACGAAGACCATCAGCGCGAAGATGACGATGTAGAAGCGGTTCCAGGTGATGGCGAGGCCACCCAGCTCGAACGAGCCGGACATCCAGGTGGGATTGCCCACTTCGCGGATATTGGCAGTGAAGATGCGTTGTACAGCCTGCTGGATGATCAGCGACAGACCCCAGGTGGCCAGAAGGGTTTCCAGCGGCCTGCCATAGAGGAAGCGGATGATGCCGCGCTCGATGGCGATGCCGATCAGCGCGGTGACGAGGAAGGCCAGGGGCAGGGCGATGGCCAGCGACCAGTCGAACAGGCCGGGGAAATTCTGGCGGATGATCTCCTGCACCACGAAGGTGGTATAGGCGCCCAGCATGACCATTTCGCCATGCGCCATGTTGATGACGCCCATGACGCCGAAGGTGATGGCGAGACCGATGGCGGCCAGCAGTAGCACCGAACCGAGCGAGACGCCGAACCAGATGTTCTGCGCCACGTCCCAGACGGCACGGTCGCGGGCGAGACCGTCGATGGCGGTCTGGATGGCGGGCTTGACCGCTTCGGGTGCCGTATTGAGGGCATTGGTCAGCGTATTGAGTGCGTCGCGACCGCCGATGGCCTGAACGACCGGCACGGCCGCCTGCCAGTCTTCGATCGAAGCGTCCGGCGTCTTGAGGGTGATGGCGGCGCGGGCCTGTTCCATGACGCGCTTGATACCGGCATCGGATTCGACGGCGATGGCGCTGTCGAGCAGTTCGAGCTGGGCCGGGTCGGCATCACGCAGGATGGACTGGGCGGCGAACAGGCGCACGCCGCTGTCCTCGCTGAGCAGGGTCATCTGGCCGATGGCGGTGCGGATGACGCGGCGGAGGCCGTTGTTGACCTTGACCTTTTCGAGACCGTCCTCGGTGATGGCGGTCAGCTCGGCGGCGGTCACGGGATCGGTGATGGTGCCCTTGCCGCCGGAGGCAGAGGTGAAGACGACCTTGCCGGTGGCTTCGTCGAAGTAAAGCTCGCCTTCGAGCAGCACTTCGAGCACGGGCACGACGCGTTGATCGCCAGTGGCGGTCAGGACGCCGATGGCGGCTTCACGATCCTTGAAATTACCCGGGGCGAGGGCGTCGACCAGGGGCGCAAGTTCGGCGTCGGCGATTTGCGCCTGAGCAGGAGCGGCAAGGCCTAGAGTGAGAGCAAGGAAGAGCGCGATAGTCCGGAGAAAGCTGATTGCGTTCATCGTTGGCCTCATACGTCGGTCGATCAGGGAGCGAGGGCGGCCGAAGCCGTCCTCGCCGGGTTCGCGGGGCGGGGCGAATTACATCGCCGTGCCGCCGCAAGCCTTGGTCTCGGTATTGTAGTTGCCGCAAGAGATCGGGGCGGTCCAATCGGCCTCGATCAGCTTGGATTCGGGCAGGAAATCGGACCAGGCATCGCCCGGGACGAGTTCGGATTCCGACACGACTTCGAACTGGCCGTCGGCCTGGATTTCACCGATCAGCACCGGCTTGGTGATGTGGTGGTTCGGGAGCATCTTGGCGATGCCGCCGGTCAGGTTCGGGGTCTCGAGGCCGATGATGGCGTCGAGCACGGCGTCGGTGTCGGTGGTGCCGGCCTTTTCAACGGCCTGGACCCAGAGGTTGAAGCCGATGACGGTGGCTTCCATCGGATCGTTGGTCACCTTGTCCGGGTTACCCATGAAGGTCTGCCAGGATTCGATGAAGGCGGCGTTTTCCGGGACATCGACGGACTGGAAGTAGTTCCAGGCGGCAAGGTGACCCACCAGCGGGGTGGTGTCGAAGCCGGCGAGTTCTTCTTCACCGACCGAGAAGGCCACGACCGGAATATCTTCGGCCATAACGCCCTGGTTGGCGAGTTCCTTGTAGAACGGCACGTTCGCGTCGCCGTTGATCGTCGAGACGACGGCGGTCTTCTTGCCGGTCGAGCCGAAGGTCTTGATGTCGGAAACGATGGTCTGCCAATCGGAATGACCGAACGGGGTGTAGTTGATCATGATGTCTTCGGCGGCGACACCCTTGTCCATGAGGTATTGCTCAAGGATCTTGTTGGTGGTCTGCGGATAGACATAGTCGGTGCCGGCGAGAACCCAGCGCTCGACGCCTTCGTTTTCCATCAGGTAGTCGACGGCGGGGATAGCCTGCTGGTTGGGAGCAGCGCCAGTGTAGAACACGTTGCGCTGGCTTTCTTCACCCTCGTATTGCACGGGGTAGAAAAGGATCGAGTTCAGTTCCTCGAACACCGGCAGAACCGACTTGCGCGAGGAAGAGGTCCAGCAGCCGAACACGGCGGCGACGCCGTTGACTTCGATCAGCTCGCGGGCC
>NZ_JAKFDJ010000107.1:0-1925 GCF_036676215.1 Devosia sp. | reverse complement strand
CGGCGGCGGACTTTCGCCTGCCGAGGCTCGGGTATTGCAGCAGGAGATGGCCGCCATCGGGGCGGTCAACCCGATCGGCGGCATGGGCGTGGGCATGTTCGGCCCGACCCTGCTGGAATACGGAACCGAAGAGCAAAAGAAGAAGTGGATCCCCGACATCGTCACCGGCAAGGTCCGCTGGTGCCAGGGCTTCAGCGAGCCGGGGGCCGGATCGGACCTGGCGAGCCTTCAGACCCGCGCGGAAGATAAAGGCGACCACTTCCTCGTCAACGGATCCAAGATCTGGACGAGCGGCGCCCAGTACGCCGACATGATCTTCTGCCTGGTCCGCACCGACACGACCAAGAAGCACGAAGGCATTTCCTTCGTGGTCTTCGAGATGCACCAGCCGGGCGTCGAGGTTCGTCCCATCCTGCTGATCGCCGGCAACTCGCCCTTCTGCGAAACCTTCATCACAGACGTGAAGGTCCCCAAGGCGAACCTGATCGGCCCGCTGAACGGCGGCTGGAGCGTGGCCAAGCGGCTGCTGCAGCATGAGCGCTCCGGGATGAACGGTTCGCGCGGCCCCGCGGCCAAGCCGGTCGCACTGGGCGTGGTGGCCAAGAAATATGTGGGCGAGGACGAGCAGGGCCGGCTGGCCGACAGCGACCTGCGCACCCGCATCGTCATGAATGAGATCGACCAGAAGGCCCTGCAGCAGACGGTTCGCCGCGCGGCCCTGGAGGCCAAGGGCAATTCAGGCCCCAGCGCCGCCACCTCGATCATGAAGAACGCCAATATGAAGGTCGCCCAGGACCGGGCCGAACTCACCCTGGAATTTATGGGCCACCAGGGCCTCGGCTGGCAGGGCGAGGGCTTTTCCGAGGAGGAGCGGACCGCGGTGCGCTCGTGGCTCTCGGGCAAGGCCGGCTCGATCTATGGCGGCTCCAACGAAGTGCAGAACAACATCATCTCCAAGCGGATCCTGGGACTCCCGGACCTGACCCAGAGCCACTAGGGTGATGAGCCGAGTTTCGAACGACCTTATTTTCAAGGAGACTTTTTAGATGGCTGATTTTGGCGGCGATCTCGACGCGTTCCGCACGGAAGCGCGGACGTGGATCGAGGCGAACTTCCCGGCGTCCCTGAAGGGGCGACCCAATCCGATGATGCGCGAGGAGCGCTCCAAGCCCAGCGAGGACCAGGAAGCCTGGCGCAAGGCCATGGGGTCGAAGGGGTGGGGCGTGCCCACCTGGCCGGCGGCCTATGGCGGCGGCGGGCTCAGCCCGGCCGAGGGTCGGATCATCCAGCAGGAGCTGGGCCGGGCCGGGGCCTATAACCCCATCGGCGGCATGGGCGTGATGATGTTCGGTCCGACGCTGCTGGAATACGGCACCGAGGACCAGAAGAAGGAGCACATCCCGCCGATCGTCCGGGGCGACCTGCAATGGTGCCAGGGCTTCAGCGAGCCGGGCGCCGGGTCCGACCTGGCCAGTCTCCAGTGCAAGGCCGAAGACAAGGGCGACCACTTCGTCATCAACGGTCAGAAGATCTGGACGTCAGGCGCGCAGTTCGCCGACTGGTGCTTCTGTCTCGTACGGACGGATACTTCGAAGAAACACGAAGGCATCTCGTTCGTCCTGTTCACCATGCATCAGCCGGGCGTCGAAGTCCGTCCGATTCCTCTGATCGCCGGCAACTCTCCCTTCTGCGAGACCTTCTTCACCGACGCGATCGCCGACAAGAAGAACCTGGTCGGCCCGCTGAACGGCGGCTGGACCATCGCCAAGCGCCTCCTGCAGCACGAGCGCTCGGGCCTCTCGGGCGCGGGCGGCAGCGGCGGGTTCGGCATGGCGGCCAAGCCGCTGCCGAAGCTGGCCAAGGACTATGTGGGCACGGACGAGAAGGGCCGCATCAGCGACAGCGACCTGCGCACCCGCATCATC
>NZ_JAKFDJ010000106.1:0-6128 GCF_036676215.1 Devosia sp. | reverse complement strand
CAGCACGCCGGGCAGGCCGACCATCATGAAGGCCACCCGCCAGGAGAACTCCTGGGCCAGCCACCCCCCGGCCACGGCGCCGAACATGGTGCCGAGCGGGATGCCGAAGGAATAGACCGCCAGGGCCGAGGCGCGCTTCTTGGGTTCGTAATAGTCGCTGATCAGCGAGTGGGCCGGCGGGGAGAGGCCGGCCTCGCCGAACCCGACCCCGAAGCGGTAGGCGGCCAGCTGGGCGAAGCTGGTGGCCGTGCCGCAGAGCGCGGTGAAGGCCGACCAGATCAGGATGGCGCCGGAGATGATGTTGACCCGGTTGAACCGCTCGGCCAGCCGCGCGATCGGGATGCCCAGCAGGGTGTAGAGCAGGGCGAAATAGATGCCGCCCAACAGGCCCAGCTGGGTGTCGGTGATCTTCAGGTCGACTTTGATCGCCTGGCCGATGGTGGCGATGATCGTGCGGTCGATGAAGTTGAAGGTGTAGGCGACGACCAGCAGGCCGAGGACCGTGGTGCGGTAGCTCTCGGAGAAGATGGGCTTGGTGGTGGGCGTGGTGGTGGCGGCGCCGGCCATGTGTGGTGTTCCCCCGAGGTGGTGTTCTTGTTGCTGGGGAGGTTAGGGGGGTGCGGCGGGGAGGTGAAGGGGCGGCGAGCGCGTTTTTCCCTGGCGTATACGTAGCCTGTAGGCTACAGTTTGTCATGTTCGAGATCATTGAAGATCCGGCGTTCTCCGCGTGGCTCACGAAGCTGAAAGACACTCAGGCCAAGGCCAAGATCGCCGGCCGCATTCAGCGCCTGGCTCACGGTCTCGCCGGAGATGTCGAACCTGTCGGCGAAGGCGTCAGCGAATTGCGCGTCCACATCGGGCCGGGATACCGCGTCTATTTCGTGAGGCAGGGCGCGACGGTGATCGTCCTACTCTGCGGCGGGGACAAGTCGTCCCAGGTCCGCGATATCAAGGCGGCGAAGGCCTTGGCCAGACAATGGAAGGCGAAAGATCGATGACGAAATCCCGCAAGTTCGATCCGGCCAACTATCTCGACGACGAGGCGGCCGTGGCGACCTATGTCAGCGATGCGCTGGAGACCGGCGACCTGGGTTTCATCGCCGACGCCCTCGGCGTCGCGGCGCGGGCGCGCGGCATGAGCAAGATCGCCACGGCGACCGGGCTGTCACGCGAGAGCCTCTACCGGGCGCTGAGCGTTGACGGAAACCCTGAGTTCGGCACCGTGCTGACGGTCATGGCCGCGCTGGGCATTCGGCTGACGGCCGAGCCCGCGCATCCCGAAGCGGCGTGAGGCCGTTGCCCTGAACTCCCGGTTGCGATTAGCTGCCGGTCGATGTGGGGTAGGGCGTGGACGTAGACGTTTTCATTGAGCGCTGGACCGCCCGCGAGGGCGGCGCCGAGCGCGCCAACTACCAGATGTTCCTGTCTGAGTTGTGCGACGTGCTTGGCGTGCCGCGTCCCGACCCGGCGGGCGCGGAGCGCGATCACAACGACTATGTCTTCGAGCGGGCCGTTCGGCCGCGCGGGAGTGAGGCCACCACCGCGCCCAAGCGCATCGATCTCTACAGGAGGAACGCATTTATCCTGGAGGCCAAGCAGTCCCGCCTGCCGGGCAAGAAGAACGCAATCCCCGGACAGGGCCTGCTGTTTGGCCCGGAACCCGAACAGCTCGGCAGGCGCGTGGACGCACGCGGCTGGGACGTGATGATGCAGAACGCGCGCAAGCAGGCGGAGGGCTATGTCTTCCTGCTGGACGCCGACCATCCGGCGCCCCCCTTCATTATCGCGTGCGACGTGGGCAACTGCCTGGAGGTGTTCGCTGACTTCTCAGGCACCGGGCGAGCCTACAACCAATTCCCCGACCGTAAGGGGTTCCGGATCTATCTGGATGACCTGCGGCAGCGGGAGACCCGGGAGCTGCTGGCGCGGATCTGGACCGATCCGCACGCCCTGGACCCGACCAAGACCTCAGCGCGGGTGACCCGCGAGATCGCAAAGCGGCTGGCGGAGGTCAGCAAGGCGCTGGAGGCGCGGGCCTGCGACGCCGAGGACGTGGCGCACTTCCTCATGCGCTGCCTGTTCACGATGTTCGCCGAGGACACGGAGCTGCTGCCCAAGGGGAGCTTCGGCGCGCTGCTGGAGAAGAGCGTCGACGATCCCAGCCATTTTCCGCACCGCCTGAAGTTACTGTGGCAACAGATGGACAAGGGCGAGGAGTTCAGCCACGTCATCGAGGCCAGAGTCCGCCATTTCAACGGCGGTCTGTTCAAGGACACCACGGTCTTCGAGTTGGGCCGTGAGGAGATCGGCGAATTGCTGGCCGCCGCACGCGCGGATTGGACGCTGGTCGATCCGGCCATCTTCGGCACGCTGCTGGAGCAGGCTCTGGACAAGGCCGAGCGCAAGAAGCTGGGCGCGCACTACACGCCGCGCTCCTATGTCCAGCGGCTGGTGGACGTGACGGTGATGGAACCGCTGCGGGGCGACTGGCAGGCCGCCCTGACCAAGGCCGAACAGGCGCGCGATGATGGGCACGAGAAGGAGGCGGTGGCCCTGGTGCGGGCCTTTCACCACAAGCTCTGCACCACGCGCGTGCTCGATCCGGCCTGCGGCACCGGCAACTTCCTCTATGTCGCCCTGGAGATGATGAAGCAGTTGGAGGGCGACGTTCTCCAGACCCTGAACGACCTCGGCGACCGCCAGGCGAGCCTGGCGATCTCCGGCGAGGAGAGCGTGGACCCGCACCAGTTCCTGGGGCTGGAGCTGAACCCCCGGGCGGCAGCCATCGCCGAGCTGGTGATCTGGATCGGCTATCTGCAGTGGCACTACCGCAACCACGAGAGCCACCCCGCCGAGCCGATCCTGCGGGCCTTCCTGAATATCAATTTCGGCAAGCGCGAAGGCTATGACGCGGTGCTGACCTGGGACGGCTATCCGGTCCCGGCGGTGGTGGAGAAAGACGGCAAGCGGGTCGAATCCTATCCCAACCCGCGGCGTCCGGCGTGGCCGGAGGCCGAGTTCATCGTGGGAAATCCGCCGTTTATCGGGAAGGGCGCAGTCATGCGAAGCGCGCTGGGCGATGGCTACCTTCAGGCGTTGAAAAGGGCTAACCCGACCGTCGCAGGCTCAGCCGATTTTGTAATGCAATGGTGGGACCGCGCCGCTGATATCTTAACGCGCAAGAAGTCGCTGCTACGCCGCTTTGGTTTCGTTACAACAAATTCCATCACTCAGAGTTTCAGCCGACGGGTGATCGAAAAACACCTTGGCGGCAAACATCCGGTGTCAATCATCTACGCTATACCCGACCACCCTTGGACAAAGGCAAGTCGAGATTCAGCGGCCGTTCGCATTGCTATGACCGTTGTTCAGGCTGAGGCCATGCCTGGCCGCCTACTCGACCCCGTCGAAGAACGCGATATCGACACCGACAGTCCGCAAATCGCCTTCACGACGGCGAGCGGAACAATAAATTCCGATCTCTCGGTCGGCGCAGACGCCACGTCGGTTCAGGCGCTCGCAGCTAACGACGGCTTGTCATGCAATGGTGTGATGCTCGCTGGAGAAGGCTTCGTCGTGCCCCGCGCGATAGCGGATCATCTTAGGGCCATCGACGCTACGCATGATCCGAGCATGGCGATATTCCCCCACGTAGGTGGTAGCGAACTCACTCAACGCAGGCGCGGCGACTTCGTCATAGATTTCTACGGCTTGTCTCAAAGCGAAGCGCGGCAGCGGTTTCCTGCTAGCTTTCAGCATGTTCTGGAGGCGGTGAAGCCGGAGCGAGATCGCAACGCGGATAAAGGCTTCAGGGAGAAGTGGTGGCTGTTTGGGAGGACGCGGCCTCAGATCAGGATCGCGAACAAAGATCTTGATAGATACATCGCGACTACTCGAACCTCGAAGCATCGATTCTTTCAGTTCCTGGGATGTAGTGACATAGCCAATCATGAGATTATCGTAATCAGTAGCGCAGATGCTCAGCACCTCGCTGTGCTGTCGTCCTCGATCCACACAAGTTGGGCCCTCCGCGCTGGAGGCTGGCTCGGGGTGGGAAACGATCCCCGATACAACAAGGCCAGCACCTTCGATCCATATCCTTTCCCCGACCCCGACGAGGTCACCGGTACCAGCCTTCGCGATCTTGGCGAGGAACTCGACGCCACCCGCAAACTCGTTCTCGCCGAGCACCCCGACCTCACCCTCACCGGCCTCTACAACCTCATCGAAAAGGTGAAGGCTGGCACACCCCTCACCCCCGCTGAAGAAGACGCCAAGCAACGCGGCAGGGTCCTGATCCTCAAGGAACTGCACGACCAGATCGACACCCTGACCGCCCAGGCCTACGGCTGGCCGGCCGACCTGACCGATGAGCAGATCCTGGAACGTCTGGTGGCGCTGAACGCCGAACGCGCCAAGGAGGAGGCCGCCGGCCATGTGCGCTGGCTGCGGCCCGACTATCAGATCCCCCGCTTCGCCAAGGGCGGCGCCGCCAAGACCGGCGACCTGGACCTGGGCGAGACGGTGGTCGCCATCGACAAGGGTCTGCCCGCCTTTCCCAAGGACCGCTACGAGCAGCCGCTGGCGATCGAGGCGATGCTGTCGGCCGCCAATCGCCCGATGGACGCGGCCGAACTGTCGCGCGGGTTCAAGCGCGGCGGCAAGCTGATCGAGCAACGGGTCGTCCAAGTGTTGATCACGCTG
This sequence comes from Devosia sp., assembly GCF_036676215.1. Classification (GTDB taxonomy): domain Bacteria; phylum Pseudomonadota; class Alphaproteobacteria; order Rhizobiales; family Devosiaceae; genus Devosia. The sequence goes on along the minus strand of NZ_JAKFDJ010000106.1, from coordinate 1,424 downwards.
GCGCGTTACGGGCGGGTCACGGCGCTTGAGGGCGGCAAGTACGCGGCGCGGCGGGCGGCGTGAAGACGACGCGTTACTTCGAGGAACAGGTTCTGCGCAAGCGTCCCTATCTCGAACGCGAGTGGTGCGCGGCGGTGATCGCCGATCCGCTTCGCCGCGAAGTGCAGGACGATGGGCGCATCCGCTTCTGGGGCGAGGTGCGCGTCGCGGGCGAAATCGCGCCGCGTGTGCTAAGGGTGGTTACGCTGGAAGACGGTGAAACCATCCACAACGCCTTCCTGGACCGCAATTTCCGCCGAGACGCGCCATGAAGCTGCATTACTATCCTGAGACGGACAGCCTCTATATCGAGCTGCGGCCGGGGCCGGGCGCCGAAACTCGCGAGGTGGCGCCCGGCGTGAACGCCGACTTCGATAGCGCCGGTGCGGTTGTGGGCCTCGATATCGACCAGGCCTCGGGAAAGCTTGATCTCTCAACGCTTGAAACCGTGGCTCTGCCATTCACGACGACTCACGCCGCCTGACGAGAGATAGTTCGGCGGCGTAGAGCGTTGGCCGGACCTCCCCACCCTGGCGGCTTCGCCGCCGTCCCTCCCCACAAGGGAGGAGGGAAATTGTTCCCGATTTGTTCTTGACATCTCCTCGGAATTCTGGGAGGATTTCGGCACTCTCCACCGCTGCGCCCTAGCGCGCCGGGGCGGAGCCCATATCCCACATCAGCAATAAGAGGCCTCCTGCCATGGTGGTTGAGAACGCGCGCGCCCGGCGGCTGCGCAAGCGGCGGACGGATTCGCGGTATCTGGAGCTGTCGGAACCGTTCCTGGCGCGGCTGGCGGCCGGGGAGAGCGTCAAGTCGATCTGCGGCGATCCCGAGATGGCCGCCTGGTCGACGGTCCAGCGCTGGCTGCGCCTGGAGCCGGACTTCCCCGACCGCTTCGTCGCCGCGCGGGAGGCGGGCGGCGGGGTCCGGAGGGGCGGTTGGTTGAGCTCCTATGATCCGGCGATCTGCGAGGCGATCTGCGAGCGCCTGGCCGAGGGCGAGCCGCTGATCCGCATCTGCGCCGAGCCGGGGATGCCCTCGGTGGGGACGGTGTTCAACTGGCTGAAGGCGCATGCCGAGTTCCGCGAGACCTACGCCCTGGCGCGCGAGGTGCAGGGGCACGTGATGTTCGACGCGGTCGGCGAGGTGATCGACGAGGCCACGCCGCAGACCGCCTACTTGGCCAAGGTGAAGATCGACGGGCTGCGCTGGCAGGCCGGGCGGCTGGCGCCGAAGGTGTTCGGGGACCTGAAGGAGCGGACGCCGGTGGAGGACGGGGGCAAGACCTTCACCGTGCTGCTGCAGTCATTCGATCGCGAGGGGCGCGAGGTGCATACCGAGCTGACGCCGGAGGTGAGGGCGCAGCGGGAGGCGCGGGCCGCGGC
>NZ_JAKFDJ010000105.1:0-11118 GCF_036676215.1 Devosia sp. | reverse complement strand
CGGCTCGACAATCCCATGGTCACCATCTTTGCCGGCAATCATGGCGTCACCGATCAGGGCGTTTCTGCCTTCCCGCGCGAAGTCACGGCCCAGATGGTCGCCAATTTCACCAATGGCGGCGCGGCCATCTCCCAGATATGCGCGCTGCACGAAATCAATCTGCGCGTGTTCGAGCTGGCGCTGGAACTACCCACCGGCGATATCACCCTTGAGCCGGCGCTCGATGACAAGATGTGCGCCGCCACCATCGCCTATGGCATGGAAGCGATCGCCGGCAAGCCGGACCTGATCTGCATCGGCGAAATGGGCATCGGCAATACCACCGTCGCCGCCGCCATCTATGCTGCCCTCTATGGCGGCACTGGCGCCGACTGGGTCGGTCGCGGCACCGGCGTCGATGATGCCGGCCTCACCCGCAAGGCCGATGCAGTCGATCGCGCTCTGGCCCGCCACGCTGGCGAACTCGATCATCCGCTCGCCATCCTCGCCCGCGTGGGCGGCCGCGAGATCGCCGCCATGCTGGGCGCCCTGATTGCCGCTCGCCACCAGAAGGTCCCGGTGATCGTCGACGGTTTCGTCGCCACCAGCGCCGCCGCCATTGCCCACGCGGTTAACCCGGCCGCCATCGACCACTGCCTCTTCGCCCACACCTCTGCCGAGTCCGGCCACGCCCGCGCTCTTGCCGCCATGGGGCAGAAGGGGCTGCTCGATCTGGGCATGCGTCTGGGGGAGGGGAGTGGCGCGGCCCTCGCCGCTGTGCTGGCCAAGACGGCCCTGCACCTGCACAGCAACATGGCCACCTTCGAAAGCGCCGCCGTCAGCGGCAAGGAAGGCTAGGCCTTCTTCCACCTCTCCCTCTGGGGGAGAGGTCGGCGCGTAACGCCGGGTGAGGGGGGCCTATGCGGTGCTTGGGACTACTCCGTGGACCTCGCACCCGGTGCTAACCCACCTGCGAATAGATCTCCAGGCGGTTCTTCTTCTCCACCACCGGCGCCAGCGCATCCATAACCCGGGCGCGCGGGAAGGTGGCGATCACCTCGGTGCCGAAGCGCAGCTTGCTGAACAGGTCAAAGCGCCCCTGATGCAGTTCCATGATCTTTTGCACGATGGGCAGGCCGAGGCCGGCGCCCTGCTCGGCGGTCTTCTGGGCCAGCGATCCCTGTCCGAACGAGGATAGTACGGTCGCGATTTCGTCCTCGGGAATGCCCGGGCCGTTGTCCTTGACCGAAACCATCTGGCCGCCATCGGCGCTGCGGGTCACCACCAGCGTAACCTTGCCCTGCTGCGGCGTGAACTTGATGGCGTTGCTCAGCAGGTTGAGCACGACCTGGCGAATGGCCCGCTCATCGCCCCATAGCCTGGGGAGATTGTTGCCAACATTGTAGACCAGGTCGATGCCCTTGGCCTTGGCACGCAGTTCCATCATGCGGCGGCAGTCCTCGGCAATATCGACCAGCGAGACCACTTCCTCGTTGAGTTCGTATTTGCCCGCTTCGATGCGGCTGAGATCGAGCAGCTCGTTGATCAGGTTCAACAGATGCTGGCCGCTGCCATGGATGTCGCCGGCATATTCCTTGTATTGCGGCACCTGATGGGCTCCCAACAGCTCGGATTTCAGCACCTCGGAAAAACCGATAATGGCATTGAGTGGCGTACGCAGCTCATGGCTCATCGTGGCGAGGAACTGCGACTTGGCGATATTGGCCTGTTCGGCATGCCGGCGCGCTTCCTCCGACATCTGCCGCGCCTCCTCGAGTTCGCTGATCAGCGCGTCCTTTTCCGCCTGGTGGGAAATGGTCTCGAGTTCGGTGCTGTGCATTTGCCGCGCCAGGTAGACGAAAAACAATTCGCCGCAAATGGCCACTGCTGCGAGCGTGTAGTTGAGGGTACCCCCTAGCACGATCAGATTGCCGGAAACCGTCACCGTCACCGGCAGCGTGCTCATCAGCGTGGCGAGCGGCAAGGTGTGGGTTGCCACAGCATTGGCGGCGACGCTCACCAGCACCATCGCGAACATGACCGGTGTCAGGGTTTCCGGCTCGGCCACCAGCGTGAACAGGGCCAGCAGCGACCAGGCCAGGCCATAGATCGTCTCGCCGACGACGAAGCTGGTCGTCCACTCTCCGGCATTGAACTTCGATGGGTCGATATTCCTGAAGCGTTGCGCCATCAGCACGACGATCAGCAGGCTCAGGATCACCATTCCCGCCCATAGCGACGCGAACACCACCGGCACCCAGAAGCTCGCCACTATGGACAGGATGGCCACGATGGCGGCCATCGGCAGCGCGGCGTCGAGCCGCGACTGCGCATAGTCCCGCATCAGTTCGAAGTCGTAATCGGCGCGGGTGCCTGAACTGGACGTGAGACGCTGGCGCGCGTCGAGCACTGTCTTCTGTGCAGCGCGCTTGCCGTCACGTCCCATCTGCGAACGGACGTCATCGATGACAGCCGGCTGGGACACCATGAACTCGTTACTCGTTACTAAATAATGCGAATAGAAACGGTATTCGCTACGCTAGGCGCAACACTAGCGACCGCGTAGTTAACGGGCGGTGAAATCCGGGGTCGGCAACTGTATCGTTTTTCTCTCTTTCGCGGTCGGCGCGGAGCCGTGCTGGCAATTGTCATTCTGGCCGCCGCCGCGCTGCTCGCGGCGGTGCTTGATCAGCCCCTGCCACCTGTTGCCGGTAAGGCGCGCGCCAGCGACGGCGACAGTCTCCGGCTGGGCGAGGCGCGCATCCGTCTGCTCGGCCTCGACGCGCCGGAACTGGCCCAGGATTGTGATGGGGCGGATGGCCGGCCCTGGCCCTGCGGGCGCGCGGCGCGCGATCGGATGGCAGCATTGTTGTCCGGCGGCGCCGTGCAGTGTCGGCCCGAGGATACGGACCAGTACGGGCGCCTCCTGGCCACCTGCACCGCCGGCGGCAGCGACCTCGGTGCCGTCATGGTGGCGGAGGGGCTGGCCATTTCCTCCGGCCGCTACTGGACCGAGGAGGCGGCCGCTCGCCAGCGTCGCGCCGGCATCTGGGCCGGCGGTTTTGATACACCCAGGGACTGGCGGGATGACCATGCCCGGCCGCAGGGTGCATTTGGCTGGCTGCCGACCTTTTGGCCCCGAATTTAGGGCCGCTGGTTAACGAGTCATGGAGACTGTGTATCCACTTCTGTGACGCAAGATTATTGCTAATCTCGCCCGGATGTGGCAGTTATCCGGCCGATTTCGGGCTGATTTTGGGCGCAATTAGAAATCTGATTTCGCGGGGGTGGTATGGCTTTGGACAAGATCGACAGGAAAATACTTACTCTGCTGCAAAAAGACGCGACCATGCCGGTGGCTGAAATCGGTCGCAAGGTCGGCCTGTCCACCACGCCCTGCTGGCGCCGCATCCAGAAGATGGAAGAAGACGGTGTCATCCAGCGCCGTGTCGCAGTGCTTGACCCCACCAAGGTCAATGTCGGCGTAACGGTGTTCGTCTCGGTCAAGACCAACGAGCACAACGACACCTGGATGCGCAAATTTTCGGGCGTCATCGACGAATTCCCTGAAGTGGTCGAATTCTACCGCATGAGCGGGGAGGTCGATTACCTGATGCGCGTCGTGGTGCCCGACATTGGCGCCTATGACTCCTTCTACAAGAAGCTCATCAGCAGGATCAATCTGACCGATGTCAGCTCGGCCTTCGCCATGGGTCAGATCAAATACACCACCGCCCTGCCGCTCGATTTTGCCATAGTCGTGGACGACGACAAGTAAATGCTGCTCGGTTTTGAACATGTCGGCACCACGACGATCGACCTGGACAGGGCGATCGCCTTCTATTGCGGTCTGCTCGGGCTCACCGTGGCCCTCCGCAAGCATTACGATCGCGGCGAAGTGGCGTTTCTCGATACGGGTAGCGGCATGCTCGAAGTCGCTTGTCCAATTGCCGACGTTGCCCGTTCGCGCGATGTCCCGCCGCACGAGGCTGGCCTTCGCCACCTGACCTTTGCCTTTGACAGCCTCGATCCAATTGTCGCGCGGCTTGAGGCGGCGGGTTTCCCGATGATCGAAGGACCGCGCGCCGCCTATTACAACGAAGTGCTCAAGCGCTTGGCCTTCACCCGCGACCCCGACGGCATCCTGGTTGAACTGGTGGAACGGGCCGACGGCCGCTAACCACCCGTCACGCTCATATGCCGTCCCAGCGCCGGCTCCGGCCGGCTCCGGTCGATGACGAAATCGTGCCCCTTGGGCTTGATCAGCATGGCGTGATCCAGCGCCGCATCGAGCGCCTCGGGGCCACCCTCGCGCAATGCGTCGCGCAGATTGACCTGATCGTCCTGCCCCAGGCAGAGGAAAAGCTGCCCCGTCGCCGTTAGCCGGACGCGGTTGCAGCTTTCGCAGAAATTGTGGCTCATCGGCGTGATGAAGCCGAGCACGCCATCGGTTTCGGCCACATGCACATAGCGGGCAGGGCCCCCGGTGCGCTTGTCGAGCTTGGTGAGCGTATAGCGCCGCGCCAGCGTGTTGTGCAGTTCGCGCAGCGGCAGGTAGCTGTCGACCCGGTCAATGCCCACTTCGCCCAGCGGCATGCCTTCGATCAGCGTCAGCCCCATGCCGCGTCCATGCGCCCATGCCATCATCGGCTCGATCTCGTCGTCATTGACGCCGCGCATCGCCACCATGTTGATCTTGATCGCGAGGCCGGCTGCCTGCGCTGCGTCAATGCCCCCAAGCACGTCGCCAAGCCGCCCGCGCCGCGTGATGGCGGTGAAGCGGTCCGCATCCAGCGTATCCAGCGACACGTTGAGCCGCCGCACCCCGGCCTCGACCAACCCCTGCGCATGCCGGCGCAACTGGCTTCCATTGGTGGTCAGGGTCAATTCGTCCAGCCCCTTGCCGATCCGCCTCCCCAGCGTGGCGACAAGGTCCATGATATCGCGCCGCACCAGCGGCTCGCCGCCAGTCAGCCGGATCTTGTTCGTCCCCCGCGCAATGAAGGCGCCCGCGATGGCTTCGATTTCCTCAAAGCTCAGCACATCCTTCTTGGGCAGGAAGGTCATGTCCTCCGCCATGCAATAGACGCAGCGAAAATCGCACCGGTCCGTCACCGAAATGCGCAGATAGGACACATGCCGCCCATAGCGGTCGATAAGCGGGCGGACGGGGGGCGTGGCATTGGTCATGCAGCAAACATACAGCCTGTTGCCCCGCCTTCAAAGCCGCAGCCAAGAAAAAAGGACCGCCCTTTGGCGGTCCTTCTGGCAATTTCTACGAAGCTTAAAGCTGTTAGTGGTTGACGACGATGGTCGCCCCAACCTGAACACGCTCATAGAGATCGGCCACATCGTCATTGGTGAGGCGGATGCAGCCCGACGAGACCGCCTGGCCAATCGACCAGGGCTCGGACGTACCGTGGACGCGATAGAGCGTCGAGCCGATGTAAAGCGCGCGCGCACCAAGCGGATTGTCGGGGCCACCGGGCATGAAGGCCGGCAGGTCCGGGACGCGCTTGCGCATCTGCGGCGGCGGGGTCCAGCCTGGCCACTCGGCCTTGCGGGTAATCCGGTGCGTGCCCGACCACGTGAAGCCGTCGCGGCCGACGCCGACGCCGTACTTCATGGCCTTGCCGTCATCGAGCACCAGATAGAGCCGGCGCTCGCCGGTCTCGATCACGATGGTGCCCGGCTTGTGCCTGGTCTGGTACGTCACAATTTCCTTGCGGACCGGGCTGCCCGAGCGCGGGCGCGCGCGCTGCGCTATCTCGCTTGCCTCGACCCAGTTGGCGCTGTTGGGGTCATATACCAGCGCCGCGGTAGCAGGCATGGCGCTGCTCGCCGACAAGAGTATCGACAGCCCGATTGCTATCGCTGACTTGATATTGAACATCTGACGACTGTGGCCTCTGAAATAGAACGGATATTGATTCGTCCGCCCCAAGAATTGCGGTTGCTTACGCGTTTTGCGATAGTGCGGAAAGAGGCGTTCGCCTCGAAATCGCCACACCCGCCCCACCTTCGCCAATATGTGTTGCCAGCAAGTTACAGTGCCCACTCACCAATCCGTGATCTACCGCCTTTGGTGGCATTGACTCGCGGCCGAACCCCTGCAATTGCGGGCGTGCAAAACACCGCGAGGCGACGATGAGCGAGGATTTGAAACGCCAGGCTGCCGCCATGGCATTGGCCGGCATACGGCCCGGCATGCGGCTTGGCCTCGGCACGGGTTCGACCGCCCGCCACTTTGTCGACCTGCTCGGTCAGAAAGTCGCCGCGGGCTTTGACTGCCTCTGCGTGCCGACCTCTGAGGCAACGGCGCAGCAGGCCCGTTCGCTCGGCATTCCGCTGTCCGATCTTGAAACCCTCGACCGCCTCGACGTAACGATTGATGGCGCCGACGAGATCGATCCCCAGCTCAACCTCATAAAGGGCGCTGGCGGCGCCTTGCTGCGCGAAAAGATCGTCGCGGCCGCTTCCGACGCCATGATCGTCATCGCCGATGGCTCCAAGCTGGTGCAAACGCTCGGGCGTTTTCCCTTGCCCATCGAGGTCAACCTCTTCGGCCAGGGCGCCACGCGCCGCGCCGTGGCCGATGTCATGGCCAGTCATGGCGCCGAGGGCGAGCTGCGCCTGCGCGAGACGGCGCCGGGCACCCCCTATGTAACCGATGGCGGACACCTCATCCTCGATGCTTTTTTTGGCCGCATTTCGCGACCAGAAGCGCTATCGCGCGACTTGCTCGATATCGCCGGGGTAGTGCAGCACGGGCTGTTCCTCAAAATGTGCAAGACGGCTTATGTGGCGACCGCGGATGGCGTAGAAACGCTTTCGGCTGGCTGAAACTGATGGATCGAGACAAGATGGGTTTTTCAACGATGACCGGTATTATGATGCGCGCCAAGGCGCTGGTAGCGCTGGCGCTGAGCGTCGCTATTCTCGCCCTTTCCCTGCCGGCCATGGCCCAGGAAGTGCCACCCGAGCAACTGGCTCTCGCCCGCAAATATATCGAACTGACCGACCGCGCCGCGGTGTACGAGATCACCCTTGTCGAAATCGGCATCGGCACCATGCGTCAGATCGTGACGCAGAATCCCGAATTGGTGGATGAAACCGACGAAGCTGTCGGCAAGATCCTGGAAGAATACCGCAATCGCAAGGGCGAGCTGCTCGACCAGTTTGCCCGCATCTACGCGGTGCGCTTCACCGTCGAGGAGCTGCAGGAGATCGTGGCCTTCTACGACTCGCCGACCGGCCAGAAGCTGGCGCAGGCCAATACCGAGGTGAACAGCGATCTGCAGGCCGTGCTGCAGGTCTTCACCAACAATACCCGCCCGGAATTCTTCGCCAAGGTCCGTGCCGAGCTGCGCGCCAAGGGCTTCGAGGTCTAGCAATAGGCGCCAGACGCATGGCAGTTATCGGACCCCGCCTTGTGCGGGGTCTTTTTTTGTGCGAAGCGCCATCCTACATCCATCGTCGAATTACGATCATTCCAGGGGACCTCCATGACCGCCAGCTTTGATCTCGTTGTTATCGGAGCCGGCTCCGGTGGCGTCCGCGCCGCCCGCATGGCCGCGACCTATGGCGCCAGGGTTGCCATTATCGAGGAGTTCCGCGTCGGCGGCACCTGCGTGATCCGTGGCTGCGTGCCCAAGAAGCTTTATGTCTATGCCAGCCGCTTCCGCGACCTGTTCGATGTCGCATCGAGCTTTGGCTGGCAGGTCGATGCCTCCTTTGATTGGCCCACCCTGGTGGCCGCCAAGGAAAAGGAAATCACCCGCCTGGAACACGCCTACACGGCCAACCTGGAAAAGCCCGGCGTCGAGATCATCAAGGATCGCGCCGTGGTCACGGGCCCCAATTCCGTGCATCTGGTCGGCCAGGATCGCAACCTCGACGCCAAATACATCCTCGTTGCCACTGGCGGGCACCCCTTTATTCCGCCCATCCCCGGCGCCGAGCTGGCCATTACCTCCAACGAAGTCTTTGACCTGCCGGCCCTGCCGCATTCGATCCTCATCGAGGGCGGCGGCTATATTGCCGTCGAATTCGCCACCGTCTTCGCCGGCCTCGGCGTCAACACCACGATCGTCTATCGCGGCGACTGCGTTCTCAGAACCTTCGACGACGATATGCGGCGCGGCCTGGAAGCCGGCCTCATCGACCGTGGCATCAAGCTGATCTACCAGACGACGATCAAGTCGCTCGCGCGGGCAGGGGACAACATATCCGCCACCTTCAGCGACGGCGTCACCGCACCCTATGGCGCCGTCATGTTCGCCACCGGCCGCTCCCCCAACGTCAAGGGCCTCGGTCTGGAATCGGCCGGCGTCAAGCTCACCGCCATGGGCGCAGTGGCTGTCGACGCCTGGTCGCAGTCCTCGGTGCCCTCGATTTACGCCGTGGGCGACGTCGCCGGCCGCGCCGCGCTCACCCCCGTCGCCATCCGCGAGGGCTGGTATTTCGCCGAGACGGTGTTCAACGACAATCCCATGGCCGTTGATCACTCCCAGATCCCCACCGCCGTGTTCTCCGAACCCGAGATCGGCGTCATCGGCCTTACCGAGGCCGAGGCCGCCACCCATGGCGATATCGATGTCTATCTCTCCCGCTTCCGCCCGATGATAAACACGCTATCCACCCGCACCGAGCGCATGATTTTGAAGCTCATCACCGAAACGGACGGCGGCAAGGTCCTGGGCTGCCACATCCTGGGGCCGGGCGCCGCCGAAATGATCCAGCTCGTCGCCATCCCAATGGGCATGGGCGCCACCAAGGCCGACTTCGACCGCGCCATGGCCCTCCACCCCTCCGCCGCCGAAGAACTGGTAACCTTCAAGGCCCCGACCTACACCTACCGGGGCGGACAGAAGAACGGCGGGTAGGCCAGCCACCACGCAAGCGGCAAACCCTCCCGGGCTCCAGACGAGGCGGCCCCACCCCCTCCCGGCCTCCCCCATCAAGGGGGAGGTGCGATTCAGTGGATGGGACTCAATCGCACCCCACGAGTGGAGCGAAACCTCCCCCTAGATGGGGGAGGTAGGAGGGGGTGAAGCCGCACGCTCAACGCGAAAGTCTCACAGTGCGGGAGGGGCTAAAGCTCCACTCCCGCTCGCCTTTCGGGTATCACCACAAACTTATCCCCGCCTGCCAAACCTCAGGCACAATGTCCCCATCTTCCCGCCAGAGCGCGATCATGACGAGTGATGAGCGGGCAAGACTGCCGGGGAGCATGGGTCGCCAGGCTCCCGCATGTATGCTGACCACCGGCTTCGCGCCGTCCCGCAGGGCAAATCTCTCCAGTGGAGAGATTTGAGGGTAGAAGGCCATGCGAGCTACGCTCGAATGGCACGAACCCCCTGGCGGAGCGACACGATAAAATCCGAAAGGGCGGCCGCTCGATGCGTGTGTGAAAAATCCCGGCGTGATGGCGAGACCGCGACCTCACCATTCTACTATCCAATTCGAGGCCGCGGCCTCGCCATCATCGCTCTCCGATAGGCGTGAGCGGCACCGAACCATCCGAAACCCGCACCACAGGCGGCGCTTCCGTTCGACCAATGGCCAGCCCCTTTCCTCTTGTCCCGCCCCGCCACCCTTGGTATTCCGCCCGCAGCAGCAAGTGATCTTGCGTAAGGAACCGCCGAGATGACCACCTGGACCCCCGATAGCTGGCGCAATAAGCCCATTTCCCAGGTTCCGGCCTATCCGGACCCGGCGGCGCTTGTCGAAGCCGAACGCCAGCTCGCGACCTTTCCGCCGCTGGTCTTTGCCGGCGAGGCCCGCGATCTCAAGGCCCGCCTGGCTTCCGTCGCCCGCGGGGAAGCCTTTCTGTTGCAGGGTGGCGATTGCGCCGAGAGCTTTGCCGAACACGGCGCCGACCATATCCGCGACTTTTTCCGCGTTTTCCTGCAGATGGCGGTGGTGCTGACCCACGGCGCATCCAAGCCCGTGGTCAAGGTCGGCCGCGTTGCCGGCCAGTTCGCCAAGCCGCGCTCCTCGGACACCGAAGTGATCGACGGCGTCGAACTGCCCTCCTATCGCGGCGACATCATCAACGACATCGCCTTCACCGAGAAGTCGCGCGTGCCAGATCCTGACCGTATGCTGCAAGCATACCGGCAGTCTGCTGCCACCTTGAACCTGCTGCGCGCCTTCTCCATGGGCGGCTATGCGGAACTGACCCGCATCCACGAATGGACCGTGGGCTTCATGAAGGGCTCCAACTGGTATCCGCGCTACGAGGAAGTGGCGCGCAAGATTGACGATGCCATCACCTTCATGGGCGCCCTCGGCCTCAATCCGGATAATACCCCGGCCCTTCGCCAGACCAGCTTCTTCACCAGCCACGAAGCCCTGCTGCTCGGCTATGAAGAGGCGTTGACGCGCCGCGACTCCATCACCAATGACTGGTACGCCACCTCCGGCCACATGCTGTGGATCGGCGACCGCACCCGCCAGCCCGATGCTGCCCATGTCGAATACTTCGCCGGCATCAAGAACCCCATCGGCATCAAATGCGGTCCGACGCTGTCCGGTGACGACCTGCTGCGCCTGCTCGACCGGCTCAATCCGACCGACGAAGCCGGCCGCATCACGCTCATTGCCCGCTTCGGCTCCGACAAGATTCACGATCACCTGCCACGCCTCATCGAGACCGTGCAGAAGGCCGGGCGTACTGTGGTCTGGTGTTCCGATCCAATGCACGGCAACACCATCAAGGCCTCCACCGGCTTCAAGACCCGGCCCTTTGACCGTGTCCTGTCCGAAGTGAAGTCCTTCTTCGAAATCCACCGCGACATGGGCACCTATGCCGGCGGCGTGCATATCGAAATGACCGGCGACGATGTCACCGAATGCGTCGGCGGCGTATCCGCAGTTACCGAAGCCTCCCTCTCGGACCGCTACAACACCTATTGCGACCCCCGCCTCAACGCCAGCCAGGCGCTGGAACTGGCCTTCCTTGTCGCTGAGGAAGTTCACGCCCAGAAGCCGCCCCGCCAGCATCTGGCTGCCGGCGAATAAACCGGCTGGCCGTGGGAAAACGGCTGGACGCGGGGCATTTAGCGGAACCTTAACCCTAACAGAGGATAAATTCTCCGGGACGACACGGCATCACCCCGGAGGATTAGATGAAGC
>NZ_JAKFDJ010000104.1:0-2523 GCF_036676215.1 Devosia sp. | reverse complement strand
GAATGGAGGAAGCTCGGGCCTCCCTGTCCCGGAGGCGCCCGTGCTGAGTCCCGATCCGCAAGCTGTCCTCGAGCGTGTCCGCGCCGTCTGCCTGGCCTTGGCGCAGACCGACGAGATCGTCTCGCACGGCATCCCCGCGTTCCGGGTGGCGGGCAAGATGTTCGCCTATTTCCGGCACAACCATCACGGCGACGACATGACCGTGGTCTGCGTCAAGACCACCGGCCGCGACGAGCAGGAGCTGCTGATGGAGCTCGATCCCGACCTCTATAGCTGGCCGGCCTATCTCGGGCCCTCGGGCTGGATCTCGATCAATCTTGCCCCCGACGACACCGACTGGGCCCACGTGACCGAGCGGCTGGGCGCGAGCTGGCGGCTCGCGGCCCCGAAGCGGCTGCTGGGCGTGGCCTAGGTCTTCAGGAGGACCGCTGGCGCACCCGGTTGGATAAAACCGATAACTATGTGTCGCACTGTCTACTACGCTAGAGCCGCCTCCTACCGCATGCGTCCACCATATGCCCTCTGCACATGCTGTCGCGTACTATGACATTGCAGAGAACATCATTGGCGCTGTTTCGCAGATCCTCTTTCTGTAAGAACTGGCGGGAATCTGCGACCCCAATACCTGTGTCTATCAGGCCAAAACAGGCGTTCGCTAAGGCTGACCCGTGTTATAGCTTTGCAGTGAGCGAAACGGAGCATGCGCTATGCTGCAATCACGACGCCATATCCTCGGTCAGCTTGCGGGAGCAGCGGTCGCGATCCCGGCCTCTGCCGCCACGTCGCATGTGGCAGATGAGACCCCAGGCCGAAGCGGCACGCGCCTGATCCTCCTGGGAACGGCTGGCGGACCGCGCCCGAGGCGCGCACGGTCTGCGACAGCGCAGGTCATTGTCGTGAACGGCGCGGCGTATGTCGTCGATTGCGGAGACGGTGTCGCCCGGCAACTTGCCGTGGCCGGCATCCCCCTGCGATCCGTAAGGCACATCTTCATCACCCACCAGCACTCCGACCACAATGCCGACTATGGGAACCTGCTCTCCGCCATATGGGTGTCGGGTCTTACGACGCAGGTCGACGGTTGGGGGCCGCCGCCGCTCGCGGAGATGACGCGGCATTTCTTCGCAATGAGCGCGGCGGACATCGATGTCCGGGTCAGGGATGAAGGGCGCATACCGCTGCCGCGGCTCGTCCAGGCGCATGACGTGAGCAGGGCCGGGCCGGTGATGCGCGATGCCAATGTCACGGTGTCCGCGGCAGTTGTCCGCCATCCGCCCGTCGTGCCCGCGCTGGCCTACCGCATCGATACCGCCGACAGATCGATAGTCATTTCCGGCGACACCAGCCCATCCGACAATCTTGTCGTCCTCGCTAAGGGCGCCGATGTGCTCGTTCATGAAGCGTTGCTGCCGGCGCGCATCGACGAGATGATCGGCAAATTGCCCAATGCCGAGCGGCTGAAGGCAAGTATCCTGTCGCATCACACGACAGCCGAACAGGCGGGGTGGATCGCGCAGCAGGCTGGCGTGAAGCTGCTGGTCCTGTCGCACCTCATCCCGGCCGAAGATCCCGATGTTCCCGACGAGGAATGGATCGCTGCAGCCAGCAAATTCTATCGCGGGCCGATTATCGTTGGAAAGGACCTGCTGGAGATATGAAAAGGCAAGGATTGGCGCGAAGCGGCCGAATCTACCTGAGGCGATTCGAGCATTTCCGCCGCTGGACACCGGCGCATCTACTACGCCCGTTTCCGACGCTCTTCCATCCGGCTTAGCTCCGGCGGTCGAGAGCGGCGTGAGACGGATCCAGCGTAGTCTGGCGTAGTACCCACGGCGGAATTGGCGCACCCGACACGATTCGAACGTGTGACCTTTGCCTTCGGAGGGCAACGCTCTATCCAGCTGAGCTACGGGTGCATATGCGCGGGAACGCTCCTCTAGCGGAAAGCGCGCCCGAACGAAAGAGCCGTCAGGCGGCCGCCTTCGAGGTCAGCGAGACGAAGACGTCCTCCAGGTCCGGGTCCTCCGTCGAGATGTCCTTGATGTGCAGGCCGGTGGCGCGGACGGCGGCCAGCACCTGCTCGACGCTGGACTGGCCGGTGCGATAGGTGACCGAGAAGGCGCCGCCCGGGCGGGCCTTGGTCTCGAACCCCGCCACCTCCGGCGCGACCATTAGCGGCTCCTCCGGGGTGACCACGACATTGCGGGTGTCCAGGCGCTTCAACAGGGTGGCGGTGGGTTCGCAGGCCACCACCTCGCCGCGGTTGACGATGGCGATCTGGTCGCAGAGTTCCTGGGCCTCTTCCAGGTAGTGGGTGGTGAGCACGATGGTCACGCCCTTGCGGTTCAGTTCCACCACATAGGCCCAGAGCTGGCGGCGCAGCTCCACGTCCACCCCGGCCGTGGGCTCGTCCAGGATCAGCACCGGGGGATTGTGCACCATGGCCTTGGCCACCATCAGCCGGCGCTTCATGCCGCCGGAGAGCTGGCGGACATAGGCCTCGGCCTTGTCGCCCAGGCCCAG
>NZ_JAKFDJ010000103.1:0-3542 GCF_036676215.1 Devosia sp. | reverse complement strand
GATCCACCACGCCAACCACATCCGCCCCAATGTGGATGGCGTCAAGGTCGGCGGCCACCAGGCCAGTTCGGCCTCCATGGCGGCGATCATGGCCGCGCTCTATTTCGGCATTCTGAAGCCCGAGGACCGCGTCGCCGTCAAACCCCATGCCGCCCCGGTCTTCCACGCCATCCAATATCTGTTCGGCAAACAGACCCTCGAAAAGCTGGAGAACTTCCGCGCCTTCGGTGGCGCCCAGTCCTATCCCAGCCGCACCAAGGACACTGACGACGTCGACATTTCCACCGGCTCGGTCGGCCTCGGCGTCGCCTTCACCGCCTTCGCTTCGCTGATCCAGGACTATGTCCGTGCCAAGCCCTGGGCCCGCAAGGACATTGCCGAAGGCCGCATGATCGCCCTGGTCGGCGATGCCGAACTCGACGAGGGCAATGTCTATGAATGCCTGCTCGAGGGCTGGAAACACGGGTTGCGCAACACCTGGTGGGTCATCGACTACAACCGCCAGAGCCTCGACGGCGTCGTCCGCGAGGGACTCTACGACCGCATCGAAGCCATCTTCCGCGCCTTCGATTGGAACGTCGTCACCCTCAAATACGGCGCCCTGCAGCGCGCTGCCTTTGCCGAACCCGGCGGCGAACGCCTCAAGGCCTGGATCGACGCCGCCCCCAACGCCATCTATTCGGCCCTGATGTTCCGCGGCGCCGCCGCCTGGCGCGAGCGCCTCAGTGACGAGATCGGCGACCAGGGCGAAGTCACCGCGCTCCTCGCCCGCCGCAGCGATGCAGAACTCGCCGAACTCATGGCCAATCTGGGCGGCCATTGCACCCAGAGCCTGCTCGAACAGTTCGGAGCCGCCAGCAGCGACAAGCCCACCGTCTTCATCGCCTATACCGTCAAGGGCTGGGCTACGCCGCTCGCCGGCCACAAGGACAACCATGCCGGCCAGATGACCGGCGCCCAGATCGACACCCTGCGCCAGTCGATGAACGTCCGCCCCGGCCACGAATGGGACAAGCTCGAAGGCATGGCCGATCCGGCCGGCATCGAGCGCTTCCTCGCCAGCGTCCCCTTCAACACCACGGAATCTCGCCGCCACACCTCACCAGCCGTCGCCACCATCGGCCCGCAATTCGTCGGCACCGGCGCCACCTCGACGCAGACCGCCTTCGGCAAGATCCTCGACGCCATCGCCAAGACCGACAGCGACCTCGCTCGCCGCATCATCACAACCTCGCCCGACGTCACCGTCTCGACCAATCTCGGCACCTGGGTCAACCGCCGCAACCTCTACGCCCATCGCGAGATGGTCGACATCTTTCAGAAGGAAGCCATTCCCAGCGCCCAGAAGTGGCGCTTCACCCCGGAAGGCCAGCATCTCGAACTCGGCATTGCCGAGATGAACCTCTTCCTCGCCCTTGGTGCCGCCGGTCTCAGCCATTCCCTCTTCGGCGAACGCCTGCTGCCCATCGGCACACTCTACGACCCCTTCATCTCCCGTGGCCTCGATGCCCTGAACTATGCCTGCTACCAGGACGCGCGCTTCCTGCTCGTCGCCACGCCCTCCGGCGTCTCGCTGGCCGGCGAAGGCGGCGCGCACCAATCCATCGCCTCCCCGCTGATCGGCATGGCCCAAGACGGCCTCGCCAGCTTCGAGCCGGCCTTTGCCGACGAACTCTCCGTCATCATCGATTGGGCCTTCGACTACATGCAACGCTCCGGCGACGCCCGCCCCGATCTCGCCGATTGGCCGCGCGACGTCACCGGTGGCTCGGTCTATCTGCGCCTCTCGACCCGCAGCATCGAACAGCCACCGCGTAGCGCCGACAAACCCCTCAGCGACGGCATTATCCGCGGCGCCTATTGGCTCAATCCGCCCACGCCGCAATGCGAAGTCGTCATCGCCTATCAGGGCGTGCTCGCCAATGAGGCCATCGAGGCCGCTGCCCGCATTGGAGGTGACCGCCGCAACGTCGCCGTCCTCGCCGTCACCTCTGCCGATCGCCTCAATGCCGGCTGGCACGCCGCCCAGCGCGCGCGCCTCCATGGCGACCACGCCGCCCGCAGCCATATCGAAACCCTGCTCGCCGATATCCCATTCCGCGCCGGCCTTGTCACCGCCATCGACGCTCACCCAGCCACGCTGGGCTGGCTCGGCAGCGTGCTTGGCCACCGCACCGTCACCCTGGGCGTCGAGCATTTCGGCCAGACCGGCACCGTCAACGACCTCTACGCCCATTTCGGCATCGACGCCGCCGCCATCGAGACCGCCACCCGCAGCCTGATTGGTGGCCCCAGATGATGCACAAAATACCCCACCACCACGGTGTCGTTCCCGCGAAGGCGGGAACCTCCGTTTGCTCTGCCCGTGTCGAAAACAGGGGTTCCCGCCTTCGCGGGGATGACTCGGCGGGTTCCATCAACGACCACCAATTTTGCCCATTTCCTCATCGCCCAACCGCTGAGGCGTAGGAATTGAGCACTCTATCCACAGATCGCCTTGCCAACCCCATTCGCATTTGTCAGACATATGTCATTGGACAGATTTCGAGGGGAAATCGATCTGTCGAACGCAGCTCTGCTGCACACAGAATGACCGGCCCCACGGCAAGGGACCGGCGCATGGGAAACGTCCAAGAACTGGCTCTGCACAAGGAGGGAGTCTCTAAATGAACCTAACTCTGAAGATCACTGCGGCACTGACTGTCGCAACGGCCTTGACCATACCGGCGCTGGCCCAGACGACCATCGTCGCGCCCGGACAGTCCACGTCCGGCACCTACATGGACTACATGAAGACGGTCTACGCCCGCGCCACCTTTGCCGAGCTGCTGCAGGTGCCGATCGCCACCTTCGACAAGGAATTCGAGCTGACGCCGATGGCGGCGGAAAGCTGGAGCCAGTCCGAGGATGGCCTCACCTGGACCTTCAAGCTGCGCCCGGGCCTCGTCTGGTCCGATGGCGAGCCGCTGACCGCCGAGGACTATGTCTTCGCCCTGCAGCGCGCCGCCACCACCGGCTATGATTTCGCCTGGTACTGGGACTTTGCCGGCGGCATCAAGGGCTGGAAGGAAGTCACCGAAGGCACCGCCGACGTCTCGACCCTCGGCCTCAAGGCCGTCGATGACCTTACCATCGAGGTCACCACTGTCGCGCCCAAGCCATACCTGCCCTCCGTCACCAGCCTCTGGTACCCCGTGCCCAAGCACAAGGTCGACGAACTCGGCGACGACTGGGCCGTCAATGTCGACACCATCGTCTCCTCCGGCCCCTTCGATCTCGAAAGCTGGGAAAAGTCCAACAACTCGGTCGTGCTGACCAAGTCCGAGACCTATACCGGCCCCTGGCAGGCGCAGATCGACCGCCTCGAAGTCGATCCCACCCTGGGCGCACCGGAAGTTGGGCTGCCGGCCTTCCTTGCAGGCGATGCGGACTATTCCTTCCTCAATACCGGCCAGGTGCCGGTCGCCGAGCAGCGCTACCCCGACGGCATCCGCAAGAACGCCGTCTTTGCCACCTCCTATATCTCGTTCGACCTCGACTCC
>NZ_JAKFDJ010000102.1:0-7970 GCF_036676215.1 Devosia sp. | reverse complement strand
GGTCGGCGCGCGACCGAGATATTGCAGCACCAGCGTCTTGCCCTTCTCGATGTCGACGAACAGCTCGTCGCCTTCCGAGAGGCCATAGAAATAGACCGGCGTCGGCAAGACTTCCGTGGGGCCGTAGCGGTCCTGGGTCTTTTCGAAATCCGAATAGACCTTGGGATACATGAGGTATGAGGCCAGCCGGAAATCGTCGATCGGGTGCCCGACCTCGTCGGCGATCTTCTTGCGCTCGGCCTCGAGATCGACATCCTTGAGATAGGAGCCCGGCCGCTCGGTGATGGCTTTCTTGCCTTTGAGCACCTTTTTCTGCAGTTCCTTGGGGAAACCGCCCGGCGGCTGGCCCAGATCGCCGGCAAAGAAGCCCACCACCGAATCGGGGAAGGCGATATCGCGCCTGGGGTCTTCTACATCGGCGCGGGTCAGCCCGGCCGAAACCATGGCCAGCGCCATGTCGCCGACGACTTTGGAGCTCGGCGTCACCTTGACGATATCGCCGAACATCTGGTTGACGTCGGCATAGGTCTGGGCGACCTCGTGCCAGCGCGTTTCGAGCCCCAGCGAGCGTGCCTGCTCCTTGAGATTGGTGAACTGCCCGCCTGGCATTTCATGCAGATAGACTTCCGAGGCCCCGCCCTTGAGATCGCTCTCGAAGGCGCGGTACTGCGTGCGCACCGCTTCCCAATAGAATGAGATCTGGCGGATCGCCTTGGCGTCGAGCCCCGGATCGCGTTCGCCGCCGGCAATGGCCGCCACCAGCGATCCCAGCGTCGGCTGGCTGGTTGTGCCGCTCAGCGCATCCATCGCCGCGTCCACCGCATCGACACCCGCATCCACCGCCGCCAGCACCGTGGCCGAGGCCGCGCCCGACGTGTCGTGGGTATGGAGGTGAATCGGCAGGTCGGTCTCGTTGCGCAAAGTCGCAATCAGTTTCCGCGCCGCGGCTGGCTTCAGGAGCCCCGCCATGTCCTTGAGCCCGAGCACATGCGCCCCGGCCTTTTCCAGCTCCTGCGCCAGGCCGACATAATATTTGAGGTCATATTTGGCGCGGTCAGGATCGAACAGGTCGCCGGTATAGCAGATGACGCCCTCGGCGACCTTGCCCTCCTCGATCACCGCGTCGAGCGACACCCGCATATTCTCGACCCAGTTCAGGCAATCGAACACGCGGAACACATCGACGCCGCCCCGGGCCGCTTCGCGCACGAAGAACTTGACGACATTGTCGGCATAATTGGTGTAGCCGACGCCATTGCTGCCGCGCAGCAGCATCTGCGTCAGGATATTGGGTGCGCCCTCGCGCACCTTGGCGAGGCGCTC
The DNA here is from genome assembly GCF_036676215.1 of Devosia sp. Taxonomy (GTDB): domain Bacteria; phylum Pseudomonadota; class Alphaproteobacteria; order Rhizobiales; family Devosiaceae; genus Devosia. The sequence goes on along the minus strand of NZ_JAKFDJ010000102.1, from coordinate 6,647 downwards.
CCATGGATCCTCATTGAGGAAGCGCATGGCCACGTCGAAGGTCGCCCCGCCCCAGCATTCGAGGCTGAACAGGTTCGGCAGCCCTCGGCTATAGGCCTGGGCAATGCGGGTGATATCAAAGCTGCGCATGCGCGTCGCCAGCAGGCTCTGATGCGCGTCGCGCATGGTCGTGTCGGTGAAGAGCACCCGCTTCTGCTTCTTCATCCATTTGGCCAGGCCCGCCGCACCGTCGCGGTCGAGAATCTGACGGCTGCCCTCGATCATGCTGAGCGCCGGAAATTCCGGCACCACGGGCGCCGCCGCTTCCGCCGGCGGGCGCGGCCGGTCACGCACTTCGGGATGCCCGTTGACCGTCACGTCCGCGATATAGCTCAAGAGCTTGGTCGCGCGATCCTTGCGCGGCTTGAAGTTGAACAGTTCCGGCGTCGTGTCGATGAAGCGCGTGGTGTAGCGGTTCTCGACGAAATCCGGATGGGTGATGATATTCTCGAGAAACGCCAGATTGGTCGCCACGCCGCGAATGCGGAATTCGCGCAAGGCGCGGTGCATGCGGGCAATGGCCTCCTCGGCGCTCGGCGCCCAGCAGGTGACCTTTTCCAAGAGCGGATCGTAGAACCGCGTGATGACCGCCCCGGCATAGGCCGTACCGCCATCGAGGCGCACGCCAAAGCCGGTGGCGCCCCGATAGGCGGTGATGCGGCCATAGTCGGGAATGAAGTTCTGCTCCGGATCTTCCGTCGTCACCCGGCACTGGATGGCATTGCCGTTGAGGTGGATGTCCTGCTGCAGCGGCACACCGGACTCCGGCGTGCCGATCACCGCGCCATCGAGCAGGTGGATCTGCGCCTTGACGATGTCGATGCCGGTCACCTCTTCGGTGACGGTATGCTCCACCTGGATGCGCGGATTGACCTCGATGAAGTAGAACCTGTCGGTATCGGCATCCATAAGGAATTCAACCGTGCCGGCACCGCGATAGCTGGCCGCACTGCCCAGCCGCACGGCGGCGTCGGTCAGTTCCTTGCGCACCGCTTCGCTGAGATAGGGCGCAGGCGCCCGCTCCACCACCTTCTGGTTGCGCCGCTGCACCGAGCAGTCGCGCTCGAACAGATGCACCAGATTGCCATGGTCGTCGCCGATCAGCTGCACCTCGACATGGCGGGCGCGCTCGATCAGCTTTTCGAGATACATCTCGTCCTTGCCGAAGGCCGCCTTGGCTTCGCGCTTGCCTTCGGAAACTTCAGAAATCAGGGTCGACTCATCCATGATGCGGCGCATGCCGCGTCCGCCGCCGCCCCAGCTGGCCTTGAGCATCAGCGGATAGCCGATTTCGGCCGCCAGCTTCTTGATGGTTTCCGGATCGTCCGGCAGCGCCTCGGTCGCGGGGACCACAGGCACATTGCTGGCAATGGCCATATTGCGTGCGGCAACCTTGTTGCCCAGGTCGCGCATGGTCTGCGCCCGCGGCCCGATGAAGATGATGCCGGCATCTTCGCAGGCATCAACGAATTCCGGGCTTTCGGAGAGCAGGCCATAGCCGGGGTGGATCGCATCGGCGCCGGAAATGCGGGCAATGCGGATATATTCGTCGATCTGCAGATAGGCTTCGACCGGGCCCTTGCCCTTGCCGATCAGATAGGCCTCGTCGGCCTTGAAGCGGTGCAGCGCCAGCTTGTCCTCTTCGGCAAAGGCGGCGACCGTCTTGAGCCCCAGCTCATTGGCGGCGCGGAACACACGAATGGCGATTTCGCTGCGGTTGGCGACGAGGATTTTCTTGATTGGCATCGATTGTATATCCGAGCAGGAGGGGTTTGGGACCTTGCGGTCCGGCTCAGGTCATCACGGCTGGATAGGACGGTCGTCCCTCCAACCGTCAGCGTACAAGTCTAGTCGCGGCCGAGGTGGCCAGCCAGGTGGCTCATGTCGTAGCCGGCTTCCGCCGCTTGCGAGATGATCTCGCCTGCATCCATCTCTCCCGCCTGGCTCAGTGCCCACAGTGTGGTCGAGCGCGTCCCCGAACGGCAGAAGCAGAAGACCGGACCCGCACTCCCCTCGAGCACGGATTTGGTCTGCTCGACCATCTCGGGGGATACCCCTTCACGGCCCAGCGGAATGGAATAATAGTCAAGCCCGGCCGCCTTTGCCGCGGCTTCGATCTCGGCGCCGGCCGGCTGGCCTGGCGATTCACCGTCAGGGCGATTGTTGACGATGGCGACAAACCCGGCGGCCTTGAGCGATGCGACGTCCTCGGGCTGAATCTGCCCCGAAACGCTGACGTGATCGTTGATCCGCTTCAAATCCAAGTCACTACTCCCGCTGCCACATGTCGCTTCCCCGGCCCCTTATATCTGCGGGGTCGCTGCCGACGCAACTGCGACAGAAGACTAGCTGTCATGAAGCTGTCACTGCCGTTCAGGCAGCCGCGGCGGCCCTGAGTTTTTGCAGCGGGAGCGGCCGGCCCAGCAGAAAGCCCTGGAAACAGGTGCAGCCGGCCAGCCGCAACTGATCGAGTTGCGCCTGCGTCTCCACCCCTTCGGCCACCACATCAACCGGTAGGGAGCGGGCAATGTCGCAGATCGCCGAGACAATCATGCCGTCGATGCGGTTGGCGCCCAGATTGGCAACATAGCTGCGGTCGATTTTGATGATGTCGAAGGCAAAGCTCCGCAGATATTGCAGGCTCGCATGGCCAGCGCCAAAGTCGTCGATCGCGACCCGTACGCCCAGCGCCCGCAATGCGGCCAGATTGGCGAGCTCGATCTTGCCGGCATCGAGCGGCACCGTCTCGGTGATCTCGACGACGAGTAGCCTGGGGTCGGTGCCGGTCTGAGCCAGCACGGCCTCGAACCGGCTGGCAAAATCGGCGTGGCGCAACTGTGCCGGCGACACATTGACCGCCACTGGCACGCGGGCCAGCGCCGGCAGGTCGGCGCAGGCCCGCCGCAATACCCAGTCACCCAGCTTCTCGATCAGGTCGCTTTCCTCCGCGATTGGAACGAACTGGGCCGGTGAAATCATGCCGCGCACGGTATGCCGCCAGCGCACCAGGGCCTCGTAGGAGCGGATGGCCATGTCCGGCCCGAAGATCGGCTGGTAGTGCAGCTCCAGCTCATTCATCATCAAGGCGGCGCGCAGTTCGCGTTCGATGAAGCGGCGCTGGCGTTCGTCGCCCAGCATGTCCGGCTCGAAAGCGACCACAGCACGGCGACCGCCCTTTTTGGCCTTGTAGAGCGCCAGGTCGGCCTTTGAGATGAGCTCGGCCGGATCGGTGGCATCCTGCGGCGACAGGGCGACCCCGATGGAGGCGCAGAGGCGCACCGGTCGGCCGGCAATTGGCACCGGGCGTTCGAGCTGCCGCAGCAATTCCTCGCCCAGCCGGCGCAGCGCCCCCTTGTTGTCGTGGCCGGCAATCATGATGCCGAATTCGTCCCCGCCTAGCCGGCCCACCACCGCGCCCGGAATGACCGCCTGAAGGACGCGGCTGAGATGGACCAGGGCAGCGTCGCCCGCTGCGTGGCCCGCGCTATCATTGAGCTGCTTGAGATTGTCCATATCGAGCTGGAGATAGCCGACGGGACGATCGGCGTTATGATGGACGTCGGCGCTCAGCTGCTCGAGAAAATAGGCCCGCGTGAACACGCCTGTCAGCGCATCCCGATTGGCCGCGGCGCGCGCGTCGCGCGAGACCTTGGCCAGTTCCGCCAGACGCCGCGACAACCAGCGATGCCCGCCATAGAGAATGCCCAGCAGGATCGCCCCGACGATCAGGCTTCCGGCTGGCAATGCCTGGATGACCAGCGGCCCGGCCAGCCCGAAAAACACCGCGCCCCGGACCAGAACGACTCCCACCACGCCGATGGCGATGGCCAGGGCAATTCTACGATAGCCAAGAATTATGGCGCTAAAGTCTGGATCAGGTCGCATCGTTTGCCGGTCCGGTCAGGTCATCCCATATAGGGCGCAAGGTCTGAACGAGGCGTAAACGGTAACAAAAAATGGTTGAGATACAAAAGCTTAGCGCAATTTTGACAGGGCTCGCACAATAGTCATCCCACATGACAGATCTGCGACGGTCACCATATCGGCCGTGCGGCAGGTTAATCGGACCCTAACCGCGTTCCGGGCTCATGACGGCGTCGCCGGCTGCAATGCCCTCTCCCGTTTCCGGCGGACTAGGGCACCAGGACGTTGACCCAGCGCGCCCACAGGTCGCGCCGCTCAGCGACGAAGCGCTCCGCCACCCCCTCGACCGTCGCGCCCGGCTCGTTGAGCTGGGCCAGCAAGGCGTTCATCTCTGCGAGAGGCAGGCTCGAGCGCTGGAAGTAGGCGGCAATGGCCGGAATGTCGGTAAACACCCACTCGGCCAGCGCCACCACCACCGTCTCGGTGGCAAAGGCACTCGCCGCCGGGCTGGGACAGGCCAGCTGCGCCAGGCATTTGGCCGCCTCCGCGTCATAGCTGCCCATGTCCAACGCCACGAAATCGAATTGCGCCAGCACCGCATTGGGCTGCCAGTAATAGAACAGCACCGGCTCCTTCCGGCTCACCGCCTCGGCGATCAGCGTATCCATCTCGAACCGGTTGGCCGGCTCGACCAGCTCCACCGCTCCCGCAATGCCCAGCGCCCTGACCAGATTGCGGTTGATCACCGCGCAGGCCCAGTCGAGCGGACAGGAGATGAACCGCACCGGCGCCCCGCCATTGAGCGTCGGCAGCGCTGCCCCCAGCCCGGCAATGCCGGTCAATTCGGGATGCGCCGCCGCCAGATGACCAGGCATGAACCAGCCCTCGAACTGGCTCTCGGCATAGCTGGGCCCGGCCGGTCGCAACATCTGCGCCTCGATCCCGGCATTCCATACCTCGGCAATGCGCGTGACCCACATTTCCGGCGCCACCGCCGGCTGGCCGGTCGATCCCATGGATGACCCCGTGGCCGCCAGATCCCCGGGGGTCACCCGGGTTTGGCAGCCATATTCCCGGGCAAGGATCCGCGCATGAATTTCGGCCAGCAGTTCGGCCGAGGGCCAGCTCATGCGCGCAATGCTGAGCGGCTGCGTCCCACAGGGCGGCGGCGGCGCCTCCGGCTCACGCGCCGGGGTCGGACTGGGCGTGTCCTGCGCCTGGTCGAGCACGGTGATCTGGGCCTGGGCTGGCGCCGCCACCAGCATGGCGACCAGCAGCAGCACCGCCCGCAATAGCCTTGCTGTCATGGCCTCTCCAACTCCCCCCAAACCGCGTCACTCTACCCGAAAACCACCCCCGTTAAGCAACAGCAGCAGTGGCTTGATTTGCCAATCAATACCCGGTGACTCAGGCTTATCAAGTGTGCAACAGTCCCTTCCAGCGGGGCGCGGGTTGCGCCCCCTTTATCGCGTCGCTCCGGTACGAAGACTGGCTCACGCAAGAGCCTCTCGACGGAGTGACCCAGCAGAGGGACGTACATGCTCAATCTCAAGAACACCCTGACCCTGGCAGTTGCCGCCACGACGCTCGCCGTCGCCGCGCCTGCCATCGCCCAGGATACCGGTGCCACCATCGGCTTCATCGGTGGCTTTACCGGCCCCATCGAATCCCTGACCCCGCCGATCTTTGCCGGCGCGGAGCTCGTGGTGAAGCAGGTCAACGAACAGGGCGGCATCCTGGGTGGTGAGCTGACGCTCATCTCCGCCGACGGCGCCTGCGACGCGACGGCCGCCGCCGCCGCAGCCGACAAGGTGATCAACACCGACAACGTGACGGCCGTGGTCGGCGCGCTCTGCACCGGTGAAACCATCGGCGCCTTCAACGGCTCGGGCCTGAGCGGCAATGTGGTCTTCATCTCGCCGGCCTCCTCGGCTCCGGCCCTGACCACGCTGGAAGACAACGATCTCGTCTACCGCACCACCCCGTCCGACGCCCTCCAGGGCGTCAAACTGGCCGAACTGCTGCTCGCCAAGGGCGTGCAGGACATTGCCATCACCTATGTCAACAATGACTACGGCAAGGGCTTTGCCGACGCGCTGTCGGCCGCCTACACCGCCGGTGGTGGCACCGTTGCTGCCAATATCGCCCATGAAGAAGGCAAGGCCGACTATCGTGCCGAGCTGGGCAACCTGGTCGCTTCGCAGAACCTGGTCATCCTGGCCTATGCCAATGCTTCGGGTAACACCATCCTGCGCCAGGCCGTCGAATCCGGCAACTTCACCCTCTATGTCGGCGGTGACGGCATGGTCGGCGACGACCTGCTCTCCGGCATCGACGCCGCAGCTGTCGAAGGCCTGATCGCCACCCGCGCCGGCGCTCCGGAAGGCGAAGCCACCACCACCTATGTGGACCTGGCCACCGCTGCCGGCATCGAAGCCAACGCGACCTATGCGCCGCAGGCCTATGACGCCGCGTTCCTGCTGGCCCTCGCCATCGAGAAGAACGGCTCGGCTTCCCGTGACGGCCTCTCGGCCGCCCTGCGTGAAGTGGCTTCCGCTCCCGGCGAGAAGATACTGCCCGGCGAATGGACCAAGGCTGTCGAGCTGCTCAAGGCCGGCACCGACATCGATTATGACGGCGCCGGTGGCGCGCTCGACTTCGACGAAGTCGGCGACGTGGACGGCATCATCGTCGAGCTCGCCGTCGAAGGCGGCGCCTTCGTCGAAAAGGGCCTGATCCAGTAA
>NZ_JAKFDJ010000101.1:0-3938 GCF_036676215.1 Devosia sp. | reverse complement strand
AGCTACTTTCGCGGCGCCGGCGGCCAGATCCTCGACAGCGACGGTTGGTTCGATACCGGTGACGTCGCCACTATCGATCCGGACGGCTACATGCAGATCACCGACCGCGCCAAGGACGTGATCAAGTCCGGCGGCGAGTGGATCTCCTCAAGCGACCTGGAAAACGCCGCCGTCGGTCATCCGGCAGTCGCCGAAGCCGCAGTGATCGGCGTTGCCCACCCCAAATGGCAGGAGCGACCGCTGCTGGTGGTGGCGCTCAAGGCCGGCCAGTCCGCGAGCCGCGAAGAGTTGCTGGATTTCCTCACCGATAAGGTGGCGCGCTGGTGGCTGCCCGATGACGTGGTGTTCGTCGATGAACTGCCACACAACGCTACCGGCAAGCTGCACAAGCTCAAGTTACGGGAAATGTTCCGTGACTACCGTTTGCCCACCTGAGGCCAGGACTCGATGACCCGTTACTAGCTGCAAGGCTAGAGCAATTCCCGTTGTCCTGGCCGGCTACCGCGGCCAGGGCGGCGGAGAGATTAGCCGTGCGCTACTTCAAGCCACTACAACAACAAAAGGTGCATTACCCCAATGAAGAGTCACAACGTCTTGCCCGTGCGGCGCAGCCTGCTGGCTACGGCAATCCTGATAGCGAGCCTACCGTCCGCCCATGCCTTCGAACTGGATAGCGGTAGCGAAGACTGGGCTATCCGTTTCGATAACACCGTCAAGTACAACTATGGCGTGCGCACCGAGAGCGCCGACAAGCGAATGCTCGGCACCCCCAACAGCAACGACGGCGACTACAACTTCCGCAAGGCCGGGACCAATATCACCAATCGCGTCGACCTGCTGACCGAGTTCGACGTGGTCTACCAAAACCGCATGGGCTTTCGCGTTAGCGCTGCCAGCTGGTACGACAAGGCCTATGACAATACCGGCTCCAATTCCAATCCGTTCGTCAACGGCAACGACGAGTTTTCGTCGATTTCGGGATGGGGCGGTAACCCGCCAGCCCCGGCCATTTTTGGCAGCCCGCATCTGAGCAACTACGCCCAGCGCTACTACAGCGGCCCGTCCGGCGAGATTCTCGATGCCTTCCTGTTCTACAACACCGAAATCGGCGACGAGTCGCTGTTGGGTTTCAAGCTTGGCCAACACAACGTGTTCTGGGGCGAGACCGTGCTCAGCGCAGCGCACTCGGTCAGCTACGGCCAAGCCGCCCTCGACCTGGCCAAGGCGGCGTCCTCTCCCGGCACCGAAGCCAAGGAGCTGTTCGTGCCGCGCAACCAGATTTCCACCACCTTGACCGTCAACCCCGAACTGACCCTGGGTGCCCAGTACTTCTTCAAGTGGGACGCTGCACGCTTGCCCGAGGCCGGCACCTATTATGGTGGTTCCGATCTGCTGGGCGAGGGCGCGCAGTCCTTCCTCCTCGGCCACACCGGCGGTGCGGGGCTGGCGGGACCGAACGGGACGCTGACCACGGTGCGTCGCGGCGACGACTACACGCCGGATGACCGCGGCGACTGGGGCATCATGGCCAAGTGGTCGCCCGAGTGGCTGGACGGCACCCTCGGCGCCTACTACCGCAACACCTCGGACATTCTTCCGCAGGCCCTTCTGGATGCCCGCGGGCTGACATTGGCCGGTACCAATCCACTGGGCCCGGTTGCCAACTTGCGCGACTCCATCGCGAACACCACCTATGCCTTCGCCTATGGCGACGATATCGACATCTATGGCCTGAGCCTGTCCAAGGAGTTCGCCGGCGTCAGCGTCGGCAGTGACCTCAATTTCCGGCAGAACATGCCCCTGGCGAGCATTCCGGCGATCATCAGTGCGAGTGGTCCTGGTGGTCTGGCAGCAGGCCTTGGGGCGTTGCCTGGGCGCGATGCTGCTACCGGCGTGATTACCGATGTGCCTCGCGATGGCGACAGCATGAGCGCCACCGGCGACACCCTGCACTGGACGCTCAACGGTCTGGTCGCTATTGCCGACACCCCGCTGTTCGATTCCGCCACCCTGCTGGCCGAGCTGTACTACAGCAACCTGCTCAGTCTCGATAGCGAGAACGAGGCGCTGTACAAGGGCAAGAGCAGCTACCGCGGTGTCGACAAGCCGACCCGTGACAACTGGGGCATTGCCGTCAACTTCACCCCGACCTGGTACCAGGTATTTCCCGGGGTCGACCTGAGCGCGCCGATCTCGGTCAACCTCGGCATCGATGGCGTTTCGCCGGTGGTGGCTGGCGGTGCGGAAGACACCGGCACCTACTCGGTCGGCCTCGGTGCCGCCATCTACAACAAGTACTTTGTCGACCTCAAGTACGTCGATGCCTTCGGCGAAGCCAGCAAATGCGATGACGGCGCCACCGATGGTGCGACGCCGAATGCCCTCGACGGCGCTCAGCGTTACACCTGCTACGCGGGCGGCTATGCGTCCTTCAGCGGTGCCGGTGCCACCGAAGACCGTGGTGCCATGTACCTGACCCTGAAAACCACTTTCTGATCCACGAGTCGCTTGCAAGCAAGCAGGAGAACAACAAGATGAAATTCGTGCATACGCTACTGGCTGCCTCCCTGGCCCTGACCCTCGTTGGTCAGACCCAGGCAGCCGTCTCCGCGGCGGAAGCCGCCAAACTTGGCGCCGAACTGACCCTGGTCGGCGCCGAAAAAGCCGCCAATGCCGACGGTTCCATCCCGGCCTACGAGGGTGGCCTGACCACTCCACCGGCCAGCTACAAGCCTGGCGAGAGCATGCGTCCCGATCCGTTCGCTGGCGAGAAGCCACTTCTGGTGATCGACGGCAAGAACGTCGAGCAGTACAAGGATCAGCTGACCGCGGTCACCGCCGAACTGGTCAAGCGTTATCCCAGCTTCCGCGTGGACGTTTACCCGACCCACCGCAGCGCCGCTCTGCCCCAAGGCGTACTGGACAACACCCTGAAAAACGCCACCGGCGCCAAGTCCACCGAAGGTGGCAACGCCATCGAAAACGTGCTGCCGGGCGTGCCGTTCCCGATCCCGCAGTCCGGTGCCGAGGCTATGTGGAACCACCTGCTGCGCTACCAAGGCGTCAATATCGCCACAAAGTACGACAACTGGAACGTCGACTCGGCCGGCGTAGCCAGTCTGGCCACCACCGGTCAGGCGCAGATCAACTTCGCCGCCTACGACGATCTGTCCAAGACCCTCACCGGCAAGGACACCTACTACCAGATCAAACTTAACTACACCGCTCCGGCCCGTCGCGCAGGGGAAGCCGTGTTGCTGCGCGACGCAGTCAACCCGTTGGTGCAGCCACGTCGAGCTTGGCAGTACCTGCCCGGCGTGCGCCGCGTCAAGCTGGCACCGAGCCTGGCCTACGACACCCCCAACCCGGGCACCGCCGGCGCCGCCACCTGGGACGATGCCTTCGTCTTCAACGGCGCACTGGACCGCTATGAGTGGAAACTGGTGGGCAAGCAGGAGTTGATCGTGCCCTACAACGCCTACGGCGTGACCTACCAGAGCGATCTCAAGCCGGTGATGACACCCAATCACATGGCTCCCGAGTTCGTGCGCTGGGAGAAGCACCGCGTGTGGGTGGTCGAGGCCACCCTCAAGGAAGGGGCACGGCATATCTACCACAAGCGTCGCTTCTACCTGGACGAGGACACCTGGGTAGCCCTGGCCTCCGATCAGTATGACGCCCGTGGTCAGCTGTACCGTGGCGCCTTCAGCTTCCTCAGCCAGAGCTATGAGGCGCAGACCCCCGATGCCACGCCTTATGCAACCTATGACCTGGTCGGCGGCACCTATAGCCTGATCGGTCTGCCGGGGCCGTACGGCGGCATCAAGTACAGCGAGCCGCTGAGCAAGGCCCAGTGGTCTTCCGAATCGCTGGCCGGTGCTGGCATCCGTTGAGCTAGGTTTCACGCTACTCCGCCTGCCCGTCCGACGCCGGGCAGA
>NZ_JAKFDJ010000100.1:0-7081 GCF_036676215.1 Devosia sp. | reverse complement strand
CAATCGCAAGCAGGCTGGCAGCAAACGACAAGCTTGCTGCCGGCAAAACGACGCAAAGGCTGGGTCACACCCCGCCAAAAAACAGGAGAGAAGACGATGACCAGACACTTCCTGCCGCTGCTGACCGCGGCCTTCCTCGCCTCCACTGCCGGCGCCTTTGCCGCGGGCGAGCTGACCTATGTGGTCAACAATGAAAGCGCCAAATACGACCCCGGCACCACCGCCGAAACCTTCGCCGCGCCCATCATCGGCAACACCTTCGAAGGCCTCGTACGCTTTGATTCCAATGGTGAAATCGTCCCGGCACTGGCCGACTCCTGGACCGTCTCCGACGACGGCCTGACCTACACCTTCACCCTGCGCGACGCGAATTGGTCCGACGGCAAGCCCGTGGTTGCCGGCGACTTCGAATATGCCTGGAAGCGCGTGCTGGATCCCGCCACCGGCGCCATGAATGCGGCCATGCTCTATTCCATCGTCGGCGCCGAAGAAGCCTATGCCGCCCCCGGCAGTGAAGGCGAGATCGAGATCCACGCCCCCGACGCCAAGACGCTGACCTTCACACTCAAGCAGCGCGTCCCCTATATGATGCAGCTTCTGACCTACACGACCTTCTTCCCGGTCCGGCAGGACGTGGTCGAGGCCGATCCCGAAGGCTGGACGCGCAATCCGGCCACCTTCATTGGCACCGGCCCCTTCCGCGTCACCGAGTTCAACCAGGGTGAATCCGTCGTCTTCGAAAAGAACCCCGAATATTACGATGCTGCAGCGGTTTCGCTCGACAAGCTCACCTTCCGCCTGATCCCCGATCCGGCCACGGCCCTTGCGGCCATGGAAGCCGGCGACGTCGATGGCATCGAATCCGTACCGGCTCCCGAAATCCCGCGCCTCTCCGTCGAATCCGACGCCTTCCTGGTCGTTCCCGCCCTGGGCACCACCTACGCCTTCTTTAATCCGGCCCAGGCACCGCTCGACAATCTCAACGTCCGCAAGGCCCTCTCCATGGCCATCGACCGCGAGGAAATTGTCGAATTCGTGCTGCAGTCCGCCGATATACCCGCGCTCGGCCTGGTCCCGCCCGGCATGACCATTGCCGGCGAGGACTTCACCACCGGTCGTGACACATTCGGCCTCGCCGAAACCGCCGATATCGAAGGTGCCCAGGCCGCCTTGGCCGAAGCCGGCTATCCGAACGGGGAAGGCTTCCCCGAGACCCTCTATGTCACCTATTCCTCCCCGCCGATCGAGAAGCTCCTCGAAGCCATCCAGCAGATGTGGAAGCAGAACCTCAATATCGACGTGAACATCCAGGCCACCGAATGGCAGGTCTTCTATCCCGAGGTGCAGAAGGTCGAATACCAGGTCGCCCAGATGGGCTGGGGCGCCGACTATCCGCACCCCATGACCTTCCTCGACAACTTCGTCAGCGGCAGCCCCAACAATCTCAACAACTGGTCCAATGCCGACTATGACGCCGCCATCGCTGCATCCAAGGCCACCGGCGACGAGGCCGAGTCCCTGGCCGAAATGCGCAAGGCCGAGGCCATCCTGATGAACGACCACGTCATCCTGCCGCAATACCACCGTAACAACTACATGATGATGAGCCCCAAAGTGACCGGCTTCTGGCGCTCGACGCTCAACGTTCCGTACTTCCGCGATGCGGTGATCGCTGAGTAAGGCGCGACCCGTGGGGTCCTTACCGCCCGAGCCCAAGCGAGGGCATGAGGTTGCCCCAACCACCGGACCCACCCTCCCCCTTGTGGGAAGGGAAGCGAGATAGGACTTAGCGTGAGCTAAGTCCGTTGAATCGAGCAGGGTGGGGGTATCTCTCCGCGAGTCCGGCGCGCGGGATACCCCCACCCTTGATCCCTCCCCACAAGGGGGAGGGTGTCGACTGAAACTCTTGCGGGAATTCCATCGGCAACGGTAAGCTGAACCTACTCTTCATCCCCCTTCACCGCCTCCATCGACACATGCGTACTCGTATGCGCTACATGCGGCAGGGCCGAAATCCGCTCCCCCAGCACCTCCCGATAATCCGCGATATCCTTGGTCCGCACTTTGAGCAGGTAGTCAAAGCTCGACGCGATCATATGGGCTTGCTCCACCTCCGGAATCGCCCGCACCGCCTTGTTGAACGCCATCAGCGCCGCCTTGCGCGTATCGCTCAGCTTCACCTCGACAAAGGCCACATGCGGCAGCCCCAGCCGCTTGGGGTCGATCACCGCTCGATAGCCCAGGATATACCCCGCCGCCTCCAGCCGCGTGATCCGCGCCTGGCACGGGGTCTTGGAGAGGTTCACCCGCCGCGACAGCTCAGCCACGCTGATCCGCCCATCACGCGCCAGCTCATCCAGAATGCGCCGATCGATCTGGTCCAAAGTCTCGTAGGTGACGGTCTTCATGGGTATATGTCCTACAATATGCGCCAAGGATAACGCTTCTTGTCGTCCTTTGCCACCAGATCAGGCGAAACGCCTATCGATGTCGTGACATCCTCTGCCCAACCAGTAGATCTCATGGTGAGCCCGTCGAACCACGAGGTCGTGCCCCAGGGTCCGCCATGTCCGCCATCACCACCGCCCGCACCAGCCTCCGCGCCCGCAACCTCATCGACGAGACCCAGCTCGTCCGCGACCTCATCGCCGAAACCGGCCTCGATGCAGCCGCCCGCCGGGCCATTTCCGCCCACGCTGAAACGCTGGTGGAGACCGTCCGCACCGGCAATCGCCTGGGCCTTATGGAGAGCTTCCTCGCCGAATATGGCCTCGCCACCGACGAAGGCGTCGCGCTCATGTCCCTCGCCGAAGCACTCCTCCGCGTCCCCGATGCTGAAACCGTCGATGCCCTCATCCACGACAAGGTCGGCGGCTCCGACTGGACCTCCCATTTCGGCGCCTCGTCCAATCAGCTCGTCAATTTCTCTTCCTGGGCGCTCAGCCTCACCGCCGACGTCCTTGGTGATCCGGAAGTCGGCCCGAAGAACGCCCTTCATCGCGCTATTGCCCGTCTCGGCGAACCCGTCATCCGCACCGCCGTCGCCCAGGCCATGCGCCTGCTCGGCAGCCAGTTCGTCTTCGGCCGCACCATCGACGAGGCCATCACCAACGCTAAGAAGCCCGAAGCCCTGGGCTACCGATATTCCTACGACATGCTCGGCGAGGCAGCGCGCACCTCGCCCGACGCCGCCCGCTATTTCGACGCCTATGCCCGCGCCATAGCCAGCCTGGCCCCCCACTGCACGGCAAAATCGGTCCGCGACAATCCCGGCATTTCCGTCAAACTCTCCGCCCTCCACCCGCGCTACGAGTTCGCGCAACACCACCGCGTCATGGCCGAACTGGTTGCTGCGACTCGCAAATTGGCGCTGGCTGCCAAAGCCGCGAATATGGGTTTCAACATCGATGCCGAGGAAGCCGACCGCCTCGATCTCTCCCTCGATATCATCGCTGAAGTCCTGGCCACGCCCGAGCTCGCCGGCTGGGACGGCTTCGGCGTCGTGGTTCAGGCCTATGGCAAGCGCGTCCTGCCACTGATCGACTGGCTCGACGCCACGGCGAAATCCCTGGGCCGTCGCATCATGGTCCGCCTCGTCAAGGGCGCCTATTGGGATGCCGAAATCAAGCGCGCCCAGGTCATCGGGCTCGATGGTTACCCGGTCTTCACCCGCAAGGCTGCCACCGACATCAGCTACATCGCGGCCGCGAAAAAGCTCATGGCCGCCGCGAGCATCTACCCCCAGTTTGCCACCCACAACGCCCACACGGCCAGCGCCGTCCTGCATCTGGCGGCCGAAGCAGGCAGGGGCACCGACACCTACGAGTTCCAGCGCCTCCACGGCATGGGCGAGCGCCTGCACGAGGTCCTGCGCACCGAGCACGGCATCCGCACCCGCATCTATGCCCCGGTCGGCGCCCACAAGGACCTGCTCGCCTACCTCGTCCGCCGCCTCCTCGAAAACGGCGCCAATGGCTCGTTTGTCTATCAGATCGCCGACGAGCACATCCCGGCATCGGTGGTGGCGGAGGATCCGACCGGCAAGATTCTCAGTCTGCCCTCCCTCCCCCTTAAGGGGAGGGCCGGGGAGGGGGTCGCTGTGCCAGACCACAGCGCCATCCCCAACCCCGCCATCCCATCCCCCGCCGCTATCTTCGCGCCCCGCCAGAATTCCACCGGCCTCGACCTCACCGACCCCATTGCCTTCCCGGCCATGCAATCTGCCCGCGCCGCCTTTGCCACAACCCAGTGGCACGCCGAGCCGCTCTTCACCTCTCCCTCTGGGGGAGAGGTCGGCGCGCAGCGCCGGGTGAGGGGGCCTTCCGCCATACTGACCAACCCCGCAGCCCCCACTGACATCCTCGGCACCGTCACCAACGCGACCCAAGCCGACATCGCCACCGCCATCACCGCCGCCACAACCTCTCAGTGGTCCACCACCCCCGTCGCCACCCGCGCCAGTCTCCTCCGCGCCACCGCCGACCTCTACGAATCCCATCGCCCCGAACTCTTCGCCCTGTTGGCCCGCGAGGCCGGCAAGTCCTGGTCCGATGCCGTCGCCGAAGTCCGCGAAGCCGTCGACTTCCTGCGCTACTACGCCGACGAGGCCGAGGCCCAACCCCTGGCATCCCCGCGGGGCCCCTTTGCCGCCATCTCGCCATGGAACTTCCCGCTGGCCATCTTCACCGGCCAGATTGCAGCGGCGCTGGTCGCCGGCAATCCCGTCCTCGCCAAGCCCGCCCCGCAGACCCCGCTCATCGCCTTCCGCGCCGTCCAGCTGATGCACGAAGCCGGCATCCCGGCCGACGCCATCCAGCTCCTGCCCGGCGCTGGCGAAGTGGGCACCGCCCTCACCTCCGATCCAGCCATCGCAGGCGTCGTCTTCACCGGCTCTCTGCCCACCGCCCATCGCATCGACCGCGCCATGGCCGCCAGTCTCGCGCCCACCGCGCCGCTCATCGCCGAGACCGGCGGCCTCAACGCCATGATCGTCGACTCCACCGCGCTTCCCGAACAGGCCGTGCGCGACATCCTCGCCTCGGCGTTCCAATCGGCCGGCCAGCGCTGCTCGGCTCTGCGCGTGCTCTACCTCCAGGAAGACGCCGCCGAGCGCACCATCGAGATGCTCAAGGGCGCCATGGACGAACTGACCATCGGCAATCCCTGGGACCTCAGCACCGATACCGGCCCCGTCATCGACGAAGCCGCCAGATCAAAAATCCAAGCGCATATCGATAGTTACGAGCATTCCGGGAATCTGATTCATCGCTTGAAGACGCCCGGTCAGGGCACGTTCGTGGCCCCCACCGTCCTCCGCATCACCGGCATCGAGGAGCTGCGGGAGGAAATTTTCGGCCCGGTCCTCCACGTCGCCACCTTCAAGGCCGATCAGCTCGATGGGGTGATCGAGGCCATCAACGACTCCGGTTACGGCCTCACCTTTGGCTTGCACACCCGCATCTCCTCGCGCGTCCGCAAGGTCTCGACCGAAATTCACGCCGGCAATATCTACATCAATCGCAACCAGATCGGCGCCGTCGTCGGCTCCCAACCCTTCGGCGGCGAGGGCCTTTCCGGCACCGGCCCCAAGGCCGGCGGACCGCACTATCTGCCGCGGTTCACTCAGGGCTATGGGCACACGCAGATCGCGCCGCAGTCGCTTCCCGGTCCGACTGGCGAAAGCAATATCATGCACACCGTGCCCCGTGGCGCGTTGGTCTGCCTGGGCCCCACAGAGGCCGATCGCGCGGCCCAGCACGCCCTGGCCGAGGACGCCGGCTGCATCCCCCTGGCCTTCGATCTCGACCTCGATGCCTTGTCGATGGCAACCACATTCGACGCCGTCGCCTGGTTCGGCGACGTCGACACCCTGCGCACCATTCGCCGCGCCCTGGCCGATCGCGACGGCCCCATCCTGCCGCTACTCACCAGCGCCAGCGAAACCGCCCGCCTGCAGCTCGAACGCCACGTCTGCATCGACACCACCGCCGCAGGCGGCAATGCCACCCTCATGGCGCAAGCGGGGTAGGGGGAGCCCCTACCTTGCCGCCACCAGCGCCGCCAGCTTGGCCGGCACCGCGATCACGTCGCGGATCGCCTGCACGCGCTCTGGCGTATAATAGCCCTCAACATCCAGCATGTTCACCGTCCCCATCAGCTCTCCGCCGATCACTACCGGCATGTTCACCACGCTCTGGCAGCCCAGCGAGTCGATCAGCTCATAGTCGGGAAACACCTTGGCGATGTCCGCGATGGTGTTGGCCACGAAATACTGCCGCTCCTTGTGGACGATATCGAACCAGCTGTCATAGCGGATCGGCTTGGTCCCCGAGGTGGGATAGTTCTGGGCGTCGCTCGTATAGGCCCGCCGCGCCACTTCGGCCTCCATGTCCACGGTCATGAAGGTGAAGAGCTTGGCACCCACCGTTGCCTGCACCAGCGCCTGCAGCGCCCCGAACGCCTCGTCCGCGCCTTTGGCAACAGCAATAGCCGCATCGAATTGCGCAATGGCCTGGGAATAGTCAGTCATGAAGTCAGTCCTTGGTCTGAAGTTCTTGGGCGACGCTAGGCGGGGGCATGCCCCTCGGTCGCCGCCAGCAATTCCTGCGAATAGGCCTCGCTCAGCCGCCCCTGCTTGAGCTGGCCCACATCGGCGATTTCGACCACTCGCCCATGCCGCATCACGGCCAGCCGGTCGCACAGAAAGCTCACCACTGGCAGATTGTGCGTCACCAGCAAAAACGTCAGTCCCTGCTCCCGCCGCAGCCGCTTGAGCAGGTTCAAAATCTCCGCCTGCACCGAAACGTCCAGCGCCGAAGTCGGCTCGTCCAGCAGCAGCAGTTTCGGCTCCAGCATCAGTGCCCGCGCAATCGCCACGCGCTGCCTTTGTCCGCCCGACAATTGGTGCGGAAAGCGGAACCGGAACCGCTGATCCAACCCCACGGCGTGCAGCATCGCCTCGACGCGCTCGCCCTGATTTCCCAAGCCATGAATGGTCAGCGGCTCGCTCAGCGTGGAATCGATGGTCTTGCGCGGATGCAGCGACCCATAGGGGTCCTGAAACACCATCTGGCATTGCCGC
>NZ_JAKFDJ010000099.1:0-4492 GCF_036676215.1 Devosia sp. | reverse complement strand
GGGCCCTTTCAACGGGGCCCGATGTCGTCTCTGGAGAGGTGGCTGAGTGGTCGAAAGCACCGCACTCGAAATGCGGCGTACCTGGAAGGGTACCGTGGGTTCGAATCCCACCCTCTCCGCCATGGCCCGAAGGCCTCAGAAAATCCACTAAAATCAATCGCTTAATGGGAACTGGCGCAGCGCTGCGTACCCCATTGCATACCCCAAGAGGGGCCTTGGGCAGCTAGTCGGTGGGGTATTGCATGGCCTCCAGATAGGCTTGGCATCCGGACCAGACGCCGGTGGGCAACTTCGCTTGGGTGCAGTCGCGCCAAGACGTTGCACCGGCCCGCGCTGCCCAACCCCAGCCCCGCTTCTCCTCCTGACAGGCGGGCGAGTAGCATGGGCTCAGACCGAGCAGTTTGACACCTGGAAACGACGGCAGCTCCTGCACCCTAGGGGCCATGAACGACCGCATCGTTTCCCTGAACTCCTTCACCTGGGCCTTGCGCGCCTGGTTGTCCCGGTGCGCTCCGAGAGCGAGCGCGCCGACGATCAGCAGCGTCAGAAACCAAAGGGGCTCGCGCTTGTCGGCTGGCATTCGGCTTGCTCGATAAGTGAGAGGCGCTTCTGCGCGCGATGGAGGTTCATCGGGTACCATGAGCCGCCGCCGGGCGATTGGAAGCTCTCGTGTTCAGCTATGCGACCATGCCCGGATGGTGAGCCCTCAAGTCGCGCCGCAACCGAACTGTCTGCGGAGGCTGACGATCTTGCCAAGCCATCGGCCTTCATAGTCCTTGGGCGGATCGCGTAGCGTCTCGCAGGCTTGCGCCATGTCTCCCATTCGGGCCTGGATGACGGCGAGGTGCAGTCGCGAGGTCCCGTCCCTCCACTTTGTCGCACTCTTCTGGAGATAGTCGGCCATACCTTCGAGGGTGTGCATGCGCCCCAGAAAGGGCAGAGCGTAAGCCTCGATCAATGCAGCCGCCTCCGCCGGTCCGTTTGGATCGCCCGCCCGCCACCAACGGTCCCGAGTGTTTGGTTCAACAAGTCTTTGGATACGCACACTCACGGGGAAGAGGGTGGGCGGAGGACCCGCAGGCTCCGCGTCGAGAATCATGCGCTCCGACACCTTGTCTTGGGCGTGGATGTTTATAGTGGACCCCAGGACGCTGGTCGACTGAACGCTAATGATATCGACATGCGCCTCGTTCTCTCGCTTCCAGTCGTTGCCGGTCCGAATGAAGCCGCGCGGCTCGAGGACTTTGTTGATCGTCGACCGATAGGTTGGCCGCGTCATCGGTAGTCCTTCGGATTGTAGTAGATGGCGCGGGTCTTCTTCTTTCCGTCTTCGCGATATTTCCGTACCTGACTCTCGGCGGCGCGCCTGCCTGAAGGTGTGTTTGGCTTCAATTCGAGATAGCGACCTCGCGGGGTCCCGGCATCCGGTCGGAGTCTGGCGCCGCTCTGTCCCGTAAATTCAGGGTTGGGATCCCAACTGAGTTTCTGCTCGACCCGCGCCTTCAGTTCGGCGTGAACCTTGCGGCCGAGCCTCGCGGCGTAGTTGTCCCCACCACGTCGAAAGGGCTCGCGTTCAATAAAGCGAAGGGGAATGCGCTTCAGTTCAGCGGCTGCGGCACGCACGGCGAGCAATGCCGCGCCTTCTCCGGCCGCGATCAATGCAGTCGGGGCAAGTGCGGGAATCGCTAACCAGCTATTCTTCAGGCTCTCCGCGTCAACAACCTTGTCCAGCTGAGCCTGCTGTCGGCGAACCTCGGCAACCCTCTTGGGATGGAAACTGGGAAGTTGATCGATAGGACGTTGAGGCTGCGGCCCAGCGACGGGCCTGGTCCCACTGAGGTTGGGAGATGGCGCTTGCGCCACCGTGGCCAGGCGCGTGGCCACCGTTCGGGTCTGGTTTCGGAAAGGCGTCGCGAGATCGCCGTTTCGCTGGGTCCCCTGCAGCAAGCGTGACTCTGGCGCTCGCTCACCTCTGAGCATTTCGACCCCAAGGGTCATGACCTGCTCTGGGGTCTTGGCCTCGAGACTCTGTCCGAGTCTGGTCGCAGCGGCATACGCTCTGTAGGCGGCGTCCTCTGCCGCCCTCCCGCGTTCCCCGACCTGCCGCATTCTCCATTCCATCCAGTCCGCCGCGTTCTCGACGTCCATGCGCCGTAGAGCCGCCTGAATTCCGGCCATGCCTACCCCTTCTATCGTCCGTTGGATTGATGATCGCGGCTTGGCGCGCGCGCCTCTAGGGCAACCTCCACAGTAGCACAGCTTTGGGAGAGCACAAGAACAAAACAAGAACAAAACAAGAACAAATAGCTTGCAAGCGAGAGCTATGCCTTATGCCGCAGCCATTTGCAGACCTAGATTTTCGATGCCGCCCGCCCCGTCCGCCAGGCCAGCCCCAGCGCGGCGGCCGTCGCCAGCGCCGCCAGGAACAGCGGTAATCCCGGCAGCACCTCGTGCCGCACGGCCCAGGCGAAGCTCAGCCCGAACAGGCTCGGCCCCACCACCGAGGCCAATCCCATCAGCGCCTGGTTGGCGCCTTGCAGCTGGCCCTGTTCGCTCGGCCCCACGCGGCGGGTCATCAGGCCCTGGAGGCCCGGCGTCAGCAGGCCGGCCAGGCAGGAGATCGGCATGCAGGCCATGTAGATCAGGCTGGTGGGGGCCAGGCCGTACCAGATGAAGCCGACGATGCTGGCGCTGGCGCCGATCAGCATGGCGCCGCGCTCGCCGAAGCGGGCGACCACCGGGCCGACCAGGAAGCTCTGCACCGCCACGCCCAGCACCCCGCCGGCCATCATGTAGAGGCCGGTCACCACGGGCGACCAGTCATAGCGATAGCTGGTGTAGAGCACGAAGACGCTGGGCCAGACCATCTGGGCCAGCTGGTTGAGGAAGTGGATCCCGGCCAGGCCGAACAACTCGTGGTGCGAGCGCAGCAGGTTGAGCGAGCCGATGGGATTGGCCTTGCGCCAGTCGAACCGCGCCACCCGTCTTTCCGGCGGCAGGGATTCCGGCAACACGAATGCGCCGTAGATCACATTGACCAGGGTGAGCGCTGCGGCCGCCAGGAAGGGCAGGCGCAGATTGACCTCGCCCAGCAGGCCGCCGATCGCCGGTCCCGCCAGGAAGCCGAAGGAGAAGGCCGCGCCCATCCAGCCGAAGGCCCGCGCCCGGCCCTCCGGCAGTGTGACGTCGGCCACATAGGCGTTGGCGGTGGAGAAGGCGCCCGAGGTCGCTCCGCTGATCATCCGGCCAATCAGCAGCCAGGTCAGGCTGGGCGCCAGGGCCATGAGCAGGAAGTCGACGCCGAGGCCGCAGAGCGAGACCAGCAGCACGGGCCGGCGTCCCACGCGGTCGGAGACCAGGCCGAGGATCGGGCCGGCGAACAGGCTCATCACCCCGCCGACCGTGGCGAACACCACGTTCCACTCCGAGGCCGCCGCGGTGTCGCCGCCGGTGAACTGCTTCAGCAGGGCCGGCATGATCGGGATCATCAGGCCGAACGACATGGCCGTGGTGATCGCGCTGACGAAGATGAAGCCGAAGGCCGCGCGTCCGGCGGCCGGGGGCGCCCCTAGCGGGACATCCACGGTTTCGACTTGGACGAGGACTGGGCCGCGGCGGCCTGTTCGCGCTGGAACTTGCCGCCCCGAGGCGGCTGCGGCTTGGCCGCGATGGCGGCCTTCTTCAGCCGCAAGGCCTTCTGGATCGGGGTTTCGGAGGGCGGTGCGTCGTCGGCCATGGTCATCGTCCTCTTGCTAAGGAGAGTCTAACGCCTGGCCGCCGCCTCTGTCCGACGAAAAGCGCGCACGGCTAGTTTCCAACCGCGCTGTGATTTCATTCCGGAAAACATGGCTAGCGAGGCGGCGTCATGCGCGGGGACGACAAGCGTGGCAATAAATTTCCGTTGCCGGACGAAATCGGCTGTGTTTCGCTCGAAATTGTTAAAGGTCATTAAGCATCCCGTGGCGTGCGAACCCTGGGATACTGCGCAGTCTGGTGTCCTCAGGAGGGGCGTATGAGGAAGCTTATGTTGTCCGCGGCCATGGCTCTGGTCGTGGGCGGGATTTCGACGCCGGCGTCTTCGGCGACGATCGTGTTGAACAATCTGGGGGGTGTGGATGCCGGCAGCCAGGCGCTATTCGGTTTCAGCGCCGCAGCCGAGTTCTGGTCCAAGCGGCTGACCAACGATGTCACCATCAATCTCGACGTGCGCTTCCAGTCCCTGGGCGCCGGCGTACTGGGCCAGGCCGGTAGCCGCTCGTTCGTGGTCGACACCGAGACCATCCAGAATCAGCTGGCCGCGGTCGGCGCGACATCACTCGACGCCATCGCGGTGGCCAATCTGCCGATCCTGACTCCGGGCGACTACGGGGTGGGCGCGCTGAGCGTGATCACGCCGGGCGATCTCGGCGGCGGCCTGGGCTCCGATGCGCTCACCCGGGTGCTGGACGCCGATGGCAGCGCCAACAACTCCTTCCTCGACGCCAACAGCGCC
>NZ_JAKFDJ010000098.1:0-2038 GCF_036676215.1 Devosia sp. | reverse complement strand
ACGACGGTGGAGCGCCGGCTGCTCGGCTACGCCGCGCCCAATTTCGGGAACAAGCCGCTGGCGGAGGCCGCCTACGCCAACATCAAGAGCGTCGGCATGCCTCAGTGGTCCGCCGACGACCAGGCCTTCGCCAAGAGCGTTCAGGAGGTGAACAAGTTTAAGCTTGAACCACTTGGAGCCGAGGTGGCGCCGCTCTCGACGCCGGATAGCCGGACCGGCCTGATGGGCGGCGGGTCGGACGACATCGGCGACGTCATGTGGACGGTCCCGACCATCACCATCCGCTATCCTTCGAACGTGCCCAACGCCATCGGCCACAACGTCACCGCGGCCATGGCGATGGCGACGCCCATCGCTCACAAGGGCGTTGTTGTCGGGGCCAAGGCCGTGGCCCTGACCGTGCTGGACATCGCCACCACGCCATCGCTGGTCACCGCGGCGAAGGACTACTTCCAGAACGTCCAGCTGAAGGATCGGAAGTACGATCCGGTCCTGACCAAGGACGACAAGCCCGGCATCCACCTGAACGCCGAGATCATGTCCCAGATGCGGCCGAAGATGGAGCCCTACTACTACAACCCCAAGAAATATAAGAGCTATCTGGAACAGATGGGCGTCAAGTATCCCAATCCCCCGGCCAAATAGCCTCTCCGCGCGCCTGGCGCGGAGGCCGGTTGCGCGGAGTAGTTCGGGGAGGCGCCCAGCGTCTCCCCGAACGGATTCCTAGGCCTTGTCCTGGAACACGATCGGCGGCGTGCCCCGCCGCGCGACCTCGCGCATCACGAAACTGCTGCGGATCTTCGCCACGTGCGGCAGGGTGGAGAGTTCGCGGCGATAGACCCGGTCATAGTCCTCGAACGACTCCACGTTCAGCATGAGCAGGAAGTCCGTATCGCCGGAGACGAAGCCGCAATAGGAGACCGAGGGGCACTTCACCACCTCGCGCTCGAACTCATTCAAGGCCCGCTCCGCCTGGGAGCTCAGCTCGATGGCCACGAACACCACCACGCTATAGCCGAGCATCGGCATGTTGAGGTTGGCCGAGTAGTTCAGCACCGCCTGGCGCTCCTCCAGGCTCTTGCGCCGTCGCGCCACGGCCGTGCTGGAGAGATTGATCTTCTCCCCCAGCCAGACGTCCGAAGCCCGCCCGTCGATGCAGAGCTCCCTCAGGAGGCGATAATCGACGTCATCAAGCTCAATTTGTTCGGATTTCGACATCGATCCTGTGACTCCATGCATAAATCAGCGGCACAAACCCATTTTCGGCGCTGAAAACCCGCATTTCGCAAGTCAAATTTGCGCGCCGGATTAGCATGACCTCAATCGCGATCGGGGCGCGTGGTGGTCTTGCGCCACCAACCGTCACCAACCGCCGCGCGAACATTTGCTGCTCCGCCCTCCAGAGGCGGTCCACGGGGGTGGAAACAAACGGGATGCGCCGCGAGCTATCGCGGTGGGCCGGGACCTAGTTTCCGGGCGGCGAGTCCAACCGTTTGGACGGTCGGGCGAGGATTCAATACCAAGTCTAACAGACGGCGTGTCGAGTATATCGGCGCCAGATGGAACCGCTTTGCCCTTCCCAAAGGCGCATCGTGACAAGAATTACAATGAAGGTCGCCCGCTTAAATTAACGAACACTTATCTGGGGATAGAAATGAAGCTCGCAGAAAGCCTTCGGTCGGCATTGAACGTTCGACGCCATGCGCTCGCGACGGTCAGCGTGGCAGCCCTTCTCGTGTCGGGTCAGGCCGCCTTCGCCCAGTCCGAGACGGACACGGCGGCGGGCGACGACGCCGTCGACGAGGTCGTCGTCACGGGATCGCGGATCGCGCGCGACGGCTATGACGCGCCGACGCCGGTGAACGTCCTGGGGGCCCAGGAAATCGCCGCCGCCGCGCCAGCGAACATCGCCGATTTCGTCAACACAATGCCTTCGGTGGCCGGCAGCTCGACGGCGGCCAGCTCCTCAGGGGCGCTCAGCAACGGCGCGGCCGGCATCAGCGCGCTCAACCTGCGTTCGCTGGGCACCGGCCGGACC
>NZ_JAKFDJ010000097.1:0-29691 GCF_036676215.1 Devosia sp. | reverse complement strand
CGCGCCGGCGTTCTCGTCAAGAACGGCGGCGTGCTGGAGGCACTGGCGGGGATACGGACCGCCATTCTCGACAAGACCGGAACGCTGACCCATGGACGGGCAGTCATCACAGACATCAGAGCAAACGACGGCTTCTCCGGCGCGGACATACTGCGCCTTGCGGCAAGCCTCGACCAGGCTTCAGGCCATGTCATAGCCGCCGCCCTGATCGAGACGGCCACCAGCCGGGGTCTGGCGCTGTCGGCGCCGACCAATACCAGCGAAACGCCGGGACTTGGGATAGAAGGCGAGGTTGACGGCCGGCGGATTGTCGTCGGCGGCGATGGCTTCGTGCACCGCCGGGTCGGCGGCGTCGATCCACGAACTTTGCATGCTGGGCTGAGCCCGGATGCCATGAAGGTGGCGGTTGCGGTGGATGGCACAATCGCCGGTGTGATCGTGCTGGAGGATCGCGTCCGGGAGGATGCGAGCGCCATGCTAGCCTCATTGCGGCAGGTCGGCATCCGCCGGATCGTCCTCGCGTCCGGCGACAGGCTGGATATCGTGCGCGCTGTCGGGGAACGCCTGGGCGTCGACCTGATCCTGGGTGATCTCGGCCCGGAGGACAAGGTTGCAGCGGTCAGGGCCGAGACGGCCGCCGGTCCGGTGATGATGGTTGGCGATGGCGTCAATGACGCCCCCGCGCTCGCCGCAGCCGATGTCGGCGTGGCAATGGGTGCCCGGGGAACGGCCGCTTCGTCGGAAGCGGCCGGCGTGGTCATTCTGGTCGATGAACTGGGGCCGCTCGCGAAGGCCATCTTTATCGCCCGCCGGACCCGCGCGATCGCGCTGCAAAGCGTCTTCGCCGGGCTGGGCCTTTCCATTGCCGCCATGCTTGTGGCGGCCTTTGGCTACCTGCCGCCGGTCCAAGGCGCCCTGCTACAGGAAGCCATTGACGTGGCGGTCATCCTCAACGCCCTGCGCGCCTTGCGTTAGCCATTGGCGGCTCGTGGCTTTGCACGCGAGAGCGGCGTTCCAAAAGGACGGGCGCTCACCCCTTTCGGGTGATCCGGCCGTCCAGTGCAACCGCCAGCGTCAGGGTGTTGGAGATCGTGCCGTATTTCCGGATATTCTTGTGCAGCAGGTCGAGCCGGTGATCGCTTTCATCGGTATCGACGGTCACCAGATAGTCGATGGAAACGATCTGGGGCGGGGCATCCTGGCGGACGGCATGCAGTTGGACGCTCATGCCGCGCATGTCGAAGCCGAGCACTGGAAGCGCCCGCTCTGCGCCCTTGATAATGCAGGCCGCCAGCGCCGCCAGCAGCATTTCGGTCGGGTTGAATGCGTCCGCGCGACCTGCCAGCGATGTGTCGAGCGGTACCACTGCCTGTCTGACCGTGGCGGTACTTCCGGCAGTATCCGCACGTTCTGCGCTGATTGAGTATTCGAGCATTCTTGCCTCCGGCCAAGGATGACGCCTCGGCCCAAGCCTGATTGGATCAGGCGGCCAATCTCGTCAGGTGAAGCAGCGCATCCAGTTAGTCCTGACGCACTGAAACAATGCGGAAGACATGTGTCTTGCCGTCGTCTTCGCGGATCGACACATATTCGCCGGGGACGAAACGCTCTTCGGAAAGGCGGAAGCCAACCTCGTCATCGCTGCTGCTCGCATCGGAATAGTCGAACAGCCAGCGGCCACCGGGGCCATGCAGGACGCGGCCGCGGGCCTCGTCTTCTCCCGGCCGGTTCCGCACCACCCGGCACCAGTCCGGCATATCGCGATAGCCGGCTGCGTCGATGTGCCCATCAGCCGTCAACGGCAGATAGAGGCGGTAGCTGTGATCCCGGTCCCCCTCAGGATGGCCGGGTTCGCGCGCCAGCTCAAGCTCGATGCGATAGAGCGTGGCCTTGGTCCCTTCAGATTACTGAGGCGTTTCAGGTCAAAGGCGGGGCCAGATGGACGCCAATGAAGTAGGGCCAGACGAACAGGCCCAGCAGGCCCATCCAGAAGTTAAGATGCAGATAGCCGATGCTGAACAGCCATCCTGCGAACCAGAATGCGCCGAGTGATGTGTGCTGCGTGATCTTGATTCGTTCCATCGCGCCTCTCTCCTGGTGCCGCTTATCGACATCCTTTCAAGCATGGTTGCGGCCTCTCATTCTTGATCTCGCGCAAAAAGGTTGCCACGGGCGGCGCTATGATCGTCCGACACATTCGGAGACTTGAGATGGAAATCCGCAACATCGCCGTCGTGTTCAATATCGACTCTGTCGATCCAGACCTGGTCGCTCTGGCGAGCGATCTCGCCCGTCGCCATCATGCAACTCTGACGGGCTTGGCCGCGGCCGAACCGCCACTCGTCGTGATGGGCATGGATGGCGGTGCTGTTGCGGCTTCCGTCTATGCCGAGCAGCAAGCCGAGATCGAGGCGTCCCTGGCTGCCGCCGGGGCGAGCTTTGCCACGCTCGTTCCCCCCGGGGTGAAGCGCCGGTGGATCGAGGCGATGCAGCGTCCGGACGTCGCTATCATCGACATGGCCCGAACAGTCGATCTGATCATTGTCGGCTCCGCCGACCCGCAGCCCCGGATTGGCAGCGCAATCGACCTCGACGCGGCACTGCTCGGAGCCGGCCGCCCGATTCTCGTCGCGGCCGCTGGCATGCGCAAACTTAAGGCGGCCAAGATCGTCGTCGCCTGGAAGGACACCAAGGAAGCCCGCCGAGCCATCGTGGACGCGTTGCCCCTGCTCAAGGCGGCCGACGACGTGAGCGTGGTAGTGGTGGACGAAGGCAATCTGGCGACGGAACGCGCCAGCATGCTGGATGCCGTAGCCTGGCTGCAATCTCATGACGTCAAGGCGCATGGCGACGTGCTCCCTGACACTGGCGGGGTCGCCCAAACCATCCTCCAGACCGCCACGGCCGAGGGTGCCGACCTCGTCGTCAGCGGTGCCTATGGCCACAGCCGGCTGCGGGAATGGTTGCTTGGTGGCATGACCCGGGACCTTTTGGCCGCGCATGGAGTAAGCCGATTGTTCTCCAATTAGGAGCGCGCCTCGACTCGCGGCCTCTGCGCCAGGAGTCGGCTGTCCCTGCTCGGATATCCATCATCGCCCCTAGTCCAGGACGCCGCCGATGACCATCCGTCACCTCGATCACGCCTTTTCGCCGCGCAGCGTTGCCTTGATCGGCGCCTCCCAACGCCCCGGCTCTCTAGGCGCGCTCGTCCTGTCCAACATCGTCTCGGGCGGCTTTGCCGGCGCGATATTTCCGGTCAACCCCAAATATCGGGACCTGTCGGGGCGGGCCTGTTTCTCGCGCGTGGCCGACCTGCCGCAAGTTCCCGATCTCTGCGTCATCGCCACGCCAGCACCGACCATACCTGGCTTGATCGAGGAGATCGGTCGGTTCGGGGGCAGGGCCGTCGTGGTCATCACCGCCGGTGTGGGCAACGAGGACCAGCTGCGCCAGCGGATGCTCGAGGCCGCGGGCCGCCATGGCGTACGGATCATCGGGCCCAATACCATCGGTCTGCTGGCGCCGCTTGTCGGGCTCAATGCGAGCTTCACCCACATCCCGGCACGCGCCGGATCGCTGGCACTGCTGTCGCAGTCCGGAGCGATCGTTTCCTCGATCATTGACTGGGCCGAGTCCGAGGGGATCGGCTTTTCCCAGATCATCTCGCTGGGCGACATGGCCGATGTCGACGTCGGCGATTGCCTCAATATGCTCGCCACCGATCCCAAGACGTCTGCCATCCTGATGTATCTCGAATCCATCTCCAATGCGCGCAAGTTCATGTCGGCCGCGCGTGCGGCCGTACGGCTCAAGCCCGTGATCGCCATCAAGCCGGGCCGGCACGAGCAGGCGGCCAGGGCCGCTCAAACCCATACGGGCGCGCTGGCGGGAGCCGACGCCGTGGTCGATGCCGCCCTGCGGCGCGCCGGCATCATCCGGGTCAACGATCTCGAAGACCTGTTCTCGGCTGCCGAAATCACCGCGCGCTTCAAGCCACTGGAACGCGGACGCGTCGCCATCGTCACCAATGGCGGCGGTGCCGGCGTGCTGGCGGTGGATCACCTGATCGACCGCGGGTGCGAACTGGCCGAGCTGGCGCCGCAGACCCTGGCGGCGCTCGACGCTGTGCTGCCGCCCAACTGGTCCCACGCCAATCCGGTTGACATTATCGGCGATGCGCCTCCGGAGCGTTACCTGGCGGCCATGCACCTGGTGGCGGACGACCCAGGAGTCGATGTCGTGCTGGTGATGAATTGCCCCACCGCGCTGGCCTCGCCATCCGCCGCGGCTCAGGGTTTGGCCGATGTGGTTGAGAAGGGCTTGATCAACGGCAAGCCGGTGCTCGCCACCTGGCTGGGCCAGTTCGCCGCTACCGAGGCGCGGCGGTTGCTCAATAGCGCGGGCATCGCCAGTGTGGATACACCAGCCAAGGCGGCCGATGCGGTCAGCATCCTCACCCGCTGGCGGCGCCTGACTTCGCGGCTTCAGCGGGTCCCCACGACCCATGAGACCATCCACGTTGATCGCATAACGGCCTCGGCGGTACTCGCGGGTGCGGCAGGCGAAGGGCGGACCATGCTGACCGAGCCCGAGGCCAAGGATGTGCTCTCCGCCTATGGCATCGCAGTGCCCCGGACGCTGACAGTCGCGAGCGTCGATGCCGTAGAGGCGGCGGCCGTCGACCTGCTGGCCGGCAGCGCCCGGGTGGCAGTGAAGATGCTCTCGGCGACGCTGACGCACAAATCCGACTTCGGCGGCGTGGTGCTGGATCTCGACAGCGCCCAGGCCGCGCGCGCCGCCGCCCAAGCCATCCATGATCGCCTCGCGGCAACGGGCGTGGCCGCGGCGCTCGACGGCTTCACCGTGCAACAGATGATCATCCGCCCGACGGCGCAGGAACTGCTGATCGGGGTGACCACCGACCAGGTCTTCGGGGCGGTGCTGATGTTCGGCGCCGGTGGCGTGTCGGTCGAAGTGGTCCGCGACACCACAATGGAGCTGCTGCCGGTGGACGATGTGCTGGCCGATGACATGATCGACCGGACTCGCATCAGCGCCCTGCTCGCGGGCTACCGCAACCAACCCTCGGCCGACCGCGGCGCCATCGTGCTGGCGCTCAAGGCGATCTCGCAATTGCTCATCGATTTCCCCCAGATTGTGGCCATCGACATCAATCCCCTGCTCGCTGACGCCGATGGCGTCATTGCGCTCGATGCCCGCATCGAGATCGACCTGCAGCGTCTGGATATCGCCGCGCCCAATCCGGCCCTGTCCATCCGGCCCTATCCGGGCGAGTGGAGCAAACAGTTGGAGGCCGGGACGGGGCTCTTCGATATCCGCCCCATCCGTCCCCTCGATGTGGAGCTTTATCCACGCTTCCTCGACAGCGTCACGGTCGACGATCTGCGTCTGCGTTTCCTTGTGCCGACCAGCGACCTCTCACCTGAGACGCTGATCCGGCTGACGCAGCTGGACTATGACCGCGACATCGCTTTCGTGGCGCTGTCGCGGGCCGAGGGCGAACTGGCTGGAATCGTCCGCTATGCGGCGGACCCCGACGCCAAGCGCGCCGAATTTGGCCTGCTCGTGCGCAGCGACCTGCAGGGCATGGGTCTGGGAAAGGCGCTGCTGCGTCACCTGATCGCCTACGCCAGAGCGCGAGGCCTTGCCGAACTGACCGGCATAGTGCTGCACGAGAATGCACGCATGGTCGCTCTCTGTCGCGACCTCGGCTTCACCATCGCTGCACTGCCCGGCGACCCCGGTCGCGTCGAGGCCCGACTGGCCCTTTGATGTCCGTCACCAAGGGGGCAGGCCCGCCTATGCCTGTTCCACCTCGTCCTCGGGTCGTTCCACGGAGCCTCTGCGCTGCAGCACCGCCGCAACCGTGCTGCACAGCAAGGCCCATGCTGCACCCAGGCACCAGCCCGCTAGGACATCGCTGGGATAGTGCACGCCCATATAGAGGCGACTGGCGCCGACCAGAATGGTCAAAAATATGGCTGCCGAAATGCTCAGGATCTGCAGTGGCCGGGTAGGGGCAAAGCGCGCCAGCAGCGCCCCTAGCGTCAGGAATGTGACGGCGGACAGCATGGCATGACCGCTCGGAAAGCTGGCGGTGAACTGCTCCGACATCACGGCAAGGTCCGGACGTGGTCTGGCGTAACCCACCTTTAGCAGCGTGCTGAGGATGGTGCCGCCAATCACCGATATGGCCACCAGCAGCGCGGCAGATCGCATTCGCGCGAGCAGCAGATAGCTGCAGACCGCAAGGACAGTCAGCCCGAGCAGCGAGAAGCTTCCCAGCGCTGTTATATCCCGCACCATCTCATGCGCCCAAACCGGTCCGATGACCTGGTCGACATTGGCCGGGTCACGAAACAGCATCAGGATGGACTGGTCGAAGGCCTCCATCTCGCCTTCGACCATCTCATCGGCGATCTGTAGGAACGCCAGGACCAGTCCGCTGATGATCGCTATGGCCGCCAGAAGCGGACCTTCCGCCGTCAAGAAGCCGTGGATGCGGCGGTAGTGCTCTGACCGCACGAGTTTCTGTAACATTTGCCGTTTTCCTTGCATTCACACGCAACGTCCGGTCCGCGCGCACGTTCCGCTGGCGAAGCCGTCCGTTGGAACCAGTCGATCATGGCAGATCCGTCCTATTACGTTATCCTCAATGCCAATGCGGGAACTGCCAGCGCCACGGGTGTCACCGCAGAGGTGGTCGCTGCCTTGTTTGAGGCCAATGGTCTGCGGGCTGTCGTCGATGCGCGCAGCGACCGTGCCCTTGTGGACCGTATTGCCGACGCCATGGCGAGCCCCGCGCCCATGGTGGTGGCCGCGGGAGGCGACGGCACCATTACCGCGCTGGCAGAGGCATTGGTCGGCAAGGATAAAAGCCTTGCCATCCTGCCCCTTGGCACCGTCAACGCCCTCGCAAAGGATCTCAATGTGCCCTTGGATATGGCGTCCGCGGTCGCCACGCTGGCCACAGGCGAAGTCCATCGCATCGACGTGGGTGAGGTCAACGGCCGGATGTTTCTGCACAAAGTTGTCATCGGCATGATCCCTGGCGTCGCCGCCGGTCGCGAATATATCAGGGGACGGCAAGATACTTCCGCCAAGATCGGATTCTTGCGCTATCTCTTCCGCCGCCTGGCGCGCAGCAAGCGGATCGCCGTGGTCATTGAGCCAAGGTCTGGCCAGCGACGGATCGAGCGGGTGCAGGCGCTCGCAGTCTCCAGCAATGCCTACGATGAGGGGCTGGGACAGTTCTTCTCACGACAAAATCTCGATCGCGGTACGCTGACGCTTTATGTGCTTCGCCACTTCGGCGTGCGTGATTTCCTCCGCCTGACCACCGAGATGCTGCTTGGTCGCTGGCGCAATGACGAGGCGCTGACCGTCGAGAGCGTCAAGGCCGTCACCATCAACACGCGCAAGGATTTGATCAAGGTGATGTTCGACGGTGAGGTGGAAACCATGCGCACCCCGCTGGTTTTCACCATCCGACCCAAGGCCCTCTCCGTTATCGTGCCCGCCAGCACTGCCACACCCGCCGAGGCCGCATGAAGATCCTCCACGTATCGGACCTGCATTTCGGCCATCACGATCCGGCGGTCGCCGCCGGCTTTGCCGACGACATCAATGCGCAAAGGCCGGACCTGGTCGTTGCCAGTGGCGATTTCACCCAGATTGGCACTAGGGAAGAGTTTGAGCAGGCGCGGGCGTTTCTCGACAAGCTCGACGCTCCGGTCTTCGCCGTGCCTGGCAACCACGACGTTCCAGCCGTCAATATCCCGCGCCGTTTCTTCAATCCCTATGGCCTCTATCGACGCTACATTGCCGACGAACTTGAGCCTTTTCTCGAAAGGGACGGGGTTGTTCTGGTTGGCATGCGGACATCGCGCCGGGCGCGCCTGGACTGGAACTGGGGCCATGGCACGATCTCGCGCAGCCAGCTCGAGGACCTGGAACAGCGCTTTGCACAGGCCTCGCCCGACGCCGTGCGGGTGATCGTGGCGCATCACCCACTGCTGTTTCCCACTCAGCCAATGCTGCAGAAGACCAAGCGCGTGAAGCGGGCCGACGATGCCCTCGCCACGTTCGCGCAACTGGGTGTGCGGCTGGTCCTGTCAGGGCACTTCCACCTCTCCTATGTGCGCAAGCACGAGAGCAAGGCGGCCGAGCGCGAGGGTGAGCCCATAGGCCTCAGCAAGTCCACCGTCGCGCCAATTCTGGTTGCCCAGGCTTCGTCGGCAATCTCGACACGACTGCGGGGCGAGTCCAACGCTTACAATCTGATCGATATCACCCCGGACCGCATTACCATCACCGTGCGCGAATGGCGCGACGGCGCCTGGCACACGAGGGAGAGGGCAAGCGAGCCGGTATAGGGTGACGCTGTCCCGGATCGGCCTGCGTCCCTCAGTCGGCGCAATAGATTGTGTAGAGCGTCGTGAGCACCTGCCGCACTTCGTCGGAGGCGAGGCTGTAGCGGATCTGCTGGCCGTCGCGCCGGGTCTTGACGAAGTCCCATGCCCGCAGCTTCGAGAGATGCTGCGATAGCGGCGATTGTGCCAGCCCAACCTTCTCGCCCAACTCCGTCACATTCATCTCCCGATCCAGCAGGTTGCACAGGATCAGCAGCCGCTTGGCATTTGCCATGGCGGTAAGGAGGCGCGTCGCCTGTTCGGCATTCGCCTCCATTCTTTCGATTTCCATCTTGATCATATTAGAACGTTCTTATATACGACTGGACGCAACGTCAATGTCCACCGATTTTCCCCTGCTTTCAAGGAGGCTGTCATGAAATTCAATATCGGAACACCGGACCGCATCGCCCGCATGATCATCGGAGCCGTACTGGTCCTGCTGCCTTTGCTGCCGGGAATCGCTCTGTTCGCCAGCCCGATCTGGTTCTGGGCATCGCTGATCGTGGGCGCCGTGCTGATCGTTACTGCCCTGATCCGTTTCTGTCCGCTCTATGCAGTTCTTGGTCTCTCCACCTGCAAGGTTGCTAGCCGATGACTGACTTCACCCCTCTTGCGTCGCTGTTCGGCGGCGCGCTGATTGGTCTCTCCGCTGTTCTCCTAATGGCCTCTCATGGCCGCATTGCGGGCATGACTGGCATCTTGACGGGCCTTATGCCACCCGTTTCCAGCGATTGGGCCTGGCGCGCGGCGTTTGTCGCCGGTGCCGTCGCGGCGCCGGCCCTGGTGCTGACCCTGTCGGGGCAGTCCATCGCCTTCGACAGCCCGGTGCCCACGCCATGGATCATCATTGGCGGCCTTATCGTGGGCGGCGGCGTCTACTTCGGCTCCGGCTGCACCTCAGGCCACGGCGTTTGCGGCATTGCCCGCCTGTCGCCACGGTCGATTGCAGCGACGGCAACCTTCATGGCCACCGCAACGGCCACCGTTTTTGTCGCTCGTCATCTGCTGGGAGCGTTCTGATGCTGCGTATCATCACCGCCGGGCTCATCGGCCTCGTTTTCGGCACCGGCATTGCCATCTCCGGCATGGGCAACCCCGCCAAGGTGCTGAACTTCTTCAATATTGCCGGCACCTGGGACCCGTCCCTGGCCCTTGTCATGGTTGGCGCCCTTGCGGTCACCGCCATCGGCTATCGCTTTGTATTGCGTCGGCCCAAGCCCGTGCTGGAAGCCAGATTTCACGTGCCCACCGGCCGCAAGCTCGATCTGCCCTTGCTCGCTGGTTCCGCAGCCTTCGGCATAGGTTGGGGCATTTCGGGATTCTGCCCTGGGGGCGCGATTCCGGCGCTGGGTCTAGGCGAGCCTTCGGCCTGGATTTTCGTCGGCGCCATGCTTGCGGGGATCGCCGCAGCCCGCACCATCCGCCTCGCGCTCGAAGCGCGCATCACCCAACCAGCGTGAAGGAGATCACCATGACCGCTCTGCCTTTTACCCCGGACCTATCCGTGAAGCCGGACGTCACCGCCTTCTTCGACCCGGCAACCAACACCATCAGCTACGTCGTCAAGGATCCGTCCTCGCCGGCCTGTGCCATCTATGACTCGGTCATGGACTTCGACTACGCCTCCGGCCACATCAGCTACGAACATGCAGATGCCATGATTGCCCATATCCGCGAGCGTGGCCTCAAGCTGGAATGGTTGATCGAGACCCATGTCCACGCCGACCACCTGTCGGCAGCGCCCTATATCCAGGCCAAGCTGGGTGGCAAGCTGGGCATTGGTGAGAACATCCGGACTGTCCAGGACACCTTTGGCAAAGTGTTCAACGAAGGCACCGAGTTCCAGCGCGACGGCAGCCAGTTCGACCGCCTGTTCAAGGACGGTGACAGCTACCAGATCGGCGCCATGACCGTTTACGCCATGCACACGCCCGGCCATACCCCGGCCTGCATGACGCATGTGGTGGGGGATGCCGCCTTCGTCGGCGACACGCTGTTCATGCCTGATGGTGGCTCGGCCCGTGCCGATTTTCCGGGTGGGGATGCCCGCACGCTCTATCGCTCGATCCAGCGTGTCCTGTCCCTGCCGGGCGCCATGCGCCTCTTCATGTGCCACGATTATGGTCCGAATGGCCGTGACATCCAGTGGGAGACCACGGTGGCTGACGAGATCGCGCACAATATTCATGTCGGCAGGGGCACCGACGAAGACACCTTCGTGCAGATGCGCGAAGCGCGGGACGCCACGCTCGCCATGCCCAAGCTCATCATCCCGTCGCTGCAGGTCAACATGCGCGCCGGACAGCTCCCGCCAAAGGACGAGGACGGCAAGACCTTCCTCAAAGTCCCCGTGAACGGCCTCTGACCATGTGGCCCTTTTCCAAATCCGACCCGAAAGCAAGACCCATGAATATCAACAAGATTGCCCCTGATTTCTCCGCCACCGGCCAGATCCGGCCCGACCAGATGAAGGCCGTCGTCGACGCCGGATACAAGTCGATCGTCTGCGCCCGTCCCGACCAGGAAGAGGCGGGCCAGCCCACCTTTGCTGAAGTGGCCAAGGCTGCTGAAGCCGCCGGTCTCAAGATCGTGCACATTCCAGTGTCAGGCCCGTTGGGCGAGGGGCAGATCATCCGCTTCCACGATGCCTGGAAGGACCTGCCCAAGCCGATGCTTGGCTATTGCCGGTCCGGCGCCCGCGCCGGCAGCCTCTACGCAACGCTGTCCAAATAAGCGCGATGAAGCTCAAGACCTACTTGCCAATTCTCGACTGGGGGAAGCGCTACAATCGCGCCACGCTGACCAGCGACCTCGTTGCGGCCGTGATCGTCACGATCATGCTGATCCCCCAGTCACTGGCCTATGCGCTGCTGGCTGGCCTGCCACCGGAAGTGGGTCTTTACGCCTCCGTCCTGCCGCTGGTGGCCTATGCCATCTTCGGCACGTCTTCGGCACTCGCTGTCGGGCCGGTGGCGGTGGTCTCCCTGATGACCGCCGCCGCAGTCGGCCGCCTGGCGGCAGAAGGCACGGCCGACTACGCCAGCGCCGCGATCCTGCTGGCGCTACTGTCGGGCACAATGCTGACAGTGATGGGCCTGTTCCGGCTCGGCTTCATCGCCAATTTCCTGTCGCATCCGGTAATCTCGGGCTTCATCACCGCCTCGGGCATCATCATTGCCACCAGCCAGGTTGGCGGGCTACTCGGCATCAAGACCGAGGGCCATGCGCTGCCGCAGCTGGTGCTGTCGATTGCCGACAATATCGGTGCCATCAACTGGAACACGGTGGAGGTGGGTGCGGTCGCGCTGGCGCTGCTGCTGTGGATCAGGCTCGATCTCAAGAACTGGCTCAACCGCTTCGGCGTGCCCAAGGGCGTGGTTACCATCATCGTGCGGGCCGGTCCGGTCCTGGTGGTGTTTCTCACCATGGCCTGGTCGGCTCTGTTCGACCTAGCCGGCAAGGGCGTGGCGCTGGTCGGTCAGGTGCCGCAGGGGCTGCCGATGCTGGCGCTGCCGAGCTTCAATCTCGACACGATCCAGGCGCTTCTGTTGCCGGCGCTGATCATTTCGGTCGTTGGCTTTGTCGAATCCATTTCCGTAGCCCAGACGCTGGCTGCCAAGCGCCGCGAGCGTATCGATCCCAATCAGGAACTGATCGGTCTGGGGGCCTCCAACATCGCGGCGGCCATTGGCGGCGGCTATCCGGTCACCGGTGGATTTGCCCGCTCGGTGGTCAACTTCGACGCCGGCGCCGCAACCCCCGCCGCCGGGGCCTTCACCGCGATTGGCATCGCCGGTGCCACGCTTCTGCTCACGCCATTCCTCGCCATCCTGCCCAAGGCCACGCTCGCCGCCACCATCGTGCTGGCTGTCTTGACCCTGGTCGATTTCTCGATCCTCAAGCGAGCCTGGAATTACTCCAAGGCCGACTTCGCAGCAGTCGTCATCACGCTGCTGGGGACGCTGCTGCTGGGTGTCGAGGTCGGTATCTCTCTGGGGGTAGGGGCCTCCATCCTGATATTCCTCTATCGCTCATCGCAGCCGCACGCCGCCATTGTGGGCCAGGTTCCCGGCACCGAGCACTATCGCAACGTCAAGCGCCACAACGTGGATACGACCCCTGACGTGCTCTCCATCAGAGTGGATGAAAGCCTCTATTTCGCCAATGCGCGCTACCTCCAGGATCTGGTCGGCAACCAGGCCGCCCAAAACCCCGAAATCAAGGACGTTGTTCTGATGTGCTCGGCGGTCAACGCCATCGACATGTCGGCTCTCGAAAGCCTCGAGGCCATCCAGCACCAGTTGAGCGACTTTGGGGTCCGCCTGCATCTATCGGAAGTCAAAGGTCCGGTCATGGACCGTCTCGCGGGTACTGACTTCCTCGTGCATCTGTCGGGTGGGGTTCATCTCAGCCAGCACCAGGCCATGCTGGCCATCGCGGCGGCGCGGAATGCAAAGCTGCTACACACCGCTCCGGCCGAGCACGCCGAAGCCAAGAAATTGCTGGTGCGGCGGTAGCTGCGAGGCGCACGGGAGGTCCCCGCGCGCCCCCCTAAGCCAACAACATCGCCAATAGCACCAGAACGGCCGCGGACAGCGCCAATGAAACACCCCTCCAGACGGCGACGTTGTTATTGGCCCACGTCCGCGATGGCGCGGCGCCATAATCCGGATTGGGGTGGCGCAGATCGTAGGTGAATTCCGAGAGCACCTCGTATCGTTCGTCGGGATTGATGCGAACAGCCTTCTCAATCGCCTTGTTGACCCAGAACGGGATATCCCGCTCTGGATCGCACGCCGTCACATAGCGCAGCTTCTGTAGGTCGGCCCGCGTGCGGGCCCGTCCCGCTTCGGCGCCATAGGGCAGGCGCCCCGTCAGCATCTGGTAGGTGATGACGCCCAGAGCGAACAGGTCGGAGCGCTCCGTTCCTGCTTCCCCGACGAAATACTCCGGCGCGGTATATTGCACCGCGCCCAGCGGCTCGTCGGCGCCGGGGGCGGTCCCGGGAATGCCGGATACCCGCGTGGACCCGAAGTCGATGATCTTCACCGTGCCAGTCTGGTCGATCATGATATTGTCGGGCCGCAGGTCCTGATGCAGCATGTCCAGCCGGTGGAAGGCCCGCAACCCCTTGGTGATCTGCTCGACCAGGTCCCGCACCACGTTCAGGTCTGGGCGCGGATGGTCGATCATCCACTGTGTGAGCGTCTGCCCCTCCACATATTCGCTGACATGGTAGAGATAGCGGCGCGCCCGCTCCTGCTTGTGGCTTTTGAGCACGTGCGCACTGTTGATGCGTCGCGCGATCCACTCTTCCATCATGAAGCGCGTGAGATAGCTCCGGCTCTCGCGCATCTCGGAACCCGGAACCTTGATTACCGCCAGCCTTCCATCGTCCATGTCCTCGGCCAGGAAGACCTGGCTGCGGCTATTGGCATGCAGCGCGCGCACGATGCGGTAGCCGTCGAACTCCATGCGCGGCTCAAGCGCTGGCGGCAGCGGCAGTTCGGCCACTTGCCCCAGGAAGTCACCCGGCGCCCCATCGGGCAACGCATCGACCTTCACGATCTGGACGGTGAGGTTATCGTTGCTGCCGCGCGCATGAGCCATTTCGGTAACGGCCTTGGCCGCCGCGTCGAGGTCGTCACCCCGCGTCAGAATCGTATCGGCGATCATGGCGGGCGAAACATGCTCATGCACGCCGTCGGTGGTCAGCACGAAGATGTCGCCGACATTCACCGGTAGGGCCCGATAGTCGATTTCCACATTGCGCCCGACGCCTAGGGCCCGGGCGAGATAGACATGGTTGGACGAGGCGGGGATGCGATGATCCACGGTCAGTTGTTCGAGCGATCGTCCCGACAGGCGGGAAATCCGGGAATCCCCGACATGAAAGATATGGGCGGAGCGAGATCGAAGCACCAATATGCTGAGCGTGCAGACATAACCTTGGTCGACTTCCTCGACCTCGAGGCCCCGGGTCTGTGCGTGTAGCCAGCCATTGGTTGCGGCGATCACGCGGTGGGCGGCAGTTTTGACCGGCCAAGATTCGGGCGTCGCATAATAGTCGGTGAGGAAGCTCTTGACCGCCGTCTGAGCGGCAATGCTGCTGACTGGACTGCTTGAAATGCCGTCGGCCAAAGCGATGGCAATGCCCTTGAGATCCAGCAGGGGCTGGTCGGGGATGAGGGCTCCATGGAAATCCTGATTGGCCGGCTTGCGGCCCTTATCGGAATGCTGCCCGATGGAAATGGCCAGACTGGCTTTCATAAATCCCCCGGGCAGGGAAGGCCCGCCCTAGGGCGGAGCCTCCAATGTCACAGTGCCTATTCGGCCGCCGCAAGCTTGCCGCTGCCCGCAGCCGAACGCTTGCTGGCCTGGCTATGCGTCGCGTAGAGCGCCAGCCCGACAAACGCAAGTCCGCCTACAAGATTGCCGGCGATGGTCGGGATTTCGTTCCAGATCACATAGTCCATGATGGTGAACTGACCGCCGAGCATCAGGCCCGAGGGGAACAGGTACATGTTCACGATGGAATGCTCGAAGCCCATGTAGAAGAACAGCATGATGGGCATCCACATGGCGATGACCTTGCCGGACACCGAGGTGGACATCATGGCGCCGACGACGCCGGTGGAAACCATCCAGTTGCAGAGTACGCCGCGGATGAACAGGGTCAGCATGCCGGCCGCGCCATGTGCCGCATAGCCGACCGTGCGGCCTTCGCCGATGGTGCCGATCTTCTGGCCGATCTCATTGGGCGCTTCGGTAAAACCGTACGTGAAGGTGATCGCCATCATCACCGCCACGAGGAACGCGCCGGCAAAGTTGCCGGTAAACACCAGTCCCCAATTGCGCAGTACGCCGGAGAGCGTCACGCCCGGCCGCTTGTCGATGAGGGCGAGCGGCACCAGCGTCATGACGCCGGTGAGCAGGTCGAAGCCCATGAGATAGAGCAGGCAGAAGCCGACCGGGAAGAGGATCGCACCGGCCAGTGGCTGGCCGGTCTGCACATTGATGGTGATGGCGAAAGCCGCAGCAAGCGCCAGGATGGCGCCAGCCATGAAGGCGCGGATCAGCGTGTCGCGCGTCGACATGAAGACCTTGGCTTCGCCCGCATCGATCATCTTGGTTACGAATTCGGTCGGTACGACATAGGCCATTATATTCCCCTCGGGTAAATCGGCATGAAATGACTTTTGGCAATTACTCGGCGGCGACCATGACGAGTTCTGCCGCCATGAAAATGCGTCCCTCGACGACGTCGATGGGATAGGTTCTGACCTTTCCCTCGTCCGCGCCCAGCGCCTGGCCGGTGGCCAGGTCGAATACCCAGTTGTGCAGCGGGCAGGTGACCGAGGCGCCATGCACAATGCCCTCGCTCAGCGGTCCCTGCTTGTGCGGGCAGCGGTTCTCGATGGCGAAGATCTGGTCGTCCTGGGTGCGGAACACAGCGATCCGGCCCGCCGGTGTGTTGACGCAGCGCGAGCCGCGGCGGGGGATGGCGTCGATACTGCCGATCTCGATCCACTCGGTCATGTGACCCTCCCTATTCTGCCGCAACCGGGATGCCGAATTC
Source organism: Devosia sp. (assembly GCF_036676215.1). Taxonomy (GTDB): domain Bacteria; phylum Pseudomonadota; class Alphaproteobacteria; order Rhizobiales; family Devosiaceae; genus Devosia. The sequence goes on along the minus strand of NZ_JAKFDJ010000097.1, from coordinate 13,677 downwards.
GGCCATGGCGGCGAATTCGTGCGCGTCCTTGCCGTTGACGCGCTCCTCCCAGGGGTCGACCTGCGCAAAGGTCTGAGAATAGACGAAGCGCTCGTAATAGTGCCGGCGCTTGGCCAGGTCGTCGACCACATTGGCCTTGATCGAGGGCGTGCCGACGCGCTTGGCCCATTTGTAGATGCGTTCGAGATACCGCCCCTGCTCGCGATAGAGCTGGGTCAGCGCCACGATGATCTCGAGCGCTTCATCCTCGGTATCGGCGTGGCAGAGCAGTTCGGTACCCTTGATGTCGAGCCCGGCGGCACCGGCGAACTGGATGTCGAAGCCGGAGTCGACACAGATCACGCCGATATCCTTGCAGGTGGCTTCGGCGCAGTTGCGCGGGCAGCCCGAGACTGCGAGCTTGACCTTGGCCGGCGTCCAGGCGCCCCACATGAACTTTTCGAGGCGGATGCCCAGCCCAGTGGAATCCTGTGTGCCGAAGCGACACCAGTCCGAGCCGACGCAGGTCTTGACCGTGCGCAACCCCTTGGCATAGGCGGCGCCTGAAACCATGCCGGCAGCATTGAGGTCAGCCCAGACGCCGGGCAGGTCTTCCTTCTTGACGCCGAGCAGATCGATGCGCTGGCCGCCGGTGACCTTGACGGCCGGGATCTGGAACTTGTCGGCGACATCGGCGATGGCGCGCAATTCCTTGGGGTTGGTCATGCCGCCCCACATGCGAGGCACCACCGAATAGGTACCGTCCTTCTGGATATTGGCGTGGACGCGTTCGTTGATGAAGCGCGACTGCCCGTCATCCTCGTATTCGCCTGGCCAGTCGGCCACGAGATAATAGTTGAGCGCCGGCCGGCACTTGGCGCAGCCGCACGAGGTCTTCCACTCCAGCTCCTGCATCACGGCAGGAATGGACTTAAGCTCCTTGGCAATGATGAGGCGCCGTACATCGTCGTGCCCATACTCAGTGCAGGGGCACATCGGCTGCACGGCGGCCGGGTTATAGGCGTCGCCAAGGGTGACGTGGAGCAATTGCTCGACCAGATGGGTGCATGAACCGCACGAGGCCGAGGCCTTGGTATGGGCGCGTACGCCGTCGAGACTGGTCAGTCCCTTGCCGGTGATAGCGCCGGTGATCTTGCCTTTACACACGCCGTTACAGCCACAGATCTCTGCCTCATCGGGCAAGGCTGCAACGGCCGCCATAGGGTCCAGGGGGGTGCCCCCCTGATAGGCCTGGCCGAAGATCAATGTATCGCGCAATTCCCGCGTATCGATGCCCCGCTTGAGCATATCGAAGAACCAAGGGCCATCGGCGGTTTCGCCGTAGAGCACGGCGCCGATGATGCGGTCGTCCTTGAGCACGAGGCGCTTGTAGACGCCTGCGGTGGCGTCGCGCAGCACGATCTCCTCGCGATCCTCGCCCTCGCCGAAATCGCCGGCCGAGAACAGGTCGATGCCGGTGACCTTGAGCTTGGTCGAGGTGACCGAACCCTGGTAGCTCGCCTCCTGGTCGGCCAGCGTATTGGCTAGCACCTGACCCATCTCGTAGAGCGGCGCGACCAGCCCATAACAGGTGCCGCGATGCTCGGCGCATTCGCCCAGCGAGAAGATGTGCGGATCGTCGGTGCGCATCTGGTCGTCGACCACGATGCCGCGATTGACGGCAAGGCCGCTGGCCTTGGCCAGACCCGAGGACGGGCGAATGCCCACCGCCATGACCACCATTTCGCAGGGTATGATCATGCCGTCATTAAGCTCGACGCCTTCCACCCTGTCAGTGCCCAGCACCTGCTTGGTATTGGCCTTGGTGATTACGGTGACGCCGCGATCCTTGAAGGCCTTTTCCAGCAGATAACCGGCCGCAGGATCGAGCTGGCGCTCCATCAGCGTCGGCATCAGGTGCAACACCGTGACGTCCATGCCGCGCATCTTGAGGCCTGCGGCGGCTTCGAGACCCAGCAGGCCGCCGCCGATGACGACGACCCGGGCGCCCGGTCCAACGGCCAGCATCTTGTCGACATCATCGAGATCCCGATAGGTCACCACGCCCGGCAATTGATGGCCCGGAACCGGCGGAATGAAGGGCGAGGAACCGGTGGCGATCACCAGCTTGTCATAGTCGGCGACGATGCCGTTTGTGGAAATGACCTTCCGGGCGTCCCGGTCGATCAGCGTGACCGGTGAGGACTTGTGCAGGGTGACGCCATTCTCGGCGTACCAGTCATCGCCATGGGTGATGATCTCTTCATAGGTCTTTTCGCCCGACAGCACCGGGGAAAGCATGAGCCGGTTGTAATTCACCCGCGGCTCGGCGTTGAAGATGGTGACGGCGTAGCGCCCGGGCGCGGCCTCGAACAAATGCTCCAGCATGCGCCCCGGCGCCATGCCATTGCCAATGATGACAAGTTTTTCGGTCAATCCGCCGTCTCCTGCTCGCAGGGAAAAACAAAAAAGCTGCCAATCGACAGTCTTGCTCCGGCACGAGGCCGGAACATCTGTCGATTGGCAGCTTTGCCTGGGAGCGCCCGCCATTGGGCGCCGTGCAGCGCTGGATGTTCAGCGCCTGTAGCTCCAGTGATGCACGAAGCGTGCCAAAACGACGCGGCAGGAATTCTGTTGTGCAAGCAATAGGTTACGGAATCGCAGGTCAGGGGAGGGGCGTGACCACCCTGCTCCATAAGCGTTCACTCTGCATCAATATTGAGCACAATCCAAACATGCCCGAGATTGGCGCAAAGGCGTGTCTATTGTGGTACTGGCCTCTGATAGGTACTGATTGGTCCGTTGCGCCTTGGGTGCCTGCGTGGCCTACCGCCGTGGCTTGGTCGGCACGGCATGGGCCATGACATTGCGGATGGCGAAGTTGGATTGAATGCGCGAGACGCCGGGCAGGCGCGACAGGACCTCGGTGTGCAGGCGCTCATAATCGGCCATGCTCTTGGCTTCCAGCCGCAGCAGATAGTCGGTCATCCCACCCATGAGATAGCATTCGCGGACCTCGGCACATCGCCGGACGGCCGCCTCAAAGCTCCTCAGCAGATCATCGGTTTGCCGCTCCAGCGAAATCTGCACGATAACGACGGTAGAAGGCTCGCTGCCGTCCGCAGCGACAATGGCGGCATAACCGCGGATGACCCCGCTTTCCTCCAGTGCATGCAGCCGGCGCAGGCAGGCAGAGGGCGACAGCCCCACCGATTGGGCAAGCTTGGCATTGCTCATGCGGCCGTCGCTGCGCAGCAGGGTCAGCAATTTCGTATCGATGGTATCAAGGTGCATGCAGCTTAATTCCAAAGTGCGCATGATTGTTGTGAGGATAAGCATTCATAGCAATTTTTGCGCAAATATGGAGAGAAAATTCCGCTGAATGTTCGGTATGGTCTTCTGGTAGCGCCTAGGCGCAATGGCGACGTCACCAGCCGGAGGCAGCAGCATGAAAGTCATCATTCTTGGCGGCGGCGTCATCGGCGTCACCTCGGCCTATTACCTGGCCAAGGCGGGCCACGAGGTGGAAGTCATCGAGCGTCAGCCTGGCGTGGCGCTGGAAACCAGCTTCGCCAATGCGGGCGAGATCTCACCCGGCTATGCCTCGCCCTGGGCCGGACCCGGCATTCCGCAAAAGGCTGTCAAATGGCTGATGATGCGGCACCCGCCGCTGATCGTGCGCCCGGTGCCTGACCTCTATCTGATGCGCTGGGTGCTGCAGATGCTGAGCAACTGCACGGCATCGCGCTATGCCATCAACAAGGCGCGCATGGTTCGGGTCGCCGAATATAGCCGTGATGTGCTCAAGACCCTGCGCGCCGATACCGGCATTGCCTATGACGAGCGTAGCCGGGGCACGCTGCAGTTGTTCCGCACGCAAAAGCAGGTGGATGGCGCCCACAAGGACATTGAAGTGCTCGAGCAGTATGGCGTCGCTTATGAGGCGCTGGATCGGGCCGGCTGCATTGCCGCCGAACCGGGCCTGGCCGGGTCTAATGCCAATATCGCCGGCGGGCTGCGCCTGCCCGGTGACGAAACTGGTGACTGTCATATCTTCACGACCCGCCTGGCGGCCATGGCTGCCGATCTGGGAGTAGTGTTTCGTTACGGTACGAGCATCGAGGGTCTTGATGTCTCAGCTGGCACAGTGACCGGGCTGCGCACCAGCGCTGGCACCATCACGGGCGATCGCTATGTGCTGGCGCTCGGCAGTTTCAGTCCGCTACTGGCCCGGCAGGTCGGCATTGATCTGCCGATCTATCCGGTCAAGGGTTACTCGATCACCGCGCCGATCAGCGACAGCAGCGTGGCGCCGGTTTCCACCGTGCTCGATGAAACCTATAAGATCGCCGTTACCCGACTGGGCGACCGCATTCGCGTCGGGGGCATGGCGGAATTGTCCGGTTATAACAGCGATCTGCCACCGCGCCGGCGCGCGACCCTGGCCCATTGCGTGAACGAGCTCTTTCCAGGCGCTGGCGACACGAAAAGCGCCAGCTACTGGACGGGCCTGCGTCCAATGACGCCCGACGGCACGCCGATCATCGGCGCGTCCAAGCTGAGCAATCTTTTCATCAACAGCGGCCACGGCACGCTGGGCTGGACCATGGCTTGCGGTTCGGCTCGGATCATTGCCGATATCGTATCCGGTACGACACCGGATATCGACATCTCCGACCTCGACCACTCGCGCTACTGAGGCCGGTCAGCGCAATCGCGCGGCGACGTCACGGGCCGCCTGCATGAGGCTCAGAGCCGCCAGGGTCTGTGTCGTATCGGTGCGGGTGGTCAGGCCCACGGGGCCCATGGTTTCACCTGTGTCTACCGGCAGCAGCGCCAGCTGGCCATCGGCGATGTCTTCGGCGACCACACCCTCGGAGATCAGCCAAACAGCGTCGGTCTGGCGGACGTAAGAGCGTCCGAAGGCATTGGAGACTGTTTCGACCTCATCACGCAGATTGGTCACGCCATGGGACAGCAGCATGCGGTCCACTAGCCGGCGGATCACCGAGTCCGGCGTCGGCATCAACGTCTGGTAGGTCTCGATCATGCCCAGGTTGAACTGGCGCTCCCCCAACAGCGGATGACCAGGACGTACCGCCATGACGACGCGCTCGGAATAGAGATGCTCGAAGGAGAATCCGAGCATCGCTTCGGGCTCCGCCATGCGGCCGATCACCAGGTCGACGTCGCCGGTGCGGAGCAGGGAAAGCAGATAGGCGTTCGGTCCGGTGATGATACGCGTGCGGGCACTGCGGTCTTCGCTGGTGAATTGACGGACTGCGCCGGGCAAAATGCGCGCCGACACTGTCGGCAAGGCACCGACCTTGACCACGGTCGCTTCATGTGAACCCCGGGCAGCATCTATCCCCTGTCGCAGCGCCGCCAGGCTGGTGCTGGCATAGCGATAGAAGACCTCACCGAACGGGGTCAGGAAAAGACTGCGGCGACTCCGGTCGAACAACGGCGTCCCCAGCAGCTCTTCAAGCTCCTGGATGGTCTTGGAGGCGGCGGGCTGGCTGATATTGAGCGCGTCTGCGGCGTTGACCACGCTCTTGAGGCGCGCCACCTCCAGAAAGCAGCTCAAATGGCGCAATTTGATACGCGGATCGATGGCACGCTTCGCCAATTTGTCGGGCCTCCGGTTATGGATTGGCTGCCATCTGCCCAAAAAGCGCCGAACAGCCGGTCAAACTATAATCCTGGGGTTATCGTCTGGCCCGAACTAATCATTTTACTTGCACCGCGTCACCGCCTTTAATCGTCTCGAAGTGAGGAGAACAATGGCCTTCGCCCGGATCAACGATGTGGTGCTGCATTATCGCATGCAGGGACGCACTGGCGCGCCGGTTCTGGCGCTGGCCAATTCCCTCGGCACCGATGCCCGTATCTGGGACGAGGTGATTGCCCTACTGGGGGCTCGCTATCGCATCCTATCCTACGACAAGCGCGGCCATGGCCTCAGCACTGCGCCTGAAGGCGACTATACGCTTGATGATCATGTCGACGATCTTGTCGGCCTGCTCGATCATCTTGGCGTGGATCGACTGGCGCTGGCCGGCGTCTCGGTAGGCGGATTGATCGGACAGCGCTTTGCCCTGCGCCATCCGGATCGCTTGGCCGCGCTGATCCTCTGCGACACGGCGCCAAAGGTCGGCGATGCGGCCATGTGGAATGGCAGGATCGACGCCGTGCGCCGCGATGGGATGGCATCGATCGCCGAAGCGGTGATGGTTCGCTGGTTCACCGAGACCTTCCGTCGCGACCGCGCTGACGAGCTGGCTGGTTGGCAGACCATGTTCGAGCGCATGCCTGTACACGGCTATGCCGGCACCTGCGCGGCCCTGCGCGATGCCGATCTGTGCGATGCAATCGGCGCTATCGCGGTGCCGACGCTGGTCGTTGTTGGCGATCAGGATCTGTCGACGCCGGTCGAACTGGTGCGCGACGCGGCTGCCCGTATTCCCGGCGCGCGTTTCGAGGTCATCGCGGGCTCCGGACACATTCCTTCGATAGAGCAACCCCAGGCATTGGCGGCATTGATGACGCGTTTTTTGAGCGAGGTTGGCCATGGCTAGTGCAGAACTTTTCGAACGTGGCATGACCACCCGGCGCTCTGTGCTGGGCGACAGCCATGTCGACCGCGCGACGGCGCGCATCACGGCCCTGGACGACGATTTCCAGACCTTCATTACCGAAGGAGCCTGGGGGTCAGTATGGTCGCGGCCGGGGCTCAGCAAACGCGAGCGCTCAATGCTGACCATCGCGCTGCTGGCAGCTTTGGGGCATGACGAAGAGGTGGCCATGCATGTTCGCGCGACAGCGAATACCGGCTGCTCGCCAGACGATATCAAGGAAGCGCTGTTGCATGTCGCCGTCTATGCCGGTGTGCCGGCAGCGAACCGGGCGTTCAAGATCGCCAAGGAAGAACTGGCAAAACGCGAGGGCAGCAAATGAGCGGCATCATCCTACCCGGCGCTGATGGCGCACTTTACCCGCGTGACCGCGCTTGGCATCCGCCCGCCAATACGCCGGGCTACAAGAGCACGACCTTTCGCGCGCCCAAGCACGCCCTGCTGTCGCTGGGCGCAACGGCCTCCGAACTGACCGGACCGACCTTCGGCCATTCCAGCATCAACCCGCTCGATAATGATCTCATCCGCAACTACAGCCAGGATGGCAGCGAAGCCATCGGGCAGCGGCTGATTGTCTACGGCCAGGTGCTGGATGAGAACGCCCGGCCCGTGCCCAATACGCTGGTGGAATTCTGGCAGGCTAATGCCGGCGGACGCTATCGGCACAAGCGTGAGGCCTATCTCGCCCCGCTCGACCCCAATTTCGGCGGCTGCGGCCGGGCGGTCACCGACGAGAACGGCTTCTATTCCTTCCGCACCGTCAAGCCGGGCGCCTATCCCTGGCCGAATGGTGGCAACGACTGGCGGCCGGCCCATATCCACTTCTCGATCTTCGGCCATGCCTTCGCTCAGCGTCTGATCACCCAGATGTATTTCGAGGGCGACCCGATGATCTGGCAGTGCCCGATAGTGGGCAGCATTGCCGACAAGGCGGCCATCGACCAACTGGTGGCGCGGCTTGACCGCCACAATACAACGCCCATGGACGCACTGGCCTATCGTTTCGACATCGTGCTGCGCGGCCGCCGCTCGACCATGTTCGAAAACAAGCTGGAGGGAAACTGATGCTGCACCCCGTGCCGACCCTCAAGGAAACCCCGTCGCAGACCGCGGGGCCGTATGTGCATATCGGGCTGACACCCAATTTCTGCGACATCAAGGGTGTCTATGACGTCGATCCGGGCGCCAGCATGTTGACGCCGGAGACGGCGGGCGAGCGCATAGTGGTGAGTGGTCGGGTCCTCGATGGCGCGGGCGCCCCGGTGACCGACGCGGTGGTCGAATGCTGGCAGGCGGATGCCGAAGGCAGCTACGCCGCGCCGATGGGGCCGAACTCCAATTCCGCACCCGTCTTTACCGGCTGGGGCCGTCAACCGACCAATGGTGAGGGCATCTTCAGCTTCGAGACCATCAAGCCGGGACCGGTCGCCGGACCTGACGGCAAGCCGATGGCGCCGCATTTGGCGTTATGGATCGTCGCGCGCGGCATCAATATCGGGCTGCAGACGCGCCTCTATTTCGAGGACGAACCGGAGGCAAATGCGACCGATTTCGTGCTCAACAAGATCCCCGACCCGCGCCGCCGCGCCACCCTGATCGCGCGTCGGGAAGACGGGGCTGTGCCGCGCTACCTGCTCGATATCCACCTGCAGGGCGACAAGGAAACCGTGTTCTTCGACGTGTAGATAGAGCCGGCCAGGGACGGCCAACTCGGGTCGCTCACCCGAAACGGCGCCCTCGTTGCAGGAGTCCACTGCGGGGAAGTTTAGGGCGGTATACGAACAAATATCGCATTACGCACAAAATGCGTTGCGATGTGCGGCAGCGGGCGAGTAAATCAGCGCCAAGGCGCAGCGTTTCGGTCTGGGCCACAGGAGACCCGAGATGGACAAGTCTGTCGCCGATCTTGCCAGTGCTGTGGCCGACGTCGCGGATGGAATGACCGTGATGGTGGGAGGCTTTGGCGGCTCCGGGGCGCCCATCGAACTCCTCCATGCGCTGATCGACCGCTTCCGCGCCACCAGCAGTCCCGGCAATCTGACCATCATCAACAACAATGCCGGTAACGGCCGCATCGGCATTGCCGCGATGATCGACGTGGGTATGGTCGCCAAGATGATCTGCTCGTTCCCCCGCTCGGCCGATCCCCGCGCCTTCACCGAAAAATACCTGGCCGGCGAGATCGAGCTGGAGCTGGTGCCGCAGGGCACGCTGGCTGAGCGCATCCGCGCTGGCGGCGCCGGAATCCCGGCCTTCTACACCCCGACCAGCTATGGCACCGACTTGGCCAAGGGCAAGCCGACTGGCGAATTTGACGGTCGCATGTATGTGCAGGAGCGTTGGCTCAAGGCGGATGTGGCGATCATCAAGGCCGAACTGGCCGACCGGCAGGGCAACCTCACCTATCGCAAGGCCGGCCGCAATTTCTCGCCGCTGATGGCGGCGGCGGCGGGCCTCACCATCGTGCAGGCGACACGGATCGTCGAGCCAGGCGAGATCGACCCCGAACAGGTCATCACCCCCGGCCTGTTCGTCGACCGCATCGTGGGAGTGGCCGATGCCCAACAGGAAGAGGCGCTGATGCGCGCTGGAGTGGCCTATTCATGACCGACAAGCTCACCAACGCCCAGATTGCCTGGCGCGCTGCGCAGGACATTGCAGACGAAGCCTATGTCAATCTGGGCATCGGCTTTCCCGAAATGGTTGCCAAGTTCCAGCCGCCTGGTCGCCAGGCCATATTCCATACCGAGAACGGCGTTCTCAATTTCGGCGAGGCGCCGCCGGCTGGCGAGGAAGACTGGGATCTGATCAATGCCGGCAAGAAGGCCGTGACACTGAAACCCGGTGCGGCTTTTTTCCACCACGCGGACAGCTTTGCCATGGTGCGCGGCGGGCACCTGGACGTGGCCATTCTGGGCGCCTATGAAGTGGCCGAAAACGGCGATCTGGCCAATTGGAGCACTGGCCCCAAGGGCATTCCCGCAGTGGGCGGGGCGATGGATCTGGTGCATGGCGCCAAGCGCGTCGCCGTGATCACCGATCACGTCACCAAGGATGGCAAGCCCAAGCTGGTCAAGCACTGCAGCCTGCCACTGACCGGCGTAGGCTGCGTGACCCGCATCTATACCAGCCTCGCCGTCATCGACATCGAGAACCAGCGCTTCGTGCTGCGCGAGAAACTGCCTGGCATGAGCCTCGACGACCTGCAGGCTGTGACCGGCGCTGAACTGGTCATCGATGGTCCCATAGGCGACCTCATCGTACCGGAGCTCTGACATGGCCGAAGCCTTCATCTGCGCCTATCTGCGCACGCCGATCGGCCGCTTCGGCGGCGCCCTTTCCGCGGTGCGTCCCGACGATCTTGGTGCCATCCCGCTCAAGGCCCTGATAGAGCGCCATGCCGGGGTGGATTGGGACGCCGTGGACGACGTGATCTTCGGCAATGCCAATCAGGCCGGCGAAGACAATCGCAATGTCGCGCGCATGAGCCTGCTGCTGGCCGGCTTGTCGGTCACGGTCACAGGCACCACGATCAACCGGCTGTGCGGCTCGGGCATGGATGCGGTGATCGCCGCTGCCCGCGCTATCAAGTCGGGTGAGGCCGACCTCGTCATTGCGGGCGGCACCGAATCCATGTCGCGCGCGCCCTTTGTGCTGCCCAAGGCCGAGACGGCCTTTTCGCGCAATGCCGAGATCTATGACACCACCATCGGCTGGCGTTTCGTCAACCCGCAGATGAAAGCGCTGCACGGCGTCGATTCCATGCCCGAGACGGGCGAGAATGTGGCCCAGGAATTCGGCATATCGCGCGAGGCGCAGGATGCCTTTGCCGCGCGCAGTCAGGACAAGGCCGTGGCCGCGCAGCAGAGCGGCCGGCTCGCCCGGGAAATCGTGCCGGTCACCATTCCCCAGAAGAAGGGCGACGCGGTAGTCGTGGACAAGGACGAGCATCCGCGCGCCGGCACCACAATTGAGGCTCTGGGCAAGCTGCGCGCCCTGTTCCCCAATGGCACGGTGACCGCCGGCAATGCCTCGGGCGTCAACGACGGCGCGGCGGCGCTGATCATCGCCAGTGAGGCGGCTGCCAGGAAGCACGGCCTAACCCCCATTGCCCGTATACTCGGCGGCGCGACGGCGGGCGTGCCGCCCCGCATCATGGGCATGGGGCCGGCCCCGGCGACCAGGAAACTCTGTGCCAAGCTGGGCCTGAGCCCGGCTGATTTCGGCGTCATCGAACTCAACGAGGCATTTGCCAGCCAGGGCATCGCCGTGCTGCGCGAACTCGGCATCGCCGAAGATGCGCTCCAGGTGAACCCCAATGGCGGCGCCATTGCCCTCGGCCATCCGTTGGGCATGAGCGGCGCCCGCATCACTGGCACCGCCGCGCTGGAGCTGAGCCTCACAGGCAAGCGGCGCGCGCTGGCAACCATGTGTATCGGCGTGGGGCAGGGCATCGCCATCGCCCTCGAGCGCGTCTAGTCTGCTCCCATGAGTCCAAACCTCACCTTGCTCGACGCCCTTACTGGCGATGAAGAGATCGAGACGCTGCTCGGCGATCCGGCACAGATCGCCGCGATGGTACGGGTCGAACTGGCGCTGGCCCAGGCCGGGGCCGACACGGGCATGATCAGTGCCGGCGCCGCCGCCGCGATAGAGAGCGGCGTTGCCGGCTTCACCCCGGATTGGGACGATCTGGCAAAGGGCATGGCGCGGGACGGCGTGGTGATACCGGCGCTCGTCGCACAGCTTCGCCGCTGCATTGCTGCGCCGCACGGCGACGCCCTGCACAAGGGTGCCACCAGTCAGGACATCATTGACACCGCGCTGATGCTGCAGCTCGCTGCGGTGATTGCCCTATTGGCGGATCGCCTGACCAACCTGCTCAATGCGCTCGATGGCCTCGCCGAGCGGCACGGCGCCCAGGCGATGATGGCCCATACCCGGATGCAGCGGGCGCTGCCTTATACCGTCGCGGCCAAGCTGGCGACCTGGATCTCGCCGCTGCGCCGCGCTTTGGCCGAACTTCGGGCGGTCCGCCCAAGCCTGCTGGTGGTGCAGCTCGGCGGCCCGATCGGCGACCGCAGCAGCTTCGGCACCCACGGCGACGCCGTCGCCCGCGCGCTGGCCAAGCAACTCGACCTTGGCCTCGCTGAACCCTGGCATTCGGCGCGCGACCAACTGATCGGCTTTGCCTCGCTTCTGGCGCTTCTCACCGGCACGCTGGGCAAGCTCGGCGCCGATGTGGCAATCCTGGCGCAGAACGAAATTGGCGCAGTGGCTATTGCCGGCGGTGGCGGTTCGTCGTCCATGGCCCACAAGTCCAATCCGGTGAATGCCGAGGTTCTCATCGCCCTAGCTCGCTACAATGCTGGTCTTGTCGGCACTCTGCATCAGTCTATGGTCCACGAAAACGAGCGTTCCGGCGCCGCCTGGACCCTCGAATGGCTGACCTTCCCAAGGATCGTGATCGCCACCGGCGCAAGTCTGCGCTTGGCCAATCTGCTGATAGCCCAACTCGGTTTCCCAAAGCGCACCGAAGACTAGGCCGGCCGGTTGGGCCTGGCCGGCGCGTCGAGGTCCTAGAGTCGCAGCCCTGCCGCATCGAAGGCCAGGCACGCCGCCGGATCGAGACCGATCGTGACCTCTGCCCCCGCCGGAATGCGCGAATGGCCCTTTTGTTGGATGGTGATCTTGGCCTCGCCGCGGCCGGTGGCATAGACATAGGATACGCCGCCGAGCTGCTCCACCACCTGCGCGGTGGCGGTTAACAGCGTACCGCCGGCTTCGAGGAAATGTTCAGGGCGAATGCCCAAGGTCACGCTGTCGCCGACCTTGGCAGCACTGCCGCGCGTGCGCACCACCACCGGGCTGCCGTCGAAATCGACCGGCTGCAACGTGGCGGTCTGCTCATCCATGGCAACGACGCTGGCGGCCAGGAAATTCATGCGCGGCGAGCCTATGAAGCCGGCCACGAAGATATTATCGGGATTGTCGTAGAGATCGATCGGCGTACCCTGCTGCTCGATGCGGCCGGCGCGCAGCACTACGATCTTGTCGGCTAGCGTCATCGCCTCCACCTGGTCATGCGTCACATAAACCATGGTGGCACCGAGCTCCTGATGCAGCTTGGCGATTTCGATGCGCATCTGCACCCGCAATTCGGCGTCGAGGTTGGAAAGCGGCTCGTCGAACAGGAACGCCTTGGGCTGGCGCACGATGGCGCGGCCGATGGCGACGCGCTGGCGCTGCCCGCCCGATAGCTGGCGCGGCTTGCGGTCGAGCAGCTCATTGAGTTCAAGCGTGCGGGCGGCTTCGGCCACGCGGGCCGCGACCTGCTCGCGCGGCATGCCGCCCATGCGCAGGCCAAAGCCGAGATTTTGTTCGACCGTCATGTGGGGGTAGAGCGCATAGCTCTGGAACACCATGGCCACGCCGCGTTCGGACGGATCGAAATCGGTGACGTCCTCGCCGCCGATCAGCACCTGTCCGGCACTGGGTTCCTCAAGACCCGAAATGGTGCGCAGCAGCGTAGACTTGCCACAGCCGGAGGGGCCGACAAACACCACGAACTCGCCATCGGCAATGTCGAGATTGATGCCGTGCAGCACCGGCACCGCGCCGAAGCTCTTGTTGATCCCGCGCAGTTTCAGCTCGGCCATTATGCGTCTCCTCGAGTTCGCCTGCGCCGATGGTCTGGGCCATCTGGCACGGCGTTCGGACATAGCCCGTCCGCATCGGCATTTTGTGAGTCATCAAAACTAAAAGGCAAGGTCTATTTGCAGTTCACCATCTCTCGCATTGCGTCCTTCCGTCCTCATCGTACTGGAATTGCACGCAAAACTCCGATTTTGCGTTTGGACAGCGTTCCTGACCTAGCGGTGAGGCACGTACCTCTTGCCTATCTTTTACGGAATGCGTAGAAAGTATCAAGCGGGGATTGTGCGGAGGATGCGCGGCCCTGTTGCAGCCAGGAAGGTCCGCAAGAGACACCTCGAAAGCTGTCGTGAGGACATGAGGAGAAACCAATGAAGCGTTTTGCGCTCGCCGCAATGCTGGGACTGGC
>NZ_JAKFDJ010000096.1:0-13066 GCF_036676215.1 Devosia sp. | reverse complement strand
GGCACGCTGGAATGGCTGCCCGGCAAGGCCACGGCGCTGGACGAGGCGAGCTACCCCGACGCGCTCTGGGGCCAGTTGCCGCATCTCTATCCCTTCATCGTCAACGACCCCGGCGAAGGCACGCAGGCCAAGCGCCGCACCGGCGCGGTGATCATCGACCACCTGGTGCCGCCGCTGACCCGCGCCGAAACCTATGGTCCGTTGAAAGACCTCGAAGCGCTGCTCGACGAATACTATGCCGCCTCTGGCATGGACCGCCGCCGGCTGACCGATCTGCGTCGGCGCATCCTCGATTTCACCCGCGACGCCCGCCTCGACCGCGATATCGGCCTGCCGGAGGATGAAACCGAAGCGCTGATCAAGATTGACAACTTCCTCTGCGATTTGAAGGAAGCCCAGATCCGCGACGGGTTGCATGTCTTCGGCCAGTCTCCGCGGGGCGACCTGGAGCGCGATCTCATCGTCGCGCTGGCTCGTGTGCCACGCGGCGAGGGGGCCGGTGAGGCTTCGCTCATCCGCGCTTTGGCAGATGATCTCAAGCTTGGTTTCGATCCCTTGACCGCAAAGCTGGGCGACGCTTGGTCCGGTCCGTCAATTTCCCAGTCATCCACCGTTCATAGCGCAGGCGAAATTGTGGCGCGCAGCGTCGGTGACGTCGTCGAACGGCTCGAAGCGATTGCCGCCGATCTGGTGGACGGCAAACTGGTTCCCGACCCCGATTGGACCGCCACCAGCGCCGTCCTTGCCACCATCGACACCCTCATCCGCCGCCGCCTCGCCGCCTCAGGTCCGGCCGAAATGCAGGCTTTGCTCGACGGTCTCGATGGCAAGTTCATTCGCCCCGGCCCCTCCGGCGCCCCCTCGCGCGGGCGGCTCGACGTGCTCCCCACCGGCCGCAATTTCTATTCTGTGGACTCCCGCGCCGTCCCCACGCCAACGGCATGGGAACTGGGCCAGAAATCCGCCGAAAGCCTGGTTCTCCGCCACTTGCAGGACCACGGCCACCACCTCCGTTCGGTGGCTTTGTCGGTCTGGGGCACTGCCAATATGCGCACCGGCGGCGACGATATCGCCCAGGCACTGGCGCTGATCGGCGCGCGCCCCACCTGGGATCCCGGCTCGCTCCGCGTTTCCGGCTACGAGATCATTCCGCTGCCCAAGCTCGGCCGCCCCCGCGTCGACGTCACCCTGCGCATTTCCGGTTTCTTCCGCGATGCCTTCCCCGCCCAGATCGCCCTGTTCGACCGCGCCATCCGCGCCATCGGGGCACTGGACGAACCGACCGATGACAATCCCATCGCTGCCCGCATGCGCACCGACGCGCTGGGCCTGATGGCCGAGGGGCAGTCTGAAAGCGATGCCGCGCTGTCTGCCGGCCACCGGATTTTTGGTTCCAAGCCAGGCACTTACGGCGCCGGCCTCAACGCGCTGATGGATTCCGGCGCCTGGGCCAGCAAGGCCGACCTCGGCCGACGGGCGCTTGATTGGGGCCAATATGCCTATGGCGCCCAAGCGACCGGCACGCCCGAGCGCGACCGCTTCGCTGCCCGGCTCAGCGACATCGACGCGGTCATCCATAACCAGGATAATCGCGAACACGACCTGCTCGACAGCGACAATTACTACCAGTTTGAAGGTGGCCTATCGGCCGCCGCCGAGACGCTGACCGGGCACAAGCCCGCGGCCTACCACAACGACCATTCCCGCCCGGAACGCCCGCTGATCCGCACGCTGGAGGAGGAAATCTCCCACGTCATGCGCTCCCGCGTGGTCAATCCAAAATGGCTCGCCGGCATGCAGCGACACGGCTATCGCGGTGCCTTCGAGATCATCGCCACGGTCGATTTCATGTTCGCCTTTGCCGCCGCCACCGGTGCGGTCAAGACGCATCATTTCGACCTGGCCTTCGAAGCCTATGTCGAGGACGAGGCCATCCGCGATTTCATCCGCACTACCAATCGCTACGGCTATGACGAGCTGATCGCCAAGTTCAACGACGCCCGCCAGCGCGGGCTGTGGACGCCACGCTCCAATTCCGCTTTTGCCTATCTGGAGGAATCCAAATGACCGACAAGCCCGTCAAGAAAACCGACCTGATGACCGAGGCGGAGCGCGATGCCTACCACGCCGAAAAGATGAAGAAGAAGAGGGAAGCAAGGAACAAGATCCTTGCGACCAAGACGCAGGAAAAGGGTCTGCTGATTGTCCATACCGGCAAGGGCAAGGGCAAGTCGACCGCCGCTTTCGGCATGGTGTTCCGGGCGCTGGGCCACGGCTTCAAGGTTGGTGTGGTGCAGTTCGTCAAGGGCGTCTGGGAAACCGGAGAGCGCGATGTGCTACTGAAATTCCCCGATCTGGTCACCATCAATGCGATGGGCGAGGGTTTCACCTGGGACGTCGCCGACCGCCAGCGCGACCTCGCCGCGGCCCGCAAAGCCTGGGACCGGGCCAAGGCGCTGATCGCCGATCCCGCGTACAAGCTGGTGCTGCTCGACGAGCTCAATATCGTGCTGCGCTATGACTATCTGCCTGTCGAGGAAGTTGTGGAATTCCTGCGCAACAAACCGGCCGATACCCATGTCATCGTCACCGGTCGCAACGCCAAGGACGAACTGATCGAGATCGCCGACCTCGTCACCGAAATGACTGAAATCAAGCACCATTTTCGCGCCGGGGTGAAAGCGCAGAAGGGTATCGAGTTTTAGCAGTTGCCGCGCAGCGAACCCACCAGTCGGTCGATCACGGGATCCATCTCCGCGCGGTCGGCGACTGAATATTCGGCGCGGAACGCCGCATAGCTTGACCCATCGCAGAGCAGTACCATCCGCTGGTAGAGAATGCGGGAGACCTTGAGCCCGGAGAAGCTGGCCCAGCGCGGCGTGGTCGCCTTGTAGGTGATGTTCCAGCCATCGCCCTGGGCAAAATCCATGGCCCCAGCTACTTCGCCCTCGAACGCCCCCATGAGGTTGCCGCCCCAGGCGATCAGGTCGATGGGTTTGCCATTGACCGAAAAGTGCTGGCCGTCGCCATTGTCGCTTTCGCCATCGCCAGAAAACCCTGGCGGAATATCGATGCCATAGCCGAAACGGGCATTGTCGTAGCGCTCCCAGCCCTGCGCGAGGGCGGGGCCAGTCAGCAAAACGAGCATGATGAGAATGAAACGCATGCGACCAGTCTGCGGCCAACACCGCTGCGCCGCAAGACTGAACTCGGCCACGAGCCCCGAGGCCATACCCCCCGCCCGTGGCCGAGACGAATGGGCGCGGTTAGGTGCCGCGGAACATGACGCCCGCAGTCAGCACGACGAATGCCAACGTCATGATCCAGAACGAGTAGACGCCGATGATCGCAATCGACGGCGCGAGATAACCGATGAGTGCAGCGATGGCGAGCACGACCGCGATGATGAAGACCAGTTGGGTGGGTGCGTTCAGTTTCATAGTGTCCTCCTCCAGGTAGGAAAGGTGACCCTATGCTAGTTCGCAGGGTTTGCAGGCGTCGCCAACAGGTTATGCACCGCCCCGCTACACCACCACGATGCCGGCATGCTTGGCCTTGTTCTCGGGCTCGACATGGATGGTGATCTGCACATTCTTGACCGCGTCGCGCAGCTTGGCCTCGATCTGGTCGCAGATCGTGTGCGCGGCCTCCACGCTCATCGTGCCCGGCACTACCAGGTGAAAATCGATGAAGGTCATCCGGCCCGCCTGCCGCGCGCGGATGTCGTGCGCCTCGATGGCGCCATCAGCGTTGGTGGCGATGACCTCGCGGATGGTCTTCTGCGTATCGGGCGGCACGGCCACATCCATCAGGCCACCGACGCTGTGGCGGATGACGCCCCAGCCCGACCACAGGATATTGAGCGCCACCAGCGCGGCCAGAATGGGGTCGAGTACCGCCCAGCCGGTCGCATAGACCAATGCCAGGCCGGCCAGCACGCCGACCGTCGAAACCACATCGGTCATCAGGTGCCGGCCATCGGCCTGCAGCGCGGGCGAAAGCACGGCTCGACCGTGGCGGATGAGTACAAAGGCCCAGACCACATTGATGAGGGTGGCAACGCCGCTGACCGCCAGCCCCTGCATCGGCGCATCCGGCAGGCTGGGCGCCAGGAACCCCAGCACGGCCTCGCGCACGATCAGGATGGCGGCGACGATGATCATCACCCCCACGATGACGGCCGAGAAATATTCCGCCTTGTGGTAGCCATAGGGCAGGGCGGCATCGGCCGGCCGCTGCGCCAGCCTCACCGCGATCAGCGCGACCACGGCCGTCACCACGTTGACGATCGATTCCAGCGCGTCCGAATAGAGCGCGATCGAGCCCGTGATGTGCCAGGCCAGGAACTTGAGGCCGAGCACGATGACCCCGACGAGCAGGCTCGCCGCGGCAATGGCCAGCGTTCTGTTGTTCGCGGTGATGCTCACCCGGCGCCCCATCGGAAGTGGTCACACGGCCATAGTCCTCCGGAGTGGGGAGGGCAAGTCCTTGAATTTGCAAATCATTTTCAGAAGCATTCCGATCTGGGCAGCATCCCGCGCAAGCCATTGATTGACCACGCGCTTCTCCCCGCCTAGAACCAGAACTGCGCAGAGTTCCCGTGAAGGAACTGAAACAGAATCCGGTGCGGTCGACCCAAATCGGGGACCAACCCCGGAGCTGCAACGGTCTTGAGCGAACCTGCCTCTTGGTTTTGAGAGGCGATGATGACGACGGTTCAGGCCGGGCCGCTGCCCGGAACAACACTTCCCCTTGATGCACGGCTGGTTGCCGGCGTCGGCTGCGGCAGCGCGGCGGATGCGGCCGAGCTCATCGCCTTGGTGGAGCGGTGCCTGGCCGCGCTTGGTGCATTGCCCGCCACGCTGGTCTGCCTTGCCAGCCACACCCGCAAGGCAGGCCATCCGGCCCTTCTCGCCGCTGCGCATCATTTCGACGTGCCGTTGTGTCTGCTCGACGATTCAGAGTTATCGCCCGATATCCGCACGCCTTCGCCGAGAGTGCTGGCGGCCATTGGCCGGCCGGCCATCGCCGAGGCCGTCGCGGCAGCGGCCGGCCCCTTGATGCTCGCCAAGCGCAAATCGGCCCACGCCACCTGCGCCCTGGCGCTATGCGATGTCGATTTCGATCCGCTGGCCTTCGCTCAAGCGTCCAGTGCCAGCGCCTCGATCGCCCCCTCGACGCTGTCGACTTCGTGCGCCGGACCATAGGCAGGGCGCGCGATCATGAAGACCTTGACCCCCAGCCGCCGCGCTGCCTCCAGTTTGGCGTCGGTCTGCCCGCCACCTGAGTTTTTGGTGACCAGATGAGTGATGCCCTCGCGCTCCATCAGCGCCATTTCATCGATCAGATTGTAGGGCGGCCGCGTCTGCAGCAGGCTGGCGTGGCGCGGCAGTTCCATGGCCGGAGCCTCGATGGTCCGCACCACGAAGTGGCAGTCATCGCGTTCAAGGAAGTGCTCGAGCCCGGTATGGCCGGTGGTCAACAGCACGTCGGCATTGTGCGGCAGGGCGTCCGCTGCTTCCGCGGCGGTCTCGACCGCCACCCAGTCATCCCCGATCTGCTGCTCCCATGCTGGGCGCATATAGCGCACCAGCTTGACGTCGGCCGCTTGCGCCGCCGCCACGGCATTGATGGAAATTTGCCCCGCATAGGGATGCGTCGCGTCCACCAGGCGTTCGATTCCCGCGGCCCGCAGATAAGCCGCCAGCCCTGGAATGCCGCCAAACTTGCCCATGCGCAGCCCTCCCGCGGGCAGGATGGGATCCTGCGTGCGCCCGGCCAGCGAAGTGATGACATCGTGGCCCATGCCCACCAGTCTGTTGGCCAGCTGGCGAGCTTCGGCGGTGCCGCCAAGGATCAGAATCTTCATTGGGCCTGCAGGTCTCCTTGGCGTCACTGTGCCCATTCCCGGCCGCCGTCTCAAGGGTGGTCACGCTGATGTTCGACTGGATCAGACGGCCATTCCGTTCCGGCCACTTCGCCGCGCTCGACCACGCGGATTTTCCGCGTATGGAGCCGGGCGCGGTCTGGCTCGTGGGCGCCGGGCCCGGCGGGCCGGGACTGGTGTCGCTGCTGGCCTATCACGCGCTGGGCCAGGCCGACGTGATCGTGCATGATGCACTGGTTTCGTCCGACCTGCTGGCCATGGCGCCCAGACGCACCCAGAAACTGTTTGCCGGCAAGCGCGGCGGCAAGCCTTCGCCAAAACAGGCCGACATCTCCCTGCAACTGATCGAGCTCGCCAGGGCCGGCAAGCGGGTATTGCGGCTCAAGGGCGGCGATCCTTTCATGTTCGGTCGCGGCGGTGAGGAGGCCGGCGCGTTGGCGCGGGCCGGCGTGCCCTTCCGCATCGTGCCCGGCATTTCGGCTGGACTTGGAGGTCTCGCCTATGCCGGCGTACCGGTGACCCATCGCGATACCAACCAGGCGGTGATTTTCCTCACCGGCCACGACGAGACCGGCGCGGTGCCTGGCGGTGTCGACTGGCCCGCGGTCGCCAAGGCCGCGCCGGTCATCGTCATGTTCATGGCGGTCAAGCATCTTGGCTCGATCTCGCAAAAACTTCTCGCCGCCGGCCGCGATGGCGCGGACCGTGTTGCCATCGTCTCCCATGCCGCGACTCCGCAGCAATCGGTGATCGAAACCACCCTCGCCCAAGCGCCGGGGCTGACCGATGTGCCCACGCCGGCCATTGTCGTTCTCGGCCCGGTCAGCGCCTATCGCGAAACGCTCGACTGGTATGTCGGGGAAGCGCGGAGGCATATCTTTGGCTAAGGGCATCGTTATTGCCGCGCCGCGCTCCGGCTCGGGCAAGACGGTCATCACGCTCGGCCTGCTGGCGGCTTTACGCCGGCGCGGTGTCGTCGTGGCCCCAGCCAAGACCGGGCCGGACTATATCGATCCGGCTTTCCTCAGTCGCGCCGCGCTGCGCGAAGCGGTCAATCTCGATCCCTGGTCAATGTCCCCGGCACGGCTGAAATCCCTCGCGTCCATGCAGGCGGTCGGCGCCGACCTGCTGCTGGTCGAGGGCGTCATGGGCCTGTTCGATGGCGCCGCGGATGGCTCCGGTTCCACCGGCGATCTGGCCGAACTGCTGGACCTGCCGGTGGTGCTGGTGGTGGATGCCGAACGGCAGAGCCAGTCGGTGGCGCCGCTGGTGGCAGGTTTCGCCAATTGGCGCGCGGGTGTCCGGGTTGCCGGGACCATCCTCAATCGTGTTGCGTCCATGAAGCACGAGCGCATGCTGGTCGATGCTCTGGCCGCCACCAGCATACCCTGCCTCGGCGCCATTCCGCGCGACGCCAATCTCATTCTGCCCGAACGTCATCTCGGCCTCGTCCTGCCCGATGAAGTCGCGGCCTTCGAGGCTTTCGTCGATACCGCAGCCGAGGCGATTGGCGACTATGTCGATCTGGATCGCCTGCGCGCTCTCGCTTCGCCTCTGACGGAGGGCGATGTTCCCCCAGCGCCTTTGCCACCCCTCGGCCAGCGCATGGCCATTGCCCGCGACGATGCCTTTGCGTTTCTCTATGCGCATCTGCTCGACGGCTGGCGGGCCATGGGCGCTGAGCTGAGCTTCTTCTCCCCGCTCGCCAATGAGGCGCCCGCCGCCGACAGCGACGCCGTGTTCCTGCCTGGGGGATATCCCGAGCTGCATGGCGCCACCCTTGCCGCTGCCAACCATTTCAAGGCCGGCCTCATCGCCGCCCGCGACCGGCATGCGCTGATCTATGGCGAGTGCGGGGGTTTCATGGTGCTAGGCGAGGCGCTGGTGGATAAGGCGGGGCAGACCCATGCCATGTCGGGCCTCTTGCCTGTCACCACCCGCATCGATCGGCCCAAGCGCATTCTTGGTTATCGCCGGCTGGTGCAATCGGGCGATCTGCCTTGGCCGGGGCGGCTGCGGGGCCATGAATTCCACTATTCCTCGGCCAGACAGTCCCGCTTGCCGCCGCTGTTTGCCGCCACCGATGCCCGTGGCGAGGCCATGCCGCCGATGGGCGCCGTGATCGGCCGCGTCATGGGCTCTTACGCCCATGTGGTGGATGCGGCATAAGTCGACCATGGCTAAGTCACTGATGTTCATGGGTACCGGGTCCGATGTCGGCAAGTCATTGCTGGTTGCCGGGCTGTGTCGCGCGTTGAGCAATCGCGGGTTGCGGGTCGCGCCGTTCAAGCCGCAGAACATGAGCAACAATGCTGCTGTCACTGCCGATGGCGGCGAGATCGGGCGGGCGCAGGCGCTGCAGGCCAGGGCCGCCCGCCGCAATTCCGTCACCGCTATGAACCCTGTATTACTCAAACCTGAACAGGAAACCGGCTCGCAGGTGGTGGTGCGCGGACAGCGCCGCGCCTCCATGTCGCCGCGCAGCTATTGGGCAGAGCGCGGCAAGCTGCTGCCGGATGTTCTTGCAGCATACTGCGAACTTGCTGCCGATTCGGATGTGGTGCTCGTCGAGGGTGCCGGCAGCGCCTCCGAGGTCAACCTGCGCGCCAATGACCTGGCCAATTTCGGCTTCGCCCAGGCCGCCGGCGTGCCGGTCGTGCTGGTCGGCGATATCCATCGCGGTGGGGTCATCGCCTCGGTGGTCGGCACCTTCGCCGTGATCGACCCCGCCGACGCCCGACTTATCCGCGCGACGCTGATCAACAAGTTTCAGGGCGATCCGACGCTGTTCGAAGCCGGCATCAGCTTCCTGCGCGAACGGACCGGCGTGCCCTGCTTTGGCCCGGTGCCCTGGTTTGCCGACGCGGCAAAACTGCCGGCAGAGGATTCGATGGGCCTCAGCGCTTTGCCCAAAAATGCTGACGGTGTCCTGACCATTGCCGTCACGCAACTGCCGCGCATTGCCAATTTCGACGACCTCGACCCGCTGCGGGCGGAGCCTGGGGTGAACGTGGTGATGGTGCAGCCCGGCGACGTCATTCCCCGGGACGCCGACTGGATCATCCTGCCCGGCTCAAAGGCCACGCGGTCCGATCTGGATGCCTTGCGCGCCAATGGCTGGGACAGGGATATCCTGGCCCATCATCGTGCCGGGGGCAGGGTGCTCGGCATCTGCGGTGGCTACCAGATGCTGGGTCGCACCATTGCCGACCCGGACGGGATCGAAGGCGCTCCGGGCACCAGCGCCGGACTTGGCCTGCTCGATGTCGAGACCGTGCTGACGCCGGTCAAGCAATTGCGGGTGGAACAGGCGATCCATGTCGCGTCCGAAACGCCGATCAGCGGCTACCACATGCATATGGGCCTGACCGAGGGCCCCGACCGCGCCCGGCCCTTTGCCCGCGTCGGCGGGATCGACGAGGGCGCCGTGAGCGCCGATGGCCGGGTCATGGGCACATACCTGCATGGGCTCTTCGCGGCCGACCGTTTCCGCCGCTCCGTCCTCGGTGATGTGGCCAGTCCTGATCTTGCCTATGAGGCGAGCATCGAGCAGACCCTTGACGCCCTGGCCGCCCACCTCGAAAAGCATCTCGATATCGACGCGCTGCTGGCGCTGGCCGAGGAAGTGCGGAAATGATTGCCATGCAAAACCCCTCACCCGTCTCGGCCTGCGGCCGATCCACCCTCTCCCGCAGGGGGAGAGGGGTGGCTCCACTCTTTGGTCATGCACCGAGCCCCCTTCTCCCCTTGCGGGAGAAGGTGCCCGCAGGGCGGATGAGGGGTTAGGCGATGAACGCTTTCCTTCCGCCCCTCGCGCTCCTGCTCGAACGCTGGTTCGGTTATCCGCAGCGGCTGGTCGAACTCATCGGCCATCCCGTCATCTGGATGGGGCGCTTCATCGTCTTCATGGAACAGGGTGTCGACAAGCGGCAGCGCACGCCGCGCCAGCGCCGCGATGCCGGGATCTTCACACTGGCGGTGTTGTTGCTGGTGACCCTGGCCATCACTGTCCTCATTCAACAGGTGCTGCGGTCCATGCCGCTGGGCTGGGTGCTCGAAATCATGCTGGCCACGCCTTTCCTGGCGCAGAAGGAACTGGGCCGCGCCGTCGAGGCGGTGGCCATCGCGCTGCGCAGCTCGCTCGACGCGGGCCGCGAAGCCGTCAGCCACATTGTCGGCCGCGATCCGCAGGCGCTCGACGAGGCGGGGGTCGCCCGTGCCGCTATCGAAACGCTCGCCGAAAGCACGTCGGACGGGGTCGTTGCGCCATGGTTCTGGCTGGTGCTGCTCGGTCTGCCCGGCATTGCCCTCTACAAGGCCATCAATACCGCCGATTCGATGATCGGCCATATGAACGAGCGCTATCGTGACTATGGCTGGGCCGCCGCCCGGCTCGACGACCTGGCAAACTGGATCCCGGCCCGCCTGACCGCGGTGCTGATCACGGTCGCCTGTTTTTTCACCCCGCATGCCAGCCCGGGCAAGGCCTGGGCCGTGGCCCGGCGCGATGCGCGCAAGCATGCCTCGCCCAATTCCGGCTGGCCGGAAGCGGGTTTTGCCGGCGCCCTTGGCTTCAAGCTGGGCGGTCCGCGCAGCTATGATGGTGAGATCGTCGATCTGCCCAGTTTCGGGGATGGCAAGTCGGCTTTGGTGGGCAGCGATATCCTGCGGGCGCTGGTGCTGTACCGGTCGACACTCAATGTGCTGCTGGGGGTGAGTGTGGTGGTGGCGCTGCTGGTTTGGGTGGCCTGACCCCCACCTAACCTCCCCCTGAAGGGGGAGGGATAGATCGGGCGTGGAGCGCGCGATCTATGACAATCACCAGCCGGATTCCTCCCCCTTCAGGGGGAGGTTAGGTGGGGGTGTTGGGAGCCCCGATATCCGGGCCAAACGCCCGCCCACCCTTGATCCCTCCCCGCAAGGGGGAGGGTGTCGACTGCACCATTGCGAACCACTCAGGCAATAGCTCGGTCCTCAGGGGAGAGGTGGAGCTAAGCCACGTGTATGCGGCTCTCGGCCTGTGCCGGTGCTTCGCCCTTGAGCGTCATCGGCAGGCCGGCGACGACGAAATAGACATCGTCGCAGATTTCGGCGAGCCGCTGATGCGCCGCGCCGGTCAGGTCGCGAAAGGTCCGGGCCATGGCGTTGTCCGGCACGATGCCGAGGCCGACCTCGTTGCTGACCAGAATGACCTTGGCCGCATCGATCTGCATCAGGGTGGCCCCCAGTTCGCTCACCGCCTTGGCCACGTCCCCGTTCGCCACCAATAGATTGGTGATCCACAGCGTCAGGCAATCGACCAGAATGACGTCGTGTTTTGCGGCCGCCTTGAGCAATGCCTCAGACAGCGCCAGCGGCTCTTCGATCGTGGCAAAATGCACGGCTCGGGTGGCCTTGTGGCTGGCTACCCGGTCGCGCATTTCCGCGTCGAGCGCCTCGGCCGTTGCGAGGTAAGCGGGAGTGGCGCCGCTGCGGATCGCCAACTGCTCGGCAAAGGCCGTCTTGCCCGAACGGGCGCCTCCCAGAACCAGCACATGTCGTGTCATTGTCATTGCCTCCATAGCCGGCCGCCGCCGCGCTCAATGGTACAAAAGGTGCAAAGGCGCAACCGGTTGCGTCAGGCCCGCGTACAGGCCATGTGCGCCATGCCGCAGAAGGGCGCTTTTTGTGCCTTATCCTACTTTCGTCTTAGCATCTTTCGCATTATGGTCCGCGCCGAAACGACACCCTAGAATCCCTCCAGACTAATGGAGAATCCCCGCGTGCCCAGGTACTATCTTGGCGTTGATGGCGGCGGCACCAATTGCCGCGTGCGCCTGGCCGACGAGAATCTCGTGACGCTCGCCGAAGTCAAGAACGGCCGCTCCAATCTGCAGATCGATGCCGGCGAGCCGGCCTACAAGGCGATCAGCGACGGCACGCGCGATGTGTTCAAGGCCGCGGGCCTCGACTATTCCGAAACCGCCAATACCTATGCCTGCTTCGGCATGGCTGGCGGCCGCATGGACACTGCCCGCGCCGAGTTCGCCGCGCGCCCATGGCCCTTTGCCGGGGTAAAGGTCTATGACGACATCGATATCGCCCATGCGGGCGCCCTTGGGGGCGGCGAAGGCGGCGTGATCATCGTTGGCACTGGCTCGGCTGCCATGTCCATCGTCGATGGTAAGCGCCACCAGGCGGGCGGCTGGGGCTTCCAGATCGGCGACCAGATGTCCGGCGCCATTCTTGGCCGCGAACTCGTCCGCCGCTCCGTCGAAGCCGCGGACGGCCTTATCCCCGGATCGCCGCTCACCGAGGCGGTGATTGCGAAGCTCGGCGGCAGCATCGATGCCGTGATGGATTGGTCGTTCCCGCAGGATCCGCGCGGTCCCGCGCCCGCCGGCAACGGCGCGCCCTCGACGCTGCTCGGCCGCGCCCCGGCTGAATTTGGCGCCCTGATCCCGATGTTCTTCGATTACTATGAGCAGGACGATCCTGTGGCCAAGGATCTGATGGAGCTCGAGATGAGCTACATCGACACCTATGTCCGCTGGTTCAAGGCGCGCGGCGTCACGCGCATGGCCGCCGTCGGCGGCTTCGGTACCCGTCTCTATCCGCTGATGATCGAGCGCCACGGCGATTTCATCGTCCGCCCCGTCGACGAGCCGCTGCACGGCGCCGTCATCCTTGCCAAGCAGAACTTCGCCTGAGTTGCCATGAATTATATCGATAGGAGCCTGAAGAGCGTGTCCAGCCGTATCATCCCGGTCCAGCCCTTCGATTACGTGGTGTTCGGCGCCACCGGCGACCTCACCAAGCGCAAGCTGATCCCGGCGCTCTACCATCGCTTCAAGGATGGGCAGTTCGACGATCACAGCCGCATCATCGGGGTGTCGCGCACCAAGCTCACCGATGCCG
Organism: Devosia sp.; assembly: GCF_036676215.1. Lineage (GTDB taxonomy): Bacteria > Pseudomonadota > Alphaproteobacteria > Rhizobiales > Devosiaceae > Devosia. The sequence continues at coordinate 282 of NZ_JAKFDJ010000096.1, read as the reverse complement.
AGTTCCAGAAGCTCGCGCGTGACTCGATCGAAGCCTTCGTCGAGAAGGACTACCAGGACAAGAAGACCATCGACCGCTTCATCGGTTGCTTCTCTTACGTCGCCAACGATGTCACCGACGAAGCCCACTGGGGCGATCTGAGTAAGAACCTGCGCGACGACCCCAAGGTGGTCCGGGCCTTCTACCTCGCCATCGCGCCCGACCTGTTCGGGCCGACCTGCGAGTACATCCTCAAGAAGGGCTACTATCGTCGCGACGCCCGCGTGGTGATCGAGAAGCCCC
>NZ_JAKFDJ010000095.1:0-6021 GCF_036676215.1 Devosia sp. | reverse complement strand
GCAATTGCGATGCTCAGCGACTGCATCACCGTTTTGACTACTTCCGCGCAGTCGACCGCCCGCATTGGTTTGCGCTTGGTGCCAATGCGGGAATAGGCCAGCAGATCGTCGATCAGCGCCTGCATGCGATGCGCGCCGTCGACCGCATATCCGATGAATTCATGTCCGTCCGCGTCCAGCCGATCCTGGTAGCGTCGTTCGATCAATTGCAGGTAACTGGCCACCATGCGCAGCGGCTCCTGCAGGTCGTGCGACGCAACATACGCCAGTTGTTCGAGCTCGGCATTCGAGCGCGCCAGTTCCTGCGAACGTCGCGCCAGCACTGTTTCGGCCAGCTTGCGCTCGACGATTTCCAGCTCGAGGCGCTGATTGCTTTCCTTGAGTTCGGCGGTGCGTTCCTGCACCCGCTTTTCCAGCGCGTCATGGGCTTGGCGCAGCGCGTCCTCGGCGTGCTTGCGTGCTGTGATGTCCATGGTTGTGCCGATATAGTCGTCGATGCTGCCCGACTCCGTCACGATGGGCTTGCCCACTGCCTGCAAATATTTCACTTGCCCGTCGGAGGGAGTGATGCGGTATTCGCAGTCGAATCCGCTGCCTTTCCGGATTGCCTCATCCAGGATGTGCCTGATGCGTAATTGATCGTCAGGGTGCACCAGTTGCAGGACCTGTTCGAAAGTCGGCGTCATGCTTGCCTTCGGATCCATGCCGAAGATCCGGTAATGCTCCTCCGACCAGACCACCGCGCCGGAGGAGACATTCCAGCCCCAGCTTCCGGTATGGCTGATCTTTTGTGCTTCGGCCAGGAAGGCCTCGCTGCGGCGCAGTTTTTCCTGCGCTTGCACGCGCTCGGTAATGTCCTCGCAGACGATCAGGACAATCAACTGGTTCGTTTCCCTCACTACCGCCTTCGCCGTTTCGCGGACCCACAGCATCGAACCATCCTTGCGGATCTTGCGGATTTCCCAGTTCACCGTCCGGCCCGGCTGTTCCAGGCAGTCTGCGACGTGCCGTCGTGCCTCGCTCTGCACGGTCTCCGGGAACACCTGCAGCACAGAATGGCCAACCAGTTCATCGACTGTGTAACCGAGCTGCTCGGCGCCCGCCGTGTTGACCGAAATAACGCTACCCGATGCGTCAACGATGAAATACATGGTCGGGTTATTTTCGAACACGTCGCGCCATTGTTCCTCGCTCCTGCGCAGCACCTCCTGTGTACGTTCGCGTTCGCTCAGGTCGATCACGAATGCGATCCCGGCCCCCGGCGCCCCGGCCACCAGAGCCGACCAGACGATCACCGGCACGCGGGTGCCGTCCTTGCGGATGTACTCCTTTTGGTAAGGTATGCATGTCCCGCCGCTGCGCAACTCGTCTTCCGCCCGCGTCGTCGCCTCGCGAAATTCGGGCGGCGTCATTTCCTTCCAGTTGATCCTTCCCGCCGCCAGGTCTTCGCGCGTATACCCTACGATGTGCAGCAATTTGTCATTGGCGTCATTGATGCCGCCGCGCAGGTCCGCGGAAAAGACGCCGACGATATTCGACGCCACCAACTGGTGGATGCGCTCTTCGGGCTCCGTTATGCCGCCCTGCACCGGTGCAGGGGGAAACCTGTCGGGCACGACCGGCAATACGGCGGCGCTGCGGTCTTTCGTCAGTTCGACAAGCTGGATGAATACGCCGCCGCTTTCCATGGCGCTTTCATCGCGGATGGGGCTAAATGCCAGGGTTACAAAGGTTTCCTCGAGACGCCCCGCGCGTTCGAGGAAGATGCGTTGGTCGTTGAGACAGCATGCCTTGCCCGCTCTGGCCAGTTCCAATGCCTCGCTTATCGTGGGCCATGTCGAAGGCCAGCATTCCCTCAAGGCCCGTCCCATTGATTGCGGGTGACTCACGCCGCAAAAGGCACGGAAGGAATCATTGTAGATAAGGGCCGATTGCGGTCCCCACGCAATTGCCGACGGGAGAGGGGAGTCGAAGCAAAGGCATAATACCGCACACAAGCTTTGCGGCCACAATCGGCGCGGCCCCAGTGGAGTTTGCGACCAATCCATGGAGCGGATCAGCGCCCCCATTTCGCCGCCGTCGATCAGCCAGCCACACTGGGTGGAGCAGGAGAAGAGGGGGTCTGAAGACATCGTCATGTCAAGCTTCCCGACTGGAGCGTACGGCCGAGTATGCCGCCAGCTTCATCTCGAACCTAAAGGAGCAGTTGCTAAGATAGCTTATACGTCATGACCGAAAGCAGTGCAAGGGAAAATGTGCGCCCGAATCCCGCCAGCTTCCAAACGCCCGCGGCTGCATCCAAAATGTCGCATCGTGGCGGCCCAGGTGGATCGAAAAGATGGAAAACATGGCTTGTGCGGGTACCCCGCGTTCGTTTGATATCGAACAAGGGACTGACAGGTCCCGAGCCGAAAATGAGCACCTCGACCTGAGTATGCGGGTGCACCATGGCAAACGACAAAGCAGCATTTAGTTCACGACCTCGCCGGCGGGCAGGCGCCAGCGCATTGCTCGCCATGGCCGCGTTATGCCTGCTGTGCAGCATGCCGCAGCCAGTGGCCGCGGAAGCGTTCCCCCGGCTGGAGCGCTATGTCCCGCCCACGCTGCCTTCGGGCGCCCGGGTTCCCACCTGGCTGTCCGACAAGGAAGATGGCCAGTGGCCCATGCCTGCAAAAAACTTTGCAAGCACGCGCTACAGCGGCCTGAACCAGATTACCACCAGCAATGCAAAACAGCTTCGCCTGGCATGGACCTTCTCGACCGGCCAGACCAATGGCCACGAGGCGGCTCCCGTCGTCGTCGACCAGGTCATGTATGTCGTCACGCCGTTTCCCAACGTCGTCTACGCGCTTGACCTGAGCAAACCAGGGGGCGCCAAAAAATGGGAGTACCGGCCCGAACCGGCAAGGGCCGCCCAGGGCGTCGCTTGCTGCGACGTCGTCAACCGCGGCGTCACCTACGCTGCCGGGAAGATCCTGTTCAATACCCTCGACAATCACGCCATCGCCCTCGACAGCAAGACCGGCAAGGAGCTCTGGAAGACCCGCCTTGGCGACATCAACATGGGCGAGTCCATCACAATGGCGCCGCTGGTCGTCAAAGGCAAAATGTTGGTCGGCAACAGCGGCGGCGAAATGGGCGTGCGCGGCTGGCTGAAGGCGATCGACATCGACAGCGGCACGCTGCTGTGGACGGCCTACAGTACCGGGCCCGATGCCGACGTCCTGCTCGGCCCCGGCTTCAAGCCCTTTTATGCCAAGGACCGGGGCAAGGACCTGGGCGCGGGCAGCTGGCCGCCCGGTGCCTGGAAGATCGGCGGCGGCACCGTCTGGGGCTGGATCTCCTACGATCCAGAACTGAACCTTATTTACTACGGGACGGGCAATCCGGGCCCGTGGAATCCGGACCAGCGGCCCGGCGACAACAAGTGGACCCTGTCCATTTTTGCCCGCAACCCGGACACCGGCCAGGCGGCCTGGGCCTACCAGATCGAGGCGCACGACCTGTATGACTACGACGGCGTCAATGAACTGGTCCTGCTCGACCTGCCGGTCGCAGGTCGCCAGCGCAAGGTGCTGGTGCGGCCGGAGCGCAACGGCCACATGTATGTGATGGACCGCGCCACCGGCGAGGTGTTGTCGGCCAACACCTACGCGAGCGTCAACGTCACGCGAGGAATCGACCTCAAGACCGGCGAACCCAACAAGGTCAAGGAGAAGGAAACCGGTCTGGGCAAGACCGTGCGCAACATTTGCCCGGCCGCGCCCGGGGCCAAGGACTGGCAGCCGAGTGCGTTCTCACCGAAGACCGGGCTGCTGTATATTCCGCACAATAATCTTTGCATGGACTTCCGCGGCACCGAGGTCAACTACATCGCCGGCACGCCCTACGTTGGCGCCGAGGTCCACATGTTCGCCGGGCCGGGCGGGCACCGCGGGGAATTCTCGGCCTGGGACCCGGTCGCCGCGCACAAGCTGTGGAGCATCAAGGAACTGTTCCCGGTCTGGAGCGGCGCGGTCGCCACGGCGGGCGACGTGGTTTTCTACGGCACCATGGACCGCTGGTTCAAGGCCGTCCATGCCCGCACCGGAGAGACCTTGTGGCAGTTCCGGGTCGACTCCGGCATTGTCGGCCAGCCAGTCACTTATCTCGGCGGCGACGGCAAGCAGTACGTGGCCATCCTGTCCGGCGTTGGCGGCTGGGCCGGCGCCATCGTCTCCGGGGAGCTCGACGCCCGCGACGGAACCGCGGCGCTGGGCTTTGTCAACGCCATGAAAGACTTGCCCGAGCATACGGGCGAGGGCGGCCAGCTATACGTGTTCGCGCTGCCATGAGCAAGCGCGCCACCACCATGAGCACCGCGATCGTCATCATGGCGCTGCTGTGCGGGTCGCTGGCGGCCGCGCCGGCTCGCCAGTTGCGGGTGTGCGCCGACCCGAACAACCTGCCGTTCTCGAACGAACGAGGCGAGGGTTTCGAGAACAAGATTGCCGCGATCCTGGCTGACGAGTTAGGCGCTTCGCTGCATTACACCTGGTGGGCGCAGCGCCGCGGCTTTGTGCGCAACACGCTCAAGGACGGCCGCTGCGACCTGCTGATCGGCGTGCCCGGCCAGTTCGAGCTGGCCTCGACCACGGCGCCTTACTACCGGTCGAGTTACGTTTTCGTCTACCGCAAGGACCGCAACGACCGGATCGACTCGTTCGACGCGCCCGCGTTGCGCAAGCTCAAGATCGGCGTGCACCTGATCGGTGACGACTACGCCAATACCCCGCCGGCCCATGCGCTTTCCGGCCGCAACATTATTCACAACGTGGTCGGGTTCACGATTTACGGCGACTACCGCGAACCCGATCCGCCGGCCCGCATTATCGACGCCCTCGCTGCCGGCGAGATCGACGTGGCCGTCGTCTGGGGGCCGCTGGCCGGCTTTTTCGCGCCGCGCGCCGCTGTTGCACTCGAATTCGTCCCGGTGGCGCCGCAGGTGGAGCAGGGCGTGCCGCCGATGGCGTTCGACATCGCGATGGCGGTGCGCCATGGCGATGGCGGGTTCAGGCAGGAAATCGAGGCCGCCATCGGGCGCAGGCGAGCCGATATCGACGCGGTGCTGGCCGCCTACGGCGTGCCCCAGGCGCCCGCCCGCGCCCGGCCGGGAGAAGCGAAATGATGGCACGGGGCACACATGCGATCCGTGACGGCGCAGCCGCCGCGCTCTTGTTGCTGCTGGCAAGCTGTGAGCACGACTTGGGTCGCGCATCCCGAGCAAGGGCCACGCCGCCTGCCACGGCCGTGACGCCGCGCACGCCCGTGCCCGCCGCCGCAGCTGCCAAAACACCCAATCCCTACCAGGGAAACGTGATGGCGATAAACGAAGGCAAGCGGATGTATCACTCGTTCAACTGCGTCGGCTGCCATGCCGCAGGCGGGGGCGCCATAGGGCCGGCCCTGATGGACGAGAAGTGGGTCTACGGCAACAGTGCCGCCGCCATTCATGCCGCCATCCTCGATGGCAGGCCGAATGGCATGCCGAGTTTCCGGGGCAAGATCCAGGACGACGACGCCTGGAAGATCGCGGCCTATGTCCGCTCCCTGAGCGGGCTCGACACCCGGCTGCCCGAGGGAAGCACGGGCCTGCCCCCGCAGCAATAAGCCCCGCGCAAGCTCCAAGTAGCGCCGAAGCCGCTACGCCAGGATCGCGGACGGCAGTTACCAGCCTGACGCGCCGCCTCAATCCGCATCGACGAGCCGTTTAACAGCACTAGTTGGCAATCTGCAAGCTGGCTCCCAAGGGGTGATCAATCCAGCCGCGCTCGTCATTGCTGAGGGGGAAAAGTCCCTCTATTCGTGGCTTAAATGACATTGGCTCTACGGTACGCTGTGAGGCATGTCATTCAGCTTAGGAGCCGTGAAAAAATAAGTGTGACAGTTGGGCGGCTCCGGCGGGAGGCGATGCAAGGCGCGAGGAGTCATAGCGAGCTATGGCGACGACGAACAACGCGGCAGCGCGCCCGCCGGAACCGA
>NZ_JAKFDJ010000094.1:0-32961 GCF_036676215.1 Devosia sp. | reverse complement strand
ATGAACACCGTCATGTGGGAGCATCCCGCCACCCAGGGTCATCTGCAGACGCTGCAGCAGCGGGGCGCTGCCGTTATCGACCCGGCCGCGGGAACGCTGGCTTGCGGCGAGGTTGGCGTCGGCAAGCTGGCGCCGGTGCCGGCTATTGTCGCGGCAATCGAGGCGGCACTGGTCCAGCCAACGACCGATCTGGCCGATCTCACCGTCCTGATCACCGCTGGCCCGACCACCAGCCCCATCGACGCAGTCCGCTACATCACCAACCATTCGACAGGGCGCATGGGCGCGGCTATGGCCGAGGAAGCGCTGCGGCGGGGCGCCCGGGTGCGCTATGTGCTGGGCGTGGACAAGGGCGTGGTGCGCCCTGTTGCCCCAAAGGGCAGCGCCGACCGCCTGACGCTGGTCGAGGTGCGAACGGCCGAAGAAATGGCCGAGGCGGCACTGGCCTTCCTGCCGGACGTGGGCGGGGTGATCGCCACGGCGGCGGTGCTGGACTATCGTGTGGCAACGCCCTCCGCCAGCAAGCTCAAGCGCGCTGCGGCGGACACGACGCTGGATATGGTGCCGTCGGTCGATGTGCTCGGCGCCTTGCGGCAGGCGGCGACCAATCAATGGTTCCTCGGCTTCGCCGCTGAAACCGACAACATCGAAGCCAATGCCAGCAGCAAGCTCGAAAGCAAGAAGCTTGACTACCTGTTCGCCAATCCAGTCGCCCGCATCGGGGAAGTCACTTCGACCGGATTTTCGGTACCAACCAATGGCGGCACCTTGTTGCGGGCGGGAGGCGAAGCCGTGTCGTTGCCGGTAATGAGCAAGGCGGAACTGGCAAAGCGTCTTTGGGATCTTATTGCATGACCACAATATTGCGGACCATTGCCGAGGTGCGGGCCTGGCGGGATCGGGTACCGCCGGGCGAGAAAGTCGCGCTCGTGCCAACCATGGGCGCGCTGCATGCCGGCCATATGAGCCTCATGGACCTGGCACGCCGCCGCGCCGGCGTGACCATTGCCAGCATCTTCGTCAATCCGCTGCAATTCGGGCCCAGCGAGGACTTAAGCAAATATCCGCGCCCGGTCGAAAAGGACATCGCCCTGCTCGAAGCGGCGGGGATCGACGCGGTCTTCCTGCCCCCGGTCGAGGAGCTATATCCCGAAGACGCATCCACTTTCGTGGTGGAGGAGAGGGTGTCGCTCCCGCTCTGCGGCGCCGTCCGCCCGGGCCATTTCCGGGGCGTCGCCACGGTCGTGCTGAAGCTCTTTAATATCGTCACGCCAGACCTTGCCGTGTTCGGGCAGAAGGACGCCCAGCAATGCGTGGTGATCGAGCGCATGGTGCGCGATCTCAACCTGCGGATCGAGATCGTCCGCGGCCTGATTGTACGCGAGCCGGACGGGCTGGCGCTGAGTTCGCGCAATATCTATCTGGGTGAAGCTGACCGCAGGGCGGCGCCTGCCATTTTCGCCAGTCTCGAAGCGGCGCGCCGTGCCTTTGAAGGCGGCGAAAGAAATGCCGACGCGCTGGCCGCAATCGGGCGAGCAATCCTCGCCGCCGAGCCGCGGATAAAGCTGCAATACTGGGAGATCCGCCATCCCGAAAGCCTCGAGCTCATCGAGACGATAGGCCCGGCCGGCGCCCTGTTTGCCGTCGCTGCGCATCTGGGTGCAACACGGCTCATCGACAATTACCTGGCACGGACGGCATAACCTGTGCGGCCGACGGCTGAATGACTATCAGCCTTTAAGAGGGTATCTCGATGCGGATCGCCATCCAGACGCTGGGCACACGCGGCGATGTTCAGCCTTATATCGCACTGGCAAAAGGCCTCGTTCGCAATGGCCACGTCGTCCAGATCTCGGCTCCGGTTCAGTTCGAGAGCTTGGTCGCGGCGCATTCCATCCCGTTCATCGGCCTTCCCGGCGAATTCCTCGCTCTGATGGATACGCCGGAGGGCAAGGCCGCCATTGCCGGCGGTCAGGGCTTCAGCGCCGGGCTGAAGCTCGTCAAATATGTGCGGCCACTGATGGTTCGGCTGCTCGACGAAGAAGCTGCAGCGGTGAAGTCCTTCGCACCCGACCTGATCCTCTATCACCCCAAATCGATCGCGTCCCCGCATCTGGCGGCGGCGCTGGGGGTGCCGAGCATTCTCGCCTCCCCATTGCCGGGGTTCACACCGACATCGGCATTTCCGAGTCCGCTGCTGCCCTTCAGTTCGCTCGGGCCGTTGAACAAGGTCAGCCATCTGCTGGCGATGCGTGGCGGAGAGCTGCTGTTTGCAAAGGAGCTGCGCGCGTGGCGCCAGCGATCGCTGGGACTGGAAGCGCGCGGTCGGCCCAGCAAGCCAGTCGGGACGCTCTACGGCTATAGTCCAAAGGTGTTGCCGGTGCCGAAAGACTGGAGCGATGACGTGCTGGTCTCGGGCTACTGGTTCCTTGATGGCGAAGACTGGACGCCCGATGCGGGGCTCGCGGAATTCCTCGCGGCTGGCGACAAGCCGATTTATGTCGGATTTGGCAGCATGCCCGGCATCGACGCCGAGGCGATGAGCACGATGATCCTCGAGGCATTGGCCAGGACCGGCAAGCGTGGGCTGCTGGCGACCGGCGGCGGAGCGCTGGCGGGCAAGGCCCTGCCGGCGAATGTGCACCTTATTTCCGCGGCGCCGCACGACCGCCTGTTGCCGCTGACGTCGGCGGCCATCCACCATGGCGGCGCCGGCACCACCGGCGCTGCGCTACGTGCTGGCCTGCCGACGACGATTGCTCCGTTCTTTGGCGACCAGCCATTCTGGGGCCGGCGGATCGAGCAGCTCGGCGTGGGGCCAGGTCCGCTGAACCGCAAGACGCTCTCCGCCGACGGCCTGGCCAGTGCGATCACGGCGATGGACGACCCCGACGTGCGCCGGAAGGCAAATGCGCTTGGGGCGGCGATCCGTGAGGAGGACGGCATAGAAGCGGCCATCCGCTTCATCGAGACCCGGATCGGCGTCAGCAAAGCAAGCTGAGGCACACGGGCTATGTCGGCGCTGGTCGCCGGCCGGTCAGCCCACATATCCGAATTGCCGTGGCATCCACAGGACGGTCTCGGGCACGAGGATCAGGATCAGCAGGGCACACAGCAATACCGCCACGAAAGGCCAGATTTCCTGGATAATGTCCTTCACCGGAATGCCGGTCACCGCGTTCATGACGAAAAGCAGCACGCCATAGGGCGGCGTAACCAGGCCGATCATGATGTTGACGGTGACGACAATGCCGAAGTGGACAAGATCGATCTCGAGCGCCCGGCAGGCGGGAATGAACAGGGGCACGACGACGAGGAGCAGCGTCGTGGCATCGAAGAAGCAGCCGAGAATGAGGAATATCAGGTTGACGATCAGGAGGAAGACGACGGGCGACAGTTCCGTGCCGTCGAGCAGGCTGGCAACGGCCGCGGGGACGCCTTCGGTGGCGATGATGTAGTTGAAGATGAAGGCGCCGGCGATCAGCACGGCGACCACCGCCGTGGAACGCGAGGAGGCGATCAGCGTCTCCACGAGGTCGCGGAAACCAACCGTCCGATAGTAGAAGCTGGCCAGCGCCAGCGCATAGACCGCGGCCAGGGCCGCCGCTTCGGTGGGGGTCGTGGCGCCGCCATAGATGCCCCAAAGCAGGATGACCGGCAGCATCAGGGCAGGCAGGGCCTGCAGGGTCACGCGCGGGAACTGGCGCAGCGGCACGATCTCGCCACGCGGGAAATCACGTTTCTCGCTGACGAAGGCGACGAGCATCATCAGCGCCAGGCCGAGCATCAGCCCGGGCGCCACCCCACCGAGGAAGAGATAGCCCACCGAGGTGTCCGAGATCAGCGCGTAGATCACCAGCGGAATCGACGGCGGGATGATCGGCCCGATAACGGCCGAGGCGCTGGCGACCGCGGCGGCAAAGCCGGGCGGATAGCGGCCGGTTTTCACCATCATCATGGTGACGAGCTTGCCCGGCCCTGCAGCATCGGCGACCGCCGAGCCGCTCATCCCGGCAAAGACGATGCTGACGAGAATATCCACCTGCGCGAGGCCGCCCTTGAGCCGGCCGACCAGGGCCTGGCAGAAGGCCAGCAACCGGTCGGTAACGCCGCCGGCATTCATCAGGTTGGCGGCGAGGATGAACAGCGGTACCGCCAGCAGCACGAAGCTGTCGAACATGCCGTTGAGCATCTGCTCGGCGAGCAGCCCGATATCGGCCCCCATAAACAGCAGGTACCCGATCGAGGCGATGAACATGGCATAGGCCACAGGTACGCCGAATGCGGCCAGCCCGAAGAAACCGGCCAGCAAAAGGACAAACGGCAGGCTCATAGAATGCTCTCCGATTCACCGGGCGAAGGCGGGTTCACTTCGTCGCGCCAATGGGCGCCACAGAGCCGGACGATCCGCCATAGGCCGGCGGCGATGGCCGAGACGAGAAAGACGAGAAAGATCGCATAGACGATGTCGAACGGCAGGCGCAGCACCGGGGTGCGCACGATCCGCATGAAGCTGATGAAATCGAAGGACGGCCTCAGCGCGATGGCAAAGGCGACAATGGTCAATGCAGTGGCGGCCAGGGCGAGCACCCGGCGGCCGCGTGGCGGCAGGCTTCCCGAAATCAGGTCGAAAGCGATGTGGTCGCGCTCGTGCAGGATGAACGAGCAGGTCCAGAACACCACCCAGATATAGAGAACCAGGGTGAGTTCCTGCGTCCATGCCGTGGGATTGTTGAGGACATAGCGGGTGAATATCTGGATCAGGAAGGTGCCGAACAGCGCGGCAAACATCGCTGCCGCAACCAGTTCGGCACCCCGCCGCATATGCGCCGCGAGGTGCCTCAGCATATCGATCACTCGACCGCGTTGATGCGATCGACGATGCCCGCCGGCCAGGATGCCGACCAGTCGGACTCGAGGTAGGCCTTCTGAACGGTGCTGCGGAACGCTTCGACATCAGGGGTCGTAACGGTCAGGCCCTGCTCTTCGAGGAACCCGACCAGTGCGGCCTCGTCGGCAATGCGGTTCTCGTTGTTGAAGTCGCGGGCCGCCTTGGCCGCCGCGAGGACCTTTTCCTTCTGCTCATCGGTGAGCGCGGCCCAGGTGTTGTTGGCCATGGAGAGGAAAATGCCGTCGACGAGATGGCCGGTGAGGACGATCTGCTTGGTCACTTCATAGAACTTGGCGGCGCGCACGGTCGGCAGCGGATTGTCCTGGCCGTCGATGGCCCCGGTCTGGAGTGCGGTGTAGATTTCGCCGAAGGCGACCGGGAGGGGATTGGCGCCCAGCGCTTCACCCAGGAACAGCCAGGTATCGGAGCCCGGCATGCGCAGCTTGACGCCAGCGAGGTCTGCCGGGGTCTGCACGTCCTTTTCGACGCGCAGGTTGAGCTGGCGCGTGCCGAGATAGGCGGCGGTCAGGATCTTGATGCCCATGTCCTGCTCGACCATGCCGAAGAATTCCTGCCCGATCTCGCCGTCGAACACGGCGATCTGGTGAGCGGGATCGCGGACCAGATAGCCAGCGGTGAAAACCGACCAGGCCGGAATCTGGTTGGCGATATCCTGGGCCGAGATCATCGCCATTTCGAGATTGCCGCGCTGCATCGCCACCGGCTCGGTGCCCTGCTTGAACAAGGTGCCGTTGAGATGAATTTCTACATCGAACTCGCCCGGAGCACTCTCCTCGAGCGCGTCCTTGAAGACGGTCAGCATCTTGGCATGCCAATCGGATTCGACAGCCGGGGTTGAAATCCTGATCTTGACCGGATCGGCAGCGAATGTCGGCACGACGGTCGCGAGCCCCAGTACAGCGGCGAGCGCCACAAGGGTACGGCGTGTGAAGCGGTGCATTTGGTTCCTCCCATGATGTCGACGACACGCCGACCAGATCCTGTGCGGGACCGGCATTCGGCCCGCGGTGTACGAAGATGCCTTCGGTGGCTTGTGTGAGTACACGGTGACATGTTACCGATAGTAGCAGAGTTCGACAAGGTCGTTTTTTCTCTCTCAGCGCAGGTACTTTCGATATGGGCAAGGACAAGCAGTTCGGCATTTTCGCAGCCATGACGACGCCGTTCGGCGCGGATGGCGCCATCGATATGGGCAAGCTGGTGCCCCATGCCCGCGCCTGTATCGCCGCTGGTTGCGCCGGCATTTCGACGTTTGGTACCACCGGCGAAGGTCCCTCGATCGGCACCGCCGAGCGACGTCTGGTGCTTGAGGCGCTGCGGGCGGGCGGGATCGATGGCACGCAGATCGTGCCCGGTATCGCCGTCTCGGCCGTCGACGATGCGGCTTCCCATGCACAGGTGGCAGCCGAATTCGGCTGCCATGCATTGCTGGTTACACCGCCGATCTTCTATAAGGGTGTCGGTCCAGCCGAGGTGACCGAGTGGTACGCGGCGCTTTTGGGAAAGACTGCCGCCGATGGCCCCGGCTATATCCTCTACAACATACCCCAGGTGACCGGCGTGAAGGTGACGGGGGAGACCATTGCGGCGCTCAACACGCGATTCCCGGGGCGGATCGTCGGGGTCAAGGATTCATCCGGCGACTGGGACAATGCCCTTGCCATGCTGCAGTCTTTTCCCGATCTCCACATCCTGATCGGCGACGAGCGCGTTCTGGACAAGGGCGTGAAGCTCGGGGCATCCGGTGCGATCAGCGGCGTCGCCAATTTCCGCGTCGATCTGCTCAATGACGTGCTGGCTGGCAAGCCGGCCAGTGCCGCGCTTGCTCCCCTGGTTGAGGCCATCGTCGAGCACCCGGCGACGCCGGCGGTGAAGGCTCTTGTCGGCCATCTCAGCGGCGATATCGAATGGCGGCGTGTGCGGGCGCCGCTGCGCGCGCTTTCCGATACCGAGGCCCAGCGACTGGGCCGCCGCTATGATGAACTCTTTGCCAGGGAGGCCGCATGATTGAGCGGCCGGAATCGGAGCTCTCCGATAGCCCGTCACGGCCCATGCGCGACCTGGCCTATCGGAACTTTACCGATCGGCTGATGTCGCGCGACATCCGCCCGGGACAGTTCATTTCGCAGCGGGAACTGGTGGCGATGACTGGCATGCCGCTCGGCGCCATCCGCGAGCTGGTGCCGCGGCTTGAGGCCGATGGGCTGATCAAGACCGTTCCCAAACGCGGCATGCAGGTGGCCCATGTGGATCTTGACCTGATTCGCAATGCCTTCCAGTTCCGCCTCATGATGGAGCGGGAGGCGGTCGCCGAATTTGCCCGCACGGCGCCCATGGACCTGATCGCTGACCAGCATCGGCAACATCTCGAGATCGCCGCCGAAGCCAGGAACGGCGTGTCACCGGCCCTGCTGCAGCGGGCGCAGGCCATGGACTGGCGGCTGCACGACCTGATGATCGATCGGCTGGGCAACGAGATCATTTCCAATGCCTATCGCGTCAACTCCATCAAGATCCGGCTCATCGGCTTCGAGCGCGTGCGCATGCTGCCGGAACTGGTGGATTCGGTCATGGCCGAACACATTCCCTTCCTCGAAGCAGCGTTGAGGCGCGACGTGAATGGCGCCATGTCCGCCATGGAGGCCCACATCGCCAGCGCCCGTGCCCGCGCGATGCAGCTGTGATTCTGGCCGAGCCCACAACAGGTGGGCTCGGAATGGCCTATTGGGCGTGCCGGAGCAATTCATGCTGCAGAAGAGAATGGCGCGCCGGTCAGGATTTCGCCTGCAGGTACCGACGCCGGACCGGTGACTCTGGCGTCATGCCGCGACAATAGAGGCCAAGAGGCGATGGAGCGACAATACTCCGAGCCGCTTACCATTGCCGTCGGTCACGACAACCAGCTGCTTGCCCGAGGCAAGGAGCCTCGACGCGGCCTCCTCGAGTAGCGTGCCGGCGGGCATTTCAATGCCATCTGAGGGGTTTGTCGTGTCGGGTTCCATGACCGTTTCGACGCGGATGACCTTGGCCCGGTTCACATGCCGCACGAAGTTCATGATGTATTCGTCGGCAGGATTCAGCACGATTTCCTGGCCGGTGCCCTGTTGGATTACCTCGCCATCCCGGAGGATGGCGATGCGGTCCCCAAGCCTCAGCGCTTCATCGAGGTCGTGCGTGATGAAAACGATCGTCTTCTTGATCTCCTTTTGGAGGTCGAGAAGGATGGTCTGCATATCGACACGAATAAGTGGATCAAGGGCCGAGAATGCCTCGTCCATCAGCAGGATCGGCGCGTCATTGGCCAATGCTCGGGCCAGTCCGACACGCTGCTGCATGCCGCCCGACAATTGGCTGATGTAGCTATTTTCGAACCCCTGCAAGCCGACCCGGCCGAGCCAGTACCGCGCCGCCTCGACCTGGCGCTGCCGCGGCACGCCCTGAAGTTCGAGGCCATAGACAGTGTTTTCGAGCACGTTGCGATGGGGCAGCAGCCCAAACCGCTGAAACACCATGGCTGTCTTGTGCCGACGGAAGTCGCGCAGTTCGCGATGCGACATCTTCACGACGTCGGTGCCTGCAACCAGGACCTCGCCGACGCTCGGGTCCACAAGGCGATTGATGTGCCGGATCAGGGTGGATTTTCCCGAGCCCGAAAGGCCCATGATGACCTGGATGCATCCGGCCGGCATCGAGATGTTGATGTTGTTGAGGCCGAGGACATGCTTGTGCCGCTCCAGGATCTCGGTCTTGCTCACACCCTGTCGCAGGAGGGGAATGATCTTTTCCGGCTGTTGCCCGAAGATCTTGGACAGACCCTTTATCTCAATGCCGTAGGTGTTTTCCGACGCATCAACCATGTGCATGTTCCTGATGCTTCTGAATCCTCTTTCCGAACGCCTGGCTGATGCGATCGAAGATGATTGCAATGCCGACGATCGCCAGACCGTTGAACATTCCCATGGTGAAGTATTGATTGTTGATGGCGCGGAGCACCGGCTGCCCGAGACCCTGAACGCCGATCATTGACGCGATCACCACCATGGCCAGCGCCATCATGATAGTCTGGTTGATGCCCGCCATGATCGTCGGCAAGGCCAGGGGAAGCTGCACATTGTAGAGCTTTTGCCAGCTGGACGACCCGAAGGCGTCCGACGCTTCAAGGACCTCTTTGTCGACCAGGCGAATACCCAGGTTCGTCAGTCGGATTATTGGCGGGATCGCGTAGATCACCACGGCGAGAAGCCCGGGAACCCGGCCGATCCCCAGCAGCATCACGACCGGAATGAGATAGACGAAGCTCGGCAGCGTCTGCATGACGTCGAGCACCGGACTGATAATGCTCTGAACGCGGTTAGAACGCGCCATGACGATACCAATGGGTATCCCCAGCACAAGCGAGATGACCGTACATACGAAGATCATCGACACGGTGCGCATCGTGTCTTCCCACATGCCGAAATAACCGATCAGCAGCAGGGTGATGACCGAGCCCAGAACGATCGTCCACTTGCGGCTAGCAAGCCAGGCAAGGGCTGCAATGGCAACAATGACGACGAACCAGGGCGTATTGAGCATGAGCCATTCCGACTGGATCAGAAAATAGCGCAGGGGCTCGAAAATCTGCTGGATTGCATCACCGTAGGTCCGCGTAAATCCGCGAAAGGAGTCGTCGATAGTCATGCGGAGCGCGCGCATACTATCTTCATCCAGCTGCGGGAATGTCCAAAGCCAGTCCATGTCGTTCCTCTTGTCGTATCGTGGACACGATCGTTGTTTGTGCGCTCACATCAATCATTCCTGGCGGCTCGCGAAAGCCGCCAGTGCGTTTGATGAGGCGCCAAAGATCAGGTCGACTTAGAGAGCGGCTTCAATCTTCTGCGCGGCTTCTTCGGAAACCCACTGGGTCCAGATATCCTTGTTGTTCTCAAGGAAATACTTGGCACCATCGTCGCCGGTCGCCTGATTGTCGGTCATCCATGCCAAGAGCTTGTTGACGATGGCGTTGGACCACGACCGGTGCGCCAGATAGTCCATTACCGGCTGGCTGGTGCGCTCGGCGAACCCGGACGTCGTGACCGTCAGCACCTTGTCGGCAGCCCAGTCATTGATCTTCGGATCGGGACAGTCGGCAACCGAGTTGCAGCGTGCCCATTCGGCGTCATCGCGGGGGGCGTCGAATGCCAGCTTGACCATCGGGTAGCGACCAAGAATGGCGGTCGGCGCCCAGTAGTAACCCAGCCAGCCTTCCTGACGCTCGTATGCCCGGGCGATCGAACCATCGAGACCGGCAGACGAGCCCGTGTCGACAAGCACAAAGCCCGCCGCTTCAGCGTCATAGGCCTTGAACATCTGCGACGTCACGACAGTGCCACCCCAGCCCTGCGGGCCGTTGAAGACGGCGCCCTTGCCGGGCTCTTCCGGTGCCGGAAACAGTTCGGGATGCTGAAGCGCGTCCTTGACCGTGACGATTTCCGGATGCGCGTCCGCGATATATTGGGGCATGAACCAGCCCTGCTGGCCACCCTCGGTCAGAGCCAGGCCCGTAGCGACTAGTTTGCCTTCCTCCAGGCCACGATTGACGACCTCCGGAACGAGATCGACCCAGGCCTCGGGGGCGATGTCGGGCTGCCCCGTTTCCGCCATTGACGTCAGTGTCGGCACGGTGTCGCCCGAGATGGCCGACACGTCGCAGCCATAACCGTTCTCAAGGATAAACTTGTCAAGGCTGGCAAGAACTTCGGCGCTCTGCCAGTTCATTGCGGCAATCGTCACTTCGCCACAGTCTTCCTGGGCCACAGCTGTTCCGGCGGCGGTCAACCCAATGGCAATGCAAGTTAGTCGGACCAAATGCTTCATCTGCTTCTCTCCCCGGCGCTCGAATAGAAAACTCCCGGCAGCACCGATTGCCGCGAGTCTTTTCCTGGAAACCCCACATATGCGGGCGATGGCGTCGTCCGGCCCGAAACGGCCGCGCGACGCGGCGCAAGGCGCCGACGGGCTCGCCCTCACGCGGCCCGATCCTCCAATTGAACGTTTCGTCTTGCGCGCCTCGTAGCGTGCGCACCGATGAGCTTGGCATCCGTGCTTCCAGAGGGGCGCTCGACCTCATGCCGTGCCGGCCCAGCGAGCTTGTGAGCTCGGCAACCAAAGCAGTTGCTCTGCCTGTTGCTGCGGAAGTCCGGGATTGGTCATCGGCTCCTCGTCGCCATGAGGACCAATTTCTGTGTGTCCTGCACACACTGAAAAGCCCTGCATATGACGACTCAGCATATCGAGGCGACGTGGCCGAAATAGTATGTTTGCGACGACTGAGCGGTCGTTTCGAGACAAGGCGGCCGCCGTTGGACATTGGAGAGAGGTGCTGGAGAATTGCGTCGGTACGGGAAATGGCCGCCGTCCTCAGCGAACGGGCCGGGGGCGGCGGGCCTCAGAGCTGACTTCGCTGACGCCTAAGCGGCCAGTTCGCCATGCGGATCGAGCACGAATTTGACGGCGGCGCCCTGGTCGAAGCTTTCATAGCCCTGCGCTGCATCATCAAGGGAAATGATGCGGGCATTGACGATGTCGGCGATGGGCAGGCGGTCATGCAGGATGGCCTGCATCAGCTGGCGATTGTACTTGATGACCGGGGTCTGGCCGGTGTGGAAGGACTGTGCCTTGGCCCAACCGAGGCCGAAACGGAGCGACAGGCTGCCCTGCTTTGCGGCACTGTCGACGCCGCCGGGATCGGCGGTGACATAGAGGCCCGGAATGCCGATAGAGCCGGCCGGACGGGTGATTTCCATCATCTGGTTCAGCACGATAGCCGGCTGCTCGCCGCCGGCGTGACCACGAGCTTCGAAGCCAACGGCGTCAATGGCGCTGTCGACTTCGTCGGAGCCAGTGACCTCGGCGATCAATTCGCCAAGCCGGTCGTGCTTGGACAGGTCAATGGCTTCAAAGCCCATCTTGCTGGCATGGGCCAGCCGGTCCTTGTTGAAATCGCCGATCATGACCACTGCGGCACCCAGAATGCGGGCGGAGGCGGCAGCGGCTAGGCCGACCGGGCCGGCACCAGCCACATAGACGGTGGAGCCGACGCCGACGCCGGCCTTGACCGCGCCGTGGAAGCCGGTGGGCAGGATGTCGGAGAGCATGGTGAGGTCGCGGATCTTGCTCATGGCACGATCACGGTCGGGGAATTTCAGCAAGTTGAAATCGGCGTAGGGCACGGTGACGTAGCGGGCCTGGCCGCCGATCCAGCCGCCCATGTCGACATAGCCGTAGGCGCCGCCGGCGCGGGACGGATTGACCGTGAGGCAGACGCCGGTGTCCTGGGACTTGCAGCAGCGGCAGCGGCCGCAGGCGACGTTGAAGGGAACCGAGACGATGTCGCCGATGTCGAGCATTTCGACATCGCGCCCTTTCTCTATCACCATGCCGGTGATCTCGTGCCCGAGGACGAGACCGGGAGCGGCCGTGGTGCGGCCACGCACCATGTGCTGGTCGGACCCACAGATGTTGGTCGAGATCACCTTCAGGATGACGCCGTGGTCGATCCTGCGGCCATCGGGGGCCTCCAGCTTGGCATCCTCGATGTCGCGCACTTCCACTTTGCCGGGTCCGATATAGACCACGCCGCGATTGGTACTCATATTTCGTCTCCTCGCTGTTGTTGTTGATGCCTGTCCGGTTCGTTCAGCACTCGGGCAGGTTGACAGCCAGCCCTCCCAGGCTGGTTTCCTTGAATTTGGTGTTCATTTCCTCGCCGGTCTGGCGCATGGCCTCGATGCAATTATCGAGCGGCATGAAATGGGAACCATCGCCGCGCAGCGCGAGCGATGCCGCAGCTACCGCCTTGGTCGCGCCAATGCCGTTGCGCTCGATGCAGGGCACCTGGACGAGCCCGGCGACGGGATCACAGGTCATGCCGAGGTGATGTTCGAGGGCAATTTCGGCGGCATTCTCGACCTGTTCAGGCGTGCCGCCCAGCACGGCGCAGAGGCCGGCTGCTGCCATGGCGGCGGCGGAGCCGACTTCGCCCTGGCATCCGGCCTCGGCCCCTGAAATGGAGGCATTGTGCTTGATGAGGCCGCCGATCGCGGCAGCGGTCAGCAGGAAGTCGGAAATTCTGGCCGGGTCGGCACCGTTGCAATGGTCGAGATAGTAGCGCAGCACGGCCGGCACGACTCCCGCTGCGCCATTGGTGGGCGAGGTCACGACCTGGCCTCCGGCGGCGTTTTCTTCGTTGACGGCCATGGCGTAGACGCTCAGCCAGTCCGAGGCAGCATGGGGTTGGCCGGAATTGGTCAGGCGTTCGCCGACCAGTTGCTGGTGGATGTGCTTCGCCCTGCGGCGGACACGCAGCCCGCCGGGCAGTTCGCCACTGAGAGCAAGGCCGCGCTCGATGCAATTGTTCATCACCGACCAGATGCGGTTGACGCCGACTTCTACGTCTTCACTGGTGCGAAGCCGGGCTTCGTTCTCCCGTTTCATGGCGGCGATGGAGAGGCCGTTGGTCTTCGCCATCTGCAGCATGGCGACTGCGTTCTTGAACGGGTACGGCCAGTCCGTGCTATCGGCGCCGACCACTACGCTGGGCCTCTCGCGCTCGGCAGCAGTGACGACGAAGCCTCCGCCTATCGAGTAATAGGTCTCGGTGAGCAGTGCATTGCCCTCGGCATCGAGAGCGGAGAAGACAAGCCCATTGGCGTGGCCCGTCAGGGGCGGACCGTAATCGAAGATGATGTCGGTTGCCGGGTCGAAGGTAATGGCGGGCAGCCCTTGGGGATGAAGCGCGCGCGTGGTGTGCAGGTCGGCAAGCTGGTGTTCAGCGGATTCCATATCAAGGGTGGCCGGCAACCAGCCGAGCAGGCCGAGTGCCACGGCACGATCGGTGGCATGGCCCTTGCCGGTAAAGGCAAGGGATCCATGCAGGCTCACCCGGATCCGAGCCGCCTCCCGACCAGCCGGAGCCTCCTGCAATAGCTGCAGAAAACTCACCGCGGCCGTCATCGGCCCCATAGTGTGCGACGAGGACGGGCCGATACCAAACTTGAAGACGTCGAAAACACTGAGGAACACGGCGCCCGATCTCGTTTGTGCAGGAGATTGTCCGGGCGCTGGGATGCGCCCGGGATGGCTCGGCTCGGTGCGAAATATCAGTCGTAGATCGGGAAGCGGGCGCAGATGTCCCGCACTTCGGCGAGAACCCGCTTTTCCACCGCGGCGTCGCCTTCGGGGCCGGCTGCGGCCAGGGCGTCGATGACCTGAAGGATCAGTTCGCCGACGCGCTTGAATTCAGCCTGGCCGAAACCACGGGTGGTGCCGGCCGAGGTGCCGACGCGCACGCCGGAGGTGATGGCCGGCTTTTCCGGATCAAAGGGAATGGCATTCTTGTTACAGGTGAGACCGGCGCGTTCGAGGGCATGCTCGGCATCGCGACCCTTGACGCCCTTGGGGCGCAGGTCGACCAGCACCATATGGCAATCGGTTCCACCCGAGACGATGTTGAGACCACCGGCGGTCATCGTCGCAGCAAGCACCTGGGCGTTGGCGATGACATCGCGAGCGTAGATCTTGAAGCCGGGCTGGAGCGCCTCGCCGAAGGCCACTGCCTTGGCGGCGATGACATGCATCAGTGGACCGCCCTGATTGCCCGGAAAGACGGCGGAGTTGAGCTTTTTGGCGAGGGCCTCGTCATTGGTGAGGATCATGCCGCCGCGCGGGCCGCGCAGAGTCTTGTGCGTCGTCGTCGTCACGACATGGGCATGGGGCATCGGGTCTGGATAGACGCCGGCGGCAACCAGGCCGGCATAGTGGGCCATGTCGACCATAAGATAAGCGCCCACTTCATCGGCGACCTTGCGGAACGCAGCAAAGTCGATGGCGCGCGGATAGGCCGATGCGCCCGCGACGATGAGCTTGGGGCGGGTTTCCAGGGCCAGGGCACGCATCTGATCGTAGTCGATCATCTGGTCGGATTCGCGAACCTGATAGCTGACGACATCGAACCACTTGCCGGACATGGTGACGGGCGAGCCGTGCGTGAGGTGACCGCCATGGGCCAGCGACATGCCCATGATGCGATCGCCGGGCTGCAGCAAAGCGAGGAACACGGCCTGGTTGGCCTGTGCGCCGGAATGCGGCTGCACATTGGCATAGGCGGCGCCAAACAGTTCCTTGGCGCGTTCGATGGCGATGGTCTCGACCTCGTCGACGAACTCGCAGCCACCATAGTAGCGTTTGCCGGGATAGCCTTCGGCATACTTGTTGGTCAGCACCGAGCCCTGCGCGCGCAGCACGTTGGCCGAGACAATATTTTCCGAGGCGATCAGCTCGATCTGACTCTGCTGGCGCCCGAGTTCGCGATCGATGGCCGCCGCGACGGCATGATCGGCCAAGTCGCCAAGTGTCTTTGTGTGAAACATGTTGTCCTCCTCCAGAGGGCGTCAGATACCAAGTTCGATTTCGCGGCTGATGCCAGCGAGCAGATGCCGGACGTGGTCGGCGAACGAGTGCCAGACCTCGATGCGGAAGCGGTCGTCTGTGGTGTTGCCGCCGGCACAGCCTTGGGTTGGGCATCGGGCCATTGGGGCTTCCGGTTTCACGGCCTGTCAGGGCATTAGCCGGCAGCTACGGAAACGAAAAACGAGACATCGTGTACCTCGAACGACCATGTTGAGGTATCATTGCGACATTGACGGAAGAAGCACAGGATGCTTGCGTCAAAAGGGCCGCATTAAAACGACAGTGAGGCGAGTTAGGCCGGTTCAGCAACAGGCGAAGACAGCGATGCCTGTTTCCGGATTTCATGCGGCGTACTAGCGAAGCGCTGGCGGAACATGCGGCTGAGATGGGACGCGTCGCAGAAGCCGCACTCAACGGCCACGGCAGCCACAGACTTGTCCGTCGTCTCAATGAGGTGGCGGGCCAAGGTCAGGCGAATTTGCAGGAACGCAGCTTGCGGAGATACACCCAGTTCCGCCCTGAAATGGCGTTCAAGCCGGCGTTTGCCGTTGCCCATGCGGCGCGCCAGTTCGGTGACGGACAACGGGTTGTCGATACTCTGCTGCATCAACAGCAGAGCCCGCATCACCATTGGATCGCGCGTAGAGAAATCCATCGACACACCGGGCTGAGGCTTTTCCGGCCGCATCGCATCGTCGATGATCATGATGTGGAGGCTCTTGCTCGCTTGTGCTCGGCCGACATGCTTCTCCACGAGATAGGCGGCTAGGTGTGCCGAGCTGGCGCCGCCCGAGCAGGTCAGTCGGTCGCCATCATCGATAAAGATTTGGTCGGAGACAGGATTGAGACCGTCGAACTGTTCGAGGAAATCGGCGTGATGAAACCAGCTCACGCAGCACCGATAGCCTTGCATGAGGCCGGCTTTGTGCAGCAGGAAGCCACCGGTGCAAACGCCAACCAGCGGTATGCCGGCCGCAGCCGCTTTTTTGAGGTATGCCGTATATTCGGCGCCCAAGCTGGACATGTCGTCGTCCATCAGCCCGCCGATGACGACAACGTAGTCGAACTTGGTGGGGTCGCCGAGCCGCTCGTTCGGCTGCACCGATATGCCGCTGCTGGAGGGCACCGCGCTCATTGTGTCGGACAGAACCGTCCATCCGCACATGATTGGCCTGCTTCGGTCTCCTTCGTCGGCCGCCAGCCGCAGGACGTCGACGAAATTAGCGAACGCGCAAAGTGTAAAGCGCTTGGCCAGGATGAAACCTACCGAGAGGCGCAATCCGTCCGGACGGGCTTTGTAGACCCTCGAGGAGGTGGCACTCATCCGTTTGGCACTCGCGTTGGCTTCCATCGCATCGCCTGCTGCCAGTTTCCCCGTCACTGTCGTATCGCCAATCTCGGTTTGACGCAAACAGGACAGAACGTGTCGCAATTTCCCATTGATCGTGAGATCGGCCAAATAGCGGCTGCGTCTGTGTCCTCGCACATGCGAAAAAGGACATTACCGATTTAGCGCAAACCCGAGGTCTCAATTGTGCGATAGGTGCCAGCAGCACGCCAGCTTTTGGCGGACCGCAACGGCGACGCAAATAGCCGACATTCAAACCGGTAGGCCAAGGTCTCGGATTGGGCCCGAAGCGGACATCGCCCCGGTCCTGCCCTGACCATCGATGGGGCACCAGTCGTCATTCCAACGCGGCGAACTGCTCCACCAGAGGCGTTGCCCCAGAGACGATCAGCAGGTCGCCAGGCTGGATGATCGTCTCCGGTCGCGCATAGGTGAAGTCGGTCTTGGGCCGCTTAACGCCGACGACGGTTACGCCATATTTGCTGCGCAGGGCCGACTCGGCCAGGGTCTTGTTGAGGCTCTCCCGCGGTGCCCGGGTTTTGACGATGGCGAAGCCGTCGTCAAATTCGATGAAGTCGATCATCTGGCCGGTCACGAGATGCGCCACCCGTTCGCCCATTGCCGCTTCCGGGTAGATGACGTGGTGGGCGCCCGTGCGCTCCAGCAGGCGACCATGTTTTGCGCTGAGTGCCTTGGCCCAAATGTCGGGCACCCGAAGTTCGCTGAGGGCCAGCACCGTCATCAGGCTGGCCTCGATATCGGTTCCGATACCGACCACGGCCTTCTCAAAATCGGCGACGCCCAGGCGCGTCAGCGTGTCCGAGTTGGTAGAGTCGGCCTGCACCACGTGGGTGAGGCGGTTGGCCCATGACTGAACCAGGGCGGCGTCCTCGTCGATGGCGAGAACTTCATGACCGAGCCTGACCAATGAATCGGCAACGGCCCCGCCGAACCGGCCAAGGCCGATGACGAGTACGCTGCCGGGCGATGCTGCAGTGGTTTTCTTAGCCAACTATTGGGCGCTCCTCGGGATATCGGTAGGGCCGCTGTGATCGCTTGAGGGCGAGCCCCGTGGCCACGGTGATGGTGCCAACGCGACCAACGAACATCAGGGCGACAAGTGTGAGCTCGGCGGATGGCGGCAGATCGCCGGTAATGCCGGTCGATAGGCCTACAGTAGCGAAGGCCGAAATGGTTTCAAACAGCACCTGCTCCAGGGTGAAGGATGTGACCGAAAGCAGATGCAAGGTCGCCAGTGCGACGGCGAGTATGGCGAGGACGATGAGGGTCAAGGCCTGGCGTTGTACATCGGCTGAAAACCGGCGGTGGAAGGCGATCGTGTCCGGCTCGCCCCGGATTTCCGCCCAGACGGCAAGCATGAGCACCAGCGCAGTGGAAACCTTGATACCACCGGCAGTGCCAGCACTGCCACCGCCGATGAACATCAGCACATTAGTGACGACAAGGGTCTCGGGTTGCAGCGCGCCGACGTCGATGGCGTTGAAGCCGGCGGTCCGGGTCATGACGGAATGGAACAGGGCGCCCAGTATGCGCTCGGGAAATGTCAGCATGCCAAGCACGCCATTCGCCATCGCTTCATAGGCGAACACACTCACAGTCCCCAATACAAGCAGGCCGGCCGTGCCGAGCAATGTAATCTTGGTATGCACGGACCATTTACTGGGACGCCAGAGGGTTCGACGTAGATCGGCAAGCACTGGAAAGCCGATACCCCCGATGATCACCCCCAGCATGATTGGCCCAAGAAACAGCCAGTCGTCAGCAAATCCGATGAGGCTGTCGGAATAGGTGGAGAAGCCGGCATTGTTGAAGGCCGAAACGGAATGGAAGAGCCCATTCCAGATCGACAGGGACAGGGGTTCTCCATAGCTCCAGTGCAGACGCACCGTAAGCACTGGCCAGATGGTGAGTTCGACCAGGATGGTCACGACGAAAATGAGGCGGAGAACCCCCTTTACATCACCTAAATCAAGGGTGCGTGTTTCGGCCTGGGCGATGATCCGCGTGCGCAGGCCCAGGCGCCGGCTGATCAGGACACCGAGCAAAGTGCTCCCTGTCATGATGCCAAAGCCGCCCACCTGGATCAGCGCCAGAATGACGGCCTGTCCGAACGCTGTCCAATAGGTCGGCGTGTCGACCACGATCAGGCCAGTGACGCAGACCGCAGAGGTCGCGGTAAAGAGGGCTGTGATGAAATCGGTGCCGCCCGGACCGACCTTGGCGATCGGCAGCAACAGCAGCGCCGTTCCTATGGCGATTGCCGAAAGGAAAGCCAAAGGAACGAGGCGCGCGGGATGCTGGAGGGACGCTCTCAAACTCGGCCTTCTTGTGTCGTTCGAGCGGATTGATTGCGCCCAGAATAGCGCAACGTCCTTATTGTTTTCTTATGGCCCAGCCAAACCTTCCGGATGGAATTTTTATGGCCATCAGGAACATTGAATGACCTCCAAGCCATGGAGGCAACCATGTCCGATCTGATTTTCCTCTCCGTCGTCGTGATCGCGTTTCTAGCACTTTTTGCTTATGCGCGCGGCCTGTCGCGTTTGTGAGGATGCCATGCTGCTGATCATCATCCTCATCGTGCTCGGCCTCGCTGGCTATCTGCTGGCGACCTTGATCTCGCCCGAGCGCTTCTGACTTCAAAATCCTCCAAGGAGACCTATCATGACGTGGCAAGGCTGGCTGCAGATCGGCCTGGTGCTCGGGCTTGTCGCCGCGGCGATCAAGCCGCTGGGGCTCTATATGGCCCAGGTGTTCGACGGCGAACGCACCTTTCTATCCCCAATACTTGGCCCCGTGGAGCGCGGCTTCTACCGCCTGGCCGGGGTGAAATCGCAATCGGAGCAGACCTGGCTGGGCTACACCACGGGTGTTCTCCTGTTCAGTTTTTTCGGCGCGTTGCTGCTCTATGCGATCCTGCGCCTGCAGGCTGTGCTGCCCTTCAACCCGCGGGGTTTTGCAGGACTCACGCCCGACCTCGCCTTCAACACCGCCGTCAGTTTCGTGACCAACACCAACTGGCAGTCCTATGGCGGCGAGACGACGATGAGCCATTTCAGCCAGATGCTTGGGCTGACGGTGCAGAATTTCGTCTCGGCGGCGAGCGGCATTGCCATTGCCGTGGCCGTGTCGCGGGCCTTCGCCCGGTCGGGCGTCGATCGGATCGGCAATTTCTGGATCGATCTGACCCGCGCCACGCTTTACGTGCTGCTGCCTATGGCCGTGGTGGTCGCGCTCGTCTTCGCGGCGCTCGGCCTGCCGCAGACCCTTGCCGGATCGGTTGCCGCAACGACGCTGGAAGGGGCAAGCCAGACCATTGCCATGGGGCCAATGGCCAGCCAGGAAGCGATCAAGCAGCTCGGCACCAATGGCGGCGGCTTCATGAACGTCAACGCCGCCCATCCCTTCGAGAATCCCAACGCCTTCTCAAATTATCTGGGCATCTTCTCGATGCTGTCGATCTCTGCGGCCATGGTCTATGCCTTCGGGCAGATCGTCGGCAGTCGTCGACAGGCCTGGGCACTGCTTTCGGCCATGGCCATCCTGCTTGTCCTTGGCATCGGCGCGATCTACTGGGCCGAGACAGCGGGCAATCCGATCCATCTTGCCGCTGGTATGGACCCGGCCCCAGGCAATATGGAGGGCAAGGAAGTCCGCTTCGGCCAGGCGATGACCGCACTCTACGCGGCCGTGACCACTGGGCTCTCCAATGGCGGCGTCAACGCAATGCATTCCTCGCTCACGCCGCTTGGCGGGCTCGTGCCGCTGTTCCTGATCCAGCTCGGAGAGGTACTCCCAGGCGGCGTCGGCTCCGGGCTCTACGGCATGGTGGTCTTCGCCGTCCTGACGGTCTTCGTTGCCGGCTTGATGGTGGGGCGCACGCCTGAGTTTCTCGGCAAGAAGATCGAGGCGCGCGAGATGAAACTGGCCATGCTGGCCGTCCTCATTCTGCCGCTCGCTATCCTGGGTTTCTCGGCGATCGCCGCGGTCACCCCAGCAGGGCTTGCCGGGCCGGCAAACGCCGGGCCGCATGGGCTGACGGAAATCCTCTATGCCTATACCTCGGCGGCCGGCAACAATGGTTCGGCCTTTGCGGGCCTCTCCGCCAACTCGCCCTGGTACAATACCACGCTGGGGCTCGCCATGCTGGCCGGTCGCTTCGCCTATATCGTGCCCGTTCTGGCCATAGCCGGATCGCTCGCGCGCAAGCAGAGGGTGCCGGCATCTTCGGGCACGTTCCCCAGCGATGGACCGCTCTTTGTCGGCCTGCTCATCGGCATCATCCTCATCCTCGGCGGCCTGCAATTCTTCCCCGCGCTCGCCCTGGGGCCGATCCTGGAGCATGTCCTCATGCTCGCCGGCCAGACGTTCTAGGAGACAGTTATGTCAACGAAAGCTGCTACGCCTTCGGTCTTCGACCCGGCGATCCTTCTGCCGGCGTTGCGCGACGCGCTTATCAAGCTCGACCCCGGGCAATTGGTGCGCAATCCGGTCATCTTCGTCACCGAGGTGGTGGCGGTGGTGGTCAGCGCGCTGTGGGTGCAGGAGCTGGTGACCGGCATCGGCGCGCCCGCCTTTTCCGGGCAGATTGCGGCCTGGCTCTGGTTCACCGTGCTGTTCGCCAATTTCGCCGAAGCCGTCGCTGAAGGGCGCGGCAAGGCGCAGGCGGAAAGCCTTAAGCGCGGCAAGGCGGACCTCTTTGCCAAGAAGCTGCTGTTTCCGGGCAAGGAGGGGGACACGGCCAGCGAGATTGTCGCCGCAACCGCCCTCAAGATCGGCGATATCATCCTGGTCGAGGCAGGCGACATCATCCCCGGCGACGGCGAGGTGGTGGCCGGCGTCGCCTCGGTCAATGAAAGTGCCATTACCGGCGAATCCGCTCCAGTGATCCGCGAGAGCGGTGGCGATCGCTCGGCGGTGACAGGCGGAACTCAGATCATTTCGGACTGGCTCAAGATCCGCATCACCACCAAGCCGGGCGAGAGCTTTGTCGACCGCATGATCGGCCTGATCGAGGGCGCCAAGCGGCAGAAGACGCCGAACGAGATCGCGCTGTCGATCCTGCTCTCGGGCCTGACGCTGGTCTTCCTGATCGCCGTGGTCACGCTCTATGGCCTGGCGCTCTATTCGGGCACCGAGCTTTCCATCGCGGTGCTGGCGGCGCTGCTTGTGACACTGATCCCCACCACCATTGGTGGGCTGCTTTCGGCCATCGGCATTGCCGGCATGGACCGCCTTATCCGCTTCAACGTGATCGCCACTTCCGGTCGGGCCGTCGAGGCCGCCGGCGATGTCGATACCCTGCTGCTGGACAAGACCGGCACCATTACCTTCGGCAACCGCATGGCGAGCGAATTCCTGCCGGTCGACGGCATCGAAGACGCCTACCTGGCCCGGGCTGTGCTGCTGGCGAGCCTTGCTGACGAGACCGCTGAGGGCCGCTCCATCGTGGCGCTGGCCAAGTCCGAATATGGTCTTTCCGAGCCCGACGCAGGCATGGGCATGCCGATCCCGTTCTCGGCCCAAACGCGCATTTCAGGCATCGACATCAATGGCCGCGAGATCCGCAAGGGCGCCGTGGATGCGGTGCTCAAATTCGCGGGTCTCGACAAGACCCAGGCGCCGGCCGAGTTCAACGCGGCGGTCGAACGTGTCGCGCGCACCGGCGGCACGCCGCTCGCCGTCGCCGATGGCAACAAGTTGCTCGGCGTCATCCACCTCAAGGACGTGGTCAAGCCCGGCATCAAGGAGCGCTTCGCTGCCCTCCGGGCCATGGGCATCCGAACGGTGATGGTGACGGGCGACAATCCGGTAACCGCCGCGGCCATCGCTTCGGAAGCGGGCGTCGACGATTTCCTCGCCGAAGCCACGCCCGAGCAGAAGCTCGATTTCATCCGGCGCGAGCAGGAGGGCGGGCGCCACATCGCCATGTGCGGCGATGGCACCAATGACGCGCCAGCGCTCGCCCAGGCCGATGTCGGCGTCGCCATGCAGTCGGGCACCCAGGCCGCACGCGAAGCCGGCAACATGGTCGACCTCGATTCCAGCCCCACCAAGCTCATCGAGATCGTCGAGATCGGCAAGCAGATCCTGATGACGCGCGGCTCGCTCACCACCTTCTCGATCGCCAATGACGTCGCCAAATACTTCGCCATCATCCCGTCCCTGTTCATGGCGACATATCCCGAGCTTGGCGCACTCAACGTCATGGGGCTGGCCACGCCGGAATCGGCAATTCTGTCCGCCGTGATTTTCAATGCGTTGATCATCGTCGTGTTGATCCCGCTGGCGCTCAAAGGCGTCAAATACCGGCCCGTGGGGGCGGCGGCACTGCTGCGCCGCAATCTCCTGGTCTATGGCCTCGGTGGGCTGGTCGCCCCCTTTGTCGGGATCAAGCTCGTCGACCTTGCCGTCAGCGCCCTTAACCTCATCTAGGAGACCAGCCATGCTGATCGCACAAATTCGTCCGGCCCTGGTGCTGCTCTTGCTGCTGGCCGGCTTGACCGGACTGGTCTATCCACTGGCCGTCACCGGAATCGCTCAGGCCGCCTTTCCCGGGCAGGCCAATGGCAACCTGATTGAACGGGACGGCCAGGTCGTCGGTTCCGAGCTGATCGGGCAGGCCTTCGCAGGAGAGGACTATTTCCATCCTCGTCCCTCGGCAGTCGGCTATGACGCGGCGACGTCAGGTGGCACCAATCTCGGCGCAACCTCCGCCACGCTCGCCAGCGACGTCGCCGCCCGGGCCGAGGCGTTCGCGCGTGATGGGGCCAGCGCGCCGGCCGACGCCGTGACCGCCTCCGGTTCCGGGCTGGACCCGCATATCTCCCCGGCCTACGCGGCCGCCCAGGTCGCCCGGGTCGCCGCGGCGCGGAGCATTGATGCAGGCATGCTCGCCGAACTGGTGGATCAACAGACCGAGCGCCCGCTGATCGGCATTTTCGGTGAGCCGCTGGTCAATGTGCTGAAACTCAATCTTGCGCTGGACGCCATGGGAGCCGACAACAGCTAAATGGACGAGGCACGAGAAATGGCCCGCCCGGACCCCGGGGCGCTGCTCAAGCTTGCCGCGGGCGAGGGCCGCGGCAAGCTGACGATCTTTCTGGGCGCAGCGCCCGGAGTCGGCAAGACCTATGCCATGCTCGCACGCGCCCAGGCGCGCAGAATAGGCGGCACCGATATCGTCGTGGGCCTGGCTGAAACCCATGGTCGCAGCGAGACGGCAAACCTGCTTGAAGGGCTCGAAGTCCTGCCGCGCCGCAAGGGCGAGCATTCGGGCAAGACCTACGACGAATTCGACCTCGACGCTGCCCTCGCGCGCCGTCCGGCCATCATCATCGTCGATGAACTCGCCCATACCAACGATGCGGCGGCGCGCCACCCCAAGCGCTACCAGGATGTAGCCGAACTGATCGATGCGGGCATCGATGTGTGGACCGCTCTCAACGTCCAGCATCTGGAGAGCCAGGCGGACCTGGTCACCCGCATTGCCGGCGTAGCGGTGCGGGAAACCGTGCCGGATATCGTGCTGCAGCGGGCCGATGAAGTGCTGCTGGTCGATCTGCCGCCGAGCGAGCTCATCCAGCGCCTCAAGGAGGGAAAGGTCTACCTGCCCGAGAATGCCACGCGGGCGGCAGAGAAGTTCTTCCGGCCCGAGACGCTGACGGCACTGCGCGAGCTGGCATTGCGGCGCACCGCCAATCGGGTCGACGACCAGATGAGCGACATCTGGCGGCAACAGGCGGTCGAGGGGCCCTGGATCACTGGCGAACGCCTGCTGGTTTGTGTCGGCCCGGATGCGCTGTCCGAGAAGGTGGTGCGTACGGCCAGCCGCATGGCCCTCGGCCTCAATGCCCGCTGGATCGTGGTTGCCCTGGCGCGCAGCGCCGATCCGATCCTCGATGCCGACCGATCTGCCCGCCTTGAGATGACGCTGGTCCTTGCCGAACGGTTGGGGGCTGAAGTGCGTCGCGTCGTGGCCGATGATTTTGTTGCCGAGATTCTCCGGACCGTGCGGAGGGACAATATCACCCAGATCGTGATCGGACGGCCAAAGACCAGCGGTTTTGCTCGCGTCTTCAAGCGTTCGCTTCCGGATGCTCTGCTGGGAACGGTCGGGGGCGTTGGCATTCACCTGGTTTCCGCAAATCCGGGCGCCGCCGACAAGTGGCGACTTCGTACCCGCAAGCGCAACGTGCCGGAATGGATCGCGTCCGTCGGTCTGCCGGTCGCGACGGTGGGCGCCATCACACTGCTCGGCCTCGGCATCTCTCAGCTGCTGGTGCTGCAAAACCTTTCGATACTCTACCTGCTGGCGGTGCTGCTCTCGGCGATTCTGGCGGGCCGCTTTGCGGCCCTGCTCGCAGCGGGTCTTTCCTTCCTTGCCTACAACTTCTTCTTCATCGAGCCCGTACGCACCTTCACCGTCGCCAAGCCGCATGAGGTACTGGCATTGGCCATCTTTGTGGCCGTTGCCGCAGTGACGGGAACGCTGGCCGCACGGCTGCGCGAGCAGGTCGAACGCGCTCGTCAGGCGGTGCGGAGCACGCAGGCGCTTTATGACTTTTCCCGCAAGCTTTCAGCGGCCTACGGCGTGGACGGCGCCCTGACGGCAACGACCTCACAACTCCACGCCATGCTGGGTCTCCCCGTGGTGGCTCTGGCGGCAGGCGCAACCGGCGAGCTCGAACTGCGCGTGGCCTGGCCGCCGGACCAGACACTCGACGAGACTGCCATGACCGCGGCGCGATGGGCGCATGAGAAGAAGGAGCCGGCCGGCTTCATGACGGGGACACTGCCCAACGTTGCCTATCTCTTCATACCCATCCGATCGGATCAGCGCATGGCAGGCGTGGCCGGAGTTCGGCTCGACGCCACCCATGGGCCGTTGTCGCCCGATGAGGACCGGCAGGTTTCCGCTGTGCTCGAACAGGCGGCGATCGCCATAGATCGCGCGCGCCTGGTGCGTGAAAATGCGCAGGCGGCCGTTGCTCGGGAGGGTGAGAAACTGCAATCGGCGCTGCTGTCCTCGCTCTCGCACGACCTGCGCACACCACTCGCCTCGATCACAGGGGCCGTTACCAGCCTGCGCCAGCTTGGAGACCGGATGAGCGCCGAGTCGCGCATGGACCTACTGGCTTCCATCGAGGAAGAAACCGGTCGCCTGGCGCGGTTCGTCGGCAATCTTTTTGACATGACGCGGATCGAATCGGGTTTGCTCAAACCCCGGCGCGAACCCGTCGACCTGCCTGCGCTGATCGCCGGCCTGGTGGAGCGCATGGGCAGGATTGACGACAAACTCAAACTGGAGACGAGCACTGCCGAAGCCATGCCACCGGCACTGGCCGATCCCGGCCTTCTCGAACAGGTGCTGTTCAACCTGGTGGACAATGCGCGCAAATATGCGGGAACGGACAAGCCGGTCAGCATCTATGTCCGACGTGAGGCAAACATGGCGGTGATCAGCGTGACCGACCAGGGCCGCGGCATTCCGGAGGAGGACCTGGAGCTGATTTTCGAAAAGTTCCATCGCCGCGCCAAGGGGGATGGCCGGCCGGCCGGCACCGGCCTTGGCCTTTCGATCGCGCGTGGTTTCGTTACCGCCATGGGCGGAACCATCAAGGCCGAGAGTCCCGCGGTGCGAAAGCGCGGCACGCGCTTCGTCATCCGCTTGCCGCTGGCCGGGGCAGACACATGATGACCCGCCCCCGCATCCTGGTCGTCGATGACGAGCCGCAAATCCAGCGATTCCTCAAGCCCGCGCTGACGGCAGTCGGCTACGATGTGCTGCAAGTGGGAACGGTCGCCGAGGCAAAACGCGCAATTGCTGCGCAGGCGCCCGACGTGGTTGTGCTCGATCTCGGACTGCCCGATGGCGATGGCAAGGATGTGATAGCGTCGGTCCGGGCTTTTTCTGCTGTGCCCATCATCGTGTTGTCGGCCCGCGACCGGGAGAGCGAGAAGATCGAGGCCCTGGACCTCGGCGCCGACGACTATGTTGAAAAACCCTTCGGCATCGGTGAGTTGCTGGCGCGCATTCGCACCGCGCTGCGGCGTCGGCACGACGCGCGGGTACCGCCCGAGAGGTTCGAATTCGGCGGCCTGATCGTCGATGATGCGTCCCACCGCGTGACCCTGCTCGCTGAAGCTGTTCACCTGACCCCCAAGGAATACGATCTTCTGCTGCTGTTGGCGCGGAACGCCGGCCGGGTCCTCACGCACAGGCAGATCCTGACCCAGGTCTGGGGTCCGGCCCATGCCGAGGACGTTCAGTATCTGCGCGTGCTGATCGGCCAATTGCGGGCCAAGATCGAGCCTGGCCCAAGCCGCCCAAGATTGATCGAGAACGAGCCAGGTATCGGCTATCGGCTGCAGCCGCCAGACGTGGAGTAGTGACCGCTTATGGCGCTGACCGCCCGTGAGCACTGCCACCGACGATGTCTGCTTCCAAGAATCGAAAAAGCGGATAGGCACGTCCGTAATGGGGCGCGCCTTGTGCCACGCTCAGCCGGACACATCGTTCATGTGGAGCGGAACGGCAGAATTTGGGCAACGTCTGAGGTGACCCAAATGTCCGAAAGACGGCCGCACTCACCGCTTGCACCGCTCGATTGCTGAAGGGACTTTTTCCGCGAACGGTGTTCGCAGTTTATGCAGAAATGGCGCGCCCTAAGAGATTCGAACTCCTGACCCCCAGATTCGTAGTCTGGTGCTCTATCCAGCTGAGCTAAGGGCGCGCACTGCCGACATGATCGGCGGTTCAGGCGGAGGCACAAGTGCTCTTCGGCCTGAAGCGGGGCAACCCATACATGGGCGATCCGGGCTTGGCAAGCGCGCAGGTGACAGTTTTTCGTCAATGCGCTCCGGCTAGGTGCGGATGCGCAGACTGGCGGGGACAATGAGGTCGAAACGGGTGCCGGTGGGTTGGTCGGCCAGCACCAGCCGGCCACCATGGGCTTCGGTAATTTCGCGGGCTATGGCAAGGCCCAGGCCCGTGCCGCCGGCCCGCGCCGAGCCCTGGAAGGCAACGAAGAGATTGTCCCGCGCGCGCGGCGGCAGGCCGGGGCCATTGTCGGTGACCGAGAGGGTGACGCTCTCCTCTTCCTCGACCACCGTTACCGAGACCTGCGGCGCGACAATGGCTGGAGTGCTCTCCAGCGCCTCGCGGGCATTCTTGAGCAGATTGAGAAACACCCGGCCCATCTGGGCCGCGTCGACATTGAGCACGAGCGTCTCTGGCACCTGATCGGAAAAGACAATGGCGGGATGGCCGACCAGGCGCGCCTCGAAGGCAGCGTCCTCGATCAAAGCCCGCATGGGCACGGGTGCCAGCACCGGCAGCGCGGAGGTCTCGCGGCCATAGTCGAGCACCGACTGGGCAAAGCCGATGGCCTTATCCAGAGTGGTGACGAGACGCGGCGCCAGGCGTTGCACCTTGGGATCGTCCAGCGTCGCCACCTGGTCGGAGAGCAATTGCGCCGAGGTCAACGTGTTGCGCAGGTCGTGATTGATCTTGGCCACGGCAAGGCCCAGATCGGCCAGGTGGCGGCGCTGGCGCAGCATGGAGAAGAGATCGGATTCCATCGCCGCCAGTTCGCGCTCGACAATGCCGATTTCGTCGCGCCGCGCCGAAGGTACGATGACGAGGCTGGCATTTTCCGGCGCCTGGCGGAAGGCGAGGATGTTCTGGGTCAGGCGGCGGACCGGATAGATGAAGAGATAGCTGGCTAGCAGATAGAGAGCGACTGCGGTGATCGCCGCAATGGCCAGCGAGACAATTCCGATCTGACGGGAATAGGCCAGCATGTCCTGCCGCAGCGGCCGCTCGGGCATCAGCAGCTCGACCAGGCTCTCGTCGAGATCGCCCTCGCCGACGATGCGCAGGGTGCGGCCGGGCCCGGCAAACAGGGTATCCATGGCGCCCACGATCAGCGTCATCAGATCGCGCTGGCGCATGTCGGCCGTCACCACCACGTCGGGGGTCACCGGGTTGGCCAGCTCGATCAGCTGGCTCTGGCCTTCGCGGCGATAGACGATGGCATGGGCACCTGCCGAGGTCAGCAGGCGGTCGGTCAGGTTGCGCGGCAGCGCCATGACATCGGGCACGGCGTCGAGCACGCGGGCCGCCACGACGCCGACCCGCAGGCGATCGTCTAGCCAGCTGGCGCGGAAATTGGCGAGCGTGGGCAGATAGACCACGATCTCGACAAGAAGTATCACCGCGATG
Source organism: Devosia sp. (assembly GCF_036676215.1). Lineage (GTDB taxonomy): Bacteria > Pseudomonadota > Alphaproteobacteria > Rhizobiales > Devosiaceae > Devosia. The sequence goes on along the minus strand of NZ_JAKFDJ010000094.1, from coordinate 4,005 downwards.
ATGGTGGCGATGAGCTTGATCGAGAGGCCGGAGAACCGGCTGGGCAAGACGCTGCGTTCGGCTGTCATGTCAATGCATTATAGGCAAAGCCGCGGGTTCCGTAAGCCCCCAGGCAAGGGCATCAGCGCCGAAGCCGCGCGATAATGGGCAGACGCTGCGACCAGTTGCCCGGCGGGCGCTGCGCGATGACCTGGTCGGCCAGCTCGGTCAGTGCCGCCAGGGGGCTGGGTTGCGGCAGGGCCAGCTGACCCAGTTCGCCCAGCCTGAGGCCGCGGGCCATGGCCAGCGCCAGCAGGCTCATGGTTTCACCAGCGCCAAGGCCGACCGCACCACCGCCCAGGATGGCGCCATGGCGGTCGACAACCAGCTTGAGCGCGCCCAGGTCCTGGCCGCTGGCGCGAGCCGCATCGTTCTCGGCAAGATTGGCCCGCAGCACAGTGTGGCCGGGTCGAAGCCTCGGGTCCGATTCGAGCAGGCCGACCTGCGCCAGCGCCGGCTGGGTCAGCACCAGGCGCGGTACGCGCAGCGGATCGAGCCGGCCACTGCCCTGCCCCAGCAGGCGATCGACCAGCAAGGCGGCCTGCCGGCCGCCGATATGGGGTTCAAATTCGCCCGCGGCGCCGCCAATGGCGCTGATGCGGGGGTTGGACGTCTGGCCGTTCGGGCCCACCAGCAGGCAATCGGGGCGCAGCCGGTCGCGGCGCAATTTGGCCAGGTCGAGCAGGCCGGCGGCGAGATCGGGCACTCGGCCCATGGCTACGAGGATATGGGAGACGTCCAGGCTCTCCTCGCCACCGGCGCGGCGCAGCATGACGCCGGTGCCCTGGCTGCGCGGCTGGATGGCCGTAACTTCGGCGGCGTCGAGGATGACGATGCCCTCCTCGCGCAGTTCCCGCAGCAGGATGGCGACCAGTTCGGGGTCGAAGCCGGGCAGCAGCCCGCCCTGCGGCACCAGAGTCACGGCGGAGCCCAGCCGCCGATAGGCCTGGGCCAGCTCCAGCGCCGCCGGCGTGCCGCCGATGACGATGAGATGGCTGAGCTTGCGGATATTATCGGCAATGCTGTCGGGGGTAAAATAGGCCACCTGGTCGAGGCCGGGCAGTGCGGGAATCACCGGCGGCGCCCCGGTTGCCAGCGCGAACTGGCGGGCGCGAATGCGGGTATCGCCACAGCGCAGGGTCTGGCGGTCGATGAAGGCAGCGTCCTCCGAAAGGACGGTGACGCCCAGAGCCGCAAGCCTGTCGTCAGCGTCACGCGGCGCGGCGGCGTCGGCGATGGCGGCGGCGCGTTCGCCTATGGTGCGGAAATTGGGCTTGGGCTCGGCATTGTCGAGGCCGAGCCGGCCGGCAGTGCGGATGGCCTGGGCCCGCTCGGCGCTGGCCGCGAGGGCGGCACGGCGCAGGCTGCCTGCCGCCGCATCGCCGGCCTCGTCGAGGGCGCGCCGCACCAGCACCACATCCAGCCCGCGCTGGCGCGCCGTGATGGCAAGGCTAGTACCGAGCGCGCCGGCGCCGATGACGCAAAGGTCAGGTTTGAGGTTGTCCGCCATTACCGCCAACGGCTAGATGGAATGCTATGTCGCGACTTATGCGGTGATACGGGCGCGAAAACAACGGGGGATGGCGCGCAAGGAAGTGGGTGCGAGCGCGTTGACTTGGGGGCGAGTTTTCCCTATAGACCCCACCAACCCGCACACAGGGCGTCCGACGCTTCCGATGTGCCCGAAATTCCTGCTTGTGCAGAGCCAAACTAGAGGAACCGTGCCCGGCGCGGTTTGATGTCATGAAGCGTACATACCAGCCGTCCCAGCTCGTGCGTGCCCGCCGCCACGGTTTCCGTGCCCGTATGGCCACCAAGGACGGTCGTGCGATCATCAACAAGCGCCGTCGCGACGGCCGCAAGAAGCTCACGGCCTAAGGCGCCGTGGCCGGATGACGGCCAGCGAGCACAGGCCCGACGCCCTGCGTCGGCTGATCAAGCGTTCCCAGTTTCAACGGGCTGCCCGGGGCAATCGCGCCGGGCGCTCTGCGTTTGGGCTCCAGACGATCGCCGCCGCGGAGGCGCAGCCGGGTGTCGGTTTCACCGTCACCAAGAAAACCGGCAACTCTCCCGAACGCAACCGCATAAAACGCCGTCTTCGCGCGGCTGTGACAGCATGCGCGCGTGACTTTGTCCCCCACCATGACTATGTGCTGGTCGGACGAAGGGAAGCGCTGAGCGAACCCTTTGCCAAGCTGGTCGCCGATTTGGGCGCGCTGATCGTGCGCGTACACACACCCAGATCGGCAGACGAGCGACACTCTTCCGGCCGCGGCCCACGGAAACCCAGACAATGACCGACAATCGCAATGTGATCATCGCCATCGTGCTCAGCATGGTCGTGCTGTTTGGCTGGCAGTTCTTCGTGGCCGGCCCGCAACTGGAACGCGCCCAGCAGCAGGCTCAGATTGCCGCCGAACAGGCGCAGAGCGAAGCGGCGCTTGCAACGCCCACCACGACCACCGCCACCGCCGACGGCACTGTGGCACCCGCCGCCGATGGCAGCGCGGTCTATGCCGATCGTGCCGCGGCCATTGCCGCCAGCAGCCGTGTCACCATCGACACCACCGACCTGCACGGCTCGATCAACCTTACCGGCGCGCGGCTCGACGATCTCGAGCTCAAGCAGTATCGCGAGACGGTCGATCCGGATTCCCCGATCATCACCCTGCTGACGCCTGCCGGCGCGCCTGGCGCCTATTTCGCCGAGCAGGGCTGGGTGCCGGCCGCTGGCGCCTCGATTGCCGTGCCCGACGGGCAGAGCGTGTGGACCGTTGAAGGCGACGCCACCGCCCTAACCGCCGCCACCCCCGTCACCCTCCGGTGGGACAATGGCGCGGGCCTCGTCTTCCGCCGCACCTTTGCGGTTGACGAGCACTACCTTTTCACCGTCACCCAGACGATCGAGAATACCGGCGCGGGCGACGTGGCCCTGTTCCCCTATGCCCGCGTCGCCCGCCACGGCACGCCCAAGGTCGCCAATTTCTTCATCCAGCATGAAGGCCCGCATGGCGTGCTGGGCAGCAACAACATGATCTCGAAGAAATACAGCGACCTGCAGAACGACCAGCAGGTCCGCTTCGACAACACCACGGGCTGGCTCGGCATTTCCGACAAATACTGGGCCACCGCCGTGCTGGCGAAGCCCGCAGCGAGCATCAACGCGCTGTTCTCCTGGAAGAATACCGGCGCCTATGACGACTACCAGACCAGTTTCGTGGAAACGACGCCGGTGGTGGTTGCGCCGGGCGCGACGGCGACCCATGAGAGCTATCTATTTGCCGGCGCCAAGGAAGAGGCGGTCATCGCCTCCTATCAGCAGCAATATGGATTTGACCGCCTCGATCTGCTGATCGACTGGGGCTGGCTCTTCTTCATCACCAAGCCGATGTATTATCTGCTGACCTTCCTCAACGGCATTATCGGCAATTTCGGCGTCGCCGTGCTCGCCGTGACCATCATCGTCAAGGCCATCTTCTTCCCGCTCGCCAGCCGCTCCTATGCCTCGATGGCCGCCATGCGCCGCGTGCAGCCGGAGATGAAGTCGATCCAGGAGCGCTTCAAGGAAGACCGCCCGGCCCAGCAGCAGGCGATGATGGAGCTCTACAAGAAAGAGAAGATCAATCCGCTTTCCGGATGCTGGCCGATCCTCATCCAGATCCCGGTCTTCTTCGCGCTCTATACCGTCATCTTCATCAGCCTCGACATGCGCCATGCGCCGTTCTTCGGCTGGATCCAGGATCTGGCGGCACCCGATCCGACCAATATCTTCACCCTGTTCGGCCTGATCCCGTGGGATCCGACCGTATTGCCTTTCATCGGCAGTTTCCTGCATCTGGGCATCTGGCCGGTCATCATGGGCATCACCATGTGGGTGCAGATGAAGCTCAATCCGCCGCCGCCCGATCCGACCCAGGCGATGATCTTCAACTGGATGCCGGTGATCTTCACCTTCATGCTGGGCAC
>NZ_JAKFDJ010000093.1:0-12289 GCF_036676215.1 Devosia sp. | reverse complement strand
GGTGGCTGAACTGGGATCGGGCGTGCCGAGACGCTTCCCCATCCTCGTCGGATCCTTGGCTTTAGAGGGTCTGCAAAATTATCTTGTGATTTCAATAGAGTAGGTGTTCGCAGTTCTATCCTGACCAGCGCGCCATACTCGGCCAAAAGTGGGCACCATTGCCCGCGCGGTATCCTGCCCTTCGAAACAGCTTTGAAAAACTGCCTCGGCAGGGACTGAATGGCAGCCTTGGAGGAACTCGAGTCAGCGTCTGAACGGCAGGAATGGGCCGCTAAGCTGCCGGGCAGGGTAGGGGCCGGAGGCAGCCATTCCGATCACTGGCCAACACGTGGTGGGGGTCGCCTTTTTCTTTCATGCGGACCGATCCTGCGTACAATGGTTCCGCGATGCGCATGTCACCCGTCCTCGGCCTTCGCTGATCCGGAGTTTATTGAGTGATCTTCAACTGCGACACACTGGATCTCAGAGCCTTCATCGTCCTGATGGAGTTGTCCAATTTCCGTCGTGCTGCCGATGTCTTGAACATGTCGCAGCCGGCATTGTCTCGCCGAATCCAGAAGCTTGAAGCGACCGTGGGCGCGCAGCTGTTCCAGCGTACTACGCGGCAGGTTACGCCCACAGCCATCGGCCGTGAACTCGAGCCCTTGGCACGACGCCTGATCGACGAGTTCGATGCCTCCTTGTTCTCCTTCCGCGACGTCGGCGTTCGCCGGGCGGCACTCATCACCATGGCGTGCCTGCCGACGGCCGCGTTCTATTTCCTGCCGTCCTTCATCAAGGCATTCAACGCCGACTTCCCCGATGTCCGCATCCGGGTGCTCGATTTGACCGCCAATGCCGGTGTCGACGCTGTCTCGCGCGGCGAAGCCGAATTCGGCATTAACTTCATGGGGGCAGGCAGCTCGGAACTGGAATTCCTCCCCCTGGGTGAGGATCCCTTCGTGCTGGCAGCATTGAAGGATCATCCGCTCATGGCCAAAGAGGAAGTGGAATGGTCCGACCTGCATGGCCATCGGCTTATCACTGTCGATCGCTCGAGCGGCAATCGAACGCTGCTGGACGCCGCATTGGCCCGAGCCAATCTCAAGATCAACTGGTTCTTTGAAACCACCCACCTGTCGACGTCGCTGGGCTTCGTCGAAGCCGGGCTGGGCATATCGGTATTGCCTCGCCTGGCGACGCCCAGGAAGGGACACCCGATCATTACGACCCGCCCGCTTCGCTCTCCCGCCTTGTCGCGAACGATCGGAATAATCAAGCGCCGGAACTTCAGTCTCTCTCCGCCAGCGCAGCAGTTTGTGGATCGGCTCATGCAACAGTGGGGCAACTCCGATTGAGGGATCGCCAGGGCAGCCCCTGGCGACCCCCCATGATCAGGAGTTTTCGACAAAGACCTCGTCCCTCGAGCGCTTAATGGTCGGCAGCACCGCCATGACCAGCGCGATGACGGCCACCAGCAGCAGCCCCGCCGAGAGCGGCGAGCGAAGGAAGGTCGTCGGGTCGCCGTTGGAGATGATCAGCGCCTGACGCAGCTTTTGTTCGAGCAGGTCGCCGAGTACGAAACCCAGTGCCAGTGGCGCAGCTTCGAACCCCAGCTTGAACAGGGTGAATCCAACCAGGCCGAAGATCGCTGCCATGATCACCTGTGCCGGGTCGTTCGAGATCGAGAACAGGCCGATGCAGCAGAACACCACGATGCCGGGAAACAGCAGCCGATAGGGGATCTGCAGGAGCTTCACCCAAAGCCCGATCAGCGGCAGGTTGATGATGACGAGCATCAGGTTGCCGATCCACATCGAGGCGATCAGCCCCCAGAACAGGTCGGGATTGCGCTCGATCACCTGCGGTCCGGGCACGATGCCCTGGATCATCATCGCGCCCACCATCAAGGCCATGACCGCATTGGGTGGCAGGCCAAGCGTGAGCAGAGGGATGAAGGACGTCTGCGCACCGGCATTGTTGGCCGACTCGGGGCCAGCGACCGCCGCAGGCATCCCCTTGCCGAAGAGTTCGGGCGTTTTTGACAGACGTTTTTCGACCGCATAGCTGGCGAATGGCCCCAGAATGGCGCCGTTGCCCGGCAACACGCCGAGAATCGACCCGAGGGCCGTGCCGCGCAGCATCGGAGCAAAGTTCTGCTTGAGTTCGGTCCATGTCGGCCACAGACGGCCGATCGAGCCACGAACAACGTCGCGCTTTTCCGGATCGGCCAGGTTCTTGAAGATTTCGGCAAAGCCGAAAATGCCCATGGCTATGACGACGAATTCGATGCCGTCGTGCAGCATCGGAAGATCGAAGGTCATTCGCTCGCGACCGGTCTCCATGTCCGCGCCGATGCATGACAGCAGCACGCCCACGGCAATCATCGAGACCGCCTTGAGGATGGAACCGTGTGCCAGCACGACCGCGAGCACCAGGCCCATGATCATCAGCGAGAAGTATTCGGCCGGTCCGAACAGCAGGCCGAAGCGGGTCATCGGCACGCCGACGGCGGCGATGACGATGGTCGCCACCGTACCGGCGATGAACGAGCCTATGGCGGCAAGGCCCAGCGCTAGACCACCTTGGCCGTTTCGCGCCATCTGATGGCCATCAAGGGCCGTGACCACCGCGGTGGCTTCGCCCGGGATATTGACCAGAATTGCGGTCGTTGAGCCGCCGTACTGGGCGCCATAGTAGATGCCGGCCAGCATGATGAGCGCGCCGGTCGGATCAAGCGAGAGGGTCACCGGCAGCAGGATCGCGATCGTCGCGACCGGACCGACACCCGGCAACACCCCCACCAGCGTACCGATGAGGCAACCGAGAAAGCAGAGGCCGATATTCTTGAGCGTGAGGGCGACGGTGAAGCCGAGGCCTAGATTGGCGAATACTTCAAACATCTCAGAATCCGATCAACCATGGGGCCACGGGGATGGAGAGACCCAGGCCATAGCGGAAGACACCGACGCAGAATGCTGTCAGCAGCACGGCAAAGATCAGCAGTTCGCCGATCCGTGCTTCCTTGGCGGCGAGCCCCGAAGCGATGATGGCGAGTGGCGCCGCGACGGCCATGCCCAATGGCGGGATTGCCACCGGTCCGATCGAGGAGCCGCGAATGGTCAATGCGAAGGCGACCACCCCTAGGAACACCGGAAGGAACCGGGACAGTGGCCAGGTGCCGGTGCCCTCGCCTGGCTTGCGATAGGCAAGCACGAGCTGGACGATGCCGAGCAGGATGATCAGCCCGACCAGGAGCTTGGGCAGCAAGCCGGAGCCGACGCCGCCGCTCTTGGTAACAAAAGGAAGTTCCAGGCCAGCCCAGAGCATGACGGCGCCGAAGACCACCAGAGCCAGGCCGGCAAGGCCATCCTGGCTCCAGGGGAAGCGAGCGCTTGGTGGGCTTGCTTCGTCTGACATGGTCATTCCACCGAGATTTCGGCCGCCGCGACGACCTCGCCCCAGCGGGCACGCTCCTGGACCATGTAGGCGGCGAAATCGGCACCGACCAGCGTGGAGGGAACACCGCCGTCATTGGCGAGCTTTTCAAGGAAGGCCGGGTCGGCAAGCACCTCGGCAGTCGCGTCGGCCAGGCGCTGGCGGACATCTTCGGGAAGCCCCTTCGGTCCGAGCAGACCGTACCAGGCCGAGGCGGTATAGCCTTCAACGCCTGCTTCCTGGGCGGTCGGGACGTCGGGCAACTGCGTGAAGCGTTCGGAGCCGGTGACGGCCAAAGCCTTGAGCGTGCTGTCCTGAACCAGTCCGATAACCGACGGAATGGTGGTGATCATGAAATCGATGTGACCACCGACCAGATCGTTCACCGCCGGACCGGCGCCCTGATAAGGCACGTGCCTGATGTCGACGCCGGCAGTCTGGCCGAAGAGCACGGAGGCCAGATGGCTGGCCGAGGCATTGCCGGCCGAACCGTATACCAGTTGCCCGGTCTTGGCCGTTTCCACCAGTTCGCCGAGCGTCGCGACCGGCTGCTTGGGACCGACCACGACCACCAATGACGCGTCAGCGATCATGGCGATGGGATCGAGAGCCTCGGCAGGATCGGCAGGCAACTCGAACAGATGGGGATTAACGACCATCGGTCCCTGGTTGCCGATCAGCAGCGTGTAACCGTCTGGCTCAGCCTCGGCGACCACCTCGGTGCCGATATTGGCCGCGGCGCCGGGTCGGTTCTCGACAATGACACGACCGCCAAGGGCCTGCTCGAGGCGGGCCGCGAACAGGCGAGCGATGGCGTCGGTGCCACCTCCGGCGGCGTAAGAAACGACCAGCGTGATTGGCTTGTTGGGGTAGTCCGATTGCGCAAATACGGGTGCGGTCGAGCCAAGTGCAGCGGCCAGGCCCAGCGCCACCACGGCGCGACGATTGAGTTTCAGCATGGATTTTCCTCCCTTGGGATTGTTGGTTGACCGGCCCTCCTGGCCGGGCATGTTAGGCTTTTCTTCGTACCAGTGCCGATCCTTCGAAGAGGCGGCGGCATGTTCGCATGACATAGACGACAGGCACGTTTCCCGATGCCTGGTTCTCAACCCGCACCGTCATGCGACCGGTGGGGTGTTCGAAGGTCAGCTCTGCCGGAGCGGACCAATTGTTCAAGGCTCTGTTGACCACCGTTCCGGCAACGGTCGCCGCCATGGCGACCGTGACCGCGCCAGTGGTCGCCAGTGATGTGTGGCAGGTGAGCGGCGTGAAATAGCGTATTGCGAGGTCGCCGCCTTTGGCCGGGGCGCCGATAAGGATGGGCTTGGGCAGCACTGAGTTGGCGACATCGCCAAATCCCATGCGCAAGCCGGCCTCCCGGCGGATCGACTCCAGCTGACGCGCAAAGTCGTCATTGGCCTCAAGTGAACGGGCGGTTTCCGAACCGGTCAGCCCAAATTCCTCGGCCAGCAGGATGACGGCGGAAGTGGCTCCGTCGATCAGTGTCGCGCTACGCCCCTGGATGGTCTCCATGACGGCGTTCGTGGGAAGCAGACGGCCGGTTTTTGCGCCGACGGCATCGTGAAACGCGAGGAAAACAGGTGCAGCATCTCCCGGCACGCCGTCGATCGTGGCGTCACCCTGGTAGCGCACTTCTCCCCGAGGGGTATGAATGCGCGCTTCGATGATCTTCCCGGTGTTGACGTTGTGAACCTTTACCCGGGTTTCCCCATCGCGCGCCGCCACAAGGCCGGCCGAGATCGCGAAGGGGGCCACGGCGGAAAGCATGTTGCCGCAGTTGGGAGCGGTGTCGACCAGGGCGGTATCGACCTTCACCTGGGCGAACAGATAGTCGACATCAGCGTCGGCACGGGTTGCCGGCCCCACGATCGCCACCTTCGACGAAAGAGTATTGCCGCCGCCGATGCCGTCGATCTGCAGCGGATGGCCCGAACCCATGATCTCGACCAAAAGAGCGTCGCGCTCGGTCGGATCGGCAGGCAGGTCGCTGGCGAGGAAAAAGGGGCCCTTGGACGTGCCGCCTCGCATTATCACGCATGGAATTCGCAACAAATCGTCCTGCATGGACGGCCACTCCCTGTTCGCCCATGGAGATGCCTGAGCCGAGCAGGGATGTGAATTGCGTTGTTTTTGGCGATTGATGTGAAAAGAGCATCAATCCGAGGCGGGGCCGCCGAGGCAGACCGGCAGGTTCGAGTTCCTCGAAGCGATTGGTCAAACCGATTAGCCTGGGTCTCGCATTGGCCCGGAGCGCCGCTATCGCGTCTTGAGCCAATTGCCAGGCTGACGGGCGAAGGCACTAATTCGCACCTGGCCGAATGCTCGAGGTCGCTGATCTATCGGTGCGTCCTTCGCACCGACACCCTCAGGCTACTTGCGCTTGCCGTCGTTGAAGACGTGCAACTGTCCTGCGCGCGGAGAAAGATAGACCTGCTGGTTCGGCGTCACGGAAACCTCGCCCTCGGTTCTGACGGTCATGGAGCCGATGTCTTCCACATCCACATAGCTGAGGGTTTCCGAGCCCAGATGCTCGGCGTGGCGGAGCCGCCCCGTCCAGAGACCGGACGTGGTCGAAATATCCAGATGCTCCGGCCGGATGCCGACCAGATCACCCCCCAATGCCCTGGCCGCTTGGCCCTCGAGGAAGTTCATGCGCGGCGAGCCGATGAAGCCGGCGACGAAAGGCGTCGCGGGAGCGCGATAGAGGTCCATCGGGGCGCCCGCCTGTTCGATGCGGCCGCCGTTAAGCACCACGATCCGATCGGCCATAGTCATGGCCTCGACCTGGTCGTGGGTCACATAGACCATGGTGGCCCCGATGCGGGTGTGCAGTTCCGCCAGCTCGACGCGCATCTGCGCCCGCAGCGCGGCGTCAAGATTGCTGAGCGGTTCGTCGAACAGGAAGACCTTCGGCTTGCGCACGATAGCGCGACCGATCGCAACGCGCTGGCGCTGGCCGCCAGAGAGCTGTCGCGGCTTGCGCTCCAGCAGCTTGTCGAGCTGGAGGATCGCCGCGGCATCGGCGACACGCTTGGCCACTTCGTCCTTGGGCAGACCTGACAGCTTGAGTCCGAAGCCGATATTGTCGGCCACCGTCATGTGCGGGTAGAGCGCGTAGCTCTGAAACACCATGGCAATGCCGCGTTCGGAGGGATCGCGATGCGTCACGTCCTCGCCGCCAATGGTGATACTGCCCGCGGTGACCTCTTCAAGACCCGCAATCATGCGCAGCAGAGTGGACTTGCCGCAGCCGGAAGGGCCAACCAGCACGGTGAACGAGCCATCTTCGATGGTGAGATCGAGCTCGGGGATGACCTCCACCGCACCATAGCCCTTGCGAACGGATGAAAAACGCACGTCAGCCATTGTTAGCCTCCTCGATATCGCTACTGCGGGTGGAGACCGTGCCCTCAAGCGCGGTAAACCCGGTGTCGGAGAACAGGGACAGATTGGTGCCGGCGACCTTGTAGTAGCGGAAGCTCAGCGCGCGGAAATCGTTGATGTAGAGAATGCCGAGCCCGAGCACGGGGTCGATGACGAGGTCGAGCCGATACCGGCCGTCCTCGGGCACGGGATAGCGCACCGTCGGCGCGAAGTTGGTGTCGCCGTTGTAGCGAAAGCTGGCCACGCCACTCGCATCATCCAGCTCGATGGAACTGACACGGCCGGTATTGCCCGCCGTCAATGCGATTCCGAAGCGGTCGCCATTGGCGATAGCGAGCGAGGCCGTGATCAGGATTGGCGTATCGGCCCGGCCCAGGTCGGTGGCATCGAGCCGGATGGTCTGCCGTTCGGTGTCGAACTGGGAGCGGATCATGTCGGGCAGGCGCACGCCCAGCACTCCTTCGCTGGTGCGCTCCAGTTGATGCACCACCAGATCGCCGCCCCAGACAAAGTCCATAGCGTCCTTGCGCAACTGCTTGTGTGGAACCCAGCCGAACAGGAGCCGCTCATCCTCGCTTCCGGCGGATTTTCCGGCATAGAACCCCTTGCCGTCCAGTGCATCGAAGGGACCGTAGGCATAGGGGCCGTCGCTGGTCTTGGCGCTCAGATGACGAACCTGCCGGGAATTGCCGCGCTGATCCGAATAAAGCAGGAACCAGTCGTCGCCTGCCGGGAAAAGATCTGGCACTTCGAGGTTGAGGTCCGAGACCTCGCTGTAGAGCGGAGCACTCACCATCCAGGTTTCGAGATCGGTCGACGTATAAAGGCCGACGGCGGCCTTGCCATCGTGACGGGTGGTCATCAGCATCCACCAGGCGTTGACCTCGGCATTCCAGAACACGAAGGGGTCGCGGAAATCCCACTCGTCATAGGTCGGCGTGCCGGCAAACGCGTCACCATCCTGCTTTTGCCACGGGCCGCCAAGGGCAGGCGCGGTGGCGTGCATGGTCACTTCCTTGGGCTGCGCCTCCGGGTCATGGCCGGTGTAGAAGATGTGGTACTGCCCGTCGTCGGCGCGCACCACGCTGCCGGAGCCCGTCCAGTAGTCCGGCGCGCCGGACTCGCCCACCGGAATGGCTTCGACAGGCGCGGAATAGCTGATCAGGTCACTGGTTTGAGTGAGCCACCAGGGGTGCCGTCCTTTGTTTTGCAGGTAGAACACCGAATAGACACCGTCGTCCGCGTAAGGATTGGGGTCGCCTACGCCTGCCGTCTCGCCGGCGAAGTAGATCGCCTGCTGCCCATGGGCAGCCGAGCCAAGAAGGGTCATGGCGAGGAGTGCAGCGATCAGTGGGTTCCTCGCCCTAGACATTTTCCAGTGCCTTCAGGGTCGTGACTGTAACCACGCCGGCCGGGTGCTCGGGGAAGAACAGGTTGGTGATCCAGACCTGGCCGTCGCTTGTGCCCAGTTCGGCCAGGCCGCGGTCGACATAGAGTTCGAGCGCCAGCGGTCCGTCGGTGGGATAGGCCAGATCGACGATGTAGTTGTGTGCGAAATCGGGCATGCCGGCGACATCGGCACGGATGGTCCTGATGGTCGCGGTGGTGCCGGAGGTCCGGTGCGCAACGAAGTGGGGGCTGCGCTCGCCGAACAAGGCGATGGCCGCCTGCTGCCCCACCGCCAGGTCGATCGCGATGTCCTGCCGATAGGTGCCCGTCGCGCCGGTGTGGGCCACAAATGCTTGTTTCACACCCGCCGGAATTTGCTGGGCGAGACGAAGACCCTGTTGTGTCTCGACCAGATGCATCTCGCGGGGCAGAGACATGACGCCCCGGAAGGCCTGGGTAGGGGTGGTGCGGGCATAGGTCCAGTTGCTGGCCCAGGCGATATTGACCGGCGCGGCGCCGGTACGGTCGAAGAAGGTCTGGGCGGCGTAGAAGTCGCGCCCATAATCGAGCCAGAGTTCAGTCTCAGGTGCATTCGCATTGACGAAGCGGTGGCCGTCGAACTGGCCGACGAAATACTGGTTGCCCGAACCAGGGCCATAGGCCCCGGAGCCGATGCCAACCAGCAGGATCCAGTGTTCCGACCCATCCGGAGCCCGCATGGCGACGAGATCAGGGCATTCCCACGGGCCGTCGCTGTGCCGACCGTCCGTCTCGCCGAACGCGCTCTCGAAGGTCCAGTCGATCAGGTCAGTCGAAGAGTAAAAGCCGATGGATTGGCCCTGGGTCACAGCCATGATCCAGCGGGCGGTAGCTGCATGCCAGATCACCTTGGGATCGCGGAAGCACTCAAGCCCTGGATTGTCGATCACCGGATTGGCTGGTTCCGGGGTGAAGGCGGTGAGGGCCCGGTCGGCATGGACCAGGCACTGCGTCTGGAAGTCTCGGTCGTCGGGTCTCTGGTGAGCGGTATAGAATAGCTTCAGCTCGCCATTGGCCGTCTCGATCGCGCTGCCGGAAAAGCAGGTGCCCAACTCGGTTGGATGGAGCGCCACCGGAAGTTCTTCCCAGGTCACTAGGTCAGTGCTGCGGGCGTGGCCCCAATGCATCGGCCCGTGCAGCGTGCTGTCGGGATCGTGCTGGAAGAACAGGTGATAGGCGCCATCGATCCGGATCATGCCATTGGGGTCGTTCAGCCAGCCGGCGCGTGGTGCGAAGTGAAACTGCGGACGGAATTTTTCGGACACGGCGGACTAACCTTTGACACCCGAGCTCATCACCGAGGCGATGAACTGGCGCTGCATGATGAGGAAGAAAAGAATGACGGGTATGGCCATCGAAACCGCGAAGGCCATGATGTTGCCCCAGGCGGCCTGGTTGGTGCCGAAATAGGCGGACATCGCCACCGAGAGCGGCCGGTATTCGGGACCGCGAGTGACCATGACCGGCCACAGATAGGCATTCCAGATTTCGAGGAACTGCAGCACGGCGATCGCCGAGATCACCGGCTTGGATAGCGGCATGGCGACATAGCGGTAGATCTGGAAGAACGAAAACCCGTCGATCCGCGCCGCCTCGATCAGTTCCTTGGGCAGGCGCGAGAAGAATTGGTAGAAAAGAAATATCGACATGGCGTTGGCGACGCCGGGAATGATCTGCACCTGGTAGCTGTCGATCAGCCCCGCCCAGCTCGCCAGCATGAGCTGCGGCAGCACTAGGCTTTCGCCGGGGACTGCAAGAGTAGCCAGGATCAGGATCATCACCAGCTTGCGCACCTTGAGCGTGCCTTGCGCCAAAACGAATGCGGCCATGGAATTGAAGAGGATCGACAGCAGCAGAGTTGATCCGGTGATCAGCAGCGTATTCCACAGATAGCGCGCAAACGGATGCACGGGGTCGGTCCACACCTGCACATAGTTTTCGAGGGAGAATACCTGCGGGATGAAGGAGCGGATCGAGCCCATGGACACCATGATGTCCTGCTCGTTGGGATTGAGGCTGATGGTCACCATCATCAGCAGCGGCAGCAGCACGCCCAAAGCGAGGATGCCGGCAAAGAGCAGCGGCAGCACGGCGCCGCGCGGAATGCGCAATGCGGTCATCACGCCTCTCCCTCGTTCTTGAGGAACTTGCGCTGCAGCAGGGCGATGGCGGTGACGGCGAGGAAGAAGAACACCGCCACGGCCGAGGCATAGCCGACCTTCTGAGTCGCATAGCCCTGTTGGAACAGATATTGGATGATAGTGGTCGTCGCCCCGTTGGGCCCACCCTTGGTCAGGATGTTGACCTGGGTGAACAGCTTGAGCGCCCCGATGGTGGTGATGATGAGCAGGAAGATGTTGACGTTGCGCAGTCCGGGCCAGGTGACATAGCGGAACCGCTGCCAGCTCTTGGCGCCGTCCAGCTTGGCAGCCTCATAGAGGTCCTGCGGAATGTCCTGCAGGCCCGCCAGGTAGATCAGCATCTGGTAGGGGAATGTGGCCCAGGCCGAGAGCACGACTATCGAAATCATGGCGGTGGAGGAGTTGCCGATCCAGTCGACATAATTCCCCGGGCCAGAGAACACTTGGTAAGCCGCGTTGAGCGGGCCATTGGGGATACGGAACAGCACGGCCCAGATGGCAACGATAACGGTCATCGGCAGCAGCAGCGGCAGGATGGCGATGGCCCGGAACACGCTACGGAACGGGATTGCGGCATTGAGGATCAGCGCCGCGCCCAGTGAAATGGCGAGCTGGAACGGCACGACTAGCAGGGCGAACAGCACCGTGTTCCAGATTGCCTGCCAGAACAGCGGATCATCGAACATGCGGGAGTAATTGGTGAAGCCGATCATCTTGGTGGGGATCGGTCGTGGCACAAGTCGCTGGTCTGTGAAGGAGAACCAGATCGAGAGCGCGAACGGCACGACGATCAGCGCGGTGAGAAAGATCACGGCAGGCAGTAGCATGGCCAGTTCCTGCCGCTGGCTCCGAGATTTGATCGACATGGGGCTCCTCCGGTCCGGCTTTGCGCCTGGACGAATGGGACGCGGCGACGCCGCCGCGTCCCGCTGGGTTACTCGCCGAAGGGCGGGTATCCGTCGTTGTCGGCGATGTCCTGATCGATGGTCTGCGCCGCACGATCGAGTTCGGCCTTCACGTCGACGTCGCCGGAGAGAATGTTGACGACGGCCTGCGACCAGGCCGAGGTGATGACAGGGTAGGCCGGGTGTACCGGGCGCACCACGGCGCAGCACTCGGCGAGCTTGGCGAAGAGTTCGCCTTCGCCACCTTCGCCATAGGTAGCCGAGAGCGGGATGGCCGAGGTGCGGGACGGCACATAGCCGGTGGTATCGGCATAGGCCGCGACCTGCTCGCTCGACATGGCGTAGTTGAGGAAGAGCTTGACGTCTTCAAGGTTGGTCGAGCTCGTGGGCACGGCCCAGCCCCAGCCGCCATTGGCGGAAACCGGACCGGCGGCGCCGAACTTCGGCGGCGGGATCAGCACGAGATCGTCGCCCAGCCCTTCGCGGTGAGCCGGCCACATCCAGTTGCCGACCCATGACAAGGCCGCAGTCTTTTCGCCGTAGAACTTGTTGTCGCCGGCGCTGGCCGGAACGATCCATTCGTTCTTGTTCCAGGTCTGCAGCTCGGTCAGCGTCTCGATATTGGCAGCGGAATTGATCGTGCCTTCGGCCGTCCAGGTGGTGCGGTCGATGAGGTCGCCGCCATTGGACTGTGCCAGCGGCGAGAAGCCGTAGGTCATCCACTCGCCGGCGCCATAGTTCATCTTGACGTCCAGCGGCCATTCGACCTCGGGCAAGGCAGCGAGCTTTTCCAGCGCATCGCGCATCTCGTCGCGGGTCCAGGCATCCTCGACTGATGTCGGGATGCGCACGCCGGCCTTCTCGAGGAGGGCCTTGTTGCCCCACAGGATCGTACCGGAGTCATAGGGGCTGACGAAGTAGAATTCACCGGCCGGGCCATAGGTGCCCTGATCCTTGATGGCAGGAAGCAGGTCAGCCAGGATTTCCGGATCG
>NZ_JAKFDJ010000092.1:0-2325 GCF_036676215.1 Devosia sp. | reverse complement strand
GACGCGGCGTGCAGCGCGATGTCTTGCGGAGAATCGTAACGCTGACATGCCAGCAGCATCCGGATGGTCCCGGCATGACAAACCACGATGGCGTCTTGTCGGGCGGCCAGGATTTGGGTATGGAAAGCCTGGACGCGATGTGTCATTTCCAGGACGGTTTCGCCGGCGCCGGGCCGGTATGCAATCAGGTCTGCGGTCCAGGCGTCGATTTCGCTGCGGGCGATCTCGTCCCAGCTCTTCAATTCCCAGTCGCCGAAATTCATTTCGACCAGTCTTTCATCGAAGGTCAACGACGTGGCGCCCAGCGCGGCGGCAAGGGGCTCGGCCAAACATCGGCAGCGCTGCAGGGGGCTGGAATAAAGGGGAAGGCCGGCGGGCAGACGCGCTCGTAGGACGCTCCGGTCCGGCACCAGACTAATCCCGCGGGCTTGCACATGGTTTGTGCCCGGCGTCAAGCTGATCCGGCGCGTCTCCATATGGTCCAGGGCTTGCGTCTCGATGGCAGGGTCTGCTCCGGGGGCAGTGCTGCCTGATGCAGCGATAGTCGTCCTCGTTACCGCATCGCCTGAACCAGACACCGCCAGGGTGGCGAGGACGCGCTCCAGTTCCTCGGGGGCGACGGTGATGTCAGAAGCGCCATAGCAAACAGTGGGAGGCAGGACAGGTGCCGGGTGGCGGATAAGGTAGAGACGCATGACTGGCGCTGTATCAGTGTAGGCTCGCGCTATGTCAATGAAGGGTAGCGCTGTGCATGCAGGCCAAGATGCCCAGGTAGATCGCAACTTCGGACAATTGCTGGACCGCGCCCAGGCAGTCGCCGGTGAAGCCGCCAATGCGGCGCTGGAAGTAGCGGGCCAGCCATGTCGTGGCAAGAGCCCCAGCGGCAATGCCGGCCAGGATGGCGAGCCACGGTATCCAGCCGCCCAAGGCGATTGCGGCCAGCGGAAGCAGTGTGGTCAGAGCAGCGATGGTGATTTCGGGCGTCGTCATGGACTGGGCCAGAGGCTTGGCCTTGCCTTCGTCTTTGGCGTACTCCATGCGCCAGATCAGCACCGCTGAAAACAGGCGCGAGAAGGGGTGGGCGACGAACAGGGCCGCAATAACGGCATGGGCCTGCAGGTGCGCAAGGGTGGCGCATTTGAGCAGCACAAGCAGTCCGATGCCTATTGCCCCGTAGGCGCCGATACGCGAATCCTTCATGATTTCGAGGGTGCGTTCCCGGGTGTACCCGCCGCCGAAGCCGTCGCAGACGTCGGCGAACCCGTCTTCATGGAAGGCGCCGGTCAGGTAGATGCCTGCAATGGTCGACAGCAACACCGCGATGGCGGATGGCAGGATCAAGGCAGACAAAAAGTAGACGAAACCGGTGACTGCGGCAACGACGATTCCTACCAGCGGGTAATAACGCGATGCGTGTTGCAGCCACGCAGGCTCGTACCCGACCCAGCCTGGTATCGGTATGCGCGTGAAGAACTGGAGCGCAATGAAAAAGAGTCGCGACTGGTAGAGGGCGCGTTCGGTCAGGGTCGCGGGACGCCCGCCCCCGGAATCAGCCACGATAGCCTTCCCCTTGCCCACCGGCGGGCGGGATATCGCTGAAGCCGGTCGGGCCGCCAGACGTGTGCAAGGTATCGGCAGCTTCGGATATTTCGCTGACCTTTGCCGACTCGAAGGTGGCCATCTGGCAAAGGAAGTTCACCGCGGCCTGCAGGATGGGCAGGGCCAGCGCGCAGCCGGTGCCTTCACCCAGGCGCAAATCCAGCTGCAGCAGCGGCTTGGCGCCGAGCTTGTCCAGTACGTGGCGATGTCCGTTCTCGTCGGAGCGATGGCAGAACACGCAGTAGTCCAAAATGGCCGGCTGCAGCCTTGCGGCCACCAGCAAGGCCGATGTCACGATGAAACCATCGATCAGCAATATCATGCGCCGTTCTGCTGCCTGCAACATGGCGCCGGCCATCATCGCAATCTCGAATCCGCCGAAGGTGGCCAGCACGTCCAGGGGCGACGACGCATGCGCATGATGCGCCACCGCCATTTCAATGACGCGCCCTTTGTGCAGGATGGCGTCCGGGGCCAGGCCTGTTCCGGCGCCAATGCAATCGGCAATCGGCGTGTCGGCCAGTTTATGAATAATGGCAGCCGCAGCCGTCGTGTTGCCTATGCCCATTTCGCCGAAGCCCAGTACATTGGTGTCCAGCCCGTCGACCAGCGTCATGCCGTACCTCAGCGCCGTTTCGCACTCGTCGGCCGCCATCGCGGGCGTATTGGCAAAGTTGCGCGTACCGGTACCGACCTTGCGCGAAATCAGGCCATCTCGCTTGCCGA
>NZ_JAKFDJ010000091.1:0-4335 GCF_036676215.1 Devosia sp. | reverse complement strand
TTCGAAACCTATGTGGTGACCATCGTCGCCACCATGGTGCTGGCCGCCATCATCCTGCCCGATGCCTTCAAGCTCATGGGCATGGTGCTGCCGCTGGCCATTGGCGGCGCCTGCGTCGTGACCTCGATCATCGGCACCTATTTCGTCAAGCTCGGCGCCGACAACAACATCATGGGCGCCCTCTACAAGGGCATCATCGCCACCGGCGTGCTGTCGCTGGTCGCACTGATCCCGGTGCTGTGGTTCGTCTTCGGCGATCTCAACGTCGCCATCGAAGCCAATGACAAGACCTTCACGCCGATGAGCCTGTTCTGGTGCGGCGCGGCGGGCCTCGTCATTACCGGGCTGATTATCGTCATCACCGAATATTACACCGGCACCGGCCGTCGCCCGGTCAATTCCATCGCCGAAGCCTCGGTCACCGGCCACGGCACCAATGTGATCCAGGGCCTCGCGGTATCGCTGGAATCCACCGCCCTGCCGGCTTTGGTCATCATCGCCGGCATCATCGTTACCTACAATATTGCCGGCCTCTTCGGCATCGCCTTCGCCGTCGCCACCATGCTGGCTCTGGCCGGTATCGTCGTGGCGCTGGATGCCTTCGGTCCGGTGACCGACAATGCCGGCGGCATTGCCGAAATGGCCGGTCTCGACAAGGAAGTGCGCCACAATACCGACGCGCTGGACGCGGTGGGCAACACCACCAAGGCCGTCACCAAGGGCTATGCCATCGGCTCGGCCGGCCTCGGCGCCCTCGTGCTGTTCGCTGCCTATACGCAGGACCTGATCTACTTCTCGAACCTCCCCGATGGCCCAGCCATCTTCCAGGGCATGGGCGAGCTCACCTTCTCGCTGGCCGATCCATACGTCGTGGTGGGCCTGCTGTTTGGTGGCCTCTTGCCCTTCCTCTTCGGCGGCATGAGCATGACCGCCGTGGGCCGCGCCGCCCAATCGGTGGTGGTGGAAGTGCGCCGCCAGTTCAAGGAACGTCCGGGCATCATGCTCGGCACCGAAAAGCCCGATTACGGCCGGGCCGTCGACATGCTGACCAAGGCGGCGATCAAGGAAATGATCGTGCCCAGCCTGTTGCCGGTGCTGTCACCCATCGTGGTGTTCTTCCTGATCAACTGGATCGCCGGCCCCGCCGCCGGCTTCTCGGCCCTGGGCGCCATGCTGATGGGCGTCATCGTCACCGGGCTCTTCGTCGCCATCTCCATGACCGCCGGTGGCGGCGCCTGGGACAATGCCAAGAAGAGCTTCGAAGACGGCTTCACCGACAGCCACGGCGTCACCCACCACAAGGGCGGCGACGCGCACAAGGCCTCGGTCACCGGCGACACCGTCGGCGACCCCTACAAGGACACGGCCGGCCCGGCCGTCAACCCGATGATCAAGATCACCAATATTGTGGCGTTGCTGTTGTTGGCGGTGCTGGCGCATCTGGGGTGACCAGACGTAGTCTGGACTGGAATGAAGGAGGCCCGGGAGTGATCCCGGGCCTCGTTATTAATCCAATCCATAAAACTGCTGGTCATGTCCGATCAACAGGTCGCGGGCCCCCTTGGGCAGCGGAAACCCGTATCCAACCCACGGCTTGACCCACCATAGAGTCCGATCATGATGATAGCGGCTCATGTGGAGTTCGCTGCCGATTTTCTCGATGGCCGCGTGCAGCGCCGCGATCGTGTCATTTCCCACAGCGTGGCTGCGGACAGTTCCTTCGGGCCAATCGATTTCGTAGCGGGCGTGCCAGACTGTGTCATATGGCTCGGGCAGATAAAGCCTGATCTCAACCGGCTTGGGTCCCTCGTCAGTATCCACCGTCAAAATGCGCGTACCGACAAGCATCACGAGTCTCCGATGTGGAAGAAAGGAGGGATTGGGTCGCCCTTCATGCAAGCAGTCATTCTAGACCGCGCCTGATCTGCGCAGAAGGGGTTCCATAGGGTCATGCGACATTGCAGCATGTCTAGCTCGTATTGTACCTCGCATTCCGCGCGGCGGCTCTCGTTCCACTTTCCGGCCATTCGCATACTGCCACTGCTCGTCCATCGACCACCATCTGGATTGCCTGCTGGTACCCGGGGCTGATTTGGGTCGAATTTGGCAATTAGGTCCCCCAGCCGAATGAGTCCCATGGTGACTCGAGCGGTCGCGAGCTTTTGCCGGATGCCAATTTGATTCGTGTTCTCCATCGTGACGCTCAACTCCTTCGTTGGCGCCATTTTGCCATATGCCCAATAGGCGGGGATAACTTGGCTCAGCCTCCTCAACTTAGGCGCCCACCGTGTCACCCCGGCCTTGAGCCGAGGCCCATCCCGGACACTTCCCAGGGTGGTCGGATAAGCAACTCCACCTGGCGGCGAGACCCGCATCTCAGGATGGATCCCGGCTCAGAGCCGGGATGACACCGAGACTGTTGACGCCTAGTGCCCAACCCACCCCGAGCGAGGTTGTGAAGGCAGTGGTTGTGAAGGCATAGGCTTCTCAGTCATCTCCCTCCCCCTTGAGGGAGGGATCAAGGGTGGGGGTGTCAGGGGTTCCGCAAGCTCGGTGTTTGGTGACCCTCGATATCCCCACCCCAACCCCTCCCCTCAAGGGGGAGGGGCTAAGGCTCCACCCATGGCCCATACCCACCGCTCGTCACCCTCGGGCTTGACCCGAGGGGACTGCACTTGCTGAAGGTTGGGGTAACTGAAGTCCCCTCGGGTCAAGCCCGAGGGTGACGACCGGATTTGCTGGGGACTTCGGGCTTCACCCCAAACTTATCCCCCGCCTAAAAACCTGTGGCACACTCCCCCCATCACTCCGCATGGGCGGCCTGCAGGCGAACAGTGGCGGGGTGAGTCGGGCGCGGGCTTTGCCTCTCGCGCAGGTTCGAGAGCCGGCCGCAGCATGGCGAGCGTTCATGCTGCGCGATAATCGGTCCTGTTCCAAAAACCGGCACCCCGAGGCGGTTATCGTCTCATTTTTAAATTTCCAGAGGCGATGGCCGCCTCGGGGTCCGCTCGTTCATGGCAACCGGAGGCCTTGTGGCCATCCGGCGCAACCTGTTGCCCAAAAATCGCGCCGCGTGTCGAACTCGCCCCGCCCCGCTCGTCGCATAGTCAGATGGCGGCCAGGGACGGTCGTCAGACCAATCGGGAGACCATGATGCGTAAACTCACTGCCGGCCTGTTCTACTCTGTCGACGGCGTCGCCGAGGCGCCCAATACCTTCCAGTTCGACAGTTTCGATAACGAACTGGGCGCGCTGCTCGGCAGCGTCATGGCCGATGTCGATACCGTGCTGATGGGCCGCCAGGGCTACCAGGAATGGGCCGGCTTCTGGCCCTCAACGAGCCGGGATCAGGATTTCGGGACCTTCATCAACACCGTGCCCAAATTCGTCGCCTCGCGCACGTTCAAGCCCGCCGATCTCACCTGGAGCAATTCCAGCCTGATCGAGGGCGATCTCGAAGCCTTCGTGCGCGACCTCAAGCAGCAGGCGGGCGGCACCATCTCGGCCATGGCTGGCATGTCACTGGTGCGCCAGCTTCTGCTGGCGGGCCTCATGGATGAATTGACCCTCATCCTGCATCCGGTGGTCGCCGGCACGGGGCGGCGCCTGTTTGAAGACGGCACGCCAGTGACGCGCCTCGCGCTCAAGGGCAGCCAGCAGACCTCCAAGGGCAATGTGGTGCTG
Source organism: Devosia sp. (assembly GCF_036676215.1). Taxonomy (GTDB): domain Bacteria; phylum Pseudomonadota; class Alphaproteobacteria; order Rhizobiales; family Devosiaceae; genus Devosia. Next base: position 651 of record NZ_JAKFDJ010000091.1, on the reverse strand, counting down.
ACCTATGCAAGGCGGGAGGGCTGAGAGGGCGGCGTGGGCCGGGGCGCTCCCGGCCCTTCTGCTCAGGCCGCGCGGCGGAAATTGGCCCACCAGCCAAGGACCAGCCCAATGGCGGTGCAGCCGATGCCGATGGCCAGCCATTGGCCCATGCCCGACATGGCGCTGCCGGCGATGATATTGGCGCCGACCAGCACCCAGCGGATGCCGGCAACGACGGCGACGACGGCAGCGATATTGAGCACGGTACGAAGCATGGCGGGTCTCCCGGTGACGACCGGTCAACCCGGCCTATCCGCCATTCGGCCGATCGGCGCCGCCGGTTACAGCGGGCCTGGGCCGCTAGGTGATGCGCCGCCCATAGGTCCAATAGAGCAGGGCCAATCCGGCCAGCCCCGCGACAATGCCGATATAGAGCCACTGGCTCTGTCCTGACATGACGCTGCCGCCCACAATATTGGCGCCCTGCAAAATCCACAGTGCGCCGATCAGCACGAGCAGCACGCCGACAATGGTCTTGACGATCTTCACCTGAAGCCTCCCCGATTGCCCATCGAAGGTGGGCCGTTTCGGCACATGCGGCAAGCCCAGAAAAGCGGGGTACCTTTCGGGCTCGATCCACGAAAAACCACCCCTGCGTGATTTTCTCCTCAC
>NZ_JAKFDJ010000090.1:0-12906 GCF_036676215.1 Devosia sp. | reverse complement strand
GACGAGGTGGCCGATTGCGGCGCGCTGATCGCCAGCCCATTCGAGGCAGGCTTCGAAGCCACCGGCGTCGCTCCGGTCGATGCCGATCTGCTCGAGGCTGAGGAGGTCTGCGCCGCCGCCATTATCGCCAGCCCCACTTCGGATCAGGCCAAGGCCTGGCTGTCGCGCATTCATTTCTACTACGGCGAGTATGACGCGGCTCTCCCGCTGCTGGAAGCGGCAGCCGGCGCGGACAATCCCCTCGCCCAGCAGCTGCTCGCCGATATCCTGATCGATGGCCTGGGCGGTATCCCCGTCGATGAGGCCCGTGCCATCACCCTGCTCGAAGCTTCAACCGCTGCCGGCTTCGCACCCGGACAGAACAGTCTCGCCGTCAGCTATGAGCGCGGCCAGGGCGTGGCGCAGGATGTGAGCCGCGCCGCCGAACTCTATGCCGCCGCCGCCAAACAGGGCCTGCCGGTCGCCGAGGTCAATCTCGGCGTGCTTTACGCCGAAGGCAATGGCGTTGCCGAGAACGACGAACGCGCCACCCAGCTCTTCATGAGCGCGGCAGAAAAGGGCGATGCGGGCGGCATGAATAGCCTCGGGGTCAGCTACGAGGTCGGCGAAGGCATCGACGTCGACCTCGATCTGGCCATGGAATGGTACCGCAAGGCGGCCGCCGCCGGCTCCATCGTCGCCAGGGCCAATATCGGCAATCTCTATTTCCGGGGCCTGGGCGTCCCGCAGGATTACGAAATCGCGCGGAAATGGATCACCAAGGCGGCCGATGACGGCAATGGCTTTGGCCTCTACCTGCTGGGCGAACTGCACGAAAACGGTAACGGCGTCGCCATCGATCTCGACCGGGCCATCGATCTTTATCGGCAGGCGGCCGCCGAAGGCAGCGCCGACGCAGAGGATGCCCTGGCGCGGCTCGGAGCCCACGACTGACGACAACAAAAAGGCCGGTCTCGCGACCGGCCTTGTCTTTGCTATGCCGCTGCGTCGGCCTCGCCCGTACCACCCGGCAGCAGCACGATGCCCTCATCATTGGCGTCGACCAAGACGCTGGAGCCGTCGCTGACCCGGCCGCCGAGGATTTCCTCGGCCAGCCCGTCCTGCACCGCCCGCTGCATCGCCCGCTTCAGCGGGCGCGCGCCATAGGCCGGATCATAGCCTTCATTGGCCAGCCAATCCCGCGCCCGCGGCGTCAGCTCGAGGACAATGTCGCGATCCTTGAGCAGCTGCTGCAACCGTCCGAACTGGATATCGACAATGGCCCCCATATGCTCACGGCCCAGGCGGTGGAACAGCAGGATCTCGTCGACGCGGTTGAGGAATTCCGGCCGGAACGCCGCCTTGACCATGTCGAGCACCTTGCCCCGCACCAGCTCCACCGATTCTCCGTCCTTGAGCTCGACCAGATATTCGGCACCAAGGTTAGAGGTGAGGATGATCACCGTATTGCGGAAATCCACCGTCCGCCCCTGCCCGTCGGTCAGCCGCCCGTCATCAAGCACTTGCAAGAGGACATTGAACACGTCCGGATGCGCCTTCTCGATCTCATCGAACAGCACAACCTGGTAGGGCCGCCGCCGCACCGCCTCGGTCAGTACGCCGCCTTCGTCGTATCCGACATAGCCGGGAGGCGCGCCGATCAGCCGGGCGACGGAGTGCTTCTCCATGAATTCGCTCATGTCGAGCCGCACCATGGCCGTCTCATCGTCGAACAGGAACTGCGCCAGCGTCTTGGTCAGCTCCGTCTTCCCCACGCCCGTTGGCCCGAGGAACATGAACGAGCCGATCGGCCGGTTCGGATCCTGCAGACCGGCACGCGAACGGCGCACGGCCTTGGCGACCGCCGCAACTGCCTCGGCCTGCCCGATGACCCTTGCACCAAGAGCGTCCTCCATCTTGAGCAGCTTCTCGCGCTCGCCTTCCAGCATCCGGTCCACCGGAATACCGGTCCAGCGCGACACAACCTGCGCGATATGACTTGGCGTCACCACCTCTTCGGCCATCAGCGGATCGATCTTGCCGTCCCCATTGGGGGCTTCGGCCGTCTTGATCTTCTTTTCCAGCTCGGGAATGACGCCATAGGCGAGCTCCCCGGCTTTGGCCAGGTCGCCCTGCCGCTGCGCGATTTCAAGCTGGCTGCGGGCCGCGTCGAGCTCTTCCTTGAGCTTCTGCCCGCCCTGCAGGCGTTCCTTTTCGGCGTGCCATTTGGTCGACAGGCTCTGCGCCTGCTCCTCGAGATCCGCCAGTTCGGATTCCAGCCGGCCGAGGCGGGTCTTGGAGCCCTCGTCCTCTTCCTTGCGCAGCGCCTCACGCTCGATCTTGAGCTGCATGATGCGGCGGTCGAGTTCGTCCAGCGCCTCGGGCTTGGAATCCACCGCCATGCGCAGCCGCGCTGCCGCCTCGTCCATCAGGTCGATGGCCTTGTCGGGCAGGAAGCGGTCGGTGATGTAGCGGTTCGATAGCGTCGCCGCGCTCACCAGTGCCGAATCCGAAATACGGATGCCGTGGTGCAGCTCGTATTTTTCCTTGAGGCCACGCAGGATCGAGATCGTGTCTTCCACCGTCGGCTCATCGACGAATACGGGCTGGAACCGACGGGCCAGAGCCGCGTCCTTCTCCACATGCTTGCGATACTCGTCGAGTGTCGTCGCACCCACGCAATGCAGTTCGCCGCGTGCCAAGGCGGGCTTGAGCAGGTTCGACGCATCCATCGCCCCGTCCGCCTTGCCCGCGCCAACCAGCGTGTGCATCTCGTCGATGAAGAGGATGATCTGCCCCTCGGCCGAGGTGACCTCGTTGAGCACGGCCTTCAGCCGCTCCTCGAACTCGCCGCGATATTTCGCGCCGGCGATGAGCGCACCCATGTCGAGCGACAATAGGCTCTTGTTCTTGAGCGATTCGGGTACGTCGCCATTGACGATACGGATGGCCAGCCCCTCGGCAATCGCGGTCTTGCCCACGCCGGGCTCACCGATCAGCACCGGATTGTTCTTGGTGCGGCGGCTCAGCACCTGGATGGTGCGACGGATTTCCTCGTCGCGGCCGATCACCGGGTCGAGCTTGCCTTCGCGCACGTCCTGCGTCAGGTCGCGCGCATATTTCTTGAGCGCATCATAGCTGTTCTCGGCCGAAGCCGAATCGGCGGTGCGGCCCTTGCGGATCGCCTCGATAGCCGTATTGAGCCCCTGTGGCGTCACGCCGGCCGAACTCAGGATCTTGCCCGCGTCGGTGTCCTTTTCGACAACCAACGCCAGCAACAGCCGCTCGACGGTGACATAGGAATCACCGGCCTTCTGTGCGGCGCTTTCGCCGGTATCGAACACCCGCGCCAGTTCGCGGCTCAGATAGAGCTGCGAAGCGTCGCCGGAGACACTGGGAATTTTGGCAAGAGCAGCCTCGACCTCGGCGCGCGCCAGTTTGGGATCGCCTCCCGCGCGCTCGATCAGCCCATTGGCCATACCCTGGTCGTCGTCCAAGAGGACCTTCAGAAGATGCAGTGGGGTGAACTGCTGGTGCCCTTTGCCAAGCGCCATGGTCTGGGCGCTCTGGATGAAGCCGCGGGCCCGTTCGGTATACTTCTCGATATTCATGCAACTCTCCTTGTCTCGCCCGCGACCCGGCCCCGAAGGCACCGGAATACGCGGCGGAAGCGTCGTGCAATGAAACGCCCGACTTTCGGCGCTGCTTCATCACGAAGAGATATATGGGAGCGCTTTCTCAAACGAAAAGGCCGGACATTTCTGCCCGGCCTCTTATAATTTCATCCAGCCTATTCGGCGGCGTTGGTGGTGCCCGCCGTCAGGAATGCCGGCAATTCGCCGACATCGGGCTGGTCGGCACCGGCCAGATCAGCCCCGCCATCGCCCCCCGCCGGACGGCGACGGCGTGGCCGGCGTTCACGCGGCTTGCGCGCCTCGCCTTCGGCGCCGACGGCCTCAACGGGAGCGGCTTCGTCGCTGGCCGCAGCCGGCTGGCTGGCAACAACTTCGCCTTCGGCGCGCTCTGGGCGCGGCTGGCGTTCCGGACGTTCGCGACGTTCGCCGCGCTCATGGCGCTGCTGGCGTTCGCCCTCCGGGCGTTCGTTGCGTGGGCGCTGTTCACCCTGCTGCTGGCGCGGCTGCTCGCCCTCGGACTGCTCTTCGCCCTCGGACTGCACATATTGCTGCTGCGGCTGGGGCTGCGGCGACGAAAAGCGGGAGTTCATCTCCGGCATATCGTCATCATAATCAGCATCGTCCTGCCCGTCCGGGCGCTGGCCGCTTTGCGCCTGCTGGGCGCTTGAGACGATGCGGAAATAGTGCTCGGCATGCTGGAGATAATTCTCCGCCATCACCGAATCGCCACTCGACTGCGCGTCGCGGGCCAGCTGCAGATATTTCTCGGCGACATGGGCGGCGTTACCACGCACCTTCACGTCCGGACCGTTGCTCTCGAAATTGCGGGACAACGGATTGACGTGCTTGCGTCCACCGTTCCGGCCACGCTGCCGGTTCTTGTTATTCTGATTATTGGGTCTCATCTGGTCGCTTTATCTAACTCTAGAAAAATAAGCGTCACACTGTTGGCGGACCGGCATACTGCCTGATCGGGCCAATCCGGAGAAAAGCTATCGCGCTTCTCAAACCGGCTCTATCTGGCTTCATGAAGACCGAAACCGTCGGACGGCGCTCCGAACCCATCCCGCGTCGTTCCAGCATCTGCCGGAACCGCGCTGCGCCTTGCAGCAGGTAGGATTTGTCGGGTGGCTAGTCGCCGTGGCGCTCATGAAGCGCCGTTGACAGCTAGGGACAAACTATAACGTTCGCAGCGTCTTTGCCAGCATTAATTACGCGGCTCGCTGCGGCATACAATGCACTGCCCTAGATATGGTGCGCCGCGACAACCCGGTCAAGCCCATTGAGGTCTGTGTGAATGGCGACATCATCGAAGCCAGCCTCCAGAAACACGGCGCTGACCGCCGCACCCTGATCGAAGCCGATCTCGACCAGCACCCACCCGCCGGGCTTCAGCCAGTTGGCCGCCTGCGCCGCGATGATCCGATACGGCGCCAGCCCATCGGGCCCGCCATCCAGCGCCAGGCGCGGATCGAAATCCTTCACTTCCGGCGCCAGCGTCTCTACGACGGCGGAGGTGATGTAAGGCGGATTGGAGACGATGAGATCGAAGAGCCCCGTGCTTTCTTCACCTCTCCCAGAGGGAGAGGTGGCCAGCGGTTCGAACCAGCTACCTTCCAGAAACCCGATCCGCCCGGCCACGTCATGCCGCTCGGCATTGGCGCGCGCCGCCTCCAGCGCCAGTCCGCTCAGATCCACCGCCACGGCATGCGCATCGGGCTGATTGGCGAGGATGGCGATGGGAATGCAGCCCGTTCCGGTACCCAGGTCGAGCAGCCGCCCGCCCGCTGGCAAGGCGCCCAGCGCCAGATCCACCAGCAGTTCCGTATCCGGCCGCGGTTCGAGCGTGGCGCCGTTGAGCCCAAAGGCCAGGCCATAGAACTCGCGCTCGCCGATAATCCGCGCCACCGATTCGCCGGTCATCCGTCGCTGCAGCAGTTTCGCCACCAGCTCGGCGGCAGCGCCGTCAGCCGGCTCGTTTTCCCGCGTCGCCAATTCCAGTGCGCTCAGCCCCAGCGCATGTCCGGTGAGCAGCTTGGCATCCAGCGATGCGCTCGCAAATCCCAGCCGGCTCAGCACATCGCGCCACCCCCGCCACAGCGCCCCGATGCTTGGCGCCTCGGTCAGTTGACGGTCTCCATCGCCGCAAGCTGTTCGGCCTGGCTGGTGGTGATCAGCGCCTCGATCAACTCATCCAGCGCCTCGCCGGCAATGACCTTGTCCAGCTTGTAGAGCGTCAGATTGATCCGGTGGTCGGTCACCCTTCCTTGCGGAAAATTATAAGTGCGGATGCGTTCGGAGCGATCCCCTGACCCCACCTGGCCCTTGCGCTCTGCCGAACGGGCGCTGTCGCGCTCCTCGCGCTGCATTTCATAAAGCCGCGACCGCAGCACGATCATGGCCTGCGCCCGGTTCTGGTGCTGCGATTTCATCGCCGAAGTCACCACGAGCCCTGACGGTATGTGGGTAATACGCACAGCCGAGTCGGTGGTGTTGACGTGCTGTCCGCCGGCGCCCGATGCCCGCATCGTATCAATGCGGATATCCTCGCTGCGGATCTCGATGTCGATGTCTTCCACTTCCGGCAGCACCGCCACGGTGGCCGCAGAGGTGTGGATGCGCCCCGAGCCTTCCGTCGCCGGCACGCGCTGCACCCGGTGCACGCCGCTCTCGAACTTCATCCGGGCATAGACGCCCTTGCCGCTCACATTGGCGATGATTTCCTTGAAGCCCCCCATTTCGCCGGGGCTTTCTTCCATCACCGTGACCTTCCAGCCGTGTCCAGCCGCATAGCGCTCATACATGCGAAACAGGTCGCCCGCGAACAAGGCCGCTTCGTCGCCGCCCGTACCACCCCGGATTTCGAGGATGATCGACTTTTCGTCGGCCTCGTCCTTGGGCAGCAGCAGAATGCGGATCGACTGGAACAGGTCCTCGATTTTCTCGTCGAGCTCGGCGATCTCGGCCTCGGCCATTTCGGCCATGTCCTTGTCGCCGCTCTTGAGCAGCGCCTCCGCCTCGGCCCGGTCGCGCTGCGCCTTGTTATAGGCGCGGATCTCGCCGACGATCGGCGCCAGCTCAGCATGCTCCTTGGAGAACTTGACGAACTCGTCCGGCCCCGCGCCGCCAGAAAGCGCCGCCTCGACATACTGAAACCGCGTCTCGAGCGCGTCGAGCTTGTCCTGGGGAAGAGATGCCATGGCCTAGATCTTTCAAGTCTGGAGCAGGCACGCTTTAGGGATAACGGTGGGGAACTGCAAGTATGGCGCAGCCCAAAGTGCCGCACGGCGCTGGCGCCTGCGGGACTGAAGAGATGGACGGACCCCGAGGCGGCCATCGCCTCCGGAAACTAAAAAATGAGACGGTAGCCGCCTCGGGGTGCCGGTTTTTGGAACAGGACCGATTATCGCGCAGCATGGACGCTCGCCATGTTGCGGCCGGCTCTCGAACCTGCGCGGCAGGCAAAAGCCACGCCCGGCTCACCCCGCCACTGTTCGCCTGCAGGCCGCCCATGCGGGGTGATGGGCAGGAGTGTGCCACAGGTTTTGGGGAGGGGGATAAGTTGGTGTTTGATGGCGCAGTCGACACCCTCCCCCTTGTGGGGAGGGATCAAGGGTGGGGGTGATTGGCCCCGATATCGGGGCTCTCACACCCCCTCCCATCCTCCCCCATCAAGGGGGAGGTGCCGTCCGGTGGGTGGGGTAAGATCGAGTTTGCCCTCAGACCGGCAGGTTCTGTCTTTCGATCCATTCCTGCAACAATTGGCGGATCGTCACTCCATCGGCCCCATCGCTGAGCGCCGCACCGACCGACAGCTGGATGGGTTTGAGATCGAGATTGAGCACCAGCTCCTTGATCGGCCCAATCGACGCCGGCCCCATGGACAGCCGCGTCATGCCCACGGCCATCAGCGCCAGCGCCTCCAGCGGCTTGCCCGCGAGTTCCCCACACATGGTGATCGGAATATTGTAGCGCCGCGCCGCGTCGACCACGAGCCGGATCGCCCGCAGCCGCGGCATGCCGATAGGGTCGTAATTCTTGGCGACGCGCGGATTGGCGCGATCCGACGCGGTGAGGAACTGCACCAGGTCATTGGACCCGATGGAGACAAAGTCCGCCTCGGGCAGCAGCTGATCGAGCTCGAACAGCAACGATGGCACTTCCACCATCACGCCCAGCTCCAACCGACTGGGCAGGGCCTTGCCTTGCCGGCGCAGCCGCTCGACTTCCTTCTGCACCACCAGCTTGGTCTGTAGGAACTCGAACGTCTCGGTGACCATGGGCACCAGGATCTTGAGCGGCCGCCCGTCGGCCGCCAGCAATAGCGCGCGAATCTGCGTACGCAGCAGCCCCGGCCGTTCCAGACCCAGCCGGATCGAGCGGAAACCCATGGCCGGATTTTCTTCGGCCATGGAGCGCTGATAGGGCAGCACCTTGTCGCCACCGATATCGAGCAGCCGGAACACCACCGGCCGCTCGCCGGCGATCGCCATGGCCTCGGCATAGAGCTCCATCTGCTCGCCCAGCCGCGGCAGCTTGCTGGCGATCATGAACTGCAATTCGGTGCGGAACAGGCCAACCCCGGCCGCGCCGGTGTCGTCGAGCATGGGCAGATCGGCAACCAGCCCCGAATTGTGCAGCAGCGTGATCTGCACGCCATCCTTGGTGATGCTCGGTTTGTTCTTGAGCGCTGCATAATGCGCCCTGCGCCTGGCCGTGACCTTGACCTTGTCGATATAGGCCTGCTCGATATCGGGCGTCGGCCTCAAATGCACGATGCCGGCGGGACCATCGAGGATGATGTCGTCGCCGCTTTCACACATCGAGACGATCGATTGCGCCTGCCCCACCGCCACCATGCCCAGCGAGCGCGCCACGATCGCCACATGCGCCGTGGTGCCACCCTCTTCGAGCACGATGCCGCGCAGCTTCTTGCGGTCATATTCCAGCAGCTCTGCCGGCCCCATATTGCGCGCCACCAGAATAGCATTGTCCGGCAGCGCTTTGCGCGCCAGCGCCTGGCCGTCCCCGGTCAACACGCGCAGCAGCCGGTTGGCGAGATCGTCGAGATCGTGCAAGCGGTCGCGAATATAGGGATCGGTCTGGCGCAACATGCGGGCGCGGGTGTCGTTCTGCACTCGCTCCACCGCTGCTTCGGCCGAAAGCCCGTTGTCGATCGCCTCGGTCAGCCGGTGCACCCAGCCCCGATCATTGGCGAACATGCGATAGGTTTCGAGGATCTCCCGGTGATCGGAGGTCGACTGCATGTCGCCATGTTCGAGCATGGCGTCGATCGAAACGCGCATCTTCTCGAGCGCCGTCTCCAGCCGCACCTTCTCGGCTTCGGTGTCTTCGGCAATGAAATTGGAGACCACGACGCGCGGGTCGTGCAGCACCACCCTGCCCAGCGCGATGCCGTCGGTAAAACTGACGCCGGTAAACATGCGAGGACGCCTGAGATCGATATCGGACCCCGGCTTGATCAGATTGTCGAAATCCGAGGTGGCGATCATCTCGGCCAGGATTGTGGCCGTAGTCAGCATCGCTTCGGTTTCGTCCTCGCCATAATGGCGCTGCTCGGCATTCTGCACCACGAGCACGCCGAGCGTCTGGCCCGCCCGCAGCACCGGCACGCCGAGAAAGGCGTTGTAGCGCTCCTCGCCGGTTTCCGGGCGATAGGCAAAAGCAGGATGGCTGGGGGCGTCGTCGAGGCTGAGCGGCTCGGCCTCTGCCGCAATAAGCCCGACCAGGCCCTCGCCCAGCCGCAGCGTCGTCATGTGTACCGATTCGGCCGCGAGGCCTTTGGACGCGAAGAGCTCGAGCGCGCCGTCGTCGCGCAGCACGTAGAACGAGCACACATCGGCGCGCATATTGTCGGCGATCAGGCCCACGATCTTGTCGAGCCGCTCCTGCGAAGCCAGCGGCTCCGCCATCGTCTCGCGCAACTGCCGCAGCAGCACCCGTGGGCCGCCTATGGTCGTGACCATTACCCCTATAGACGGCCCGCAAAGCCGCCCCCCTATGTCGGACGCGGCTCAATCCCGGTTAAGGGAGCTTATGCGTCCTTCTTGTCCAACCCGTAATAAGTATGGAGGGCGCGAACCGCAAGCTCGGCATACTGCTCGTCGATCAGAACCGAGGTCTTGATTTCCGATGTGGTGATCAGCTGGATGTTGATGCCCTTGTCGGCCAGCGCCTTGAACATCGAGGATGCAACGCCCGCATGGCTACGCATGCCCACCCCCACAACAGAGACCTTTGCCCCGCCCTTGGAGCCGGAAATCCGCGCATATTCGATGCGATCGCCCGCATCCTTGAGCGTCTTGATCGCCTTGTCATATTCGCTGTCGGGCACCGTAAAGGTGATGTCGGTGGTGGCGCCATCGTCGGCAATATTCTGCACGATCATGTCGACGATGATGCCCTGGTCGGCCAGCGTGCCGAAAATGGCTGCCGCCACGCCCGGATTGTCCTTGACGTCGCGCAGGGTGATCTTGGCTTCCGCCTTGGCGAGCGTCACGCCCGAAACGATCTGCTTTTCCACGATCTCATCCTCATCGCAAACCAGTGTACCGGGCACGCCCGTATTGGAACCGTCCGGCGCGACCTGTGGCGCATCGGGGTCATCGAAGGTCGAGCGTACGACCAGTCGCACCTTGTAGGCCATCGCCATCTCGACCGAGCGTATCATCAACACCTTGGCGCCGAGCGAGGCCATTTCCAGCATTTCCTCAAAGGATATGCGAGCCAGTCGCTGCGCCTTGGGCACGATGCGCGGATCGGTGGTGTAGACCCCATCGACGTCGGTATAGATGTCGCAACGATCGGCCTTGACCGCAGCGGCGACGGCGACCGCCGAGGTGTCCGAGCCGCCACGGCCCAGCGTTGTCAACCTTCCATGCGGCGACACGCCCTGGAACCCGGTGATCACCGGCACCCAGCCATCCTTCATCCGCTTGTCGAGTTCGGTTGGATCGATCTCGGTAATCCGGGCCGCGCCATGCGCATCGTCGGTTCGGATCGGGACTTGCCAGCCGGCGAAGGAGCGCGACTGGATGCCCATTTCGCTCAAAACGATCGCCATCAGTCCGGCGGTTACCTGCTCGCCCGAAGCGACCACGGCGTCATATTCGCGCGCGTCATGCAGCGGGCTGGCTTCATTGACCCAGCCGACCAGCTCATTGGTCTTGCCCGACATGGCCGAAACAACCACCGCCACTTCATGGCCGGCATCGACCTCGCGCTTCACATGGCGGGCAGCCTGACGAATGCGTTCAACGGTCGCGACCGAAGTGCCCCCGAACTTGACGACGATACGGGCCAATTTATTCCCCGAACTCCTGCCGAACCCGGCGGTACGCTTGATCTCGCGCGCTGCCATGCCACAAAGGCGGCAAGGGATCAACTGGGGACGGTGGATGGTCGAAAGCCACAAGCGGTGACCAGGCGTCGGCAATGGGGTGGTTTGCTGCCCGTCTGCTTTCGGTGGCGTGTTCCTGTAAGCTGCCCAGATAGTACTTTTAGTCGAAGCGCTACGGGATAGTGACGATGGCGAATTCGACGCAGACGCTAAGTGAGTCCGATCGGCGTTTTGTCGGCGAGTGGGCCGCCATGTGGGCCGAGCAGAACAGTTATCGGTAGGCGCAGACCTTGGCCTGGTCGTTCAACCAACATGCGCCATCTCGGTGCAGCTCGCCCAATGGATCATGGGCGTGAGTAGCCTGCGGATCGCCGTTCCAATAGCCCATCACCGGCTCATTGTTTGGATACACGTAGGCAAAATAGTCTTTCCCGCTGATCTGAAAATTGGCGTCGTCGAACGCCGAATACTCGCAGGGACCATCGATGTAGGTTGCCCCTCCGACCTGCAGGACGCAGCGGCTAATCTCCGCCGCACCAGCGGGGGCGCAAGCCACGAGCAGCAAGACGACGAGGGCCGGGCGCATGGGAACTTCCTATTCAGTTCCAATAGAAATAACAGCGCCCAGCCCCGCAGTGAAGCCATGCAGTTGCGCCGCACCCGAGGCGCAATCAACGAGGAACGAACGACATGGACCGTTCGATTGCGTTCTGTGATGCGACCCTTGGTGCCCTTGGCGCTGTTCGGGAGATGACGAGCACTTCCTGGACGCGATACGGTCGCCCCGGAGAACGGGCCAAGGTCTGCTTGACGCCGCCGTTCGATCGCCAACCCGCGACGTTCGGCAACGGTACAATGTTGGCCTTTCAGGCGCCGGACCATACGGCCGTCAACGATCCGGCGGCGGCGGCACCCGCGGCCTTCACAAGGGTTCTCCTTGCATTGGTCACGCGCGGCCGGCGCCGAGGGTGGCGAGCAGTTCGTCCAGCTGCTCGAACTGTTCGGGCGTGCCTTCAATTCCGCCCAAGGATTCATCGAGCGCTTCCTTGGTGGGATAAACCTCGCTGAAGGTCAGCAGCGTCCTGCCGCCATCTTCCACGAAGGTCACCGTGGAAATGGCGCCGTCGCTCTCGCCTTCGTCATTGGTCCAGACGAGCCGCGACGGCGGCACCACCTCGATATATGTACCGAAAAAGGCCCAGCTACTTCCGGCGTCATTGCCGAATTCGAGGCGGTAGGTGCCGCCCGTGCGCACATCCATCTCGCAGGAGCGCAGCGGCACGCCCAGGGATTTGGGTACCCACCAGCGCATGAACAGCTCTGGCTTGGTCCAGGCCTTGAATACGATCCGGGGCGGAGCGTCGAAGATGCGCGTCGCCGTCACCTCGCGCTCGGATGTCCGCTTCACCGTGGTGCGGCCCCCGATCAGCACCGAACCATTCTCCTGCCTATTGTCCATCGCTCTGCTCCTTGCGTTTGAGTTCTTCGACGACCTTGTCGAGCTGGTCGAAACGGGCATCCCAAAGCTGGCGGTACCGCTCGATCCATTCCGCCTCTTGCTCAAGGCGGCTGACGCCGAGCCGGCAGGTGCGCACGCGCCCGATCTTCTCGGTAGTGACCAGCCCCGCCTGTTCGAGGACGCTGATATGCTTCTTCATGCCCGTGAGGGTCATGTGGAACGTCTCGGCAAGGTCGGTGATCGAGGCGTCGGAACGCCCGAGCCGCTCAAGCACGCCACGCCTTGTGGCATCCGAAAGCGCGGCGAACGACGTATCAAAGCGAACTTGATTAAACTGAACCATGTAGTTCAGTATAATGGATGACCAGCGATATGCAAGGGTGGAAAAGGCTTGGGACGGTAGCCTTGCGGAGAGCAGCTCGCGGGTTACAGCAGTTGCAGTCTCGCTCCCTGCGACCACCCGCGCCTTGCCT
>NZ_JAKFDJ010000089.1:0-59117 GCF_036676215.1 Devosia sp. | reverse complement strand
GTCCGAGACAGTGACCACATTGTTGCGGAGCGATGGATCAGTATCGGGATCGATCACGGTCAGATCGGCAACCTTGAAGCGCGTCGCGGTATTCTCCGGGATCGTGGCCAGATTGGTCAGCACGATGTCGGTGGGCGCCAGATTTAGCGGTACCTGCCGGACGGCGACCGTATGGCTGCCGATGGCGCCAAGGTCGAGGGTCAACTGGTCGCCGACCAGACTGACGACGGTGGCGCCGGTTGCCTCATAGGTGAAGCCGTCCGTTTGCTTGACGTCGATGACGACCCGGCCTTCGCCGGTAATGGTGAAATCGAGATTGGTGCCGTTGCCGGTCAAGGCCAGCAATTGGGCACGCGAGCCGATCGAGGTGATATGGGTCACGTCGGTGACTGCGGTTCCCAACTGCACCTGGAACGTGCCGCCATCGGCATCGAGGAAGACGCTATCGGCATCATAGGCGTACCAATTAGCGACCGAGCTGATGGTCTTGCCACCAAGGTCATCGAGTTCCAGCGCAAATGTCCCGAGTTGGCCGATTTGCGGCGTGGCATGCATGGTGATGACGTCACCGGCCACCGTGAACCCGAAGTCGGCGCGTTCGAAGGCTTTGATGCGCGCGGCCAGGTCGGCCAGGGTGACGAACTCCGTGCCGGCGGCATAGGCCGTGGCGATGAAGTTCGTGAACATCGCCTGGGTATAGGGCGACGGCTGACCCTCATCGAGGCTCCACGCGGTGACGCCGTAGTCGTGCCAAGGCCAGACCACGATGGGCATGTCCGAATTGGCGTTGAGCTCAGCCCATTCGGCCGCCCACTTGGCCTCAGCCTGCTCGACGGTCAACCCAAGCCAACCCATTAGCGTGAAATCGAACGACATGTTGGGGGCGATATAGACCTGACCATCCGCGCCGGGCGCCAGATAGCCGATGGCGCCGGGATAGCCGGCCCCAAGCATGGAGGCCCCGCCCGACAGATAGTCGTAGTATTGGATGATCTGCTGGGCGGGATAGAGCTGTTCGGGCATGCCAGGCACCGCCGCGCCAGTGATTGGATAGTCCAGATTGGCTTCGAGAGCGGCTCGGGACGCCTCGAACTGAAAGCGATAGGTGGCCAACAGGAACGCCTTGGAGGTCGCGTCCAGCGTCTCCGGATTTGGGGCCGCAAGGACCTGAGCAATCTTGGCGTTGACCTCCGCCAGGGTCATCGACGCCAGCGCCTGCCCGACCACGCCCGGTCCATCCGGCGAAGCCTGATATTGAGCGATCCGCTGGGTCAATAGCTCCTGGGTCATCACATCCGGCAGCAGCAGATTGGTATCGTGCGGATGGGCGTAGGAGTGCGAGCCGATCTCGTTGCCCATGGCCTGCATGGCATTGTAATAGGGCGCCGAAATCAGCCAGTTGGTCTCCTGGTCGGGGGAGTCAAACCCGATATTGACGTAGTAGGAGCCGACGAAATTGTAGTCGGTCTTCCACTGCTGCAGGATCGGCACCATGGCGTCATAGATGCCGCCATCGACGTCATAGGTTTCCTGCGACTGATCCATGTCGTTGCGCGAGGCAAGGATGGAGGAATTGCGGGTCATGCGCAGGGACACGCTGGGGCCGCCCGCCTCCTCATTGACCCAGTCAATGGCCTGACCCAGCAGGTTCACGTCGCCCAGCAGGGCGTCGGTGGCGAAATGGACATTGCGGCTGCCGGTGACAGTCCCCAGCACCGCGCCATTGGTGACGCCATTGACCACCTGCTCGGCAATTATGCTGACCGAGGCCGCATTGGGGTTTGCTGCGGCGAAGTATGACGTGGCAGCATTGGTATAGGTGTGGATGGTTGAACCATCGGCGTAGCCTTCGGTCATCGCGTGGCCGGTATCGGTCGCCTGAATTTCAACAGTCCCCGAAGCGCCGCCCGTGCGAGTGATCCCGAACAGGGTCTGCATGCGCTCATAGGCATTGTTCGGAAGGCTGGCATTGGCAGCGTCATTGGTCATGAAATCGCCGGCTGCGATCAGCGACACGTCATACTGGTAGACCAGCTTGGTCAGCACATCCTGGATGACTGCATAGTCGGCGGGCACATTGCGGAACGACGGGAAGATGATCGCGTCGTAATTGACCAGCCTGGAAAGGTCGGTGAGGTCGGTCTCGGCGATCAGGTCGAACGGGATGCCGGCCGCCATGGCCTGGCTTTGCGCCGCCATCACCAGTTGCGAGTATGCCATCTGGCTGAAGTAATTGTTGGCGGTAGTCTGCGAGAAGACGATGGCGACCTTGTTGCCGGTTTCCGTTGCTGCTGGCAGTGACGCGGGATCGTAGACCGTATAGGCCGGCTGCTGGTAGTTGGACGGCAGGAAAACGCTTTCGTTCACGTCGGCCAGGATGCTGATGCTGTTGACCGACGCGCCGACCAGCGCCTTGGGCACGGCAAACTCGATGCTCAGGCCATCGGGTGCCAGCTTGTAGTCGATCGTGCCGACCAGCGTCTGGCCCGCGGTGCCGCTATAAAGCCGTGCGACTCCATCCACACCGATATTGACGTTGAACTCTGCGCCCCCGGCAAAGCCAAAGACCTGGGTGCCGGTGGCCGCATTGCCGTCGGTATTGAGCCAGAAGGTGGTGTTGGGCCCGATGGCGACGGCACTCTTGAAGCCGAAATTGAAGCTGCCGTCAGCGTATTGACCATAGAATTCGTAGCCATCGATGGTGGTCATCGGCGTCTCAAGCCGCTGGCCCGCGGTCCATTCCGTCAACAGCCCGTCGAACTGGCTGGGCGGAACGGAGGCCGGATCGACCAGCGTGTAGCCGCCATTGGCATAAGTCGTCGGCAGGAAGACGGAATTGTTCACGTCGGCCAGCAGGGTGATCGCAGTTACCGTGGCGCCGATGAGGCTGCGGGGCACTGCAAATTCCATGCTCATGCCATCTGGTGCAACCTTGTGATCGATTTCACCGACAAGGGTCTGGCCGTCGGCGCCGCTATAGAGCCGCGCCACGCCATCGGCGCCGATATTGACGTTGAACTCGGCGCCGCCGGTGAACCCGAAAATCTGATAGCCGGTGGCGACATTGGTGTCGGTATCGAGCCAGAAGGTGGTGCCCTGTCCGATCACGACGGCGCTCTTGAGCGCGAAGACGAAACTGTCGCCGTCCAACTTGCCGTAAAGCTCGTAGCCCTCAACGCCGGTCGTAGCGTTGTCGAGACGCTGCTCCGGGGTCCATTCGGTCAATAGCCCGTCATATGGGCTGACCGGGACCGAGGCCGGGTCGATCAGGACATAGCCGCCATTGGCATAGGTCGGCGGCAGGAACACGCTGTCATTCACGTCGGTCAGCAGGATCACCGAGTTGACCGAGGCACCGAGCAGCGCCCTGGGGACGGCAAATTCCATGCTCAGCCCGTCCGGAGCAATCCTGTAGTCGATGGTCCCCACCAGCGTTTCGCCCGCGGCCCCGCTATAGAGTCGCGCGATGCCGTCGGCACCGATATTGACGTTGAACTCGGCTCCACCGGTGAACCCGAAAATCTGGTAGCCGGTGGCGACGTTGCCATCGGTATTGAGCCAGAACGTGGTGTTGGGTCCGATCGGCACGGCGCTGCTCAGCCCGAAGACGAAGCTGCCATCGGCGAACTTTCCATAGAGCTCATACCCGGCGACGCCCGTTTCGGGCGTATCCAGGCGCTGCTCAGCCGTCCATTCGGTCAGCAGTCCGTCGAACGGACCGGGCGTCACGATAGTATATGCCGGCTGAGTATAGTCGGCCGGCAGCAACACGGAGTTGTTGATATCCGCCATGATGCCGACGCTCGACACGGTGGCGCCGAGCAGCGCCTTGGGCAGGGCGATCTCGAGCACCGTGCCGTCGGCGCTGAGGGCGTAGCTGAGATCGCCGACCAGCGTCTGGCCATCGGCGCCGGTATAGAGCCGGGGCACGCCGTCGGCACCGAAATTGACATTGAACTCGGCGCCGGCAGCGAAGCCCCAGACCTGGTATCCGGTCGCGGTATTGGCATCGGTATTGAGCCAGAGCGTTGACGTTGGCCCGATCGGTTGCGCCGACCGCAGGGCAAAGTAGAAGATGTCCCCCTCCAGGCGGCCGTATAGCTCGTAGCCGGC
The DNA here is from genome assembly GCF_036676215.1 of Devosia sp. GTDB lineage: Bacteria > Pseudomonadota > Alphaproteobacteria > Rhizobiales > Devosiaceae > Devosia. Next base: position 55,004 of record NZ_JAKFDJ010000089.1, on the reverse strand, counting down.
AATCGTGGTAGCGGCGGTCTCCAGCCGATCCAGGGTGGTCCAGTCGAGCAATGATCCGTCCAGAGCAATGGCCATTTTGGTTTCCTATTCGACAGGTATGGGTTGCGTGGAAGCTGGCTCCGACACCGCGACAATGCGGATTCCGGGTGCCTCGATGCTGGCGAAATCGCCCGAGGCCACGGTCCACAGCGCCGAATCGCCGCCGGATCGAGGCAGCGATCGCAGATAGGACAGTCGCTCCACATGGGCACTTGCGGGTTGTCCGGCGGCAATGGCTCGCAGCAGCAACCAGGCTTCGCCCTCGGCATCACCGGTCAGGCGATAGAGCGCGCGCAGACGCTGGAAGGCGGCGTCGCTTGGATTAGCGTCGTAGAGGCGACGCAGCACGGACGCCTCGCCGGCATAGTCGCGGCTTTCCCGATAGAGCGCGACCAGCTGACCGAGCGCCCAGACGCGGTCGACCTGCATCGCGACATCCTGCTCCAGCACCGCTGCAGCCTTGTCCGGCTGCTTGGTGAGCACATAGAGCTGGAACAGCATGTAGTCTTCGTAGGCGTTCAGCGCCCGTTGATCTTCCAGCGAGATGAGCACCGCGATGGCTTCGTCATAGCGTCCCTCTTCGAACAGGCCGGCGGCTTTTTCCTCTGAACCCGGCAGCAACGCTAGCGTCCCCGCCAAGGCCAGTCCGGCCAGGACCACGATGGTCGCGAGCGTTCGGTCAGGCTTGTCGGCCGCAAGATGGCTGGCCGTGGCGGGGTGTAATGCGACGGTTTCAGCGTGATCCGACATCGTCGAGCTCCCTGTCGCCAATGAAGAGCGGGGCGCCCAGAGCGGCGGCCTTCTGACGGGCCAGCTCTATGGATTGAGGCGCGTCGAGATACTCGACGAGCAGAATCGGTTTGCCGGCCGCCTGGAAACGCTGCAGGTGCCGGAGGCTGGCGCGTAGTTCGGCATTGCCGTTGATCACGCCGTCGCCGGCAAGGCCGAAGAACAGATCCTCCTTGCCCACGGCATCAATGGTTGAGGCATAGTCCGGATCGTCCAGCAGCTCTTCGCCATTCTGGCCTACCACGATGAAGCCGGGTCGACGCTGGCGCGCATAGCCGGCGATCCTGACCACGAAGTTGGACATCAGCTGCATGCGGTGCGGGCGAGAAAAGACGGGGTCGGGAACGTCGAAGGCGTCGATGCGGTCGAGATAGACGCCATCAAAGCCGCCAGCGAGAATGGCATCGAGATAGGCGCCAGGGGTGCCCAGGATCAGGTCCTGCCACGCATGGTCCCAGTAGCGCACGGCGTAGTTGCCTGGCCAATCGGGATTTTCTGCGCCCAGCCAGGCTGGCGGCGCGCCCGCCCAGTCTCTTTGCCAATAGAAGCGGTAATCCTCGGCTTCGCCGATACTGAGATAGGCGAGCACGATCCGTCTCTGGCCGTCAGGCTTGCGCTGCATCTGCGCCACCTTGGCGGGCTCGAACGGGCCTGCTGCAGCCCCGTCCCGCATATAGTCAATCACCACTAGATCATAAGGAGTGGCCGCGACCGCCGCAGGGTCGACCTGTTGCAACTGATAACCCCAACTGCGCACCGCCTCGAGGCTGATGCGAGGCGCCGCCAATACCGGTCCAGCAGCAACGGCCACGGCCAGTTGCAGGATCGCGGACGCGCTCAGTAGCGGCGACATGTGGGCGCGGTCGGCCCGGGGTGTGAGGAGTTCGCTGATGAGCATGTTTTTGGCCAAGGCAGTGCCGACAATCGGCAACCTGCGCTGAACCATGGATAAAGCAGGCCTGCCCAGGTGGCATTGATGACCATCAATGCAGTGCCTGGGTCGGCGCCATATCGTCCGCACAAGGCCAGTAGATTGGCTGGCGCGCAATCGGGAGCCAAGAAATGAACGAGCATATGACCATTGCGGCCCCAGCTCCTGATTCCGCCCTGCGGCGTGCGCCCAATAACGTAGCGATGGTCCTTCTGAAGATCGGCACGATCATCGCTGAGATATTGCTGATCGCCCATGCTGCGACCGGCAACGGCTGGGAGACCCTGGCGTTGGGCCATGTCGGCATCGTCGCGTCTCTGGTCCTGCTCGTCCTGATGCTTGAGCGTGTGCAGATCGAGACGGGTGCATTGCAGACCTTTGTCTTGCTGACCTTTGCCGGCGGTGCCATCGGCGGGGCGGCGGCCTTGATAGGCGAACAACTGGCCTGGCGGCCCAAGGCCGATGCCCTTGAGCGCTGGTACAATATGATTGCGCCGGCGGAAGCCCCCGCCGTGACGCTGGTCGACCTGATCATTGACGGCCGTCTGGTGCAGCAGCGATCACGGTTGCCCCGTCCCTATGACGCCCTGCTGAGCACCGGCACGATGCAGGAGAAGCAGGCGCTCCTCGCCTATCTCGCCATTGAGGACGACGAGAAATTCGTCGAGGTCGCCCTGGCTCTGGCCCTGCGCAGCGCCGACCAGCGCGTCCGGGTGCAGGCCGCCGCCGTTGCCGCCTATACCAGGGCCCGCGCCCGCCGCAGGAAGACTGGAGTTTCCGGTGCCGACCTCGCCGCGTCGCGGATCTCCCGGCGAAACATCTGATCACCGAAGTAGTGGAGTTCCATCATGTGGCGCGACGAGAGCATGCGACTTCCGGGCAAACCCGAGAACATGGCCGATGTCTGCCTGATAGCCGAGGGATGCTATCCCTATGTCGCCGGCGGCGTATCCACATGGATCGACTGGCTCATTCGCTCCCAGCCCGAATTGACCTTCACCGTCCTGGCAATATTGCCCGGCACTCCACAAACCGCGCCGCGCTACGGCCGGCCGGACAATCTGGTCGCGATCGAGCATGTGTTGCTCGATGACAATCACCTCGGTACCTCGCGAAACTGGCCGACTGTCACCGCCGAGCATATGGCCGAGCTTCTCGGGCAGCTCCTGAATGATGGAAGCCCCCGGGACCTGCGCGAGCTGATGGGTCTGCTCGGCGGGGGGCGACACCGGGTGTGCCTCGATACGCTGCTGAACTCGCCTGAAGCCTGGCAAACCATGTGCTATCACTACGGCTCGATGCCGCATGCCGCGTTTCTGGGATATTTCTGGGCATGGCGGACCCTGGTCGGCGGGCTGTTCCGCGTCTTGACCTGTCCGCTGCCACAGGCGCGGATCTATCATGCAGTCTCCACCGGCTATGCCGGCCTGATCGGCGCACGCGCCGCCGTCGAAACGGGACGCGCCTCGCTGATCACCGAACACGGCATCTATTCCAATGAACGCCGTATCGAGATCCTGATGGCGGACTGGATCGCCAACAGCATCGACAATGGCCTCGACCTCTCCGATGACCGCAAGGACATCCGCGAGCTTTGGGCGCGTGCCTTCGAAAGCTTCGCCCATCTCGCCTATGGCGCGGCCACTGAAATCACCGCTCTCTACGAAGCCAACCAGACCTTTCAGTATGCGCTGGGGGCTGAACCCGAAAAGCTGAGCGTCATCCCCAATGGCGTCGATATCGAGCGCTACGGCCAGGTAGAACGGCAGCCGCACGCGCGGCCCACTATCGCCTTCATCGGTCGGGTAACGTCCATCAAGGATGTGCAGACCTTTATTGATGTGGCCGAACGGCTTCGCGATCGTTTCCCCGATCTGCAGGCGCTGGTGATCGGGCCCATGGATGAGGAACCCGAATATGCCCAGGAGTGTGTGGCGGAGGTCAATCGGCGACAACTCGCCGACACGGTTTCCTTTACCGGTCCGGTCAAGGTCTCCGATTATCTGGGGCGCATCGACGTGATGGTGCTGACTAGTATCAGCGAGGCCCTGCCGCTTGTCATTCTCGAGGCCGGCGCCGCCGGCGTGCCCTGCGTTGCCACTGATGTGGGTGCGTGTCGCGAGATACTGGAAGGGAGGCCGAACGAGCATAGTGCCATTGGCCCCGGCGGCCTCGTTGCCCCGGTGGGGGCCAGCGAGGAGATCGCCGAAGCCATTGCCATGCTGATCGAGGACCCCGAGCGCCTGCGCGCCTATGGGGAAAGGCTGCAACGCCGCGTCCGTGAGCAATACCGTTCCGAGGTGGTGGCGGACGCTTATCGAGCTCTCTATGCGCGCAATTTTGCACCGCAGATCAAGGTGGTGGCATAATGGCCGGGATAGGGTTTGCGCTCAGAAAGCTGAGCAGCCAGGATAGCCTGGCCTCGCGATCACTGGCTGGCGGCCACGCCATCCTTATCTCATCGGGTCCATGGATCGTGATCATGGTCGGATTGGCGCTGCTGCATTATCTGGGCCGGCCCATCCTGACGCCATTGGACCTCAAGACCTTCAGCGTCCTGGTGATCTACAGCTTCGCGCTGTCGCTGGTGATTACGGCGCCCATCTCGCTCGACGCTACCCTGCGCGTGTCGCGCATCTTGTTCCAGCGCCGGTTCCAGGAGGTGCAAGGGGTCTATCTGGCGGCGTTGTTCATCACCACCGTATTGGCGGTGATGGGTGGCGCAATCGTCTTCTTTGGCTTGGTCAGACTGCCGCTCGCGCTGGGGCTGGCGGCGATGGTGTGTGTGGTTCAGGTTTCCCATCTCTGGCTGGCAATGGCCTTTGTGGCGGCCATCAAGCAGTATCCGGCGGTGACCTCGGCCTTTGCCCTGGGCCTGACCTGCTCCATCCTTTTCGGTGGCGCGTCCGCAGCACTCGGCCATGGCCCGGGAGGCATGCTGCTCGGCTTCAGCCTGGGCCTCTGCATAGCGTTCTGCATTCTCAACTTCCTCGTCCTCAGGACATTTCCGGGTCGGCTGACCCCGTTCCATGAGCTGCTGTCGAAGCTGACCACGGTCCGTCCGACATCGGTCACCTTCGTTATCGCGGGTGTGTGCAGCGCGCTCGCGGTGTGGGCCGACAAGCTTGTTGTCTGGCAGTCCAGCGAAGCGACTGCCGTCGGTGAAGGCCTTCTCTATGCTGCGCGCTACGATAGCCCGATGTTCATGGCCTATATCTCCATAGTACCGGTGATGTCGGTCTTTGTGGTTTGGCTGGAAACCACCTTCTTCGACAGCTACCGCCACTATCGTGACATCGTGCACACCGGCGGCACGCTGCGCCAGATCGACGAGCAGCGCCGGGCATTGATGAGCGATACAGTCGATGCCGTCTTCTCAGCATTCCTGATGCAACTCGCCATCAGCGCGGCTCTGGTCATAGCCGCCCCGTTCCTCGCCAACCTGCTGGGGCTGCCATACGACGCCGTTTCGGTGCTGCGTCTGGCGCTGGTTGGGGCAGCCTTCCACTTTCTGTTCCAGGCCAGTTGTGGCGTCATACTCTTTGTCCAGTACGGCAAAGCCTATCTGTGGCTGCAGGTGCTCTTCTTCGCGCTCAACACGGGGATCACCGCAATCATGCTGTCCAATCCCGATCTGTTGGGAATGGGCTACGTGCTGGCCTCAATGGTCAGCGGAACGCTTGCCTATGCCGCCATGCGGCGAACTCTGGGCAGCCTCAATCGGCTCACATTCGTCGTCAACAATCCGGCTGTAGCCGGATAATCGCGACACTCAACTCATGCGAGGTTTTCATGCGTCGGGATAGTTCGCTCGTTTCCAGACCTTTTGCAGGCTCGGCATCCCCACAATTGGTGCCTGATCGGTCCAATGGCCTGGCGCTCGGCGAGGGGGCGTTCCTGTTGGTAGGGCTTACGCTGCTCGACTACGTCGGCGCCATATCCTTCACTGACTGGCCGGTTCATCCCTTCCTCTTTGCCGTTGTCTTGCTGAGCGCCCAGTATGGGATTCATGGTGGCATACTTGCCGCGGTGGGCGCGATCGGGTTGTCCCATATTGATGGCTGGCCGTCCCGTCCCATCGACATGTCCTATGCCGCCTATTTCGGCTATGTGTGGGCGGACGCCCTGTCCTGGGTGCTGGCGGGGCTGATGGTCGGTGCTGTGACCTCGAACCGGGTCCGCGTCATGCAAGAACAGGCGGCCAAGCTGCACAAGGCGATGCTCGCTGAAAACCTGATCGCGGCCCAGTATGAAGTGCTGGCGCAGCGCACGCACCAGCTTGAGCGCCAACTGGCCAATCATACCGATGCCGGCAATGCCTCTGCGTCGGCCGAGGCGGTGGTCCGACCCAGACCGAAGTCTCACAAGTCGCCTCGCCAAACGCCGGGGCAGTCGGATGCGCGCCTTTGACGATCCTCTGCGCTGGGCTCCACACGATGAAGCATGACGGCAACCCTGACATGTTCAGAACAATTCAGGTCCTGCCTGATGCCACGCCTTCACGCCGGCATATACCCCGCGGCTGGGTAATCGCCGGGCTGGCGCTAGGGACCTGGACTGCAATTCTGATGGCGGGATACGGTCTTTGGGGCCTTCTGACCTGAATTAGCCCTTGCTCGTCAGATCCGGCCATGTCCGGCGGGCGATGATGCTAGCTTCGACACGATTGCGAACGTGCAGTTTGGCGAAGACATTCGAGAGGTGGAACTTCACCGTCTTCTCGGTCACGTTGAGGCGTAATCCTATTTCCCGGTTGTTCATCCCCAGCGCCAGCAGCTGCAGGACCTGCACCTCGCGCCTGGAGAGCTTTGTGTCGTCCTCGGCCTGCCGGCTCTTGGTCTTGAGCGCGCCCCAGAGCCCCTTCATCAGATCGGGTGCGATGTAGTTCTCGCCCGCCACGATGGAGCGGATGATCTGCCGCATTTCCGGCCCGGTCGTTCCTTTGAGCACATATCCGCAGACGCCGGCGTCAAGCGCGCGCGCTACGTCCTCCTGGTCCTGCGACGCCGTGACCATGACGATCCGTACCTCCGGATGGGCCGCCAGAATTTCGCTCACGCGGTCTATGCCGCTATCGGTCATCCTGGCGTCGAGGAGCAACACACTCGGCCGCAGGCTGCGCACCAGACCCAGCGCTTCGGCGGCACTGCCACCTTCGCCAATGACGGCGAACTCTCCTTCCACGCAGAGCGCCTGAATCAGTCCCGCCCGAAACATCGGATGGTCGTCAACGACCACGACCCTGATGGGCTCAACGGCCATCATGGCCACCCGTGGCTACACGCCGCGTAACCACATTTCGATCCGTGTCTGGCCGTTCTCCTGCACAAAGGTAAAATTCCCGCCGACGCTCTGGACGCGCGCCCGCAACCCGTAGAGGCCGAGGCCGGGGTGATCGCTGTGTTTGGAATGCTCGCCTACAATGTAATTGTTGCTGATAGATAGCTTGAGCACCCCCCCCTGCAAAGAGGCCACTGCCGCCTGCCCCTCAGGCAAGCCGTGATGAAAGGCATTGTTGAGGCCTTCCTGGATGAAGCGAAACACGCAGATCGCGACCTCCGGCTCAACATGAACCGGTTCGACCCGGGTGTCCACGGAAACGGTGATGCCCGTGCGTCGTGTGTGCTGGCTGACGGCATGATCGATAACCTGGCGCAGGTTGAGATGAGCTATGTCAGGCAGCACGAAGTCCACCGCTATGGCGCGGATTTCACCAAGCGCACCCGAAAGGGCATCCTCGACCTCCGCAACCACCGCACTGCGATCAACGGACTTGGGGGCGTGGCGGATTTGTTCCAGCTTCAACATGGCGAAGCTTATCGATTGCGCGGGTCCGTCGTGCAGGTCGGTTCCGACGGTCCTGAGATGAAGATCGGTGAGTTCTGTGACGCTGCGAGAGGCGCGAACGGCATCCTCCTTGAGCTGGCGAAGATGGGCCGCCCGGGCATGGGTCAGCTTCAGGCGTTTGGATAGGGTACGCTGCTGACGCTCGATGGTGCGGCTACCCTCGGCAACGATACCGAACAGGCCAAGCATCACCACAATGGAAACGACTGCGACCGTCGTCCAGCTCGCAATGGTCAACGACCACAATGCGTCGTCCAGCGGGCGCGTGATTTCGCGCAACTCGGCAATGGCGACGACCTTGCCCGTTTCCTTGTCGAGGAGTGGAAAATAGACTTCGACAAAGTCGTCGGCGAACCCGCGCTGCAAAGGGTCGGGTGCATCGATGTCGGAAAATTCCACCACGACGCCGCCAGCCAATGCTTGGGCGACCGGGGGTGGCAAGGCAAGTTGTCGGCCTGTCACGCCGGGACTGTTCGAATAGACGATGGTGCCATCGGGCAGCCACAGGTCCAGATAGGGAAACTGGGCGGTGAAGACGTCGTCGGCCATTAACACGTCAAGTCGTTCGCGTGCCTCCGCGCCCAGCGACCCACGAGCCAGGTCCGGCACGGCTGGCGCGATGATATGGCTGGTGCCAATGGCAATGGCCTCGCCACGGCGCTGCACGATGTTGTCGGCCATGACGGTCGTTGTGATCAGGCCACTCAGCAGCATCGCCGCGACCGTGAAGGCCGCACCGGCGACTACGAACTTCTGGGACAGGGCAAGCCTTTCCCAGCGCCGCTCCCACTCTTTCCGACGACCGAGCAAGTCGATCATCCTGTGCTTCAGCGCGCGACCCGGGGGCCCGCTCGCGCCCTCCCTATGAATGCCTAGCTAATCACCCGCGCGGAGCGAGAGCAACGCACTATTTTTCTCTCGCGGGCTCAAAATGGAGCCAACCAGTGCCTTAAAATGCAATGCATGCACCGGAATAGGCCCTCTGCCGCCTTGAAGGCCGGAGCTGGTCCAAAGTCCAGATTTTTGGGGGTCCAAACGTCCGAAAACCCCGGGGACCTTGATGCCCTTAGATAGTTGGACCTTTCGACCTGACGCTCAGGGCATCACTTGGGCACTATCCTCCCACGCAGGCCGTTAGGGGCCTGCCCTGTCCGTTGCATCAGCCCGCCAAATGGTCGGTCGGGTCACTATGTCAGTATCGCTGAGGGCGGCGGAGGGAGTTATCATGGTAACCTACATCCGAAGCGACCTGGAGTTCATTCTCGACCAGATCAAGCTCGCCGAAGCGCATGCCGCTGGGACGCCGCTCTTTGGTCCGGGAGGTCTTGTTTCCACCTACAACCTGAGCTCCGGGCCGCGGACGGTCGACGGCAGCTACAACCACCTGTTGCCGGGCCAGGAACAGCGGGGCGCCGCTGATCGCCAGTTCCCGGAATTGCTGGACCCTGTCTATCGGCCCGCAGATGGCACCGTCTTCGATGAAGGGGACGATGACGACTACGACGACGACGACGATGCTCCGGCGCCGTCGACATCGTGGCCTGTCGTCGGCACGCCACAGGATGACCTGCTGCTCGGCAATTCGGGTGGTGACCTGGTATTCGGCTTTGCCGGGACCGACCACATCGTGACGGGGGCCGGGCCGGACGTGGCCCGGGCCGGTGCCGGTAACGACTTCGTCGCTGGCGAGGCCGGTCGGGACGTGCTGTTCGGCGAGGACGGTGACGACGATCCGTTCGGCGGCAATGGCGACGACCGACTGTTCGGCGAGAATGGCAACGATCTGCTGGATGCGGGCGACGGCGATGACACCATCCGCGGCTTCGAAGCTGGCGACAAGATCGAGTCGGGCATCGATGCCAATACCGGGACAGTGGGCAATGACACCCCCACCCTGGAAGGCGGCCAGACTACCACCGCACCGGGCCAGATCGGGGTCACCCATGAGACCCGCGAGGATGGCGAATACACAGCGGTTTCCGGCGATACGTCGGGAAACAACGCGCCTGAGTTCTGCATCAACATCGCGGGCAACCACGCGCTGACTACAGACGACTTCATCTCTAGCCTCCAACTTCACCCTGCCGATGTCCCACCGGCCGGGCTTTTCGGTCATCCAACCCGGGGCCAGAACCATGACATCGACGGCAAAGGCAATAGCGGAACATCGCGGCGACGAGCTGCTGCGCAAGGAATTCAAGGGTGTAGCGGTATTCGTCTTCTGGATATCCGGCATCATCAACGTACTGGCGCTTACCGGCTCCTTCTACATGCTGCAGATCTATGATCGCGCATTGACCAGCGGCAGCGTTCCAACCCTGGCGGCCCTTTCCGCCCTGGTCATCGGTCTCTATCTCTTCCAGGGCGTGTTCGACGTCATCCGCTCGCAGTTGCTGGTGCGCATGGGGGCCCGCTTCGACCGCATGCTGGCGCCGATCGCTCACCGCGTCAGCGTGGACATGCCGCGCTTCGGTTTTTCGACCGGCGAGGCGCTGGAGCGAGGTCGCGACGTCGATACGATCCGCACCTTCATGGGCAGCCAGGGGCCGGTCGCCCTGTTCGACCTGCCCTGGGTGCCGCTCTACATTCTCTTTGTCTATTTCCTTCATCCCGTACTTGGCGCCGTCACCCTTGGCGGTGCCATTGTACTGGCCCTGCTGACCGTGTGGACGGAGCTGCGGTCGCGCAAGCTGGCATCGGCTGCCCAGCAGGCGCAGTTGACGCGCAATTCCATCGCCGATTCCAACGCGCGCAATGCCGACGTCATCAAGGCCATGGGCTTTTCCAGCCGGGCCGTGTCCCGGTTCAACACGGCCAACCAGGACCACCTGACGCTGCAAACGCGCGCCAGCGACGTCATCGGTACCTTCGGCGCCTTTTCCCGCGTGCTGCGCATGGTGTTGCAGTCGGCACTGCTTGGCCTGGGTGCCTATCTCACCATCCAGGGCCAGATGTCGGCTGGCGCCATCATCGCCGTCTCGGTTGCTGCTTCCCGGGCCCTGGCGCCCATCGACATGGCCATCGCCAACTGGAAGGGCGTGGTGGCGGCGCGCCAGTCGTTCAAGCGCTTGCGCGACACCATGATCGCCTTGTCCGGCATGGTGCGTCCGCTGGAGCTTCCCGCGCCGGCCAAGTCGTTCAAGGTCGACAAGATCACCGTGGCGGCCCCGGCCTCCGGGCGGGTGCTGCTGACCGAGGTCGGCTTCGAGCTGAAGGCTGGCCAGGCGCTCGGCGTCATTGGTCCCAGCGGCGGTGGCAAGACTACGCTGGTCCGCGCCTTGACCGGGATATGGCCCGCGCTGCGCGGCTCCATCCGGCTCGACGACGCCGACCTGACGCAGTGGGACGAAGACAGGATCGGTGAATATGTCGGCTATCTGCCGCAGGACGTTGCCCTGCTCGATGGAACGATCGTCGAGAATATCACGCGGCTGGCGCCGCAGCGCGATGCCCGCGCCATCGTGGCGGCAACCAGGGCCGCCGGCGTGCACGAGATGATCGTGCGCCTGCCGGATGGCTACGACACGCAGCTGGGTCCGATGGGCACGTCGCTCTCGGCCGGCCAGCGCCAGCGCATCGGCCTGGCGAGAGCACTCTATGGCGACCCCTTCGTGGTGATCATGGATGAACCCAATGCCTTCCTCGACGCCGAGGGCGAGCAGGCCCTCAACCTGGCCATACGGCAGATAAGGGCGCGCGGCGGCATCGCCATCATTGTTGCCCACCGGCCGTCTATCCTGGCCGAGGTGGATATGGTCGCTGTCATCCAGAACGGTCGCATGTCGGCATTCGGGCCCAAGGACGAGATCGTGGCCGGCCAACGCCAGGCCAATGTCAACGCTCCGAGGATCGTCGAACCGCGTGCAGAGGGGGGAGAACCGGCATGATCATCGAGGCCAAGGCCAACCGACAACCGCCCGAGGCTGCTGACCCGCGCAAGCCGTATGAGTCCACGCCCGAGAAGGGCTCTCGCCTGCCGATCTATTTCGCCATGCTGATCACCGGCTTCGCCGCCTTTCTCAAGAGCGTCTTTCCAGCGCGCTCAGTGGAAGAGCAGGCCGGCCCCGAAGGCAACAGAGATGCCGCCATTCGAGACACGCCGCGCGATATACGGACCGAACCGGGCACGCCGCCGCAGGTCGATGACACAGTGACCGGCTCGATCGCGGACGAGAAGCCCGGTTTTGGCGTTCTCCGGCCCAGCGCCAGCTGGGAGGGCGGCTTCACGCTGATCGACCCGCTGTCCTTCAACTACACAGCCTCGATCGATCTGCTGGGTCCGCAGGTGGCTGCCTTCTTTCCGGCGGCATTCAGTGTGCAGCCGCAAAATGACAATGACCCGCCTCGCGGCGGGGCGACCAGACCTGCCATTGTGGTGCCGGTCGAGGCGGAAATTGGGCCCGCTTTGGACGTCCCCCCCGCGGAGGATGATCCCGGGGTCTCCGACGACGATGACGACAATGAGGACGACGATTCCGACCCGCAGGCAAACCGAGCCCCGGTCACCGTGGGGCCGGTGCGCCTCAACGATGTCTTTGCAGGGCAGGTCGTGCTGATCGGCCTCTCGCATCTCCTGATGGGCACCAGCGACCCCGATGGCGACGCGCTGAGCGTCAACGACATAACGGTAAGCGGAGGCATGCTGGTCCAGGTGGGGGGCGGCTGGTCCTTCATGACTGTGCCGGGCATGCTGGGTGTCATCACCTTTAGCTACAATATCAGCGACGGCCTGCTCGAGATTGTGCAAACCGCCAACCTCGAAGTGGTTGGCAATACGGTCCTGCTGACGCCCTGGGACGAAGATATCGACGGCCTGGCGGGCGATGACATTATCGACTCGCGCGCCGGCAATGACGTCGTGGTCGGCGACCTGGGGGACGACCACATCAATGGCGGCGACGGCGAGGACATCATCGGCGGTGGCGATGGTGACGATACCCTGTTTGGCGAGGCCGGCGATGACATCATCGATGGCGACGCCGGCAACGATGTTTTGTTCGGCGGGGAAGGCCATGACATCCTCGATGGCGGCGAGGGCGACGATATCCTCTTTGGCGAAGCGGGGAATGACACCTTGTTTGGCGGCGCCGGCAGCGATGTGGCGCGCGGCGGCGAGGGCAACGACGTCATCAATGGCGGCGATGGCGACGACGAGCTGATGGGTGACGCCGGCGACGATATCCTGGACGGCGGCGAAGGGAACGACCTACTGGACGGCGGCTCCGGCAACGATCGGGTGTTCGGCGGCGCTGGGGATGATACGGTGATCGGCAGTGCCGGGCACGATCATATTGACGGTGGCGCGGGGCACGACACGCTCGACTACTCTGCCTTTACCGCCCCAATTTTTGTCGATCTTGACAGGGGCGTGGCCAGTGGCGAGGAGATCGACGCGGACCGTTTCGAGCAGATCGAGGCGGTTATTGGCGGGCAAGGCGACGACGTCTTCGTCATCGGCGCCACCGCGGCGGTGATCACCGGCGGGCACGGCGATGATCTCTTCATCTTCACCGTGACGGACAACACCCCGGCGCTCAGTCGTCAGTTGGTGCATGAAATCCTCGACTTCGTGGTCGGCGACCGCATTCACGTCGCTGACTACGAGATCTCCCGGCGCGACGAGCGGGCTGAGGAGGAGCGCTTCGAGCAATTCTACGATGAACTCGATGACGGCTTCGAATCCGCTTTGCCGATCCGGGTCACCCACGCGTTTTATGACGACATGGACCACACGATCATCGAGGCCGATCTAAACCGCGACGACTTCTATGAAATTCATATCGCATTGGATGGCGTTCAGCCCGAGATGATTGTCGGCAGCCATTTCGCCTGAAGGGCGAGCAGGGAGTAGGACTATGAGTTCGATGGATGTGATAGCACCCTATGCGCGTTCCGAGGGGCTGTCCGCAGGCAGCGTCAAGCTGTCGGATTTTCCGCTCCGCGGCCGGGTCGTCACTGGCAGTATCATGGCCATTCTGCTGCTCGGCGGTATCGGAGGCTGGGCTGCGACTGCGAAACTGTCGGGCGCGATCATCTCGAGCGGCACCGTGCTGGTCGACGACAACGTCAAGGTCATCCAGCATCTCGATGGTGGCGTTGTCCGATCCATCGAGGTGCGTAAGGGCCAGACTGTTGCCGCCGGCGAGATCCTGTTGCAGCTCGAGGATGTGCCGATTCGCAGCGAGCAATCCATACTGCGTGGTCAGCTGGCCGAGTTGCTGGCGCGTCAGGCGAGGCTCGTTGCCGAACGCGACGCTGCATCGGCGATTGCCTTCCCCGCCGACTATCTCGATACCTATCCCGATGCCGGTCCCATTCTGCAGGGCGAACAACAGTTGTTCGACAGCACCAGGCGCAACCGGCTGTCGCAGCGCGGGCAGCTGGAGTTCCAGGTCGCCCAATTGCGCGAAGAAGTCGGCGGCTTGGGTTTCCAGGCAGCAGCGCTGGCCGACGAGCTGGTGCTGGCGCGCGAAGAACGTGCCCGCATGGGCGAACTGTCAGAAAAAGGCCTGCTCGAAACGACGCGTCTCAACTCCGCCGACCGCGAACTGGCACGCATGCTGGGTACCCAGGGCGAGCTCACCGCCAGCACGGCCCGGGCCAATGCGCGGATCAGTGAAATACAGTTGCAGATCCTGGCCATCGACGAAATTGGCTATACCGAGGCCCAGCGGGAACTGCGGACCGTGGGGGCCAATGTCGCCGAATTGCAGGACCGCCTGGCCGCTGTGGACGACCGGCTGGCTCGCACCCAGATCAGATCCCCCGTCGCCGGCACAATCAATGAACTGTCGGTCACCACGCTGGGAGGCGTCATCAGACCGGCCGAGCGTCTCATGACCATTGTTCCCGAGGATGCCAAGCTCAAGATCGAGTTCAAGGTCGCGGTCAACGACATCGACCAGATCGATCTCGGCCAGGATGCCAAGCTCAGGTTCAGCGCCTTCAACCAGCGCACCACTCCCGAGATAGCCGGCGTGGTGTCGCGCGTCTCCGCGGCCGCTACCAGCGACCCCGATAGCGGGCAGAGCTACTACCTCATGGAAGCCGAAGTCACCGGCGACCTGTCGGTACTGGGTGACCGCGGTCTGATCCCCGGCATGCCAGTGGAGGTTTTTGTGCAGACCGGGGAGCAGGTGGCCATCGCCTACTTCGTGAAGCCCTTCACCGACCAGATTACGCGAGCATTCCGAGAAGAGTAAGCATTACTGTCGTTCTTGCGCCGATCACGTAAGTGTTACTAATCATTCTACGCGTTAATCACATCGTCAATTTCCCGACAATGGAATTTACCGTTGGTTAATTACCAAGTATAGTCGGCGGATTGAAGTCAGGCAGGCGCGAAGGCGGTTTTGCTGATGAACAAGAGTGGCTTAATAACCTTAGCAGTTGCCGACGATCATCCGGTCTTGTTAGCGGGCATGACCTCGCTTTTCTCAAATAGCGCCCGCCACAAGATCGTCGGACAGGCCGATTGTGCCGACGCCAGCATGGAGCTGGTGAAAGCGCTGACGCCGGATGTGATCGTCATGGATTTGAGCATGCCAGGCGATGTGTTCCGGACCATTGCGCAGATCGTGGCAACAGCACCCCAGACCAAGGTCGTGGTTTTTACCGCCTACTGCAGCATCGATTCAGCGTTGAAGGCGCTGGATGCTGGCGCCACCGGATTTGTGCTCAAGGGCAGTCCGTCCTCGGAACTGTTCGAGGCGATCGACATGGTCATGTCCGGCCAAATGTTTGTGACCCGGGAATATGCCAGCGAAGTGATGAACGGGCTGCGCGACCGGGCGCGGCGGCAAGCGTTGAGCGACGCGGTCAAACTCAATGTCCGTGAGCAGCAGATCATTGGCCATCTCATGCAGGCCCGCACCAACCGCGAGATCGCCACGGAATTGCGGATCAGCGAGAAGACGGTGAAGCACTACATGACGGGGCTCATGGCCAAGCTCAAGGCCCGTAACCGGGTGGAAGTCGTCATCGCCGCCAGTCAGAACCACGACGCGGACAGCGCAATGCGCCCTTAGGCGCTTGCCACTGGTGGCGACAGCAATGGGCTGCCTGTTGCGCTGCGTCAGGTCGTGTTCCCACGCAAAGACCGTCTCGACGATGGTTATTCGGCCGCGAGCTGCAGTGAATGCGAGGTGTGTCGGGGCACAGGCTGGCCACCCGGTTGGGCGTATTCGGCAACCTCGCGCGTGTGGGGACGGCGGCTGCGAATCATCTCGACAAGGTCGTGCTCGTCCTGCCTGGCGACCCTGAACAGATCGTTGCGCCGCAGTACGCGGAAATTGGCGCTGTCGATGATGCTGATGGTGCCGCGTCGAACCAGCGCCTGGATGGTGCGGCTGACCGTTTCCACCGTCGTACCCAGATAGGCTGCGAAATCGCGCCGATTGGGAAGGACATGAACGATATCGTCCCGCACCCCGCCTCGCCGCACCTCCTCTGCAACCAGGCGCAGGACCATGAAGGTGGCCATGCGTTCGGCGATGCTCTGGCAGGCAAGGACGATGATGCGTTCGTGCGCCTCGTCCAGTTGATAGAGGTTTTCCATATGGATGAAGTGTTCCAGTTCCCGGCTTTCCGAGAGCCGGGCTTCGAACGCGGCAGGCTCGAAGCAGGCAACGACCACGTCTGTGGCTGCCTCGATCGTGAACTCGGTCGTGACGCCGAAGACCCGGCCGAAAAACCCTGGCGCTTCGATCAGGCTCACGATGTTGGTCCGGCCATCGGGCAGGCAGGTCACGAGTTTCACCGTACCCTTGACGATATAGCCCACTATGGCGGTCAAGCCCGGCTCCCAGATCGTATCGCCGCGCGAGAACCGGCGGATATGCGAGGGTGGGCCGAACTTCTCGGTCAGAATGTGCCCCGCTATCGGCGCGTCATTCCGCTGCTGCTGTGCGACAGGATATTCGGGGCTGAGCAAGAATGGACGTCTCATTGGATGTTCCTGTCCCGCTTGATTATGAATACTATTTTTAGACTGGAAACGGTCCTCTCAACTACTCACGATGGTCCGGCTGATATTCAGACCAACGCATCAAATGGCCGACGACGTTAGTCGCTCAGTCCATCAGACCTTGGTCTCGAAAAGCGGCAAGGGCTGCCATTCCGCTAGGGGTAGAGGGCGCCGAAATGGCCTTGGTCGAACACCGCCGCCACCGTTTCGCCGCGATGCTGACCGGCAAATGAACAGGATTATCCGGCGATGGCGCTCATATAGGCGAGGTCGCGGGCGGCCAGTTGCAGCGGCGTCGGACGCCACGTTATTGCTGCCAGGTGACGGCGTTGCCGGTGGGGTAGGTGATGCCCCAGGAGCAGGGCGCATTGGCGATCAGTATGGCTCAGCCCTCGATATAGACAGGATTGCCGATGGCGCGGCGGATCGTCTGGTCAGCAGCACCGCGACGAATAGGCCATTCCCGACTACGGCGCCGGCCTGCGCTTCAACCTCTACAACAACAAATGGGGCACCAATTTCCCCATGTGGTGGGAAGGCATGGTTGCCTTCCGCTTGGTGCTGAGCCTCGCAGGCTAGCGCAGTACGCAGCCGTTACCTTCTGGCGCGCGCCGACCAGCGCACCTCGGGCGTGAAGGCGAAGGCCCTGTCGAACGGATATTGCGCAATGGACTTGTGCTTGCGCTGCAGCCGCTCGACGAACTGGTCGACCACGCCGGGCGACAGCGCCATCAGGCTTGGATTGGCGATGGGGCCGAGATCGGGCGACAGATAGCCCGATTTGACCACCACGACCTTGGCCGTGCGCGGATCGAGCCCCAGCCGGGTGAAGTCGGCGATGTTGTGGAACGGCCGGCGCCGTGCCGTCAGCACCAGCGCGATGCCGCCAATGCGCACCACCGCCTCGCGCAGGCGTGCGTCCTCGGTTTCGAGCAGGAACGCGACCTCAACCTCGGCATAGACCGGCTTGCTCGACGTATCGAGCGTCGCCCCGATGCTGATAGTGATCGACTGGCCGACGCCCGCCGCATAGGCCGCGTCGGTCGCTGCCTTGTCGGCAATGCCGGCAAACACCACGCCCTGCGCGTCGCGTGCGATCAGCTCCGCCAGCACTTCGGCCCGGTCGCCCACCCCGCCGCCGGTCGGATTGTCGCCCGATTCCGCCAGCACGGCGGGCCCGGTCTCCGCCGTGATCGCCCAGTTGACGCAGTCCTCGATCGAGCCAGTCCTGGTGCCGAAGACGAAGCGCTCGCGGATATCCCAATAGTTCTGCGCCAGATGCCGCGCCGCTTCGCTCATCGCCGTGCGGTCGGTGCCGGTAACGACGGCACAGGCGGTGGCGCGGGGCTCGTCGGCCCACACATAGCCCACCTGGAACGAGGCATCCCAGATGCCGGTCGGGTCCTCCACGGCCTGCAATTGCGTATAAAAGCTGCGCGCCGGCTCGTCCTGCGTGCTGGTGCGTTCGCCCGGCAGCAGCACCGGCACCGGCGCCCAGGCCACGACCGGGCGCTGGCCCGTGGTCAGCGCGCGCACCAGCATGGTCACAGCGCGGCGCATCGTGTCCGGCACGTCGATATGGGGCGCCGTGCGATAGGTGGAAAAGATATCGAGGCCGTCGATGATCGCCTGGCTGATATTGCCATGGAGGTCATAGCTTGCAGCGATCAGCACATCCGGGCCGACCACCTCACGCACTGCGGCGATGAAATCGCCCTCGGCATCGAACAGGCCCTCGACAAACATGGCGCCATGCATGGCGAGATAGACGCCGTCGAGCGGCAGCGCGGCGCGAATGCCGTCCAGGATTTCGGCCTTCCAGCGGTCATAAATGCCGCGTTCCACCGGCCCGCCCGCAATGGCGCGGGCGTGCAATATGGTGATGAACTCGGCCGGGAAATGCGTCAGGAAGTCAAAATAGGCATCCTTGAGCATGGAGGGACCGCGCAGCACGCGGAAATCCGCCTCGCGGGCGAGTACGGGATTATAGGTGCTGCATTCGGTATGCAGCCCGGCAACAGCGATGCGCATCAGAGCACTCCGGGAATTTCGGCTTCAAGATTGGTGGATGAGGATGGTTTTGCCGTGACCAGCCGTCCGGTCAGCATCAGGCTGACCAGCAAGACCGGCACGAGGCAGGCAATGGCGAGCCGCATATCGGCATGTTCGGCGACAAAGCCGATGACCGGGGGACCCACCAGAAAGCCCAGCAGGGCGACGAAACTGAGAATGGCGACATTGGCCGAGGCCGTCCGGTCTGTGAGGCTCGCGGCCGCCGTCACTGCCAGCGGAAAGCCCACCGATACGCCCAGCCCGATAATGCCAAAGCCCACCAGAGCCAGCGCCGTATTGGGGGCGATGTAGAGCAGGGCCGCGCCTGCCAGCGCCAGGCTGCCGCAGATGCGCGCCGTCGTCACGGCGCCGAAGCGCCGCTTGAGGCTATCGCCGCCAAAGCGCCCCGCCGCCACCATGAAGGCAAAGACCGAATAGCCCAGGCCCACCAGTCCGCCCTCGGCGCCCAGCGCGTCGCGCAGGAAAATGGCCGACCAGTCGGCCATGGCACCCTCGGTCATGGTAATGCCGAAGACAAAAAAGCAGATGCCGAGCAGCGCCCAGCTCGGAAAGACCCAGACCGAGCGCTGGTGCTGGCTCCTGGGGTCTTCGGCGACAATCACCGGCAAGCCATTGGCCACCAGCAGGGCCAGCGGCAGGACGATGATGGCCACCAGTGGGATAGCCCAGCGGGCCTCGATGTCCAGCGCTGCCAGGCCCGAGCCGAGCAGGCTCCCCACCATGATGCCCACCGACCAGAATCCATGCGAGGTGGTCATGATCGTCGCTCCGGTCGATTTCTCCACCAGGTCTGCCTGCACGTTGAGGCCCAGTTCCACGAAGGACAGCGACGAACCCGCCAGCATCAGCGTAGCAAAAAGCATCGTCGGATTGGGTGCCAAAGCCGGCAGGCTGGCCGCGATGGAATAGAGCACCATGCCGACCAGGATCGCCGTGCGCGGCCCGATCCGCCCCACCAGCGGCCCGGCAAAGGGCAGGGTCAGCAAGGTGCCGCAGGGCAGGCCAAGCAGCGCCAGTGCCAGCCCCGCCGGCCCCAGCCCCAATGCCTGCTGCACCTCGGGAATCCGCGGCAACCACGACCCGAACGCAATCGGCTGGAGGAAGAAGATCAGCATGGTCAGGCGCTGGGGGGTGAGGAGGGACATGGATGGGTCTCGAGGTTTCAGTCGTCCCCTTCTCCCCTTGCGGGAGAAGGTGCCCGAAGGGCGGATGAGGGGTCTCTTCGGCTTTGTCTCTATAGTCCCAGTCGACACCCTCCCCCTCGTGGGGAGGGATCAAGGGTGGGGGGTGTTTAGCCCCGGTATTCGGGCCAACCGCCACCCCCTCCCAGCCTCCCCCGTCAAGGGGGAGGTGCCGTCCGGTTGTTGCGGCAACCCGGAGCCCCCCTTCTCCCCTCGTGGGAGAAGGTGCCCGAAGGGCGGATGAGGGGGCGTCGCCGCGCCAATCGAGCGTAGCTCTCTTGGCCTTGTCGGCTCAAATTGCTCCACTGGAGCAATTTGCCCTAGCGGGACGCCGCCAAGCCCATCGGATAGGGCAGGTACCCCGCAAACCCCGTCAGCTTCCACACCCCGTCCACCTTGCGGCAGAAGTAGAGCGTCTGCCAGTTGAGGACATCCTTGCCGCCGTCGGCCAGTGCGATCGAGCCATCGAACTTCTTGTGGGCGATGGCTATGTCGCCATTGATCTCGATTTCGGTGAGGCTGGTGGCGCGATGAATGCCGGTCAGCACGTCTTCGGCATAGACCAGTTTCTGGCTTTCCCGCGCCTGGCGGATCCAGTCGTCACGATAGGCCTCCAGTGTCGGGAAGCTGATGCGCCAGTCATCGGGGTTGCCCGATTTCTGGCCGTTGATGCCGAGGAACCCCTCTTTGACAAAGTCGCCATCCACTTGTGCCCAGTCGGCGGCGACGAAGGCCGCGATGTCGCGCTCCACCAGCATGGTCCAGATGGAACTGCGGTCAGGATCGTGGGGAAACGGATTGGTGCTGCTCATCGGGGCTCTCGCGGTTCGCAGGGCAGCGTCTCGGCGCTGCGATCAGTCCTGCGCTATTTGTGTTTCATATTTTCATTGATGTCATCTGTGTGAAACCGGCCGATGGAGCCCAGATGAATACCAATCTGAACATGCTGCCTGTTTATTTGGAGCTTGTCCACACCTGACCCTGCGCCGAACACGATACAAACGCCCAGATATTCAGCAAAATGGCGCCACTTTGGGCAAAGTTTCGGGGTGGCTTAAATTGGTATTGAAAGTGGGGCGGATTCGTGTTGACATTGCTTTCGGAACGATCCTAGTCTTGAAAATCGTTTACAGAATTCCCGACCAATCCGAAAGAGATTGGCGCTCATCAGCAGGGTACGGCACAGCATGCGCGTAGGCATTATCGGCCTTGGTTATCGTCTGGGTTATCTGGCGCGGGTGTTCTCCCTCGCCCGGCCCGACTTCACGATTGCCGGCTATGTCGACCCCGCGCCCGCCGGCCTGCCCTATACCGCCGAGCATGGTGTTTCCGTTGGCAAGTCCTATGCCTCGCTCGAGGCTCTGCTCGACAATGAGGAACTCGATCTGTTGATGGTGGGCTCGCCCAACCATCTGCACCTTGAACACATCCGCATCGGTCTGGAGCGCGGCAAGAAGATCTTCACCGAAAAGCCGGTGGTGACCACGGTCGATGAGACCATGGAACTGGCCAAGCTCATCGCCCAGTATGGCTCCGACAATGTCATGGTGGGCTTGGTGCTGCGCTATGCGCCGCTTTATGTCGACCTGCGCCGGGCCCAGGCCGACGGCCTGCTGGGAGACATCACCTCCATCGAGGCCTCCGAACATATCCCGCCCTATCACGGCGCCTTCTTCATGCGCGACTGGCGCCGCTATGAGCGCTATTCGGGCAGCTTCATGCTGGAAAAGTGCTGCCACGATCTCGATCTCTATAACGGGGTCATGGGCTGCCGGCCCCATTTTGTATCGAGCTTCGGCGGCCGCCGTACCTTCGTGCCGGCCAATGCCCCGCAAAATGTCGGCATCAACGACATGGAAGTCTACCATCGCAAGCCGGCCGGCTGGATGGGATCGGAAAAGGTCTTCGACAGCGACGGCGATATCATCGATTTCCAGACCGCCATGGTGCAGTACGAAAACGGCGCGGCGCTGAGCTTTCACACCAATCTCAATGTCCCCGACGACTTCCGCCGCTTCGCCGTGATGGGCGCCAGGGGCATGGCCGAGGGTGACTTCATCCGCAATTTCCTGCGCGTCACTGACTCGCGCAGCTCCGACCGGCTGGTCGACACCACCTACAAGACCAGCACGCTCAGCCAGCACTACGGCGCCGATGAGCAGATGGCCGAGGATATTCTCAAGCATATGCTCGAAGGCGTCCCGCTCCCCGTATCGGTGACCGACGCACTTGAGGCGGGCCTGCTGGCCCTCACCATGGATCAGGCAATGCGTACCCGATCCGTCATCGACATGACCCCGATCTGGCAGCAATTCGACGCCGCCCTCGGGCGAGCGAACTGAGGAACAGGCCATGACCAGCAGCCGTAGCGCCGTAATGTTCGCCCTGGCCCTGCTGGCCCCGGCATTGATCTATATCCTGATCATCGTCGCCTATCCGCTGGTCGATACCTTCATTCTCTCCTTCACCAACGCCTCGCTGCGCGCCGATTATGACTTCGTCGGCTGGGCCAATTACCTGCGCATCTTCACCGCCGGCAATTTCACCGAGGTGATCATCCGTACCTTCATCTGGACCATGCTCTCGGTGGGCATGAAGATGGTGATCGGCATGTGCGGCGCCGTGCTGCTCAACGCCGCCATTCCCGGCCAGACGCTGTTCCGCATCCTCATCATGCCGCCCTGGGTCGTGCCCATGGCCATCGGCATCTTCATGTGGGGCTGGATGTATAACGGCCAGTTCGGCATGATTTCCGGGCTGCTGCAGAATTTCGGCATCATCGACGGGCCGGTCGCCTGGCTGGCCTATGGCGACACCGCCTTCTGGGCCACCATCGTCACCGACGTGTGGATCGGCGTGCCCATGGTCACCATCTATTTCCTGGCCGCCATGCAATCCATTCCGCGCGATCTGCACGAGGCCGCCTGGACCGACGGGGCAGGGCGCTTCTACCGCTTCCGACGCATCACCCTACCGCTGATGGTGCCGGCCGTGCTGACCATGAGCCTGCTCTCGCTCATCGCCACCTTCAATTCCTTCGACATCATCTGGATCCTGACCCAGGGCGGACCCTCGGGCTCCACCACCACGATGATCATCGACACCTACAAGACCGCGATGGGCTCCCGCAAATATGGCGAGGGCGCCGCCCGCGCCGTGGTCATCTGCATCTTCGTGTCGATCTTCTGCATCGTTTACTTCCGCGCCGTGCGCAAGCTTTCGCAGGGAGAAGCCAAATGAGCGACGTCGCCCGCACCACCGAAGTGGCAGCCGTTGACAGCCCCGCCATCGTCCGGCCCCGGCTCAGGCTGCGCAGCGCCAAGCCGATGATCGACCGCTACCGCTGGTATGAGGCCCTCAGCCTCTATGCCGGGCTGGCCGTGTTCCTGTTCTTTGTGCTCGCCCCCTTCATCGAAGGGTTCCTGGTGTCGCTCAAGCCGCTCGCGCTGCTGTTTTCGACGCCCTACAGCTTCTTGCCAAAAAACGGCTCTTTCGACGCCTACTTCCGCATGTGGGACAGCGTGCCGCTGCTGGGCCTCTACATCTTCAATTCCTTCTTCATCTCCTCGATCGTGACCATTGTCGTGGTGATCGTGGTGGTGCCGGCCGCCTATTCCTTCGCCCGCTTCCAGTTCAATGGCTCCGGGCTCATGCTTGGCGGGTTCCTCGCGGTCAACATGTTCTCGGGTGCCGTGCTGCTGATCCCGCTGTTCCGCCTGATGCGCGAGCTGGGCCTGCTCAATACCTATTGGGCCATGATTGTGCCCGGCGCGGCCTTCCTCATCCCCTCGTCCATCTGGCTGCTGCGCACCTATATGATCCGCATCCCCAAGGAGCTGGACGAGGCGGCCTGGGTCGATGGCGCATCGCGCCTTTATACCCTGCGCCGGGTCATCCTGCCGCTGGCCATGCCGGGCATCGTCGTGGTCGCCATCATGACCTTCATCGGCGCCTATGCGCAGCAGTTCATCTTCGCGCTGACCTTCAATTCCAAATCCGAATTCATGCCGCTGCCGATCGGGCTGTTCGCCTTCTTCGGCAAGCAGGAGGTGATCTGGAACGAGCTGATGGCCGCCAGTTTCGTGGGCGTGCTGCCGGTCATGGTCGTCATCGTATTCCTGCAACGCTACCTGGTGGCCGGGCTCACGGCTGGGGCAGTCAAGCAGTAGGATTTTGGGCACGGGGTCTGTCAGCCCCAGCCCGGAGAAGCGCACCCGATCGGGTCGCACACCAAGGGAGACTAAACGTGAGAAAAACTACCGGACTTTTTGCCGTGTCGCTGCTGGCTTTGGCCAGCGCCGCGCCGGCCGCCCATGCGCAGGACGTCAAGGAAATCACCTTCATCAACTGCGGTGACGAACTGACGGCCGGCTATGCCGAATACTTTGCCGAATGGGAAGCCGCCAATCCCGGCTTCAAGGTCGCTCCCGAAGTCGTCGGCTGGGGCCAGTGCCAGGACAAGGTGACCACGCTCGCCGCCGCCGGCACGCCGGTTTCCCTGGCCTATGTCGGCTCGCGTACCCTCAAGCAGTTCGCCCAGAACGACCTGATCGTACCGGTGCCGATGACCGACGAGGAAAAGGCCTCCTATTACAACTTCGTTCCTGAAACCGTCACTTTCGACGGTACCCAGTGGGGCGTGCCGGTGGCCTTCTCCACCAAGGCCCTGTTCTGGAACAAGGACCTGTTCGAAGCCGCTGGCCTCGATCCGGAAACCCCGCCCAAGACCTGGGAAGAAAAGATCGCTTTCGCCAAGCAGATCACCGAGAACACCGATGCGGCCGGCTATGGCCTTGTCGCCAAGACGTTCGACAACACCATGCACCAGTTCCTCCACTGGGTTTACACCAATGACGGTCTGGTGATCGACGCTGACGACAACATCGTGCTCGACAGCCCGCAAAACCTGGCTGCCCTGACCGCCCTCAAGGAAATCGTGCCCTATTCCGAAGAAGGCCCGACCGCTTACGAGCAGAACGAAGTCCGCGCCATCTGGCTCGACGGTGGCGTCGCCATGATCGAAGCCGGCGTCGGTGCGGCTCTCCGTGCCGAAGAAGCCGGCATGAACTGGGGCGTTGCTCCGCTGCCGGGCGGCCCGGACTCCAAGGGTCCTGGCACGCTGCTGATCACCGACTCGCTGGCCATCTTCAAGGGCACCGGTGTTGAAGACCAGGCCATTAGCCTCGCCAAGTTCATCACCGAAGGCGAGCGCCAGTGGGATGCCGAAATGGCCCAGGGCCTGACCCCGCTGCGTCCGATCCACTCCGATGAACTGGTCGCCGAGACGCCCTATTGGGCGCCCTTCCTCGACGGCATCGAATTCGGTGGTCCCGAGCCGCTGCTGACCGACTATATCGGCCTGCAGAACGTGATGATCGAAATGGTCCAGTCCGTCGTGACCGGCGCCGCCGAGCCTGCCGCTGCCCTCACCACGGCCGCTGGCGAACTCGAGCAGTACAAGTAAGGTCCTCCTGACCTGGCCGTCGCCCCATACCTCGGGGCGGCGGCATCCTTTGACCCCGCCCGCGGGATTGGTCCCGCCGCCCGGAGATAACCGCCATGTCTCAGCTCAGCCTCAAGCACCTCGAAAAGAGCTTCAACGAAGCCCGCATCATCAAGGGCATCGACCTGGAGGTGACGGAGGGCGAGTTCGTGGTCTTTGTCGGCCCCTCGGGCTGCGGCAAGTCCACCCTGTTGCGCATGATCGCCGGCCTTGAGGATGTCAGCGGCGGCGAGATCGAGATTGGCGGCCGGGTCGTCAACGACCTGCCCCCCGTGCAGCGCGGCATCGCCATGGTGTTCCAGTCCTACGCGCTCTATCCGCATATGACCGTCTACGAGAATATCGCCTTCCCGCTGCGCGTCGAGCGTCTGCCCCAGGCCCAGGTCGATGAGCGCGTCGGCGCCGCCGCCAAGGTGCTCCAGCTCGAATCCCGCCTGCAGCATCGCCCCGGCCAGCTTTCCGGCGGTCAGCGCCAGCGCGTCGCCATCGGCCGCGCCATCGTGCGCCAGCCCAAGATTTTCCTGTTCGACGAGCCGCTGTCCAACCTCGACGCCGCACTCCGTTCCGAGATGCGCATCGAGCTGATGGAACTGCACAAGCGCCTCGGCTCCACCATGATCTACGTCACCCACGACCAGGTCGAGGCCATGACCATGGCCGACAAGATCGTGGTGCTCGATGCCGGCACCATTTCCCAGGTCGGCTCGCCCCTCGATCTCTATCACCGCCCCGACAATCTCTTCGTCGCCGGCTTTATCGGTTCGCCCAAGATGAACTTCATCAACGGCAAGGTAACCGCGGCCGATGGCACCACGGTCACGGTGGACCTCGGCGCACTGGGCACCATCGCCCTGCCGCGCCAGTCCAAGGCCGTGGCCGGTCAGACCGTCACTGTAGGCGTCCGCCCGGAACACCTGCGCCTGGGCAAGGGCGATTTCACCCTTACGGTCACGCCCAGCATTGTCGAGCATCTCGGCATTCACACCGTGACCTACGCCACCCTGCCGGGTGGCGAGAATTTCATCGGCCTCTTCGAAGGCGACCCGGATGTCCCCGAAGGCGAACCGCGCGCGATCGGCTTCGCCACCGAGCAGGTCCACCTCTTTGACCAGGCTGGTCTGGCGGTCTATTAGCCCGGCAATATCGGCTGATAGCCGACTTGATGGGCATGATGCTGCAGTCGACACCCTCCCGCTTGCGGGGAGGGTCGGTGGGTGGGGTTCGCCCGTGCCCATCTGGAAATGAGGAGCCGCCATGCTGGACATCGTCGGACTGCTGCAGACCGAAAAGGACGAGTTCACCCGTTCCGAGCGCGCTCTGACCGAAATCGTGCTGGCCGATGTCGACAGCGTGCTCAAGATGAGCATTGTCGACCTCGCCGCCCAGGCCGAGGTCTCCCCGCCCACCGTCACCCGCTTCTGCCGGCGGCTGGGTTGCGACTCCTACGCTGACTTCAAGGTGCGCCTGGCTCAGTCGCGCTTCGTCGGGCAGCGCTATTTCGCCCCGGCCTCCGGGCCGTCCAGTGTCCGCGAGATCGCCCAGGGCGTGGTCAACGGCATCCAGTCCACCATCTACGAAACCTTTGACCATCTCGATTTCGACGCCGTCGAGCGCGCCGCCGAGAGCATCGTCAAGGCGAGCTTCGTGCTGACCTTCGGCTCGGGCGGTTCCTCTTCCATGGTCGCCACCGAAACCGAGGTGCGCCTGTTCCGCCTCGGCCTCAAGGTCGCCTCTTCCACCGATCATCAGTTGCAGATGATGCGGGCCGCCGCCTCGCCGCCCGGCACCGCGATCATCGCCTTCTCGCTCTCGGGCAACAATCTGCCGCTGGTCAAAGCCATGGCCGTTGCCGGCGAGTATGGCCTCCCCCGGATCGTCGTCACCCGCTCCGGATCGCCCATGGCCGAGCAGGCCGATATCCTGCTGCCGATCGACCGGCGCGACAATCCCGATATCCTGCGGCCGACGCCCGGACGCTACGCCCTCCTCGCCGCAGTGGACATCCTGGCCCAGACGGTGGCGACCCGTCTCGGCTCGCCGGCGGTCGCCTCCATGCGCCGCATCAAGCACCAGCTCGTCGTCAACCGCGACGGCGACGACGCCCAGCCATTGGGGGATTAGTCCGCCGCATCTTCAGTCAGCCTTCCCTCCCCCAGGGGCTTCGCCGTCGGTCGGCAAGGCCGATAAAGGGCTCCAGCGGAGCCTTTCAAGACAAGAAGGCGGCCATGAGAGCTATGCTCGAATGGCCAGATCGAGGGAGGGGGTCGTTCAGTTCATCACTGCTGGACCCCCACCCCCAACCCCTCCCCTCAAGGGGGAGGGGAGCCACACATCCGACCAAGAGACATTCCCATGACCACGTCCTTTTCTCTCGTCACCACCTGGACCCCTGCCACGGATGGCGCGCCGCTCGGCTATGGCATCGAGCTCACCAATACCGGCGACACCCCAGTCAGCAATTTCCAGCTCGGCTTTTCCGGCCCGGCGCGTATTGACCCGCACGCCACATTGGAAAACGGCAAGCTGCTCAAACGCCTCTCCAATCACACGCTGATAGCGCCGCCCGACGGCTTCGTATTGCAGCCCGGCGAGACCTGGACGTCCATCGCGCGCGGCCTCTCCTATGGGCTGCGCCACTGGAGCGACGGCGCCAATGCCGCCTATGTCGTGCTGGCCGACGGCACCATCGTGACCCTTGCCACCACCCCGACCCAGGCCAAGGGGCACAATTCGCCCCTGCTCAAGGGCGCGGTCAAGTTCCCCGTTCCGGCCAGGGCGCCGGTAGCGGTCTCGATCATTCCCTGGCCCAAATCGGTCGCCACCACCGGCGCCCGTATCGCCCCTCCGGGGCTCGATCT
The DNA here is from genome assembly GCF_036676215.1 of Devosia sp. GTDB lineage: Bacteria > Pseudomonadota > Alphaproteobacteria > Rhizobiales > Devosiaceae > Devosia. The sequence goes on along the minus strand of NZ_JAKFDJ010000089.1, from coordinate 26,818 downwards.
GCGGCCTGAAGGTACCGATGCGAGCAGGGCCGCTGCCGCCTTCGCGGGCCTCGTCGACGATCTCTTTGCTGTCGAGGGTATCGTTCGCCCGGCGTCCGAGGCCGGCCTGCCGGTCACCGTCCGATACAAGGATGGCCTTGGCGCCGAGGCCTATGAAGTCCACTTCGCGGATGACGCCGCCACCGTCGAGGCCACCACGCGCCAGGGCATGTTCTATGGCCTCGTGACGCTCGGCCACATCCAGCGCGGCGCGAAGCTTTATCCGCAGACCTTCGTCTTCCCCACCGGCGGCACCATCACCGACGAGCCGGGCTTTGCCTATCGCGGCTGCCATCTCGACGTGGCGCGCCAGTTCTATTCCGGCGCCGAAGTCAGCCGGCTGATCAAGCTCATGGCCTGGAACAAGCTCAACAAGTTCCACTGGCACCTGTCCGAAGACGAAGCCTGGCGGGTCGAGATCGACGCCTATCCCGAACTGACGGAAATCGGTGCCTGGCGCGGCCATGGCAAGGCCCTGCCACCGCTGCTCGGCTCCGGTCCGCAGCCGACCGGCGGCTACTATTCCAAGGCGGTGATCCGCGAGATCGTGGCTTTGGCCGACGGATTGGCCATGAGCGTGATCCCCGAGATCGACATGCCGGGCCACTTCTATGCGGCTTTGCAGGCGCTGCCGCAGCTGCGTGATCCCGCCGAAACCGGCGAATACCAGTCCGTGCAGGGCTTCCCCAATAACAGCCTCAACCCGGCCTATGAGCCGGTCTATGACTTCGTCGCAACTATTGTCGACGAAGTGCTCGAGCTGTTCCCGGCCGGCATCTTCCATATCGGCGCCGACGAGGTGCCGCTGGCCGCCTGGTCAGGCTCGCCTTTGGCCCTCGACATGATCGAAAAGCTGGCCGGCCCGGAAATGCGCAAGAAGCACGAGGCGCAGTACAATGTGCTCGGCAACCACCATGGCGCCGACGAAATCGAGGGTTCGCCCACGGCGGTGATCCAGGCCGAGTTCATCAAGCGCGTACACAAGTACATCGCGAGCAAGGGCGCCGTAACCGGCGGCTGGGAAGAAGCGGCCCATGGCGATGCCGTCGACAAGGACAAGAGCTTCGTCATCGGCTGGCGCAATGTGGAAATCAATGCGGCGCTGGCCGAGCGCGGCTATGACATCGTGGTTTCCCCCGGCCAGCGCTACTATCTCGACATGGCCAATGGCGTCGCCTGGGCCGAACCGGGCGCCGGCTGGGCCGGCTGGTCCGGCCCGCAGGAAACCTACGAGTTCGAAGCCCGTGCCGGCTTTTCAGAACAGGGCCTGGCGCATCTGCTCGGCATCCAGGCCTGTATCTGGAGCGAGTCCATGACCGACCGCGCCATCTTCGACCGCCTGGTGTTTCCAAGGCTGTCGGCTATTGCGGAAGCCGGCTGGACGACGCCGGAGCGCAAGAGCTGGGATCGGTTCAAGGCACTCGTGGGCCTGATGCCGATCATGTATGGAAATTGGGCTGCGGACTGATGGGCGGAGTGGAGCCAACCCTCTCCCCTTGCGGGAGAGGGACGACCTGACGCGTTCAGCGGAAGGTCAGGGTGAGGGGTTGCGCTCGCCCATGCCAGAAGCTCGAGGAAGAGACCCCTCATCCGCCCTTCGGGCACCTTCTCCCGCAAGGGGAGAAGGGAAGAAAGATCATCCCCACGGATCCTCAACCATCGGCCAGATCGTCCGCCGCGCCTTCTTGTAATCCGTCGTTGCCGGTGTATTCGGATAGGGCTTCCCCGCCGCGCAATAGACGATCTCCGACGCAATTCTGGAGAAGCTGTCGTAGAAATGGTTGGTCGATTTGATCAGCAGGATTTTCCGTGATTTGGGGTCGATCCCCATGGCGGAAAACAGCGACGGATCAAAGCTCTGCGCGCGGGTTGAGTTGAGGATCACATCGATCCCGTCAAACGCGATCCAGGCCGCATCGCCGAAGGGCGCGAAGCTGTCGCCGAAGCGCATTTCCGCGTTGCGGACCAGCCGTTTGACGGTGACGGTTTTGTCGATCGGACTGCCGGTATGGGGCGCGGATTTGGCACCGAAGCGCAGCGGGATCACGGCCCCTTCACCGGCCGCGAAACAGATCTGCACCGCGATCGGGTCCCAGATCGTTCCCACGGCAATATCGGTGACGCCGCGCGCGATTAGCTCGGCCAGGATCACCGTGGCATCGCCCGCCGTGCCGCCGCCCGGATTATCCCACACATCGGCGATCACCACCGGCCCGCGCGCCGCCGCGAGGGCGGCAGCGACCGCGGCCGTTTCATCCACCTGGCTGACCATGAAGGTGCCGCGCATGGCAAACAGCTCGCGCCCCAGCGTCTCGGCCAGGGCTTCGCCCTTGCCCGGAGCGTTGTCGGTGACCGCGATCACCTTGGTGCCCATTTCGGGCACATCGCCGGCCATGAAGCCGTGAATGACTGACAGCGACAGCAGGCCCGGCTCGGATTTTTCGAGGCGGTAGAGCTTGTCCACGAAGCCGCGCATCGGCTGCTTGCTGGTGGGGAAGACGTCGATCATCCGGCAATCGAATACCGACATGACCGGCTTGATCTCGCCTTTGAGCGCCCGCACGGCAATGGCCCACAGGTCCCGCGCACGGTCGACAAAGTCGATATGGGGGAATTCCTTGAACACCACGAAGAAGTCGGCCGCCGCCACGCGCCTGGCGGTGAGATGGCTATGCGGGTCGAGCTCGGCGCAGACCAGCACATCGGGCCCGACAATATCGCGGACTTGGGCAAGCAGGTCGCCCTCGGGGTCGTCATAGCCCTGGGCCACCATGGCGCCATGCAGCCCCAGCACCACCCCATCGACCGGCAGCGCGGCGCGCAACTGGTCGAGGATTTCGTCGCGCAGCTCCTCATAGGTCGCCCGGGCAACGAGGCCCGCCGGATCAGCCCAACTGGCGCTGCCTTCGATCAGCGTCCAGCCCTCATGGGCACAGACCTCGCGGCCGACTGTGATCGGCGCTGTGCACAGCGTCGGCGTGGCGGGGTGCTCGCCGGGCCGGGCATAGAGCGACGCCTCGAAGGCGCGTTTGTCGATCGCGATGGGCGAAAACGTATTGGTCTCGGTGGCGAGAGCAGCGGTGAAGACGCGCACGAGAAATCCCGCAGAAAATGACAAGAAAGATGGCAGCATGCTGCAAGCGCATGCCTGCTCAGGCTAGCATAGGCATAGAGGGTCAATCACGTAAGAAATTTACATTTTTGAGCGCAAATTGCCGATGAGAATGCGCTTTTAGCCCGCTAAAGTGCCACCTGACGAAATTGGCTTTCAGAAATTGCGAAAAGGAGTGCCCAATGCCGATCAAGCGCTATGGAGCAGAAAAATCCGGTGCTGGTGGCCAGAACCTGCCCTTCGCTCGTGCCGTAGAAGCCGGCGGCTTCCTCTTCGTTTCCGGCCAGGTGGCGATGAAAGACGGGGAGATCATCAATGGCGGAATTGTCGATCAGACCCACCTAACCATCAGAAATCTCATAGCAATTCTCGAAGAAGCCGGCTACGGCCTCGAACACGTCGTCCGCTGCGGCGTCTGGCTCGATGATCCGCGCGATTTCTGGAGCTTCAACGCTGTTTATAAAAGCTATTTCGGCGAAAACCCGCCCGCCCGCGCGGCCGTGCAGAGCCACATGATGGTTGACTGCAAGGTCGAGATCGAATGCGTTGCCTATAAAGGGCCCTGAAATGACCGCTTCCCCCTTCCGCCTCGACGGCAAGACCGTGCTCATCAGCGGCGCCGGCGGCGGCATCGGCCAGTCGCTGGTCAGCAGCTGCCGCGAGGCCGGCGCAACGGTGATTGGTGCCGATCGCGAAGCGAGCATGCTGGAAGGCCTTGATCTGGCTGGCAAGGTGCTGTTCGACCAGGCCGATGCCAAGGGCACGCGGGCGGCGATCGGGCGCTATCTGGCCGAGTTCGGCGCGCCCGATGCGGTGGTCTCCAATGCCGGTTTTACGCGGGCGGAAATCCTCGATCATCTCGACGATGATGTCTGGGCCTCCGAACTCGCCATCAACCTCAACGGCGCCTATGCCATGACCGACCCTATCGTCGCGGCAATGGCGAAACGCGGCAAGGGGAGCCTGGTCTTCATCTCCTCGGTCAATGCGCTGGCCCATTATGGCAATCCGGCCTATGCGGCGGCCAAGGCGGGGCTGGTCGCCTATGCCAAGGCCATTGCAGTGGAACGCGGCGGGCAGGGGGTGCGGGCCAACGTGATCTGCCCCGGTTCGGTGCGCACGCCGGCCTGGGACCACCGGCTGGCCGCCGACCCGACGCTGCTCGACAATGTGCTGCCGCATTATCCGCTCGGGCGCATGGTGCTGCCGTCCGAGGTCGCCAATGCGGCAGTGTTCTATTGTTCCGATGCATCCTCGGGTATTACCGGTACGGTGCTGCCGGTCGATGCCGGGCTGACGGCCGGCAATCTGCGTTTCGTCGATGACGTGCTGAGGGACAAATGAGCGATATCGCTGAACTCGATACGCCGGCCGTGCTGATCGACCTCGATCGCGTCGAGGCCAACCTCAAACGCGTACAAGACTACGCCGATAGCCACGGCCTGAAACTTCGGCCGCATATCAAGACCCACAAACTGCCGCGCTTCGCCAAACGGGCGATCGAACTGGGCGCGGTCGGCATTACCGTGCAGAAGCTGGGCGAGGCGGAAGTGTTCGCCGATGCCGGCATCAGCGAAATTTTCCTGCCCTACAATATTATCGGCGCCGCCAAGCTGGCCCGGCTCAAGGCGCTGCATGCGCGGGTGCATATCAGTGTGACGGCCGACAGCGCCGAAACGGTCGAGGGTCTCTCGGCCACCTTTGCGGGGTCGGCCAGGCCGCTGACCGTGCTGGTCGAATGCGATACCGGCATGGGCCGCTGTGGGGTGCAGACGCCGTCGCAGGCCTGGGCGCTGGCCGAAAAGATCGCCAAGTCGCCGGGGCTGCACTTCGGCGGACTGATGACCTATCCGGCCGCGGGCCAGGTCGAGGCCAATGCCGCCTGGCTGGCGGGCGCCAAACTGGCGCTGACCTCGGCAGGCCTGCCGCCCGAGATCGTCTCCAATGGCGGCACACCCGACATCTGGCGCGCGCATGAGGTGACTGCCGCCACCGAGCACCGGCCGGGCACCTATATCTATATGGACCGCTACCAGGTGGCCAAGGGCGTCGGCACCTTTGACGATTGCGCGCTGACCGTGCTGGCCACAGTGGTCAGCCGCCCCACCGAAAACCGCGCCATCATCGATGCCGGCTCGAAATCGCTGACCAGCGACACGCTGGGCATGAGCGGCTTCGGCCTGATCGAGGCCTATCCAGAGGCGGTGATTGTCGGCCTCAGCGAGGAACATGGCACCATCGATCTCACCAATTGCCCGACCAAGCCCAGGATCGGCGACAAGCTCCGCATCATTCCCAACCATGCCTGCGTGGTCAGCAACCTGTTCGACACGGTGACGCTGATCTCGGGCGATGCGGTGGTGGAAACGGTGACTGTGGCTGCGCGCGGTCGGGTGGACTGAGATCGCTCAGGTGAGCCGTTGCGGCCTCGGGCCGACTCACTCCCAGTAGACCTCATCCTGAGCCCGTCGAAGGACGAGGTCGTGGCACGATGCGGGCACGACCTCGTGGTTCGACAAGCTCACCATGAGGTCTACTAATGCCGCAACTGCCCCCCACCTTCTTCGACCGTCCCGTCACCGATGTCGCCCGCGACCTCATCGGCGTGACCCTGCTCATCGACGGCGTCGGCGGGCCGCTGGTCGAGGTGGAGGCCTATGACCAGACCGATCCGGCCTCGCATAGCTTCAACGGCCCGACGCTGCGCAATCACGCCATGTTCGGCCCGCCCGGCCATGCCTATGTCTACAAGATCTACGGCATCCACTGGTGCCTCAACTTCGTTTGCCGGCCCGGCAGCGCGGTGCTGATCCGCGCGCTGGAGCCCATGCATGGCGTCGGCCTGATGCATGAACGGCGCGGCGGCGTGGCGGCGCGCCAGCTCTGTTCTGGGCCGGGCAAGCTCTGCCAGTCGCTGGGCGTCGACATCGGCCACAACGGTATGCCGCTCGACGCGCCGCCATTTTCGCTGCTGCCGGCCGAGGCCAGCCACGACATCGCCACCGGCCCGCGCATCGGCATAACCAAGGGTACCGACACGCCCTGGCGTTTTGTGCGGCGCGGCTCGCCCTTCCTGAGCAAACCGATGCGGTGACTTCACCTCTCCCCTGGGGGAGAGGTGAAGAAAGGTGAAGGAACCAATCACCCCTCCAGCGATTGATTTTTCACGAGGCCGGCACGCGTCAGCCGGACATGGTGGTAGAGGGAACGGACCGGTTTTTCCGGTTTCCCGGTCCGGCCAACGCAATGGCAGCCGAGCCCTTATCCCACCCGTTCCGGCCTCACCCGATCCGCTTGCGCCCACAGGCAGACATGCACCCTATGGTGGCGCGATCGTCGGTGGATAGCGCCGACCCGTGATTTGTGCCGCCTTGCGGCTCACCCCGCCCTTGTGATCCAAGGGCGGGGTGAGCACGCTTGAATCGGCATGGAATCTGTTCAGCAGCGGCGCGCCGGCCATGCCGCGCGATCCGCTCGCCGTGTTGCGCGACGTCTTCGGTCACAAGAGCTTTCGCGGGCAGCAGGCCGAGGTGGTCGATCACCTGGTCGGCGGCGGCGATGCGGTGGTGCTGTTTCCAACCGGCGCGGGCAAGTCCATGTGCTACCAGATCCCGGCCATCTGCCGGCCAGGCGTGGGCATTGTCATCTCGCCGCTGATCGCCCTGATGCGCGACCAGGTCGAGGCCCTGCGCCAGGCCGGGGTCGCGGCGGCGGCACTGAACTCATCGCTCACTGCCGAAGAGTCATCCGAAGTGCGCGGCCAGTTGCGGCGCGGCGAGCTCGACCTGCTCTATGTGGCGCCCGAACGGGTGGCGACGCCGGGCTTTGCCAATATGCTGTCGGGCATCGATATCGCGCTCTTTGCCATCGACGAGGCCCATTGCGTGAGCCAGTGGGGCCACGATTTCCGCCCCGAATATCGCGAACTCAGCAAGCTCACCGAACTCTTCCCCGGCGTGCCGCGCATCGCGCTGACCGCGACGGCCGATCCGACCACGCGCGACGACATCATCGAGCGGCTTGGGCTGGAAGCCGCGGTGGTGTTCACCACCAGCTTCGACCGCCCCAATATTTCCTATTCCATCGTCGAGCGGGACAAGGCGCGCGAGCAGCTGCTGGCCTTCCTTGCGGCTCACAAGGGCAGCTCGGGCATCGTCTATTGCCTCTCCAGAGCCAAGGTGGAGGACACCGCTGAGTGGCTGAGCGGCAAGGGCATTCCGGCTTTGCCCTATCATGCTGGCCTTTCGGCCGAGCGGCGCAACACCAACCAGGATGCTTTCCTCAAGGAGGAAAACATCTGCATGGTGGCGACGGTGGCCTTCGGCATGGGCATCGACAAGCCCGACGTGCGCTATGTGGCGCATATGGACCTGCCGGCCTCGATTGAGGCCTATTACCAGGAAACCGGCCGCGCCGGGCGCGACGGCCAGCCCGCCGATGCCTGGATGAGCTATGGCATGGCCGATGTGGTGCAGCGCCGCCGCATGATCGACGAGGGCAATGCGCCTGACGAGATCAAGCGGGTCGAGCATGGCAAGCTCAACGCGCTGCTGGGCGTCTGCGAGACCGCCGAATGTCGGCGCAAGGCCATCCTCAATCATTTCGGCGAGGCCCATCCCGGCAATTGCGGCAACTGCGATACCTGTCGCTCGCCGGTCGAAAGTTGGGACGGCACCGAGGCCGCCATCAAGGCGCTGGCCGCCATCTATCGCACCGGCATGCGCTTTGGCGCGGCCCATGTCATCGACGTGCTGATGGGCAAGGCGACCGAAAAGGTCGAGCGCTTCGGCCACCAGAACCAGGCCGTGTTCGGGCAGGGGGCCGACCTCGACGCCAAGGTCTGGCAATCGGTGATCCGGCAATTGACCGCATCCGGGCTGATCGTGGTCGATCATGCCAATCATGGTGCGCTGACGCTGGGCGAGGGCGCCCGCGCCGTGTTCAAGCACGAGCGGACGGTGACCCTGCGCAAGGATCGGCCCAAAAAGACCGTTGAAGTTCGGCGCCAGCTCGAGCGCGCCGCCAGCATTCCGCCGCATGCGCTGCCGCTGTTCGAAGCTTTGCGCGAAGAGCGGACGCGCATCGCCAAGCAGCAGGGCGTGCCGCCTTATGTGATTTTCCACGACGCCACCCTGCGCGCCATGGCCCTGGCAGTGCCAAGGCATCCGCACGACATGCTCAATCTGCCTGGGGTGGGTCAGGCCAAGCTCGATCGCTACGGCGAAGCGTTCCTGGCGGTGGTGGCGAGGGTGGCGGGTTGATGAAGCTGAAAAGCAAGGCCCCCTCACCCGGCCTTCGGCCGACCTCTCCCCCCAGGGAGAGGTGGGAGTTTGCGGCGACCTTCTTTCTTAACCTCTCCCTTTGGGGGAGAGGTCGCCGCGCAGCGGCGGGTGAGGGGGCCTTCGTTTGACCGATACCGCCACCACCCCCCGCCAGCGCTTCGCCATTGTCGATATCGCCCGCGGCGTCGCCATTATTGCCATGGCGGCCTATCACCTGTGCTGGGACCTGAGCTATTTCCGCTTCATCGCCGCCGATGTGGGCTATGACCCAGCATGGGTGCTGATTGCGCGCAGCATACTGGCGGTTTTCTTGTTCCTGGTCGGCGTTGGGCTGATGCTGGGCCATGGCAAAGCCATTCGCTGGCGGAGGTTCTGGAAGCGTTGGGCCTTTGTGGTCGCCGGGGCGCTGGCCATCACCGTCGCGACCTTCTTCGCCTTCTCGCAGAGCTTTGTCTATTTCGGCGTGCTGCATGCCATTGCCCTGTTCAGCATCCTGGGCCTGGCCTTTGTGCGCACGCCACTCTGGCTCGCTATCGCCGTCGCCGCCGTGGTCATTGCGCTGCCCTTTGTCTATTCCGATGCCCTGTTCAACGAGAAGGCCTGGTCCTGGATCGGCTTCTGGCAGGTGCCGCCGCCGACCAATGATCTTGTGCCGGTCTTCCCCTGGTTCGGCGTCGTGCTGCTGGGCGTGATTGCCACGCGTTTGGCGCTGGTCTCCGCCTGGGCGCCGCGCCTTGCTGCCATCGCGCCAACCGGAAGACTGCCGCGCGTCCTGGCCTGGCTCGGCCGCTGGAGCCTTTTGATCTATCTGCTGCACCAGCCCATCCTGCTGGGTCTGGTTTATCCCGCCGCCCAGCTCTTCCAGCCGCAACTGGCCATGCGTGGCGCCGACTTCCTGCGCTCCTGCCAGTCGACCTGCGAAGCCGGCGGCACGGCGCCGGGCCTGTGCACCACCTATTGCCAATGCGGGCTGGAGGGCGTGGAGGCCAACGACCTCTGGAACGCCATCGAGACCGGCATGGTCACCGCCGGTGAGCAGGCCATGCTCGACGCGCAGAACCGGCAATGTTCGGCCGTGATCTATCCCGAGCTCAACGCGCCGCAGTGACGCCTGCGCGTCGTACGAACGTTATTCTTTGCGTTTTTTGCTCAGATTCGATCTTGAACGGTACGGCGAACGGGCGTTGATTAGTCGCGCGAGTTTTGATTTGTCCGGGCCCCGGCCACGGTTGGCTCCACGCCGGTTCGGACCCACACATTTATTGAAGTCTGGATATTTCCTTGACCACCGATAAGGCTGGCCGCGTCCATTCACGCGGCGATGCACAGGCGCATGTGGCCGCGGCCCAGGCCGGAAAGGGCCGGGGGCCGCTGCTGCGGATCACCCTTCTATCGCTTCGTCACCCCTGGCAGGCGGCCGCAGCGGTTGGTGCGACCATCATTGCCTCGGTGCTGCAATTGCTGATCCCCCGCCTGCTCGGCTATTCGGTCGATCAGGCGCAGGGCATTCTGGAAGCCGGCGCGGCCGGCGCCGAACAGGCGCTGTTCTGGAGCGCCATGACCCTGCTCGGCGTCTCGGTGGCGCGCGGCTTTTTCACCCTGATCCAGAACTACTATTCGGAATCGGTGGGACACCATCTCGGCTACGAGCTGCGGCTGGCCTTCTACGACAAGGTGCAGCGGCTGTCTTATTCCTACCATGACAAGGTCCATACCGGCGACCTGATCACCATGGGCCTGCTCGACCTCGACGGCGTGCGCATGTTCTTTGCCACCGGTCAGGTGCGCATGGTGCTGCTCTCGGTGCTGATCGGGGTTGGCGCCTATATGCTGCTGACCACCGATGTCGTGCTGGGCCTCTTGGCCCTGAGCTTCGTGCCCTTTGTCGCCTGGCGTTCCTCGGTAGCGCAGCTGACCCTGCGCGCCACCTGGGTCACCCTGCAGCAGAAGCTCTCGGCCCTGACCCGGGTGATGGAAGAAAATCTCGGCGGCATCCGCGTCGTCCGCGCCTTTTCCGGGCAGAATTTCGAGCTCGCCAAGTTCGATGTGGCCTCCAGGGACGCGCTGCAGCTGGCGCATGACCGCGTCAATATCCGCGTGCGCAACACCAGTGCGATGACCTTTTCCTTCTTTGCCGCCATGGGGCTGGTGCTCTGGGTGGGCGGCAACAAGGTCATTGCCGGCGAGATGAGCGTGGGCACGCTGGCCAGTTTTCTCACCTTCATGACCATATTGCAGATGCCGGTGCGCCAGCTTGGCCTGATGGTCAATTCCTTTGCCCGCGCCTCCACCTGCGGCGAACGCTTCTTCGCCTTTCTCGATGAACCGCTGGCCATCGCCGATGCGCCCGGCGTGCCCGACCTCAAGGTGAGCGAAGGCACTTTGCGCTTCGAAAATGTGCACTTCACCTATCCCGGCGCCACCCATCCGACGCTCGATGGCGTCAGCTTCGAGGCCAAAGCCGGCCAGACCATCGGCATTGTCGGCGCTCCGGGCAGCGGCAAGTCGACGCTCGCCCACCTGATCCCGCGCTTCTATGATGTCAGCGGCGGCCGCATCACCATAGATGGCCAGGATGTCAGCAAGGTGAGCCTGCAATCGCTGCGCCGGGCGATCGGCGTGGTGCAGCAGGATTCGTTCCTCTTCACCACCACGATCGAGAACAACATCGCCTATGGCGACCCGTGGTCGAAGGAAACCAAGATCGAAAAGGCCGCCGAAAGCGCCCAGCTGCACAATTACATCATGGGCCTGCCGGCCGGCTATGCCACGGTGGTGGGCGAGCGTGGCATTTCCCTGTCGGGCGGCCAGCGCCAGCGCCTGTCGATTGCGCGCAGCCTCGTGCTCAAGCCCGCCGTGATGGTGTTCGACGATTCCACCGCCGCCATCGACGCGGGCACCGAGCACCGCATTCGCAGCGCCATGCGCCGCTATGCCGGCGACCGGGTGACGCTGGTGATCAGCCACCGGCTGAGTTCGCTCCTGCATGCCGATACCATCCTGTTCCTCGAGGGCGGCAAGATCATCGAGCAGGGCAGCCACGAGGAATTGCTGGCGCGGGGCGGCCGCTATCGCGCGCTCTACGACCTGCAGACCCGCCCCACCGAGGACATTGATATCGAGATCGGGAGCGCCGCCCAATGAGCGCCGTCGACGAAGAAGACCGCGAAGTCGCCGCCTTTCCGGGCCAGCGCCCACCCCGCGCCAGCGTCGGCAGCCATCGCATCGAAGAGGAAATCTTCGGCAAGGCCTATGACCCCAGGACCGTGCGGCGCATCTGGGCCTTCGTGCGTCCCTATCGCCTGCGCATCTATCTGTCGGTGCTTGCCGTGCTGGTCTTCACCGCCACCCAGCTTGCCATTCCGCTGATCATCGGCCGCGCCATCGATAGCGGCATGACCGAGGGCGGCAATTCGACCAATCTGGCTTGGGCCGTCGCTGCCTTCGCCGTGGCGGTCGTCATCAACTACGCGGCCTCCTGGATTCAGGAAAGCCAGGTGGGGCAGGTGGCCGAGAACGTGCTGTTCGACATGCGTCGCGCCATGTTCAACCAGCTGCAGCGTGTGTCGCTGAGCTTCATGGACAAGACTGAAGTCGGCCGGCTGATGAGCCGGCTGCAGGGCGACGTCAATTCCATGCAGGAATTCCTCGAGACCTCGGTGCTTTCGGTCGGCGACATGGTGCTGCTGGTCGGCATCGTCGTGGTGCTGCTGACGCTCGATTTCCGGCTGGGCCTGCTGACGCTTTCCACCATGCCGGTGCTGTTCATCGTGCGCATCTTCTGGCTTCCGCCGGCCAAGCGCGCCTTCTGGGCGGCCCATGAAACCAATTCGATCACTGCAGGCGCCATGGCCGAGGGCATCAATGGCGTGCGCACGGTGCAGAATCTCGATCGCCAGAAGGTCAATTTCGACCTCTATGACGACAAGGCCTATACCAACCTGCAGACCCAGCTCACCGGCTCGCGCTATGCCCAGGTCATGGTGCCGATCGTCGACAGCCTCACCGGCGTTGCCATGGCCATTGTGGTCGTGGTCGGCGGCTCGCTGGTGCTCAATGGGAGTCTGGAGATCGGCGTCATCGTGGCGTTCATCTTCTACATCCAGCGCTTCTTCGACCCCATCCGCTCGCTGACCATGCAATACTCGATCATGCAGCGCGCCATGACTTCGGGCCGCCGCATCACCGAAGTGCTCGATGTGCCGACCTCGATCAACGACAAGCCCGACGCCGTGACGCTGACGCGCGACATGGACGGTTCGGTCGAGTTCAAGGACGTGGTCTTCGGCTATGCCGCCGATCGTCCGGTGCTCAAGAATGTCAGCTTCAAGGTCAATCCGGGCGAAACCGTTGCCCTGGTCGGCCCGACCGGCTCGGGCAAGACAAGCGCCATGTCGCTGGTCCATCGCTTCTACGAAGTACAGTCCGGCGCCGTGCTCGTGGGTGGCCACGACGTGCGCGACGTGACCCAGGAATCGTTGGGCGAGCAGGTCGCCATGGTGCTGCAGGAGCCCTTCCTGTTCACCGGCAGCGTCTTCGACAATATCCGCTACAACAAGGCCTCGGCCACGCGTGACGACGTCATCGCCGCCGCCAAGGCTGTGGGCGCGCATGACTTCATCATGCGCCTGCCCGAGGGCTATGACAGCATCCTCGAACAGCGCGGCTCCAATCTTTCCCTGGGGCAACGCCAATTGCTGAGCTTTGCCCGCGCGCTGGTGGCCGACGCCAAGATCCTGGTGCTCGACGAAGCCACCGCCAATATCGACTCCTATACCGAACGGCAGATCCAGAAGGCGCTGCTGACCCTGCTCAAGGGCCGCACCGGCATGGTCATCGCCCACCGGCTGGCGACGATCCGCGGCGCCGACCGCATCATCGTGCTGCAGAATGGCGAACTGATCGAGACTGGCAATCACGACCAGCTCATGGAAAAGAACGGGCTCTACGCCAAGCTCTACAACATGAACTATGCCAGCTTCGACGACATCCCCGACGACCTGGTGGCACAGGCCAATGCCAGGGCCGCGAGTACGTGAGCATTTCACCTCTCCCTTTGGGGGAGAGGTGAAGAGGAAGCCATTCAGGACGCGTTCAGGTCGGCATGCTAGATGAGGCCACAGGGGGAACCATCCATGCGCCAGCTCATCGTCACCGCCATCCTGCTGTCCACGACGCCCGTTCTGGCACTCGATGCCATCACCTACAAGGGCACGCTGGGGCGTAGCGACATCCTGGTCGAGCTGACCGATCCGGCGGAAGGCATGATGACGGGGCGCTATAGCTATATGCGGGTGGGCGGGGACATTCCGCTGCACAATCTGGACGGCATTGACAGCATCGAGCTGGCCGAGGAAGCGCCGTGCAGCGAAGAGACCTGCATTCTCGATGCCGATGGCGCCGTGACCGAGCCCCCGATCGGCGGGCTGTGGTTGCTGAACTTTTCCGCCGATGGCAGCCAGCTGAGCGGCACCTGGGCGCCAGCCGACAAGCCCGGCAAGACGCTCTATGTCGCCCTCACCGAAATCGGCCGCCGCACGCTGCCCAAGGGTAGCATACTCAGCCCGATGGGCCTCGCCGATAACGCCTTCACGCAGATCGATGGCGACGGCGAGCCCTTTACCGCGGCAACGGCGCCCTATGATTTCGCCAAGATGGATGTGGCGCTGACCGAAGGCCCGGTGCAGACGCTCGATGGCTCAAGCTTCCGCTTCGTCAGCGATCCGCGCAGCGTCTTCGCCTTTCCGCGCATTGTCGCCCTGGCCGATGGCAGCTCCACCGAGGCGGCCAACCGGGCCTTGGCCGAACGCCACGCCACCATCAATCTGGCGGCCTTTTCCTGCCTCAACACCGCCTATTCAGGTTTCAGCTATTCGGGCCATGGCATCAGCATGGACGGTAGCTCGCTGGGCGACTTCGATGGCGAAAACATCGCGCTGGGCTATCTCTCGCCGACCGTGCTGGGCTGGACCGAATCCGGCAGCACCTGGTGTGGCGGCGCCCATCCCAACAACCACTTCAACAGTTTCGTCATCGACGTCAGGACCGGCAAGCAACTGGCACTGGGCAAGGTGCTGAAGGACTGGGTGGCGACCCGCAAGATCGGCGATTACGACGCGGTGGTCGATCAGGCCGCCGCGCTGGAGGCGCCCGGGCAATATGTCTGGGCCGCCGGCCAGAGCCTCATCGACTATGTGCTGAACAATTTTGCGCCGAGCGACGCCGGGTTCGCCCAGGAATGCGGCATGGAAGACCTGATCACCACCAACCTGGGCCTGCGCTTCGCGTCGGGCGACAAGGTCGTGTTCACGCTCGAAGGCCTGCCCCATGTCATTCACGCCTGTACCGAGGATCTGCTGACGGTGAGCCTCTCCGACATCCCCGACCTGCTGGCGCCCACCGCAAGCGATTATTTCCCGTCGCTGCTGGAGTAGGTCGCGCGCTTTCACCTCTCCCCCCAGGGAGAGGTGAAGAACAGCAACACCCCTTGCCGCATTAGCGCTGTTCGCTCTGCCCAACTCGGCGCATGAAACGAGCCAGTTTGGGGAAACAATCATGAGTCTCTGGCTTGCCGCCGCCCTGCTGCTGGCGGTGTTCTGTACGTCCATGCTGTCGGGCATTTTCGGCATGGCCGGTGGACTCATCCTGCTCGGGGTCTTGCTGGCCATCCTGCCAGCGCCCACGGCCATCGCCGTTCAGGGTGCCATCCAGATCATCGCCAATGGGTCGCGCGCCGTCTTCTCCCGTGCGTTCATTGATTGGGCAATCCTGGGCATTATCTGCCTGGGTCTGCTCACCGCGGGCATCATCCTCTTTGTCATCCGCTACACGCCCAATCTGGCAACCATCTGCATCGTCATCGGCCTCTTGCCGATCCTGGTCTGGATTCCGCAATCCTGGCTCGCCCTCGACGCGAGCAAGCCCCATCATGGCTTCATCTGCGGCCTGCTCGGCGGCGGGCTCAATCTGGCGGTCGGCGTGTCCGGGCCCACCGTCGACATCTTCTTCATCCGCACGCTGATGGACCGCCGCAAGATCATCGCCACCAAGGCGGCGACCCAGGTGATCTCCCACGCGTCCAAGGTGCTGTTTTACTGGAACGCTACCATGGTGCTGACGCCCTTCGAGTGGGCCGCCATTGCGCTCGCCGCGCCATTCGCTATCGCCGGCACCAGCGCCGGCCACTGGGTGCTGCAGCGGCTGACGGATGCCAACTTCAGAGCATGGACGCGTTGGATCGTTACGGCTATTGGCATTTTCTATCTCGCCCGCGGCATTTCCTTGCTGAACTGACGCCGATGAGTATGGTGCCGTTTCAGGGAGACGAAATGGCACCGTTCGACAGTGTTACCGCGCGCCTGATTCTGCTGCTGGCCGAAACCGGCTCGATCGGCCGTGCTGCCGAGCGCGAGGGCATTGCCTCATCGGCGGTCAGCCGCCGCGTTTCCGATCTCGAAAGCCGGCTGGGCGTGGTGCTGTTCGATCGCTCGGCCCAGGGCGTGAAACTGACTAGCGCCGGGGAAGCCTATGCCGAGGGCTGCCGCACTGTGCTGCGCGCCATCGCTGATCTCGACGCGGTCATGGCCGATTTCGGCAGCGGCCAGCGAGGCAGCCTGCGGCTGGCCTGTACCAGTTCGGCGCTGACCGGGCGCCTGCCGGAACTGCTGGCCCGCTATTCGGCCAAGCATGCCGGCATCGATCTGGACATTCAGGAAATGGGCGCGGCCAAGGCGCTGCTGGCGCTCGACGAGGGCCGGGCGGATATCGCCATCGTCTCGGACAATTACGATTTCACCCGTTTCGAGATCAAGGCCTTCGAGGATGATCGCGTCTGGGTGCTGGCGCCGCCCGATCATGCGCTGGCCGACCGGCTCGATCCACGCAAGGACATCGATTTTGCCAGCGTGATCGACCATCCCATTGTCGGCATCCACCAGGCTGGCTCGCTGGATCGCCTTGTCGGCGAGGCAGCGCGGAAGACCGGCAAGCCGCTGGTCGAGACCGTGCGGGTCGAGAGCTTTCCCGCGCTGGTGCGCATGGTGGAAGCTGGCTTCGGCATCGGCTTTCTGCGCTCAACGAGCCTGCATCTGCTGGCGGGAACCGACCTGGTCTGCGCACCGCTGGCCGAACCCTGGGCCCTGCGGCAATTGCTGGTGGCGCGTCGCAAGACCAGCCCGCTCTCGGCCGCGATGAAGAGTTTCATCGCGCTGTGCAGCGAGACATACGTGCCCAGCACTTGATGCCATGACGTGGATCAATAGTCCGCGACAAAACGGCCATTGAGCAGCGCCGCGATCGCGCCTAAGGATGCGCCATGCCCACAATGCGCACCATGAGCAGAGAGATCGGAACGGCCCTGGCCGTGCTGGCAATCTATTTGCTGACGGTGCTGGCGCCGATCCATGAAGCACGCGCCAGCCAGCGCGCCTTCGAGGAATTGGGATATACCGCGCTGGAAACGGGCTGGGCGCTCTGCACCTCCGTTGGCGTGACGGATGGCGACCAGGACGCAGAAGTCAGCAAATGCCCGGCGACGGGTGTGGCCAAGACTGAATTTGTGCTTCCAACTGCCGCCGTCTTGCCCGCCGCTCTCGACCTCGCGTCGCTCGCCACCCCTCTGTTGCTCAACCTGCCGGCCTTCACGCCGGTTCCGGTCACTTCTCCCAGCGGTCCGCGGGCGCCTCCGGTCACGGTCTGATCCCGTCGGCCACTCGGCCATCCAGACCTCTCAAAACCGGAATTTCATCATGCTTCGTCTGCTTCGCGCTGCCCTTGCGGCCGCCATTCTCGTCGCCACGCCCGCTTTCGCCCACAATGGCGTCATCCATCTGGGGCCCATCAACATCTCGCTGCCCTTCACCCGCGCCACCCTGCCCAATGCGCCGGTGGGTGGGGGCTTCCTCACCATCGAAAACACCGGCACCGAGGCTGACCGTCTGATCTCGGCCGCCTCCACCGTCGCTGACAAGACCCAGATCCACGCGATGGCGATGGAAGGCGATGTGATGAAAATGGGCGAACTCACCGACGGGCTGGAAATCTCGGCCGGCGAAACCGTCGCGCTGGCGCCCGGGCGCCTCCACATCATGTTCATGGGGCTCAACCAGGCCTTTGTCGAGGGTGAGAGCATCACCGTGACGCTGACCTTCGAAAAGGCCGGCTCGGTGGAAGTGCTATTGCCGGTCGAGGCCTCGGCCGCCGACGCGCCCACTACCGAGCACGCGCACTGACGACACTGCTGGACGGCCGGAGGGGGATGACCTCCGGCCGCTTCGTCGTTAGGTTGCGGCAAAACAGGAGCACCCCGTGAAGCCATCGATCTCCATCATCACCATCGGCGTCGACGACCTGGAGCGGGCCTTTGCCTTCTACCGCACCCTGTTCGACATCACCGACGAGCAGATCGGGGCAGGGGAAGACCACGTCGCCTTCTTCTTCGACGATGACTTCTCTTTTGTGCTGTTTCCGCGCGACCAGATCGCCCAGACGGCGGGCAAGGATGTGGCGATCCCCGGCACGCCCGGCTTCGTGCTGAGCCACCAGGCGGCGAGCCCGTCCGAAGTCGACGACATCCTGCGCAGGGTGCTGATCGCGGGTGGCGCCATCATCACCGAGGGTACGCAGTCGGAATGGGGCTATTCAGCCTATTTCGAGGATAGCGAAGGCAATGTCTGGGAATTGATGGCGCAGCCGCCGTCGAATTAGAGGCGGGCTAAAATCCACCACCGGTCTTGAAGCCGCCATGCTTGCGCGTGCCGGTCGAGCCGGTGCGCGGGCGGGAAAAGCCGCCGCCGCTGCCTGAACCGCTGCCCCAGCCGCCACCAAAGCCGCCCTTGCTCCTGGGCTTGCCGCTCCCGCCGCCGCCAAAGCTGGCATCAGGCCAGTTCATGGTGCTGCCACCCCCTTCCGGCCAGGGTGAGTTGGAGCGCTGCCGTCCGTTATTGGGCAGGCCAACGCCGCCGCCCCAGTCGGACGTCCCGGCGCTCCAGTTCTGGCTGCGTCGCCACTGGTCCCAATAGGAGGCGGCCGAGATGCCGCCGCGCAGGAAGTCGTTGAGCACGTCGCCCACCAGCTTGTCGTCGCGGAAGCTGGAGCGAGGATCGTCAAAGCGCTGCTTCTTGAACTCCCACTGGATATCTTCCAGCTCGCGCCGGCGTGCCGCCAGCGTCCTGAGCCGGTCGTTCAGCTCGCGCGTTTCGTTTTCTTCTTCCTTGGCACGCGCCCGAGCATCATCGATCTGGGCGACGATGGTATCGTCCTGCCCGGTGCGGGTGCGACGCGCCTCGGCCAGCAGCGTCTGGATATCTTCGCGGCCGAGCGCCGTTGCCAACCCCGCCAAGGCATCTTCGAATGCAGCATCGCCGCCCTGGGACAGCATGCCCAGCGTCTTGGCAGCCTCGTCGCGTCGGTCTTCAGTCGCCACGATCTCGGCGTCGAGGGCGTCGATCTGCTTTTGCGCCGCCTCCATGGCCTCGCGCATCGGCTTGCCGCCGGCATCGTCGATGGCCGCCATCTCCAGCGCGTCGACCTCGGCCTCGGCATGCCGGGCGTTTTCGATCTGCCGCTCGGCATGCTCGCGCAGCCGCAGCGGGATTTCGTTGAGCATGGCGAAGTTGGGCCGCGCCTTGTGGAAGCCCACGAGACTGGCGACCATGCCGTCAAAATAGCGGATGAGATTGTTGGCCCGGTAACTGGCCGTGCCGTAGCCGGCCTCCCACAAATACATGAACAGGGCGTCGTCGCGGTAGGGCTTGCCCTTTTGCTCGCGATCCTGCTCTGCCTGCTCGGTCTTGCGCATGGACTGGCCGGCAATGTCGGCCAGTTCGCTCGCCTGCTGTCGCTTTGCGGCAAAGGCCGGATCGCGCGCGATCGACGCCCCTAGCCGGCTGCCTAGCGCCTTGAGTTCGGCCTGGTGCCCCTCATAGACCTTGAGGGCGTCGGCCCGCTCACCCGTCAGCCGGGTCAGCGCGGCATCGCTTTCCGCGACGTCCTTCTCGGCCTTGCTCAGATTCTTGGCATGCGCCTTGAGCTGCTCGCGGGCCCTGGTTTCCGCGGAGGAGATGGCGCCGTCCAATTCACCCTGCACGGCAGGATCGAGCCGCAACTGCGCCAGTTGCCGAAACAGCTCGGCCTCGTTCTCGCGGATCTTGCCCAGCTTTTCGGCCGAGCGTGCGAGGCGCTTGGAGATTTCCTCCTCCTCGCGGCGGATGTCGCGCATCGCCTCGTCGAGACTGGCCAGTGCTTCGGGTCCGCGGATGCTCATTGCTTTACCACCGCGTCACTGCGCCGCCGAGAACCGGCAAATTGTACTCGACCTCAAGGAAGCCATCAGATTTCCGGCCGACTTCGTTGATCTGGATGATGCCATCGTCAAGCTTGTCGGCGGCCACCCTGTCATAGACATTCTCGGGCACGCGCACGCCCCAGTGGCTGACCACCTCGACCTCCCCATTCTCCTCATTGAGAATGGGCAGGCTTAGCGCATTGCCAGCGCTGTCGAGCGCTTCGACCACGATGTAGTAATTGGTGGCCGCGGTATTGATTTCGGGAATGGTCCAGAAGCCGGACTGCACGCCGGAGCGGTTCACCACGCGCAGCGTATATTCCTGTCGCAACTGGTCGCGCAGGGCGGTCAGGTCCGCGACGGCCTGCTCAGCGCCGGCGCGGTTGCCTTCGGCGGCGAAGGTCTTGCCGCGGCTGCGCAGCGCCTCGGCGTCGGCCACGGCCTGCTGCACCTTGGTTTCCTCGAAAATCGTCCGGTAGAGCGCATCCATCTGGGCCGGCAGGCCTTCGGCCAGCTCGATCCGCGCCTGTTCGGCCTGCCCATTCTGGTACGGCTGCCAGACGCCGAAATAGCCCACACCCAGCAACAGCAAGGCGACAAGAGCCGCACCCACCGGCTTGCCCCAGCTTTTGCGGCTGACATAGAGCTTGGCGAGGCTCGTGCCAAAGCCCGGCTTGGGCGGATCGTAGACGAAGCGGCTTTCCTGCAGCGCCGCGACGCCCTCGCGCAGGATATGGTCGGGAACCTCGATGCCCTGGTGGTGATAGATGTCGCGCAGCTTGTCGAGCAGCTGCTTTTCCTTGGCATCGGTGCCCAGCTCACGCACAGCCAGGTCCTGCCGGTGACGGAGCGTGTCGACCACGTCCATCGCCAGCATGACTTCATCCAGGGGCGCAGCGGGCTTCGCTGTCACGTCACTCATTGTTGGCGTTCACCCGTGGTTACGGCGTCCTCAGTTCCTGGTTTCGAGTAGCAGGGCGTTGCCGTCGGCAGCCAGTGCCGCCAGGCGCCGCTTGCCGTCTTCCACAGCGTCGCGGATTTCGGCCGAGTTCTTGGTCGAGGCGACGCGCATCTCGTTGATGATCGTGCGGCTCTTCTCCTGGAAGTTGACCACGGAATCGACCAGCTTCTTGACCGCATCGGCACGGATCGTGGGGCCGTAACCGGCCCGAACCGCTTCTTCCGTCACCCGATCGCCGATTTCGGACAGGGTCTCGAGGCTCTTGCTCATCCCTTCCTTCATGGCGTTCAGCGTTTCGGTGGATTCGTGCAGCCCGAACATGCCGGTGAACGATGCCGACAGGGCCGTCAGCACGGTCTCATTGGTCGAGAAGAAGGAGATCGACTGCTGATAGACCCGCTCCTTGGCATTGGTCGTCTGCATCAGCCGCGCCATCACCACTTCGGAGGTGTTGTAGGAGATGGTGAGATTGTCCGAGAGGTCCTTGGCGATCTGGTAGCGCTTTTCCTCGTTCTGCATCTCGCGCAGCTTTTCGTCGCGATCCATTTCGAGGCGCGCGCGATCCGCCGGTACGCTGCCGGCATAGCCCGACACGGCGGTCGACGCAGCGTTGAGGATATTCTTCTTGGCCTCAAGGCGCTGCTCGGCCGTGTGCAGCACCTCGAGCGCCATCACTTCGGCCTGCTTCAGCGCACCGCGGAAATCGCGATAGGCTTCCAGAATGGTGTGTTCGCGGTCGATCTGGTCCTTGGTATCGGCCGACACCGACAGGTAGATGTCGCGGATCTTGTTGAAGCGCGTGGCAATGTCGCCGCGGCTGACCTTCATCCAGACGTTGCCGGCGCGTTCGAGCATGTCGAGCTTGTTGTCGGCCAACTGGTCGACCATGCCCTTGGCATCGTCGCGGATGGAATCGAAGCCCTTGGTGATGTCTTCATAGCGCTCGCCGATCTTCATCGCGGCGATCTGCTCGCGCACCACTTCGTTGAAGGCGCTGGCCTGGCTGAGCGTCCGGCCGATCAGCACCACGCGGGTCTCGTCCAGTTCGGTGATCTGGCTGAGCAGGCCAGTGATCGGCTGCTCGCCCTGCTGCTCAGGCCAGATTCCCAGGTCGCGGATAGCGTTGACGGCCTTGTCCAGATACTGCAAGGGCCTTTCGGCCACCACGGCAGACGCCGTTGCGGTTGCCGGTGCCGTGCTCACTTCATTGGCCATTCACTCGCTCCCCGTAGTCAGATGCCGAACCGGCGGAATGCGCTTGCTCGCGCTATAGATCGCTGCTGCCCGGTCCCATGACAATTGCATCACGGTGCCGGGGCAACTATTTAGACCATATTGGTGCGAAAAAGCCGCACGTAAAGAGCGGGATGGCACAGTAATGGCAGGCCTTTCTTTCAAGCTGCATCAAGGCGGTATTGGGGCGGTGTCACGACAGCGCCGGCAGGGTGCCTGCTGATGGATTTCGGTGGTCGCTACATCATCGCCGCGCCCCGCGTTGCGGTCTGGGCCGCCCTCAATGATACCGGGGCGCTCAAGGCGGCCATTCCGGGTTGCCACAAGATCGTCTGGTCGGGCGAGACCACACTTGATCTGGAGATCAAGGTGAACCTCGGCGTAGTCCACCCCGTGTTCAAAGGCGAGCTTGCCCTCTCCGACATCGTGCCGGCCGAGCGCTATACGCTGGCTGGTCGGGGCAAGGGTGGCCTGCTCGGCATGGCGGAGGGCTCGGCCGACATCGTGCTATCGGACAGCGGCGAGGACACCTTGCTGATATTTGCCGCCAATGGCGGCGCTTCGGGCCAGGTCATGAAGCTGGGCAGGGCCATCATCGGCAACTCGGCCCAGAAGGTCATCGACGGCTTCTTCGAGCGGTTCGGTGGCGCCATGGGTGCGCAGGTGACGCCGCTGGGCGTCGACCAGACCGAGCCTTAAGCGTACCTTAACCGTGCCGCCGGATGCCCCCAAAGCATCACAATCTTGCAACCGGTCCTGGGCTAGGATTCACCGCCACTCTTCCAGTTTGAAACAAATACCATGAACAGCCGGACCCGCGACACAATCGCCCTTTTCGCCATCGCGTCGCTCGCCATCCTGGCTGTGCTCTATGCCGACGCCGACCTCGGCCAGATATTCGAGGGCGTCCTCGCTCATTGGTGAATTGTGCCCGGTCTGCGGGCCGGGGCTGCCGCGCCGGTAAGCATGCCGGCCAAAATTTGACCAATCGGAAAAATTTCCGCGATTCCCTCTTGCAGGCGCTTCGTTTGCACGATTGTATCCCTTGTTAGCGCACGGAGATTGTCCGTTGGCGTCAAGCGCCAACGCTCCAGTGTGAGACAGGGAGACGAACTCAATGAAATTTTCAAATCTCACCAAGGCCATCGCTGGCGGCGTCGCGCTGAGCGCGGTTCTGACGGGTGCCGCCTTCGCCGACCCGGCGATCATCTATGATCTCGGCGGCAAATTCGACAAGTCGTTCAACGAAGCTGCCTTCAACGGCGCCGAGGCCTGGAAGGCCGAAACCGGCGGCAGCTATATCGACCTTGAGCTACAGAACGATGCCCAGCGCGAACAGGCGCTCCGTCGCTTCGCCAGCCAGGGCGCCAATCCCATCGTGATGGCCGGCTTCTCCTGGGGCACGGCGCTCGACACGGTCGCCGCCGAGTTCCCTGATACCAACTTTGTCGTCATCGATGCCGTGGTCGATCAGCCCAACGTGCAGTCGATCATCTTCGACGAGCACACCGGCTCGTTCCTCGTCGGCGCCCTGGCGGCGCTGAAGTCGGAAACCGGCACGGTCGGTTTCGTGGGCGGCATGGACGTGCCGATCATCCACAAGTTCTACTGTGGCTATGCCCAGGGCGCCAAGGCTGCCAACCCCGACATCACTCTGATCGAAAACTACACCGGCACCACCCCGGCTGCCTGGAACGACCCGGTCACTGCCGGCGAACTCACCAAGGCGCAGTTTGACGCTGGTGCAGACGTCGTCTTCGCCGCTGCTGGCGGTTCGGGCCTCGGCGTGCTGCAGGCGGCTGCCGATGCTGGCAAGTTCTCCATCGGTGTCGACAGCAACCAGAACTACCTGCATCCCGGTTCGGTGTTGACCTCGATGCTGAAGCGCGTCGACGTCGCTGTCACCACCGCCTTCAAGGAAGGCGGCGACGACGCCACCTTCAAGCCTGGCATTTCCGTGCTGGGCCTGGCCGAAGAAGGCGTCGGCTACTCGCTGGACGAGCACAATGAAGCGCTGATCGACGCGGACACCAAGGCCAAGGTCGACGAGCTGAGTGCCCAGATCCAGTCCGGTGCTATCACGGTGCACGACTACACCGTCGACTCGACCTGCCCGGGCGTCTGAGTCCTATCGTGGCATCCGACACCCATACGGGTAACAGTTCTGCGCAGCGGCCCTCCGGGGCCGCTGCTGCTTCAGAATTCGCCATCGAACTCCTCAAGATCAACAAGAGCTTCGGCCCGGTCCACGCCAACAAGGATATCGACCTCGCCATTCGCCGCGGCAGCGTGCATGGCATTGTCGGTGAGAACGGCGCCGGCAAGTCGACGCTGATGTCGATCCTCTATGGCTTCTACACTGCCGACTCGGGCGAAATCCGCGTCGATGGCAAAACCCACGCCATCACCGATTCCCATCATGCTTTGGCCCTGGGCATCGGCATGGTGCACCAGCACTTCATGCTGGTCGACAATTTCTCCATTCTCGAAAACGTCGTGCTCGGCGTCGAGGACAATGCGCTGCTGGGCCCCAGTCTGGCCCGCGCGCGCAAGGAACTGGTGCGGCTGGCCAAGGAATACCGGCTCGACGTGAACCCCGATGCCATCATCGAGGATGTGTCCGTCGGCACCCAGCAACGCGTCGAAATTCTGAAGGCGCTCTATCGTGGCGCCGACGTGTTGATCCTCGATGAGCCGACGGGCGTGCTGACCCCTTCTGAGGCCGACGATCTGTTCCGCGTGCTCAACGAGCTGCGCGACCAGGGCAAGACCATCATCCTGATCACCCACAAGCTGCGCGAGATCATGGCCATTACCGATTATGTTTCGGTCATGCGCCAGGGCGAAATGGTCGCCACGCTCAAGACCGCCGAGACCGATCCCGGTGAGATCGCCGAGCTGATGGTCGGCCGCCGCGTGTTGCTGCGGGTCGAGAAGGGCCCCGCCACCCCGGGCGAAGTGTTCCTTTCGGTCGAGAACCTCGTCGTCAAGGACGACCTGGGCATTACCCGCGTAAAGGACGTGAGCTTTACCGTTCGTGGCGGCGAGATTGTCGGCATTGCCGGGGTCGCCGGCAATGGTCAGAGCGAATTGCTGGAATCGGTGTCCGGCATGCGCGACCAGTCGAGCGGCACCGTCCGTCTCAAGGGCAAGCCGCTGTCGCTCGAAGGCGATGATGGCGCCGATCGCGCCCGCCGGGCCGGGCTCGCCCATGTCCCCGAGGATCGCCAGCGCATGGGCCTGGTGACCGCCTTCGAGGAATGGGAGAACGCCATTCTCGGCTACCAGGATGACGACGCCTACGGCAAGGGCTGGATTCTCGACATCGACGCCGCGCGCGCCAAGGCACGCGATCGCATCGAGCAATTCGACATCCGCCCCGCCAATGAACGGCTCAAGACCGCCAACTTCTCGGGCGGCAACCAGCAGAAGATCGTGCTGGCCCGCGAGATGTCGAGCAATCCCGACGTGCTGATCGTTGGTCAGCCGACCCGTGGCGTCGACATCGGCGCCATCGAGTTCATCCATAACCAGATCATCAAGATGCGCGACGCCGGCAAGGCCATTCTCCTGGTCTCGGTGGAGCTGGACGAAATCCGCTCGCTGGCCGACCGTATCCTGGTGATGTTCGATGGTCACATCGTCGGCGAGGCCGATCCGGCCACCGCCACCGAAGGCGAGCTCGGCCTGATGATGGCCGGCATCAGCGACAAGACGGCCCCGGCGCGCGCGGCGGCCGAAGGAAAGACCACATGAGCGCTTTGCGACCCCTGCCGCGCTGGGCGGACATCCTGCTCCTGCCCATCATCAACCTAGTCCTGGCCTTCGTCATTTCCGGGCTGGTCGTGCTGGCCATCGGGCAGAATCCGCTGGCAGCGCTCGAAGCCATTGTCGGCGGCGCCTTCGGCAGCGGCTACAATATCGGCTATACGCTCTACTACTCGACCAACTTCATCTTTACCGGCCTTGCCGTGGCCGTCGCCGCCCATGCCGGGCTGTTCAATATCGGCGGCAATGGCCAGGCCTATATTGCCGGCCTCGGGGTTATCCTCGTGGCGCTGCCGCTGCAATTCCTGCCCTGGTGGGTGACCTTCCCGATCGCCATCCTGGCGGGCGCTGCCGTCGGCGGCTTCTGGGCCTTCATCCCCGGCTGGCTGCAGGCCAAGCGCGGCAGCCACGTCGTCATCACCACCATCATGTTCAACTTCATCGCCGCCGCGATCATGGTCTATATGGTGGTCAATGTGCTCAAGCCCGCCGGCGTGCTGGCGCCCGAATCCGCCATGATCGATGTCGCGGGCCGCATGCCCAAGCTCGGCACCTTCATTCCGTGGTTCCGAAACACCGACGTGAACTTCACCCTGCTGCTGGCGCTGCTATGCCTGGTGGGCGTCTACGTGCTCGTCTGGCACACCCGCTTCGGCTTCACCATGCGGGCGCTCGGCCATAACCCGACCGCCACCACCTATGCCGGCATTTCCAATTCACGCACCATCATGATCGTGATGACGCTTTCGGGCGCATTGGCCGGCATGGTGGCGGTCAACCAGATCGTGGGCGTGCAATACCGGCTGGTGCTCGACTATGTCGCCGATGCCGGCTTCGTGGGCATCGCCGTGGCCCTGATGGGCCGCAACCACCCCATCGGCATTCTGTTTGCCGCATTGCTGTTCGGCGCGCTCTATCAGGGCGGCAATGAGCTGCAATATGTCATCCCCGGTCTGTCCAAGGAAATGGTCGTCGTCATCCAGGCCCTGGTGATCCTGTTCACTGGCGCCATGGAGGGCATGTTCCGTCCCGGATTGCAGCGCGCCTTCATGCTGTTTTCTCCGGCCCAGAAGGCCGAGGCGGACGCGCGCAACACCGTCAAGTCGGAGAGCTGAGCCATGGATCTCGCGCTCATTCTC
>NZ_JAKFDJ010000088.1:0-6410 GCF_036676215.1 Devosia sp. | reverse complement strand
CGCATCGCCACGGTCAGCGCGACGCGCTCGGGCATGGTCATGTCCTGGAAATAAACCGCCATGGCAAAGGCGGCGGCCTGGGCATGGGAGACTGTGCCCTGGGCGAAGCCGGCGATGAACTGGGCGATGTCTTCGGCAGCCAGGGCCTCGCCGTTGCGCTTCTTGAGGATGACTTCTTGGGGGAGGAAGACCATTGGGCCTGTCTTTGGTTGAAAGGCCCCCTCACCCGGCCCGATGGGCCGACCTCTCCCCCGAAGGGAGAGGTGAAGAGGGCACGGTGCACACCTCTCCCTTTGGGGGAGAGGCCGGCGCGCAGCGCCGGGTGAGGGGGCCTTCGCTTACGCCCCGTAGGGGATCCAGACGTTCTTGACCTGCGTGGCCTTGCCCAGGAAGTAATCGCCCTCGAAGCGCCGGTCGGCCAGATCGTAATAGAGCCCCCGACTGGTCCAGGTCTGCTTGAGATTGGTGATCGAGGCCTTTTCGACCATGGTCGAGGCCTCGGCAGAGCCGGCGAACCAGAGGCCATCGACACCATCGTGCTCGGCCAGCGTCTTGGCCAGGGACACGCTGTCGCCGGTGACGATGTTGATGACGCCGGAGGGCACGTCAGAGGTTTCCATGACCTGATAGAGATCGGTCATCGACAGCGGCGACTGGCTGGAGGGGACCAGCACCACGGTGTTGCCCATGGCCAAAGCCGGGGCGATCAGGGCGATGGAGCCGAGCAGCGGCCGCGATGGCGGCGCGACGATGCCCATGACGCCAAGGGGTTCGATCATGGCGGCGGCGACGGCGCGCAATGGCGGATTGTGCACCGCCCCATCATATTTGTCGGCCCAGCCGGCAAAGGCGAAGAGGCGCTCAACGGCGAGCGCAACCTCCCCTGCCCCGTCCTCGCCGGTCTGGGCCAGAATCCGGGCGGCGAATTCGTCGCGACGATAGTCGAGGTTTTCGGCGAGGAAGTAGAGGATCTGGGCGCGCGTATGGGCGGCGGTGGTCGACCAGCCGAGTGCGGCGCGGGCGGCTTCCACAGCGTTGCGGATATCCTTGCGGTTGCCGTCGCCGACTTCGCCAATCAGCTGGCCGGCGGGATCATGCACGGGGCGGGAATAGCCGCTGTCGGGGCGGGCCTGCTTGCCGCCGATATACATCTTGGCGGTCTGGTCGAGGTGTCCGGAATCGAGCGGATTGTCAGCCTTGGCGGGCGCAGCCTTGGCGACAGGAGCCGCTTTCAGCGTCTTCTCCCAGGCGGGCTTGAGATAGGCGCCCATGCCCTCGCGGCCGCCTTCGCGGCCGAAACCGCTTTCCTTGTAACCACCGAAGCCCACGGCCGCGTCGAAATTGTTGGTGCCGTTGATCCAGACCACGCCGGCCTTGAGCTTGGGCGCGATGTCGAGTGCGAGATTGATGTTCTCGCTCCAGACCGTCGCCGCCAGGCCGTATTTGGTGTTGTTGGCCAGGGCCACGGCTTCTTCCGGCGTGCGGAAGCTCATGGCGACCAGCACCGGCCCGAAAATCTCCTCGGCCACCAGCGTATTGGCGGGCGAGACATTGGTGACGAGCGCGGGCTTGAGAAAACAACCCTTGGCGGGGACCATGCCGTCCGGCTCATAGATCACCGCGCCTTCAGCGGCACCACGCTTCAGCAGATCGCGCACTCGCTCGACCTGAATCGGAGCGACCATGGCGCCGATGTCGATGGATTTATCCAGCGGGTCACCAACGCGCAGGCTCGCCATGCGCGTCTTGAGCTTGGCGATGAAACGCTCTTCGATACTCTCCTGCACCAAAAGGCGCGAGCCGGCGCAGCAGACCTGGCCCTGGTTGAACCAGATGGCATCGACCAGGCCCTCGATGGCGCTGTCGATATCGGCGTCTTCGAAGACGACATAGGGGCTCTTGCCGCCCAGTTCGAGCGACAGGCCCTTGCCGGTGCCGGCGGTCGCGGCGCGGATGATCTTGCCGACCTCGGTGGAACCGGTGAAGGCGATCTTGTCGATATCGGGGTGGTTGACGATGGCGGCGCCGGTATCGCCCTCGCCGGTGACGATATTGACCACGCCCTTGGGCAGGCCGACGCGCTCGCAGATTTCGGCAAACAGCAAAGCCGTGAGCGAGGTGAATTCGGCGGGTTTCAGGATGACCGTGTTGCCGGCAGCCAGCGCCGGGGCGATCTTCCAGGCCAGCATCAGCAGCGGAAAGTTCCACGGAATGATCTGGCCGCAGACGCCATAGGGCACGGCATCGGGGAATTCACGGGAGAGGTGCTGGGCCCAGCCGGCGTGGTGGTAGAAATGGCGGGCGACGAGCGGGATATCGACGTCGCGGCTTTCGCGGATCGGCTTGCCATTGTCCATGGTTTCGAGCACGGAAAACAGGCGGCTGTGCTTCTGGATGGCGCGGGCGATGGCATAGAGATATTTGCCGCGCTCGTAGCCGGAGAGCGCACTCCAGCTCTTGAAGGCGGCGCGGGCGGCCTTGACCGCGGCGTCCACATCCTCGGCCGTGCCGTCGGTGATGTCAGCCAGGCTGTCGCCATTGGCCGGGTTGTCGGACGAGAAGGTCTTGCCCGGCTTGGTCCATTCGCCACCGATGAAATGGCCGAACTTGCGGCCATGGCTATCGAGCCAGGCGATGGCCTGCTCGGGGCCTTCGGGCGCCGGGCCGTAGTCGAGGGTCTGGAAGATTTGCGCGATCTTGTTCATGTCGTTCTCCTGCGCCGCGAAGCGCTGCCATTCGGCCCCAGGCCTCATGGCCTTCTCTCCTCAAATCGCTCCACCGGAGCGATTTGCCCTACGGGCCGGCTCGAAGCCCCTCATCCGCCCTTCGGGCACCTTCTCCCACAGGGGGAGAAGGGGACGGAGCCGAGAGTCTTCAGTCGGTTCCCCTCTCCCCTTGTGGGAGAAGGTGGCGCGCAGCGCCGGATGAGGGGGCTCGGAGCCCGCCTCGGAAACTCAAACCATCGGCTGGCGATAATCCGCCGAGTAATGCCCGGTCAGCCCATGCTCCAGCTGCCGTTCGATATCGGTCAGCAATGAACTCGCCCCGAACCGGAACAGATGCGGCTGCAGCCACTTTACGCCCAGTTCTTCCTTCATCAGCGCCATGTAGTTGAGCGCGTCCTTGGTGTGGGCGATGCCGCCGGCGGGCTTGTAGCCGATCTCGATGCCGGTCTCTTCGGCGAACCAGCGGATCATGCGGATCATGGTCAACGAGGTGACGAGGTTGGCATTGACCTTTTCCTTGCCGGTCGAGGTCTTGATGAAGTCGGCGCCGGCCATCATGCAGACGAGGGACGCCTTGGCGATGTTGGACTGCGTCGCCAGTTCACCGGTGCCCAGGATGGTCTTGATATGGGCGTCGCCGCAGGCTTTGCGGAAGGCCTTGATCTGGTCGTAGAGCGCCTGCCACTCGCCGCGCAGCACCATGCCGCGCTCGATGACAATGTCGATTTCCTTGGCCCCGTCGGCAACCGACAGCTCGATTTCCCTGAGCTTGGTCTCGATGGGAGCCAGGCCATGCGGGAAGGCGGTGGAAACGGCGGCGACGGGAATGCCGGTGCCTTCGAGCGCGTTGACCGCGGTCTTGACGAAGCTGTGGTAGACGCAGACGGCGCCGGGCAGGATGCGCAAGCCGCCGACATCGAGCTTGTCCAGGATATCCTGGCGCAGCGGGTGGCGCGCCTTGGCGCAGAGGCGCTCGACGCGACCTTCGGTATCATCGGAATTGAGTGTGGTCAGGTCGATCAGCGTGATGGCCTTGAGCAGCCAGGCGAGCTGATAGTCCTTCTTGACGGTGCGGCGGGCGCCGATGGAGCCGGCGCGGCGTTCCAGCGCCGAGCGGTTCATGCGGACGCGTTCAACCCAGTCGAGATCGAGCGGGAAGCCGGGATTGCGCCTGTGGGGCGTGTGGGTCTCTTTGTTGTCTACGACACGTAGGTTCATAGCTCCTCCACCAGCGCGGGAATGAGCCTTTTCAGCTTCTCCGCGCCCTGCACGGCCATGGTTTTGGTGTGCTCATGGCTGATGTTCTCGGTCGAGAGGCCCGCGCCCATATTGGTGATGGACGAGCAGGCCCAGACCTTCATCCCGAGGAAACGCCCGAGGATGACTTCTGGTGCCGTCGACATGCCAACGGCATTGGCACCCAGACGGATGGCCATCTGGATTTCGGCAATGGTCTCGAAGCTGGGCCCCGAATACCAGAGATAGATGCCCTCCCCGAGCTTGATGTCCATGCGCTCGGCCAGGCCCATGGCCTTGGCGCGCAGGTCGGGAGCATAGCAGTTGACCATGTTGACAAAACGACGGTCGGTGGGCTCGCCGATCAGCGGGTTCATGCCGGCATAGTTGATGTGATCGGAAATCAGCATCAGGTCGCCGGGGCGGAAGCGCTCGTCGAGCGAGCCAGCCGAATTGGTCAGCAGCAGCGTCGAAGCGCCCAGTTCGGCCATGGCTTCCAGCGCCGGGCGCATGGCGGCGGCATTGCCGTGTTCGTAATAGTGTTCGCGGCCGGTGAGGATGGCGATGCGCTTGCCGCCCATGGTTCCGATCAGCAGGTCCCGGCCATGGCCGGAGACGCCGCCGCCCGGAAAGCCCTTCAGCTCGGAATAGGGAATGGTGACCTTGTCGGCCAGCAGGTCCCCGATGGCCGAGAGCCCCGAGCCGAGCACGAGGGCGGCGGCGATGGGTTCCTTGCCGGCGATCTTCTGGATGGTCTTGGCGGCTTTGGTCATGATTTCGTATCCTGGAAAAGAGACCCCTCATCCGCCCTTCGGGCACCTTCTCCCTCAAGGGGAGAAGGGAAGCTCGGCGGTTGACCAAGCACGGCGCCAACCCTCTCCCCTTGAGGGAGAGGGTGGATCGCGTATAGCGCGAGACGGGTGAGGGGTTGGTCGGGAGCCACGATCATTTCGGCAGATATTCCGGGCCGAAGGAATGCGGCAGCAATTGTTCGAGCGTCATCACCAGCGGTTCGCCATCGACGCCGTGGGAGATGACCTGCACGCTGAGATCGGCGAATTCGCGGATGCGTTGCCTGCACCCGCCACAAGGGGTGACCGGGGCAGAGCCCGGGCCGGTGACATAGATGCGCGTGATGCGCTTGCCGCCACCGGCAATCATCGCAGCGATAGCCGAGGCCTCGGCGCAATTGCCCACCGGATAGGCGGCGTTCTCGACATTGCAGCCCGAATAGATCTTGCCGTCGTCGGCCAGGATCGCGGCGCCCACATGGAAGCGGGAATACGGGGCGTAGGCCCTGGCACGAATGGCTTCGGCGGCCTTGAACAAGGCCTGGTCGGTCGGTGTCTTGGTCATACGATCCTTGCGCCAGCGTCGCCGCTAGCGCTCCTTGGTATAGGGCACGCCGCCGGCCTTGGGGCCTACGGCCTTGCCGATGAAGCCGGCGAGCAGAACCACGGTCAATACATAGGGCAGTGCCTGGATGGCCTGGACCGGGATCTGCACGCCGAGGATATCGGTATTCTGCAGCCGGATTTGCAGCGCATCGAGAAAGCCGAACAGCAGGCAGGTCAGCATGGCCGGCACCGGCTTCCACTTGGCGAAGATCAGCGCGGCAAGTGCGATGAAGCCCTTGCCGGCCGTCATGTTGTTGCCGAAACCGGACCCCTGGGCGATGGAGAAGAAGGCGCCAGCCAGGCCGCAGAGGAGGCCGGTGATCAGCACGGCCTGATAGCGCAGCCGGGTGACCGAGATACCCGCCGTATCGACGGCCTTGGGGTTTTCGCCCACGGCGCGCAGGCGCAGACCGAAGCGGGTGCGATAGAGCACGAACCAGGTGACCGGCACGGCGAGGAACGCCACATAGACGAGCAGGTTATGCCCGGAAATGAGGTCGGCGTAGATGGGGCCGAGGACCGGAATGCCCGACAATTCATTGGCAAAGGGCAGCGTCAGGTTCTGGAAGCGGCCACCGGGGGCCAGTTGGGGAGTGCGGCCACCCTGGGCAAACCACTGGATGCCCAGAAAGGTGGTGAGCCCCGCGGCCAGCATGTTGATGGCGACGCCGGCGATGAGCTGGTTGCCCTTGAGGGTAATGGCCGCGGCGCCCTGCACCGCGGCCGTGGTGATGGACACCGCGACGCCGGCCAATAGACCAAGCCAGACATTGCCGGTCACCGCGGCCACGGCTGCGGCGCCGAAAGCGGCGGCCAGCATCTTGCCCTCAAGGCCGATGTCGAAGACGCCAGCCCGCTCGGAATAGAGACCGGCCAGGCAGGCCAGCAACAAGGGCGTCGAAAGCCGAAGCGTGGCGTCGAGCGTCGAGAGAATGAGCGCGAGATCCATGGCTCAGCTCTCCGACTTGACGGTGTTGCGCGCGTCCGCCTCGGCCTTCTGGGCCGGAGAAAACAGCATGAAGGCGCGCTGCAATCCGGGACGGAACATGCC
>NZ_JAKFDJ010000087.1:0-3856 GCF_036676215.1 Devosia sp. | reverse complement strand
CGGCCAACAGCCTGGAAGTCCTCGACTACGTCTTCGACGAATACGCCTACAAGATCCGCTCGCAGATGTTCACCGCCGACCTGGTGTTCAACGGCGACCTGCCCATCGACTTCGGCGCGGGCCAGCTGGCCTGGGCCGCCGGCGCCCAGTACCGCTGGAGCGGCATCGAGCGGCAGAACAGCGACTACACCAACATCGCCGTCAGCCCCTGCGCCGACTCCTCGGTCAATCCGGGGGCGACCTGCACGGCCAAGAATGGCCCGTTCAGCTTCTTCGGGGCGCTCGCCGACTACGACCTCGACTATTCTGTGATCGCCACCTTCGCCGAACTGCAGATGCCGTTCACCGACAGCCTGACCGGGACCTTCGCCATCCGCTACGAGGACTACGGCGGCAATATCGGCGCGACCACCAATCCCAAGGTGGCGCTGAAGTGGCAGGCGGCCGACTGGCTGGCCTTCCGCGCCTCGGCGGGCTCGACCTTCCGCGCCCCGCCCCAGACCCAGATCGCCAACACCGCCACCACCAGCCTGGCCTACACCACCGCGGCCGGCGGCTACCGCGCCTACGACCTCTGGGGCAACGCCAACCTGAAGCCGGAAAAGGCCGACACGCTCAACCTCGGCGTCCTGTTCGAGATGGGCGACTTCAACGCCTCGCTCGACTACTGGCGCTTCGCCTTCAAGGGCCCGATCGACAACGAGAGCGGCTCCGACATCGTCAACGCCATCTTCCCCAACGGGGCGGCCGGCGCCAACAACTGCGCCAACCCCGCCTACGCCCCGCTGCTGGCCCGGATCAGCTTCACCGGCGCCTGCTCGGCCCCGAACATCAACCGGGTGCGGATCAACTACGTCAACAGCCCCGACATCGACACCAGCGGGCTGGACTTCGCGGCCAGCTACCGGGCCCGCGACGTGCTGGGCGGCGACATGAACTTCGGCCTCGATCTGACCTATGTGCTGGAATACATCGTCGCCGCCACGACCCTCGAAGGCGTCGTGGTCGCCAAGGAGACCGACTACGCCGGGACCATGGACTATCTCGGCTACGGCTCGCAGCCGCAGTGGAAGGCCACCGCCTTCGCCGAATACGCCCGCGGCGACCACAACATCCGTTGGACCCTGCGCTATGTCGACGACATGCGCGACACCCGCGGCGGCTCGGCGACCTTCGCGACCAACCAGAACGGCCGCAAGATCAAGGCCTTCGTGACCAACGACATCACCTATCGCGTGAACCTGCCCTGGGACACGACGGTGACCGCCGCGGTGATCAATGTGTTCGACAAGGACCCGCCGTTCGCCCGTCTGGATCTCAGCTACGACCCGTTCACGGCCAATCCGCTCGGCCGCTACTACAAGCTGGGCGTCACCAAGCGGTTCTAGGAGGTCTTCCCCCTCGAGAACCACCACTGGCCGGTCCCAAGGGGGCCGGCCTTTTTTTCGCGGCCCTTCTCCCCTTGCGGGAGAAGGTGGCCTTGCGGAGCAAGGTCGGATGAGGGGTCGCGCTGAGCTATCCGTCAGGTCCGCGGGCGTCGACTTTCGACCCGTTCTGGACGTCACGCCACCCAAGCTGGACTTTGCCGCCTATCCCGCCATTGCTACGCTTCCGCGCTTCTGCTGCGGCTTTGGGATCTGCTGATGAAGCGAACTGCTCTAGTCTTGGTGGCCGTCATCGCGACAGCCCTCGTCGTGTCGCTCGTTGGTCCCTTCACCTTCTACGCAAATGTGGTGCCCGTGCTGGGGCCTGTGCTCCCCCGTGCGCAAGGAGTGCCCCGGCAAGCAGCCGCTTCATACAACTGGAAGGCGTCCGGCATGAGCTGGACCTGGACTCGAACCTTTAAGCATGGGTGCGCCGCTTGGATGGCAACAGATCACTGGGCGGATGTGCAACTGCTCGTGGACTCTCAATGCGAAGAC
Source organism: Devosia sp. (assembly GCF_036676215.1). GTDB lineage: Bacteria > Pseudomonadota > Alphaproteobacteria > Rhizobiales > Devosiaceae > Devosia. Next base: position 1,934 of record NZ_JAKFDJ010000087.1, on the reverse strand, counting down.
AAGCGCCAGTCGGGCCACATCGTCGGACGTGGGCTCTCGTACTTCAGCTCTGAAGACCACCTCACTTTTCAAGACTATTGGCCGTGGTCAGAGGACGACCATTTCAAGCTGATCGTGTTCGACGCCAATGGGATGATTGCTAGTGTTCGACCTTGTCCCTACACACTCTCCGCAAATCAGATTGATGCCCTGCGCATTGTTGCGGAGGAGGCGCACAATGAAGCTCAGACTGACGCCGAAAGGCGAGTTCTGGCGCGCGTGAAGCAACGACTTGCCGCGTTGAACGGCACCGGCCTCTCGAGCGGGCAACTAGGATGCACAGATTTGCCAATCGCCCGTGACGCCTCGATCCAGAGAGAGAACGCCTGGACGAGTCACTGAGTGTTGCGCTCCCACTACTCTTCTCCTCCTCGTGTCGAGGCCTGGAGGTGTGAGCACGCCCTAAGGTTAGCTCCCCACCCTTAGATGACGCCGGTCAGGCCTAAGCCTAAGCCCACCGCCCCGCCGCCAACCGGCGCGTTCTGAGAGACCCCTCATCCGACCTTGCTCCGCAAGGCCACCTTCTCCCGCAAGGGGAGAAGGAATTCTCGCATGGCCACGCCCGACGAGCCCCTTGTGGAACATTGTTCGAAGCGTCTCGATAGGTCCGCGCCCCGCTCCGGGCGCGGAGACTTGAGGGCGCGGCGATGGCGGATGGAACGGTTCTGAAGGACAAGCGCGCCGCCGCGCGCAAGGCCGCCTACGAGACGCCCCTGGAGGAGCTGAACCCGGCCCGCGCCTCGCTGTTCCGCGACGACGCCATGTGGCCGATCTTCGAGCGCCTGCGCGCCGAGGCCCCGGTCCACTTCACGCCGGACAGCAACTACGGCCCCTACTGGTCGATCACCCGCTACGACGACATCATGGCGGTGGATTCCAACCATCAGGTCTTCTCCTCGGCCAAGGGCATCGCGCTGTCGCCCAAGGCCGCCCAGGGGTTCCGCGACCCCAACAACAGCGCCACCAACTTCATCGCCATGGATCCGCCGCGCCACGACGTCCAGCGCAAGACGGTGAGCCCGGCGCTCTCGCCCCACGCGCTGTCGATCATGGCCCCGCTGATCCGCGAGCGGGCCGGCCTGATCCTCGACAGCCTGCCGGTCGGCGAGCCCTTCGACTGGGTCGACCTGGTGTCGAAGGAACTGACCACCATGACCCTGGCGACCCTGTTCGCCTTCCCCTTCGACGAGCGGCGCAAGCTCACCCGCTGGTCGGACGCCATGACCACCCCGCCGGGTTTCGGCGGCGGCGCCGCCAGCCTGCAGGAGCTGCGCGAGACCATGGCCGAGTGCTTCGGCTACTTCACCGAGCTCTGGAACCAGCGGGTCAACGCCGAGCCGACTGGCGACCTGATCTCCATGCTGGCCCACGGGGAGGAGACCCGGAACATGACGATGGCCGAGTTCCACGCCAACGTCGCCCTGCTGATCATCGGCGGCAACGACACGACGCGGAACACCATCTCCGGTTCGGTCCTGGCCCTCAATCAGAACCCCGACCAGTACGCCAAGCTGCGCGCCAATCCGGCGCTCATCCCCTCGATGGTCTCCGAGACCATCCGCTGGCAGACACCGCTGGCCCACATGTCCCGCACCGCGACCCAGGATTTCGAGCTGGGCGGCAAGACCATCAAGCAGGGCGACAAGGTGGTCATGTGGTACGTCTCGGGCAACCGTGACGGGTCGGTGATCGAGAACCCCGACAGCTACATCATCGACCGCCCGCGTCCGCGCCAGCACATGTCCTTCGGCTTCGGCATCCACCGCTGCGTGGGCAACCGCCTGGCCGAGCTGCAGCTCACCATCATCTGGGAAGAGATCATGAAGCGCTTCCCCGACATCCAGCTCCTGGAAGAGCCGAAGCGCAGCTATTCGGTCTTCGTGAAGGGCTACGAG
>NZ_JAKFDJ010000086.1:0-9408 GCF_036676215.1 Devosia sp. | reverse complement strand
CGGTCCTGGTGGTTGACGACATTGCCGGGGCGGATTTCGTTGCCGTTGATCTTGGCCATGCGGGTGATGCTTTCGGGTGCGCGAAATTGTCGGTTCGGGCCACGCGCGCCGGATGCGGCTGGCCGAAGGTTGATTGGGCTTGAGGGCGTGGCGGGCTTATTGCCTCAGAATGCCCTTGGGTTCAAGGGTCTTGCGGCTCGGCGGGTGCGGCGCTGGGCGCCTCACCCGCATCGGTGGGCGCGGGCAGCGCCGGGCTGACGGTCGGCGGCGTATCGATGGTGGGAATTTCCAGCACGGTTTCGATCTGCGGCGGGACCGATGGCCAGAAGCGGGCGCGCTCCTCGGCGCTGGCCAGTTCCGCCTCGGGAATCGAGACCAGCAGGCGGTCGAGCGCCGGGTCGGACAGGCCCTGGCGCCGCGACAGGGCGCGCCACATGGCCGCCTCCTCGAGATCGAGCGGTACGCCCTCGCCGACAGCGAGGAGCTTGGCATAGCGGTTCTGCGCAACGGCATTGCCAGCCTCAGCCGCAATGCCGTACCAGCGCGCGGCTTCCGCCGTGTTTTTTTCTACGCCCTGGCCAAGATAGAGCAGGGTCGCATAGTCGATCTGGGCGGCGATCAGGTTCTGGTCAGCGGCCAGCGCGATATAGCGGGCGCCTTCCTCCGGGTTGGGTGCGACTCCTGCCCCCTCGATCAGCATGCTGCCATAGTCATACTGCGCCTCTGGCAGCTCGGCGTCGGCGGCTTCCTTCATCAGTGTCGCGGCGGTGACGAGGCTGGGCGCGGCATGAACGCCTTCGACATGCAGCAGCGCCATGTTGTATTTGGCCGGGATATAACCTGCCTCGGCTGCCTGGCGGAACAGGTCCGCGGCGCGGGCGCGATTCTTGGGCACGCCGATGCCGTCCTGATAATAAAGTGCGAGTTCGAACGTGGCGAGGCGATCGCCGCCATTGGCGGCGAGTTGGTACCAGCCGGCGGCGCGCTGGTCGTTCTGGGCGACGCCCAGGCCCTTGGCATACATCTCGGCAATCAGCGTCTGGGCGGCCGCGTCGCCCTGCTCGGCGCGGGGCAGGGCCAGCTCGAGCGCGGTCAGGAAATAGCCGCGCTGAAAGGCACCGAAAGCATAGTCGGTGGGAACGCGGGGCCCGAAGATTTCGTCGGAAATGGCGTCGGCCGGGCTATCCGGGGTTTCCGGAGCGTCCTGCGCCACGGCAGCCAGCGATGTCAGCGCCAGCAGCGCGGCGAGCAACAGGCGCGCCATCATGCCGAAGCTCCGAGGCCGGCCGCGATCTCGCGCATCGTCGCTGCCGGCGAGGGCGCGGACCACAGGCTTCGCGACAGCGCCATGAACTCGGCGCCGCGCGCGTCGGCCGCGCCGGGGGCGGCATCGGGAAGGCTCAGCACGCCGGGCACCTCGAAAGTCTCCGCCCACCACTGGGCGAGGTCGGCGTCCTGCGGATCGACGGCGCCCTCGAGGGGGCCGAAGAACACATAGTCGATATCCATCTCGCCCGCTGTCATCGCGTCGTGGCGGGAATGCACATTGCCGGCGCCGACGATCATGGCCGGTTTGAGAGTGGCAACAGCGTCCCTGATGGCCTCGGGTCCGCCTGTCACATGCACGCCATCGGCGCCCAGGCGCCGCGCCAGCGCAATGTCGTCCTCGATCAGCACGGCGCAGCCGGCGCCCTGGCCGACATTGACCACGGCCGCGGCGAGCCGGGCATAGGCCGTGGCGTCGAGCGTGCCGCGGCTGACCAGCAGCGCGGAAAACTCGGCGGCATTCAGCACGGCCATCAGCGTCGTGGGAAAAGTCTCCGGATCGGCGGTGGCGGGGGTGATCAGATAAAGCTGGGGGGCCATGGCTTCCGGGTACTCGACGCGAGACGTCTTCTTGTCTGCCCATTTTGGCGACAAAGAGGTCGCCTTCCAATAGGCGAAGCCCCCGGCAGGCGCAAAGAAAAATGCGCACCCCCCAGGAGGAGGGCGCGCACCAGTGTGACGTTGGGACGTCAGGTAGAGCGGTTGTCAGGCGGCCCGGTCGAGTTCGCCTGTCCAGGTGCCCAGAGCAGCCAGGGAATTCATATGGGCGCGGTGGGTGAAGGCGGCCTGGGCCTGGGGGAAGTTCTCGCGACGGCCCGCCCAGGTGCGCAAAGCCACATTCTGCAGCGCGCGACCATAGGAGAAGGTCATTGGCCAGGGCTTGCCGGAAATCTGGTTCATGGCCGACAGATGCGCCGTCGCCTCTTCGTCGGTCTGGCCGCCGGAGAGGAAGGCGATGCCGGGCACTGCCGCCGGCACATGCTCGCGCAGCACTTCAACAGTACGGCGGGCGACCTCCTCGAAGGAGGGGCGTTCGCGCGAATTGACGCCGGGCAGGACCATATTGGGCTTGAGCAGCATGCCCGACAGCTCCACGCCGGCCAGGCGCAGTTCCTTGAAGGTGTTTTCCAGCACGTCGCCGGTGACCTGGGCGCAGCGCTCCATCGAATGGTTGCCCGGATCGCCGTCGCCGACCACTTCGGGTTCCACGACGGGAACAATCCCAGCCTCCTGGCAGAGGATGGCGTAGCGGGCCAGCGCATGGGCATTGGCGCGGATATTGTTGCGGGTGGGAGCGACGTCATTGATGGTAATGACGGCGCGCCATTTGGCGAAGCCGGCGCCGAGGCTGGCGTAGCGCTCGAGGCGCTGGCGCAGGCCGTCGAGGCCTTCGGTGATCTTCTCACCGTTGTCGCCGGGCATGGGGAAGGCGCCGCGATCGACCTTAATGCCCGGAATGACATCGGCATCGGCCAGGATGGCGCGGAATGCAGCGCCGTCGGCAGCGTGTTGCTCCAGCGTTTCCTCGGTGAGGATGACGCCGGAAATGTAATTGGTCATCGCCTCGGTGGAGCGGAACAGCATCTCGCGATAGTCGCGGCGCAGATCGAGCGAATTGGGCAGGTTGATCTTGGCAAAGCGCTTGGCGATGGTGCCTTCGGATTCATCGGCAGCCAGGATGCCCTTGCCTGGCTCCATCAGCTTTTTGGCAATAGCGTTGAGCGACTTCGTCATGGTCCAACCTCGGTATCAGGGATTGGCCCGAGATTAGACTTTCGTTACGGCGGCGGCGATTAGACCTGCGTTTATGCGACGAAAGGCTAATCTTGTATGGAAGATTGGAGTGACCGGCTTGGCTATTCTGTTTCGTGGATGTCCATCGACGCGCTGATCTACTTCTTCAGCGCTTCCACACCCGGCAATGGCTTGCCCTCCATCCATTCGAGGAAGGCGCCGCCGGCGGTCGAGACATAGGTGAAGTCGTCCTTGACCCCAGCATGGGCAAGGGCTGAGACGGTGTCGCCGCCACCGGCCACCGAGATCAGCTTGCCGTCATGGGTGCGCTTGGCGACATGCTTGGCGAGCGCGACGGTGCCGACGTCGAAGGGGCTCATCTCGAAGGCGCCCATGGGGCCGTTCCAGACCACGGTATGGGCATCGTCGATGGCGCCGGTGATGCGCTCGATCGAGGAGGGACCGATGTCGAGGATCATGCCGTCATTGTCGATGGCGTCGACGCCATAGAGACGGGTGGGGGTGTCGGCCTTGAAGTGCCAGGCAACGACCGCGTCGATGGGCAGGATGATGGCGCAGCCGCTGTCGATGGCCTTGTCCATGATGCGCCGTGCGGTTTCGGCGAGGTCCTTTTCCGCCAGCGACTTGCCGACGCCATAGCCCTGAGCGTGCAGGAAGGTATTGGCCATGCCGCCGCCGATGACGAGGCCATCGACCCGGGTCACGAGGTTTTCCAAAAGGTCGATCTTGGAAGAGACCTTGGCGCCGCCGACAATGGCGACCACAGGCTTCTTCGGCTTGCCGAGACCGGCTTCGAGCGCTTCGAGTTCGGCCTGCATGGCCAGGCCCGCTGCTGCCGGCAACAGGCGGGCCAGCGCTTCGGTCGAGGCATGGGCGCGGTGGGCGGCCGAAAAGGCATCGTTGACATAGACGTCCCCGAGGCTGGCCATGCGCTTGGCCAAGTCGAGGTCATTGGCCTCTTCGCCGGGGTGGAAGCGGGTATTTTCCAGGATCAGCACCGAGCCGGGCGGGGCGTCGTCGATGGCCCTTTTGGCGGCGGAGACATCGGTCCAGTCGGTGGCGATGAAGCCGACCGGGTGGCCGGTCTCATTGGCGACCGCTTCGCAGACCTGTTCGAGCGAGAATTCTGGATCGACCTTGCCCTTGGGGCGGCCAAAGTGGCTGAGCAGGATAACCTTGCTATCATATTTGACGATCTCGCGGATGGTGGGGACCAGCCGTTCGATGCGGGTGGCGTCGGAGACCTTGCCGTCGGCGACCGGTACGTTGAGATCGGCCCGAAGCAGCACGCGCTTGTTCTTGAGGTCGAGCTCGTCGAGGGTCTTGAAAGTCGCGGACATGGCAGGCTCCGGGGTCTAGATCGTCGCCTGTGGCGTAGCAGAGCGGGGCGAGGGGGGGAAGCCGGAGCGGGAAGAATCTCTATCGATCAGGTCGCGGTCAGCGCGCCGCGCAGCAGGATGCCGAGGAAGAACAGTGGCAGGCCAAGCAGGGTCAGGCAAGCCAGCCGGCCGAGGTCGTCGACAAGCACATGGCGGGCAAAGCCGTCGCTGGGCCAGGCGGCCAGGCCGACGCGGCGGCGGATCTGGCGGTCGCGTAGCAGCAGTAGTCCTGCCGTCAGCGATGGCGGGAGCACCAGCATGGCCGGCTGGTCCGCTAGGCCGATCATGACCGAGGCGAGCGGCAGAGCGGCAAGGATACGCCGCGTGATGTGGAACATGGCTGGTTGCCCCCACGACACAGACGCGACGCTTCTAGGCTGATTTGGTGACTCTGGGACGACAGGCTCAGCCGGCGCGCTCGAACAGGCCCGGATAGTTGACCACCAACCCATCGGTATCCAGCTCCAGGACGCGTTCAAAGCCCTCGGTATTCTGGTAGCGGACATGGTTGTCGTCGAGGCGAGTATATATATGCTCGTCGCGCCGTACACTCATCTCGTCGCCGTCGATCCAGGCCATGGCAAAACGCTGCGGCACGCCGTCCACCCAATCGCTGCGCCAGATGGGCAGGGAATTGGTGAGTGGCGTGGGCCAGAGGTCGATGTCGATGCAGCCCCTCAGGCCGGGCAGCGGTTCGGCCCGGTCGTCCGACCAGTTGCCGGCGCCATCGGAGAACAGTTCCAGCACCCTGCCGTCGGTGCGTTCCACCTTGACCGTGCGCACATGGCCGGCGTCGTCCAGCTTGATGCGGTAGTATAGGCCATAGGCCGGCGTCACGATGGCGCCGCGGATGCGGGTGTCGCGGCCATTGGCGACGATGTGGCAATGCTCCAGCGTCAACGGGTCGAGGCCGCGCCAGCTTATGGTTCGATCAAGGCTCATGGCTGCACCTGACAAGCTCGGATCACTATGGCCGTTCCGCCGGCCCTGGCAAGAAAAAGGGCGCCCTTGAAGGCGCCCTTTTTTGCATCCGCCGATCGTAGTTCCTAGAGCGTCTTGCCCAGCGCCACGGCCGTGTCGGCCATGCGGTTGGAGAAGCCCCATTCATTGTCATACCAGGAGAGGATCGAGGCGAAATTGCCGCCCATCACCTTGGTCTGGTCGAAGGCCAGGGTCGAGGAGTGGCTGTCATGGTTGAAGTCGATCGAGACGTTGGGCTGGGTGGTGTAGCCCAGGATGCCCTTGAGCTCGCCATCGGCGTATTTCTTGACCGCGGCGTTGATCTCGTCGGCGGTCACATCGCGGCTGGTGATGAACTTGAAATCGACGCAGGAAACGTTGGGCGTCGGCACGCGGATCGAGACGCCGTCGAGCTTGCCCTTGAGCGCGGGCAGCACGAGGCCAATGGCCTTGGCAGCGCCGGTCGAGGTCGGGATCTGGCTAAGGGCAGCAGCGCGGCCGCGATAGAGATCCTTGTGCATGGTGTCGAGCGTCGGCTGGTCACCGGTATAGGAATGGATGGTGGTCATCATTCCCTTCTCGATGCCGAATTCCTTGTGCAGCACATAGGCCACCGGAGCCAGGCAGTTGGTGGTGCAGGACGCGTTGGAGACCACGATGTGGTCACGGCTCAACTGGGCGTGGTTGATGCCATAGACGACCGTAAGGTCCGCGCCATCGCCGGGGGCCGAGATCAGCACCTTCTTGGCGCCGGCCTTGAGGTGGGCGCTGGCCTTTTCCTTGGATGTGAAAATGCCGGTGCATTCGAGCGCGATGTCGACATTCATGGCGGCATGCGGCAGCTCGGCCGGATCGCGCACCGCGGTCACCTTGATCGGGCCGCGGCCCACGTCAATGGTGTCGCCTTCGACGGTCACGGTGCCGTTGAAGCGGCCATGCACGCTGTCGAAGCGGAAGAGATGCGCATTGGTCTCGACAGGACCGAGATCGTTGATGGCCACGACTTCGATGTCGGTGCGACCGGACTCGATGATGGCGCGAAGGACGTTGCGGCCGATGCGGCCAAAACCGTTGATGGCGACGCGAACTGCCATATTAGACGCTCCTAGGGAGGGAGTTGGAAAGGGGAGGGCGGGGCTCTCTTACAACTGTGCCGTGACAGCTTCAACCACGGCCTTGGCCGTAATACCAAAGTGCTCGTAGAGCGCCTCGATCGGCCCGGAAGCGCCGAAGCTGTGCATGCCGACAAAGCGACCCTGGTCGCCCAGCAGCTTGTGCCAGCTCATCGAGATGCCGGCTTCGATGGCGACGCGCGCCTTGGCCTTGCCGTAGAGGTCAGCCTTGTAGGCGTCGGACTGCTTGGCCAGCAGTTCCATTGATGGCACCGACACGACCTTGGCGGAGATGCCCTTCTCAGTGAGCAGGGGCAGGGCTGCGGCGGCGATGGCCACTTCCGAGCCGGTCGCGAAGATCACGACGTCGGCGTTGTTGTCGCCGGCAATGACATAGGCGCCCTTGGCGGAAAGGTTTTCGGTCTGATGCTCGGTGCGCAGGGCCGGCAGGTTCTGGCGAGACAGAGCCAGGATCGACGGCGCCGAGGTCGATTCCAGCGCCAGCTGCCAGCATTCGAGGGCTTCCACGGCATCGGCCGGGCGGAAGACCAGCAGGTTCGGAATGGCGCGCAGGGCGGTCAGGTGTTCCACCGGCTGGTGGGTCGGCCCGTCTTCGCCCAGGCCGATCGAGTCGTGCGTCATCACATAGATGGCGCGCTGTTCCATCAGCGCGGCGAGGCGAATGGCGGGGCGGGCATAGTCGGTAAAGACCATGAACGTGCCGCCATAGGGGATGAGGCCGCCATGGAGGGCAACGCCATTCATGGCCGCGGCCATTTCGTGCTCGCGGATGCCATACATCATGTAGCGGCCCAGGCGGTTGTCGGCCTGGAAGGGCACCATCTCCTTGGTGTTGGTCAGGTTCGAGTGGGTCAGGTCGGCCGAGCCGCCCAGCGTTTCGGGCAGGGTGGCATTGATGATGTCGAGGGCCATCTGGCTCGACTTGCGAGTCGCAACCTTCGGCTTGTCCTCGGCCAGCTTCTTCTTGAAAGCGTCGATGGCGGACTTGAAGTCGGCCGGCAGGTCGCCCTTCATGCGGCGCTCGAACTCTGCCTTGTGGGGCGAGGCGGCGAGGCGGGCGGCCCATTCGCCGCGGATGTTCTGGCTCCGGGTGCCGGCGGCACGCCAGGACGACAGGATTTCGGAGGGAATCTCGAAGGCCGGGTAGGTGATGCCGAGCGCAAGCTTGGCGGCGGCCAGTTCTTCGGCGCCGAGCGCGGCGCCGTGCACCTTTTCGGTGCCCTGCTTCTTGGGAGCGCCATAGCCGATGATAGTCTTGGCCGCGATCATGGTCGGGCGGTCCGACTTCTTGGATGCCAGTAGGGCCTGCTCGACCGCGGCCTGGTCATGGCCGTCGATCTCGATGACGCTCCAGCCCGATGCCTTGAAGCGGGCGACCTGGTCGGTGCTGTCCGAGTTCGATACGGCGCCGTCGATGGTGATGGAATTGTTGTCCCAGATGACTGTCAGCTTGTTGAGCCTGAGGTGCCCCGCCAAGGCGATGGCTTCCTGGGAAATGCCTTCCATGAGGCAACCGTCACCGGCCAGTACCCAGGTGTGGTGATCGACGATGTCGGAACCGAATTCGGCGGCGAGCTTGGCCTCGGCGACGGCAAACCCCACCGAATTGGCCAGACCCTGGCCGAGCGGGCCCGTGGTGGTCTCGATGCCCTGCGCGAAGTGGTATTCCGGGTGGCCGGCGGTCTTGGAGCCAAGCTGGCGGAAATTCTTGATCTGATCGATCGTCATGTCCTCGTAGCCGAGGAGATAGAGGGACGAATAGAGCAGCATCGAGCCGTGGCCGGCCGAAAGGATGAAGCGGTCGCGATCGGCCCATTTGTGATCGGCGGGGTCGAACTTCATCACCTTGGTGAAGAGCACGGTGGCGATATCGGCACAGCCCATGGGCAGGCCAGGATGGCCGGAATTGGCTTTCTCGACCGCATCCATGGCAAGGGAGCGGATCGCATTGGCCAAGTCGTTTTGCTGGGCAGTGTTCGTCATCGGGCTCGCGCTTTCGTCAGGGCTGAAATCTGGGGAGAAGAGGCGCCAAAAGCCTCCTCCCGAAGGCGGGTTCGAGGCATAACAGGTTCGCCTATCGTGTCAATGACAAGGCCCACCTCGCCAGTTGGTCTGGCGGTTGCATTGCGGCCGGTGCTGGGGCACGCTGTAAGCGCTGGAATCGTCGCACGCAGAGGACCGTAGTAACAATGAGTGAGACGGAACTTGAAGACGGGCTGACCGCCGCCACTGCGCGGTTCGATCGCGCCATGGCGCGGCTGGATCAGAGTGTCAAGAATCTCGGTACGCGCATGCGCCAGCACAACCGCGTCGAGGTCGATACGCAGCGGCTTGTGCAGGAGCGCGCGCGGCTGGCCACCGAACTCGACAAGGCCGCGGCGCGCGCCAAGCGGCTTGACGACAGTGCGCATGACGTGTCGCGCCGGCTGGTCGAGGCGATGGAAACGGTGCGCGAAGTTTTGGCGAAGGCGGAGTAAAGCGGTGCCTGAAGTCAATGTCGAAATCAATGGCCGCAAGTACCGCATGGCCTGCGAAGAGGGCCAGCAGCAGCACCTGATCGGGCTGGCCGAACGGTTCAATATCCAGGTCGAGGCGCTCAAGGGCGCCGTCGGGGAAATCGGCGACAACCGGCTGACGGTGATGGCCGGGATAGCGGTGGTGGACGACCTGGCCGAGGCCGAGCGCCGCATCAAGGCGCTGGAGAACGAAGTGCTCGTGCTGACGCGGGCCGGGCAGGAAGTCGCCGCCGAGATCGAAGCGCTGGAAGGCAAGTTCGCCGCGAGACTCAGCGAGGCTGCCAAGACGCTGGAAGGCGTTGCGAGCGTGCTGGACGAAGCGGCGCCGGTGCCGCAGGG
>NZ_JAKFDJ010000085.1:0-3207 GCF_036676215.1 Devosia sp. | reverse complement strand
ATCGAGATCGCGCGCCTGCACAAGGAACTGCAGACCACGATGATCTATGTGACGCACGACCAGGTCGAGGCCATGACCCTGGCCGATACCATCGTGGTGCTGCGCGACGGCATCATCGAGCAGGTCGGTCGGCCGCTCGATCTCTACGATGACCCGGCAAACCAGTTCGTTGCCGGCTTCATCGGCTCGCCAAAAATGAACTTCCTCGCCGCCGAAGTCGTGGAAAAGAGCCAGACCGGGGTGACTATCGAACTGCTCAACCATGGCCGGACGCGCCTGACCCTGCCGGTGAGCGATGGCGCGGTAGGCGAGAAGGTCACTCTGGGCGTGCGCGCCGAGCATTTCGGCGGGCCGGGAGCCGGCAATTGCGACATCACGCTCGACGTCGACGTGGCCGAGCATCTGGGATCGACCAGCTATGTCTATGCCAATGCCGGCGGCGAAGCGCTGGTGATCGAACGCGAGGAATCGCGGCACGAAATCGACAAGGAAAGCATCGCCGTCTCGATCAGTGCCGACAAGGCATACCTCTTCGACAGCCAGGGGCGCCGCATCCGTTAGCGCGAGCCCTCGCTAGGCGAGGCATCCAGGAAAAACGCAGATCCCCGCCGGCGGGAATGACCCGGTGAATTGAACACGGCTGGTGTGTCGCCGGCCAATCGAATTTGAGAAGGACCATTTTCATGTCTGAAAAAATCCGCTGGGGCATTATCGGGCCGGGCAGCATTGCCAAGGCCTTCCAGGGCGGCGTTGCCGGCAGCAAGCATGGCGTGCTCGCCGCCATCGCCACGCGCGACCCCAACAAGCCGGGTCTGGCGACCGATTTCCCCGGCGCCAGGATCGTGCATGGCTATGACGCCCTGCTGGCCGACCCCGGGATCGACGCGGTCTATATCGCCGTGCCCCATACCGGCCACGCCGAATGGGCCATCAAGGCCGCCGAGGCCGGCAAGCATGTGCTGGTCGAAAAGCCCTTTGCGCTGTCGTCCTTCGAGATCGACGCGGTGTTCCATGCCCACCGCAAGGCGGGCACCTTTGCCGGCGAAGCCTTCATGTACCGCCTGCATCCGCAGGCCGCCAAGCTGCGCGAACTGATCGTCTCGGGCGTCATCGGCGAAGTCCGCATGATCCAGTCCAGCTTCGGCTTCTCGATGGGCAAGTTCCAGCCCGAGCACCGCCTGTTCGCCTCCAAGCTTGCCGGTGGTGGCATTCTCGATGTGGGCGGTTACCCCGTTTCCATGTCCCGCTTCATTGCCGGCGCAGCCATGGGCAAGCCCTTTGCGGACCCGATCAAGGTCTCGGGCACGGCAAAGCTTAACGCCGAAGGCACCGATGACTGGGCCGCCGCCATTCTGACTTTCGAGAATGGCATCGTCGCCCAGGTCTCCTGCGCCGTCATGGCCAATCTCGACAATGTGCTGCGCATCCATGGCTCGGAAGGCCGCATCGAAGTGCCGGACTTCTGGTTCGCCGGTGGCGATCGCACCACGGGCCTGGGCCAGATCGACATCATCAAGGGCGGCAAGACCGAGACCATCAGCGTCAACGAAACCCGCCATGTCTATTCCTTCGAGGCCGATGCGGCCGCCGAGGCCATCTTTGCCAAGCGGCAGGAACTGGCCGCGCCGGGCATGAGCTGGGCCGACAGCCTGGGCAATGCACGGGTGCTGGATGCATGGCGCAAGGATGCGGGCATCGAGTTCTCGGTCGAAAAATCCGCCAACCGGGTCAACACGTTGGCCAACCGCAAGCTCGGCCCCAATACCGGCGTCATTCCCAAGCGTTCCATTCCGGGCCTTACCAAGCAGGCCTCGGCCGTCGCGCTGGGCTTTGAGGATTTCAAGAGCTTCGCCTCTGGCGCCATCCTGCTCGACGCCTTCTGGGAAAAGGGCGGCAATATCCTCGATACCGCCTTCGTCTATGGCAGCGGCTATACCGAAAAGCTGTTCGGTGAATGGCATCGCAATCGCGGCACCCGCGAAGGCGCGGTGCTGATCGGCAAGGGTGCGCATAGCCCGCTGGTCTATCCCGACGTCATCGCCAAGCAGCTGACCCAGTCGCTGGATCGCCTGCAGACCGACTATGTCGATGTCTATTTCATGCACCGCGACAATCTCGATATCCCGGTCGGCGAGTTCGTCGACGCCATGGATGACGAGGTCAAGAAGGGCCGCATTCGCGGGCCGTTCGGCGGCTCCAACTGGACCCGCGAGCGCTTCGACGAAGCCATCGCCTATGCGACACGCACCGGCAAGACCAAGCCGATGGCGCTCAGCAACAACTTCGCTCTGGCTGAAATGCTCGATCCGATTTGGGATGGCTGCGTCACCTCGTCGACCGACGCATGGAAGCAGTGGCTCAAGGATCGCCAGGTCACCAACTTCTCCTGGTCGAGCCAGGCCCGCGGCTTCTTCACCGACCGCGCCGGTCGTGACAAGCGCGAGAATGAAGAGCTGGTGCGCGTCTGGTACAATGAGCAGAACTTCGGCCGCCGCGACCGGGCCATCGAACTGGCCAACAAGCTCGGGCACAACCCGATCCACGTCGCCCTTGCCTATGTGCTGGCCCAGCCCTTCCCGTCCGTGCCGCTTATTGGTCCCCGTACCCTCGGAGAACTCGACGATAGCCTGCTGGCCTTCGACATCAAGCTGACGCCCGAACAGGTGGCCTGGCTGGAAGGCTAGGGGCGCTCGGCTCCTCGGCCTGATCTCCCGGCCTCCACTAAACGGCCCTTCCCATTCAAGGGGAGGTTGGGGGTGCGAGCCCGGATGACGTGCAAGCGACCCCACCCCCTCCCGGCCTCCCCCATCAAGGGGGAGGTGCAGTTCAGTGGATGGGGCTCAATCGTGCCCCACGAGTGGAGCGAAACCTCCCCCTTGATGGGGGAGGTAGGAGGGGGTGGGGTCGCAGGCTCGAAACGTGCAAATCTCGCAGTCGTCTCCCTCCCCATAGTGGCGAAGGGCTAACCCTCCGCTCCCGCTGACGTTTTAGCCACCACCACGAACTTATCCCCGTCCTCCAAACCTGCCGCATACTGCTCCCATCTTCCCGCCAGAGCGCGATCATGACGAGTGATGAGTGGGCAAGACTGCCGGGGAGCATGGGTCGCCAGGCTCCCGCATGTATGCTGACCACCGGCCGGACGCTGGCAGGAGGAGAGAGGGGCACAGCGCCCCGCCTCCAGCTCGACCGTCCAACCCGAAAGGG
>NZ_JAKFDJ010000084.1:0-36803 GCF_036676215.1 Devosia sp. | reverse complement strand
AGCCCCGGGCGTAAGCGACCTTGCGCGGCTCCTCGGCGGCGGCCGCGCTGGCGCGGGCGTCATAGATGGCGCGGGCATCGACGATGGAGCCGTAGTTTTCTGCCGACCAGTCCCAAAGCTTGCTGATGGGGCCGTCCAGGGTCTTGCCCAGTTCGGTCAGGCCGTATTCGACGCGGGGCGGCACCTCCGGATAGATCTTGCGCGTCACCAGCCCATCGCGCTCCAGGTTGCGCAGCGTCAGGGTTAGCATGCGCTGGGAAACGCCGTTGATCATGCGCTTGAGTTCGTTGAAGCGCAGCGTGCCGCTGCGGCCCAGCATGCCCACCACCATCACGCTCCACTTGTCGCCGATGCGGTTGAGGACGTCCGACATCGCGTGGCAATTGTCTGACTTCGAGGTGTCCTGCAGTGACATTTCTGTGCCTTCTTGTGGTGGGTACCGAGGCACTAATATAGACATAGTTCTCTTCTGTGCCTAGGGTGCGATTGTCGCACCGGCCAAATTTTGGGTGTGACATGACGGACGTGACAAGCGGCGCCGCCGGCCGGAACTGGTGGACTATCGGGCTTTGGGTGGCGCAGGTGCTGCTGGCGCTGGTATTCGGCGCCGCTGGCGTCATGAAGCTGCTGCAGCCCGTCGAGGCGCTGGGCGCCATGATGGCTTGGGTCAATTCGACCCCCGAACTGCTGGTGCGGTTCATTGGCTTGGTCGAAATCGCCGGCGCGCTAGGCATGGTCCTGCCCGCCATCACCGGCACCCTGCCCTACCTCACCCCGCTCGCGGCGCTCGGCTTTGCCATCATCCAGGTGCTGGCCATCGGCGTCCATGCCTCGCTGGGCGAAACGGCGACATCGCTGCCGATCAACCTGATGCTGCTGGCGCTGTCATTGTTTGTGGCCTGGGGCCGTACCCGCAAGGCGCCGATCGCCGCGCGCTGACCTTTCGCCCACTTGACCTGCCCATCGGAATTGACAGCCCCCTTGCCGGGGCTGTCTTTGTATCGGCCATAAGAAGACGCGCCTGAGGAGCCCCCATGACCGATCGTATCGAACAGCTTGCCGACCAGATGACCCTAGAGGAAAAGGTGTCGATCCTGTCTGGCGAGGACTTCTGGTCCGTTCCGGCCATTGCGCGCCTGGGCATCGGCAAGCTGCGCGTCACCGACGGCCCCAATGGCGCACGCGGCGGCGGCTCGCTCATCGGCGGCGTCAAGTCCGCCAGCTTTCCGGTCGGCATCGCGCTCGGCGCCACCTGGAATGTCGAGCTGGTCCAGCAGATCGGCGCCGCTTTGGCCGACGAGGTTAAATCCAAGCAGGCCCATATGCTGCTGGCGCCGACGGTCAATATCCACCGCTCGGTCACCAATGGCCGCAATTTCGAATGCTATTCGGAAGATCCCATCCTCTCGGGCGAGCTGGCCGTCGCCTATATTGTGGGCCTGCAGGGGCAGGGGATCGGTGCCACCATCAAGCATTTTGCCGGCAATGAATCAGAGATCGAGCGGACGACGATTTCGAGCGAGATCGACGAGCGGTCCTTGCGCGAAATCTATCTCATCCCTTTCGAATGGGCGGTGAAGAAGGCCCATACCTGGGGCGTGATGAGCTCCTATAACCGGCTCAACGGCACCTTCACGTCCGAGCACAACTGGTTGCTGACCGATGTGCTGCGCAAGGATTGGGGGTATAGCGGCATCGTCATGTCCGACTGGTTCGGCAGCCATTCGACCGCGGAAACGGTCAATGCCGGCCTCGAACTCGAAATGCCCGGGCCCTCGCGTGATCGCGGGCAGAAGCTGATCGATGCCGTCAATTCCGGGGCGGTCAGCGAAGCCACCTTGCGCCAGCGTGTGGTCAACATGCTGCGACTGATGGAGCGGGTCGGCTCCCTTGATGACCATCGTCCGTTCGAAGAACACGCCCATGACCGCCCCGAGCATCGGGCGCTGATCCGCCGCGCCGGCGCGGAAGCCGCGGTGCTGCTCAAGAACAATGGCGCGCTGCCGCTCAAGGGCGATGGCAGTATCGCCGTCATCGGGCCGAACGCCAGAATCGCCCAGATCATGGGCGGCGGCAGCGCCCAGCTCAACGCGCATTACCGCATCTCGCCCTGGCAGGGGCTGGTCGAGGCGGTCGGCGAGGATCGCCTGCGCTACACCCCCGGCTGCACCAATCACCGCTTCGAGCCGGTGCTACGCGGGTCGTTCAGGATAGAATATTTCGCCAATGACAAGCTGAGCGGCGAACCCGTGCATGTCGGCACGCAGGATGAGGCGCAGGCCTTCTGGATCGGCAATGTCGCCGAGGGCAAGGTCGATGCGCTGCACTTCTCGGCGCGACTCACCGGCAGCTTCACGCCCGAGACCAGCGGCATCCATCGCGTCGGCATCTATTCAGCGGGCTTCGCCAAGGTCTATGTCGATGGCAAGCTGGTCGCCGATGCCTGGACCAACTGGGCCAAGGGCCGCACCTTCTTCGAGGAAGGCTGCGACGAGGTCGTCGGGACGGTCGAGCTTGAGGCCGGCCGCGCCCATGAGGTGGTGATCGAATTTGCCACCAAGGATTTTGCGACGCTGGGCCTGGCCGCCTTCGCCGCCGGCATCGGCCTGCCGCTGGGCAATGAAGCCATCGCCGAGGCGGTGCTGGCTGCCCGCAATGCCGATACGGCCATCGTCTTTGTCGGCCGCAATGGCGAATGGGACACCGAAGGCAGCGACCTGTCCTCGATCGACCTGCCCGGCCGCCAGAACGAGCTGGTCGCGGCCGTGGCCAATGCCAATCCCAACACCATCGTCGTGCTGCAGACCGGCGGGCCGGTGGAAATGCCCTGGATCGGCTCGGTCGCGGCGCTGCTGCAGGCCTGGTATCCCGGCCAGGAGGCCGGCAATGCCATTGCCGACGTGCTGCTGGGGGTCGCCGAACCCTCCGGTCGCCTACCGCAGACCTTCCCGGTGCGCTGGGCCGACAATCCTGCCCATAGCCAGGATCGCGAAGTCTATCCCGGCCTCGAGGGCAAGGTGCGCTACGAAGAGGGCATTTTCGTCGGTTATCGGCATTATGACCGGCTGGGCCTCACCCCGCTCTTCCCCTTCGGCTTCGGGCTGGGCTATGCGCGTTTCGCGCTGGCCGACCTCACGGTGGACGATGCCGAATTCGAGGCCGCGGGCGCGGTGATGGTGGGCGTCACCATCTCCAATATATCCGACCGCGACGGCGCGGCCGTGGTGCAGCTCTATGTCTCCGATGAGGTCTCCTCCGACCCGCGCCCGGCCAAGGAGCTCAAGGCCTTCCGCAAGGTGCTGCTCAAGGCCGGCGAAAGCCGCCAGGTGACCATGACGCTCGACGCCCGCGCCTTTGCCTTCTACCGCACAAAGGCCAAACACTGGCTGGTCGAGGACGGCCGCTTCACCCTGCGCGTCGGATTGTCATCGGCGGACCTGCCGCTGAGTGGGACCGTATCGCGCAGGACGACCTTGATGCTGCCGGTTTAAGGCACCCTTCCTTACCTCTCCCTTTGGGGGAGAGGTCGACCGTCTTCGGTCGGGTGAGGGGGTCTTTTCTGGAGCCGGTCGATGGGAAGGCCCCTCACCCGGCGCCCACAGGCCTCTCCACCCAAAGGGAGAGGTGAGGATCACGCCGCCCGGTGTTCGGCGCCATACATTCCGAGATAGAAATCCAGATCGCCATTGCGCAGGCCAAGCGTTTCGAGCACGCCGCCCATGAAGCTCACCGGCGCCGTACCAGGGGCGGTGACGATCCTGCCATCAACTACGGCCCCGGCCTGGTCCTGATACTGCGCCTTGCCGGCATAACCGGTCGGATCGAGGTTTTCCGCCGAGTTCGACGTGTGCCTGACCATATCCAGCAGGCCCGCCCGGGCCAATGCCAGCGTGCCATCGCAAATGCCCGCCACCGTCTTGCCGGCATCACGCGCCGCGATCAGCACCGCGCCGATATCGGGCGCATCGTCCCGGCTCCAGGCGGTGCCGCCATTGACCACCAGCGCGTCGATGGCCTCGACGTCGATATCTTCTACTGCCAGGTCCGGCATGACCTTGAGCCCGCCGGCCGAAGTCACCGGCTTGCCGCCCGGCGTCGCAAAGCGCGTCTCGATGCCGTAATATTGCCGCGCACCTGCATTGAGCAGCGCGGTTTCCCAATCGGCATAGCCCTCGCTGAGAATGGTCACGATCGTCGTCATCTGGCGTCTCCTTGTGCTGCGGCCAGACTGTCGCCCGAAAGCGACAGATCCTGTCAGCAGGGTTCAAAACCCCGTCAGCTTAGCCTGCCTTGCATTGAGCTATGCCTGACCCGCTGCTATGAGGAGGCCGACTTTCCTGCCTTGTCGGAGCCGTCCACCCGTGCTGTTTGCCCGCCGTCTTGTCCTCGTCCTCCTGCTGGCCCTGCTGAGCCTGGCGCCGACCCGTGCCAATCCGATGCTGCTGATCGACATGGACAATTTCAACGTGCTCCATGCCCAGGAGGCCGGCCAGCCCTGGCATCCTGCTTCGCTGACCAAGCTGATGACCGCCTATGTGACCTTCGAGCAGATCGCCCAGGGCAAGGTGAGCCTCGATACGCCGGTGATCGTTTCGAAAAACGCCTTCAACGAGGCGCCCTCCAAATCCGGTCTTGCCGTCGGCAGCGCCCTGACGCTGCAGGACGCGCTCTATGTCATGCTGGTCAAATCGGCCAACGACATCTCCGTCGCCATCGCCGAGACCATCGGGGGCGACGAAGCCGCCTTTGTTGGCATGATGAACGACGCCGCCGCGCGCATGGGCCTGACGGCCACCCATTACACCAATCCCAATGGCCTGCACGATCCCGCCCAGGTCACCTCGGCGCGCGACCTGGCAATCCTATCACTCTATATCCGACAGAACTTCCCGCAATACCTGCCCATTTTCGGCACCGAAGCGGTGGTGCTGAACGGCAAGACACTGGAATCGGAAAACAAGCTGCTGACCAGCTTTGCCGGCACCACCGGCATGAAGACCGGCTTTGTCTGCGCCTCGGGCCTCAACATGGTGGCCACGGTCGAGCGCAATGGCCGGCGCATGCTGGCCGTGATCCTGGGCGGCTCCTCGGCGCGCGAACGCAATGAACGCGCCGCCGAGCTGATCCTCAAGGGACTGACCGGAGCGGCCCAGCCCAACGGGCAGACTGTGCTGGCCTTGGGCAACAGCCCGGGCGCCACCCCGGTCAACATGCGCCCGCTGATCTGCGGCAAGGAGGCCAAGGCCTATGTCGCCGCGCAGGAAGCGGCCTTTCCCATGGGGCTCGAGGGCCAGCCCAGCAATCTGACCGATACGATCGCGCCCAATCCCTATGTGGCAACCGACCTCGGCCGTATCGCCGTCGGCATCAGCCTGCCCCGCCCGCGCCCGCACCATGTGCCGGTCTTTACTGCGCCGGTGGCCGAAGCCTCCCTCGCCGTCGAGTTGCGGCCGGGTCTGATCCCCACGCCAGCCGGCACCACGCCCTTCCCGCGTCCACGGCCTGACTTCTCGCGTTAACGCATGGCAAAGTCATTGTATGCAATGACGTACTAGATGCATAATATTTGTGCATTTGTAATCATTCGGCATACAAGTTGAGCAGAGACAGAGGCGCCATCGCTCACCCGCAATTGCTAAGCCGTTGTTACTGATGAATATTTTTCGCAGCTAGCGTTGTACACAAGCTGGCATGACCCTTGCATTGAGTCTTCCGACGCCGCCAGAGAGGCGCGTCTCTCGGTGCAGGGAGCTCGTCAATGTCGCTTATCAACCTTTCCCGCCGCTCATTGCTGAAGGCTGGCGCCGCCGGCCTGGCCGCGGCGGCACTGCCCATGGGCCTGGCCCGGGCACAATCCCCCATCGTGCTGGGCGCCGTCTATGTTGGCCCGCGCGATGACTTCGGCTGGAACCAGGCCCATGCCACCGCCATGGAAATCCTCAAGACCGTGCCCGGCGTCACCGTCATCGAGGAAGAGAACGTTCCCGAGACCGACGCGGTCAGCCAGTCCATCGAATCCATGATCAACCTCGATGGCGCCAACCTGATCCTCGCCACGTCCTTCGGCTATTACAGCCCCTTCGTGGTCGAACTGGCCAAGAAATATCCCGACGTGCAGTTCCGCCACGCGGCGCCGCTATGGACCGACGCCGACCCCGCCAATGCTGGGTCCTACTTCTGCTATCTCAACCAGGGCCATTACGTGGACGGCGTGGCCGCCGGCCTGTCGAGCCCGACCGGCAAGCTCGGCTTCGTCGCCGCCAAGCCGATTCCCTCGGTGCTCTCCAACATCAACTCGTTCCTGCTGGGCGCCAGGAAGACCAATCCCGCCGCGACGGTGCAGGTGATCTTCACCGGCGAGTGGTCGATGCCGGTGCGCGAGGCTGAAGCTACCAACGCGCTGATCGACGCCGGTTGCGACGTCATCACCTGCCATGTCGACGGCCCCAAAGTGGTGGTGGAAACGGCCGAAGGCCGGGGCGTCAAGACCTGCGGCCACAATGCCAGCCAGGCCCCGCTCGCGCCCAACGGCTTCATCACTGGCGCCGAATACAAGTGGAGCACCATCTACGCGATGTATGCCGATCTGCTGGCCAAGGGCGAGCCTTTGCCCAATTTCGTGGCCGGCGGCTACCACAATGACATGCTGCAGAACACGCCCTATGGCGCCGGCGCCACGCCCGAAGCCATCACCGCAGCCGACGCCGCCATCGCCGCCCTCAAGGCGGGCGAGCCGATCTATGTCGGCCCGCTCAAGGACAATACGGGCAATGTCGTCATCGAAGGCAGCATGGATAATTACGACCCGGTGCTCGACGGCATGAACTACCTGCTCGAAGGCGTGGTGGGCTCGATCACCTAAGGCGCCTTACCCCCACCGGCTCCCCTTCTCCCCCTGGGGGAGAAGGTGGCGCGCAGCGCCGGATGAGGGGGCGCGATCTCAGAAAGCCCCCTCACCCGCCTCTCGGCACCCTCTCCCACAAGGGCAGAGGGGCGACCACAGCGAGTTCAGTGAGGCTTGAATGACCGTCGCCAGCCCAACCCTCGATGCTCCGACTCGCACCCCAAGCGTGCGCACGCTCAAGGCGGCCGAATCCATCTTCGTGCCGGTTTTCGCGCTGGTCGGCTCGTTCCTCATCTTCTCGCTCTTCCTTCTCGTCATCGGCAAATCGCCGATCGACTTCTTCTCCCTGGTCTGGACCGGCGGCTTCGGTTCGAGCTTTTCCATCCAGCAATCGCTGCAGCGTTCCGCGCCGCTGATCCTCACCGCGCTGGCCTTCGCGGTGCCCGCGCGCATCGGGCTCACCATGATCGGCGCCGAGGGTGCGTTGGTGCTGGGCGGCTTTGCTGCGGCGGCCATTGCCATCCCGCTGGTGACCGGCGGCGCCGCGGCGCCCATGGCCTGGCTCATCATGGCCATCACCGCCATGGCGGCGGGTGGCCTCTGGATCGGGCTGGCCGGCTGGCTACGCCACTATCGCGGCGTCAACGAAACCATCTCGTCACTGCTGCTGAGCTATATCGC
This sequence comes from Devosia sp., assembly GCF_036676215.1. GTDB lineage: Bacteria > Pseudomonadota > Alphaproteobacteria > Rhizobiales > Devosiaceae > Devosia. The sequence continues at coordinate 29,278 of NZ_JAKFDJ010000084.1, read as the reverse complement.
CATCGCCATCATGAACTTCTTCGTCGAGGGCGCACTGCGCGATCCCGCCTCGGCCAACAAGCCCTCCACCATGCCAATCGGCGACGCCTATCGCATCGGCTCCATTCCCGGCACCGACGTGCATTGGGGCTTCGCCGCCGGGGTCGTGCTCTCGATCATCCTCCTCATCCTCATGTCGCGCACCACCTTCGGCTTTGCCGCGCGCATGACCGGCGGCAATGTCCGCGCCGCCAAGGCGCAGGGCTTGCCGGTGGGTTTCCTGATGGTCGCCTGCTGCACCATTGCTGGAGCCTGCGCGGGTCTGGCCGGCTTCTTCGAAGTCACCGTCATCCACGGCCAGGCCAATGCCTCGCTGGTCGCCGGCTATGGCTTTACCGGCATCCTCGTCGCCTTCCTCGCGCGGCATAACCCGCTGATGATCGTGCCGGTGGCCATCATTTTCGGCGCCATTGCCGCCGCCGGCGGACTGGTGCAGCGGCGCATGGGCATGCCCGATGCGACTGTGCTGGTGCTGCAGGGCATCATCTTCGTCGTGCTGCTGGCCAGCGACACGCTCTATGGCCGCATCAAACTCTTCCAGCCCGAAGCCAAGGGGGACCGGACATGATGGAAAGTGCCTTCATCACCGTCCTCATCGCCATGCTGGGCGGCGCCATCCGCGTCTCGACGCCCTTCATGTTCGTGGCTTTGGGCGAGTGCCTGACCGAAAAATCGGGCCGCATCAATCTGGGGCTCGAGGGCAATCTGGTGCTGGGCGCCATGGTCGCCTATGCCATCAGCTTCCACACCGGCAATCCGTGGATCGGCGTGCTGGCAGCGGGTGGCTCGGGACTGATCCTCGGCGCGTTGCACGGCTATATCTGCAAGCTGCCAAGGGTGAACGACATCGCCGTCGGCATCGCCATCATGAGCTTTGGCACCGGCACCGCCTTCTTCTTCGGCAAGCCCTATATCCAGCCCTCTGCCCCACGGCTCGACGCCATCCACCTCGGCGACTGGACCGGAAATTCGGCCTTGGCACAGGCGCTGCAGGTCAACCCGCTCTGGTTCGTCGGCATTATCCTCGCCTTTGCCATGAGCTGGGCCTTTGCCAACACCCGCTGGGGCCTCATCGTGCGCATGACCGGCGACAGCGCCGCCTCGGCCAGGGCCATGGGCGTCTCGGTCGACTGGGTGCGGTTCCTGGCCACAGCGGCGGGCGGCTTCCTTGCCGGCACCGGTGGCGCATTCCTGTCGCTCTACTATCCCGGCTCCTGGAACCAGGGGCTAAGCTCCGGCCAGGGCCTGATGGCCGTGGCCTTGGTGATCTTTGCCCGCTGGGACCCGATCCGCTGCATCTGGGCCGCCTTGCTGTTCGGCGCCGCCGGGGCCATCGGCCCATCGCTGCAATCGGTCGGCATTTCGCAGGGCTATTACTTCTTCAATGCCGCCCCCTACATCCTCACGCTCTTCATCATGATCGCCTCGGCTCGGTCCAAAGGCGCGGCACGCGACGTGCCGGGCGAACTCTCGATCACAAAATGAGGCTGACCATGAGCTTGACCGACGAACGCATCGACGAGGCCTTGGTCCCCGGCGGCACGACCATTGCCAGTGCCGATCCCTATCCCTGGCCCTTCGACGGCAATTGGGGGCCGCACAATACAGCGCTGATCGTCATCGACATGCAGGTCGATTTCTGCGCCCCGGGCGGGTACGTGGACACCATGGGCTACGACATTTCCCTGACGCGGGCGCCCATCGGCCCGATCCAGACGGTACTCGGCGGGATGCGGGCGAAGGGCTACCCCATTATCCACACCCGAGAGGGCCACAAGCCGGACCTGAGCGATCTGCCCGCCAACAAGCGCTGGCGCTCGCAGCGCATCGGCGCCGGCATTGGGGACCAGGGTCCCTGCGGCCGCATTCTGGTGCGCGGCGAGCCGGGCTGGGAGATCATTCCCGAACTGCAGCCTCTGGCTGGCGAGCAGATCATCGACAAGCCCGGCAAGGGCACATTCATCGCCACCGATTTCGAGCTGGTGCTGCGCATGCGCAATATCCGCAACCTGATTTTCACCGGCGTCACCACCGATGTCTGCGTCCACACCACCATGCGCGACGCCAATGACCGTGGCTATGAATGCCTGCTGCTGGAAGATTGCTGCGCCGCCACCAAGGTGGAGAACCACCTGGCCGCTATCGACATGATCAAGATGCAGGGCGGCGTCTTCGGTGCGGTCTCCAACTCAACCGAGCTCTTGGCGGTGCTGCCATGAACGCCGCCGCCCCCATCCTCGCCGCCGGCCGCGCGCCGTCGCTGCAAGCCATCGGCATGACCAAGATCTTCGGGCCGCTGGTGGCGCTGGATGACGTCACCATCGATATCCCGGCCGGCTCGTTTCACGCGCTGCTGGGCGAGAATGGCGCCGGCAAGTCCACGCTGGTCAAATCCATCATGGGCTTTTATTCGGCCGACAAGGGCCAGGTGCTGCTCGACGGCAGGGAAGTCTCGATCCGCTCGCCCAAGGACGCCCGCGCCAACGGCATTGGCATGGTCTATCAGCAGTTCACCCTGGTGCCCTGCCTGACCGCCGCGGAAAACCTCGTCATCTCCCGCGCCGACGCCCCGGCGGTGATGGACTGGAGACGCGAAAAGCAGGCGCTGGCCGCGTTCATGGAGCAGATGCCGTTCAAGGTGCCGCTCGATGCGCAGGTGAGTTCCCTCTCGGCGGGCGAGAAGCAGAAGCTCGAAATCCTCAAGCTCCTCTATCTCGACCAGCGCTTCATGATCCTGGACGAGCCCACCTCGGTGCTGACCCCGGGCGAGGCCGACGAAATGTTGGGCCTGCTCGGCGACATGGCGGCACGCAAGGAGATCACGGTCCTCATGATCTCGCACAAGTTCCGCGAGGTAAAAGCCTTCTGCGACGGCTTCACGGTGCTGCGGCGCGGCAAGTTCACCGGCACCGGCGACGCCCGATCGGCCACCATAGCCGAGATGAGCCAGATGATGATCGGCGACACCGAAGTGCGCGAACGCGCCACGCGCCGCGTCCACAACGAGACCCGCGAAGTGCTCGAACTGGCAGGACTGTTCGCCGAGGACATCGATGGCGGCAGGCTCATCGAAGCGGTCAACCTCAAGGTCAATGCCGGCGAGATCGTCGGCATTGCCGGCGTTTCGGGCAATGGCCAGTCGGCGCTGGTGGAAGCCTTGGCCGGGCAGCGGGCGCTGTCGGATGGCGTTATCCGCATCCACGGCCAGAACTTCTTCCCCAAGCGCAGTGCCTTCGACAAGTTCAAGGTCTTCGGCCTGCCCGAGGAGCCGCTCAGAAACGCCACGGCGCCCAAGATGAGCGTCGCCGAAAACATTGCCTTCCGCGACTTCGACAAGCCGCCGGTTGCCCGGTTCGGCTGGTGGATGTCCCCCGGCCCCATGCGCAGACGCGCCGAGGACCTGATCACCCGCTACCGCGTCAAGACCACCTCGCCCGATGCGCCGATCGAGACGCTGTCCGGCGGCAATGTGCAGCGCGCCGTACTGGCGCGGGAGCTCTCGGGCGATGTCGATGTGCTGATCGTGGCCAATCCTTGCTTCGGGCTGGATTTCGCCTCGGTCTCGGAGATCCGCAGCCAGATCATGGAACAGCGCAATCGCGGCGCCGCGGTGCTGCTGGTGAGCGAGGACCTGGATGAGATTTTGGAATTGGCGGACCGCGTGGCGGTGATGAGTGGGGGCACCATCACCTATGTGTCGAGGATCGAGGATACGGACCGCAATACCATCGGCCAGCACATGGCGGGGCATTAAGGGATGAACCCGACACCGCAGCCCCCTCATCCGCCCTTCGGGCACCTTCTCCCACGAGGGGAGAAGGAGACCCAGTGGTCGGCCGAACTGGATGCCAACCTTCTCCCCTCGTGGGAGAAGGTGGATCGCGCGCAGCGCGAGACGGATGAGGGGGCCTTGCAATGATCCCCGTCCCCGCCCGCCCCTATCCCTTCCAGCTCGATCCGGCCCACACAGCGCTTGTCGTCATCGACATGCAGCGCGATTTCATCGAGCCCGGCGGCTTTGGCGCCAGCCTCGGCAATGATGTGGCTTTGCTCGAAGCCATCATCCCCGCCGCCGCCGAGCTGATCGCCCTGTTCCGCCGCCAGGGCTGGCCCATCGTCCATACCCGCGAGGCGCACCAGGCCGACCTTTCCGATTGCCCGCCCGCCAAGATCGCCCGCGGCAGGCCGGGCCTGCGCATCGGCGAAATGGGCGCCATGGGGCGCATCCTGATCGCCGGCGAGCCGGGCAACCAGATCGTCGACGCGCTGGCGCCGCTGCCCGGCGAGATCGTCATCAACAAGCCCGGCAAGGGCATGTTCTGGGCCACCGGCATCCATGAAACCCTGCAGGGACTGGGCATCACCCACCTGGTGTTTGCCGGCGTCACCACCGAGGTCTGCGTCCAGACCTCGATGCGCGAGGCCAATGACCGCGGCTATGAATGCCTGCTCATTGAAGACGCCACCGAAAGCTATTTCCCCGCCTTCAAGGCGGCCACCATCGAAATGATCGCCGCCCAGGGTGGCATTGTCGGCTGGGTTGCGCCGCTGGCTGCGCTGCACCTGGCCATTGCGGGTGCGCCAGCATGATTCTCAACGATCCTGCCATCGTCGCCGAAGTCCGCGCCGCCTTCGACCGCTATGAGCGGGCGTTGCTGGCCAATGACGCGGCGACGCTCGACGCCATGTTCGTGCAGCGGGCCGATACCGTCCGTTACGGCGTAGGCGAGCTGCAGTATGGCATTGACGAAATCCGGGCCTTTCGCGCCCTGCAGCGCGCGTTCAGCCGCACGCTTGATCGCCTTACCATCGTCACTTATGGCAGCGATGTTGCCACCGCCTCGACGCTGTTCTATCGGGAGGACTTTCCCGGCCAGGTCGGGCGGCAGCAGCAGACCTGGCTGCGCACACCCGATGGTTGGTGCGTCGCGGCAGCCCATGTCAGCATGATGCCAAAACCCTGAACGACAGAAGGTCCAAGAGCGTGCTCAAGCGCCCCCGCACATCGGCAGAAGATATCCGCCAGCAATTGGCGGCCCGCATCATTTGCGGCGAACTCGCTCCCGGCACGCCGCTGGACGAGACCAGCCTGGCCAGTGAATTCGCCGTATCGCGGACGCCCATCCGCGAAGCCTTGCGCCTGCTCGCCGCCAGCGGGCTGATCGACCAGAAACCCCATGCCCGCGCCCTCGTCGCCAAGCCTGATGACGCCACGCTGGCCGGCATGTTCGAGGTCATGGGTTATCTCGAAGCGCTTTGCGCCGGCCTCTCGGCCATTGCCATGAGCGCCAGCGAACGCGATGCGCTCGATGCCCTGCATATGCAGATGGCCGCCATTGTCCGGCAGGGCGATCATGCGAGCTATGTCGAGGCCAATGAGGCCTTTCACTCGGCCATCTATGAGGGCGCGCACAACGCCTATCTGTCCGAGGTGACGCGCTCCACCCGCCAGCGCCTGCAACCCTTCCGCCGCGCCCAGTTCCAGGCGCTGGGGCGGCTCAGCCGTTCGCATGCCGAGCATGGCGTGGTGGTCGACGCCATATTGCAGGGCGACCGGACTGGCGCAGAAGCGGCGATGCGCCAGCACATCGCCATCGTCGAAGGGGCCTATGGCGAACTAGCCCATGGCTGATTTCGGCGCGGTGACATAGGCCCGCCAGCCGCCATAGGCGCTGACATCCTCGGCGCCCTTGACCGCTTCGGCCTCCACCAGAAATCCCTTGGCCTCCGTTCCGTCGGTAAAGCGCAGCGTGCCGATCCCCAGCGGCGAGGGGATGGCCGCCACGAACTGCCCGAAGCCGGCCGCATCGATCCCCCAGACTTCGGCCGCGATCGACGCGCCGCTGCCGCTCGACCCGCGCAGCAGGCCCGGCTTGGGCGGCACGGTATTGGGCAGGGCATAGAGGGCGTAGTCCGGCACGGTCTCGACGCTGCGCAGGAAGCTGGCGCCCAGCGCCACCAGTTCCTTGTTGAGCGGCAGCCCGCTGAGATGAGCGCCGACCACCGCCAGCTCGATCTGCCCCGGCGCCGCCCGCAGCGCCGTGGCCCCGGAAGAACCCTCCAGACCCGCCGCGATACCGGCGAGATAACCGTCGCTGCCCGACCGCCCGATCAGCGTCAGGCTCGACGGCAAGCCGTCGCTGCGCCGGCCGACCGGCACCGAGATGGCAGCCATGTCGAGCAGGTTCACGAAATTGGTATAGGCGCCCAGATTGGAATTATAGGCGATCGGCTCGGCGTCGAGCTCGGCCAGCGTATAGAAGCGCGGCACGGTCGGCACGGCGAGGATATCGATCCCCGCCAATAGCGTCGTCGCCGCGCGGCGATACTCCGCCAGCTTGTAGGCGGCCTCGAAGGCCGAAACCGCCGTCAGGCCATTAGCGCCGCCGATGATCTTGAGCGTCACCGGATGCAACGCCTCGGGCTGCGTTTCGATCAGCGGCTTGGTCGCCGCATAGCGCTCCGCCACCCATGGTCCCTCATAGAGCAACCGCGCCACGGCATGCAGCGGCTCGAAGTCGATCTCGATGATCTGCCCGCCCAGCGCCGCGAGCCTTTCGAGGTCAGCCGCATAGGCCGCTTCCGCCGCGGCATCGCCGAAGAACAGCCGTTGTGCGGACGGCGGCACGCCCACCCTGAAGCGCGGCGGCAGACCGGACACTGCAGGCGTCGGCAAGACCCGCGAATAGGCGTCGGCCGCATCATAGCCGGCGGCGATCTCGGTGACCTTTCGCGCCGTCTCGACATCGCGCGCAAAGACCGAAATCGTATCCAGCGTGCGGCAGGCCGGTACCATCCCGGTGGACGAGAGCAGGCCCAGCGTCGGCTTGAGACCGACAATGCCGTTCATGCCCGCAGGCACCCGCCCCGACCCGGCCGTGTCGGTTCCCAGCGCGAAATCGACAATCCCTGCCGCCACCGCCACTGCCGAGCCCGAACTCGAGCCGCCGGGAATGAGATCGCTCCGCAACGCATTGCGCGGCACCCCATAGGGCGAGCGCACGCCCACCAGGCCGGTGGCGAACTGGTCCAGATTGGTTTTGCCAATGACGATGGCGCCGGCTGCCTCAAGCTTTTGCACCACCGCCGCCGAGCGCCCGGGAACATGAGTGAAGGCCGGGCAGGCCGCCGTGGTGGGCAGGCCGGCAACGTGGATATTGTCCTTCACCCCCAGCGTGAGCCCATAAAGCGGCTTGCCCACAGGCCCGGTCGCCTCCAGCGCCGCGGCCTCCTTCAGCGCCTCGGCCTCCGGCTTGAGGCTGATGAACAGGGCCGGGTCGGCATAGGCAGCCAGCGCCGCATAGGCGGAGCGGACGGATTCAACAGGTGACGACACGAGAGATTTCCACTTTGCCTACAGAATATACCGGCAACCATATTGCCTGTATTGGTGGCATTTGGAAGTCAATTGTACACATTCGCACCACAGGTCGGCTCTGCCCGTCCGAGCGCGCCGGGTTCCATGCGTACTGCGCAAGGGTCAAGGCCCGGCCATGCTCTGCCGCTGTGGCGTTAACCTTGTTCCTTACCGCAGTGTTAATTTTTTCTGTCGCATTTTGCAGACAATTCATCGGCCCATTTTTGAACACACGAGGACATCCATGAAGCGCCTTGGCATCATGCTTTCCGCGATCCTTCTGCTGACCAGCGCCGCCCAGGCGGCCGATCTCGGCTGGAACAGCGGCGCCAGCCCGGTCTATTCGCCCACCCCCGCCTCCGGCTGGTCGGGCTTTTATGCCGGCGTCAATGCCGGCTATGCCTGGGGCACGCTGACCCGTCAGCCTGCCGGCGGCGGTGCGCAGACCCAGAACAATACCAGCGGCGGCCAGGTTGGCGCGCAGGCCGGTTACAATATGGACCTCGGCGGCTTCGTGATCGGCGGCGAAGCGGACCTGCAATGGGCCAATGTCGGCCATACCGAAGACCTGCCGGGCATCGGCTCGTTCAAGGCCGGCATCGACTTCTACGGCACCATTCGCGGCCGCGCCGGCATGAGCTTCGGCCAGGTCATGCCCTTTGTCACCGCCGGCTTCGCCGCCGGTCGTGGCTCGGCCAGCCTCACCAATCCGGGCGGCGTCACCACCTCGCAGTCCGCCACCCATATGGGCTGGACGGTCGGCGCGGGCCTCGAAGCCCAGGCGACCGAGAACATCTCCATCAAAGCCGAGTATCTCTATGTCGATCTCGGTACACAGGCCTATAACGGCCTGCCGGCCGGCGTGGGCAATATCGACGCCACCCAGCGCTTCAGCGTGGTTCGTGCAGGCCTCAACTACAAGTTCTAGCCGCCCATCGCCCACAGCCGCCGCCGCCACTTTTGGTTTCACCGCCTGCCTGCGGCCTTGAACTTGGCAAGCTGGAAAAGAGCTACGGGGTCACCCGACCCCGTTAGCAATGCGGCCCCGAGGCGCACGGGCCTACAGCCGTGAATCGCATTTTGGCCGTGGTTTGTCCCGTCCACGCAAGGCTATTCGGCGCGGAAACGCCAGGGCGTGTCGTACCCACGCAACGGGATGGTGACGGCTGAGGCTGGGAAGTCTTCACAATGCCCGAGAGTGGCTGATGGAGCATCGGGAGCCGCTAGAAGGTGAGCATGGCACGCTACCATTGCCCCGGATCTGCAATTTCAACCTCGGATGATTGTGGATCAGGCGTCTCGATCGGGACCCTGTTACCCTGCTGCTTTGTATATTTCGGCAAGATCCCACATATCCCAGTTCCCGCCAGTCAACACCGCGCATACCTTCTCGTCCGGACGGACGTCTATGGAGCCTGCCAGCAAAGCGCCGATACCAATCGAGGCGGCTGGTTCAGCGATCAGTTTCGCATCTGTGGCGAGGGTCCGCATGCCCGCGATGATGTGTTCCTCTTCGACAAGAACGATCTCATCCACATACCTCTCGATGATGGGATACGGGTTTTGGCCCGGAACACTTATCCTCAACCCATCCGCAATAGTGTTTTTGAGAGGCAGCGATGTACGTTCGCCGTTCTTCCGGCTGTGAAAGTACTTCGGTGTAAGGACAGGCTCGGCTCCTATGACGCGCACTGAGGGCTTGGTCTCCTTAATGGCAGTCGCGATGCCCGAGATGAGTCCGCCGCCGCCTACCGGAACAATGACGGTGTCCACGTCGTCCAGGTCCTGCAGTATTTCGCAACCAATTGTCCCCTGCCCCGCCATAACCACAGGATCCTCAAAGGCGTGAACGGTCGCATAGCCATTTTCATCGGCAATTTCGTAGACTCTTTTCCATCTGGCGGCAGTATCGCCATCAAAGAGGATGATTTCCGCGCCTAGGGCTTTTGTGTTTTCAACTTTGATTTTTGGTGTGGTCACGGGAAGGACCAGTATTGCCCTTACGCCCAACAACCTGGCGGCGTAGGCCAATCCCTGGGCGTGATTGCCCGAGGACGTGGCAATTATGCCGTTTGCAATCTCATTCCTTGACAGCGAAAGGGTCTTGTTCAGGGCTCCGCGGATCTTGAAGGCGCCCGTGATCTGAAGGTTTTCCGGTTTGAGATATAGCTGGCAACCGACGGCTGGCTCTGTTTTTTCCGCACGCAAGAGCGGCGTATGCCGAATATGGGGTTTCAGTCGTTCCCGAGCGTCCAAAATGTCCTGGATAGTCGGGCAGTTGCGCATGGATTTGACTCCAGATGTTGATTCACGACGATCTGCAAAATATCCGCGAGACGAAATCATCGCTCGAAGAAATCGAAAAAAGTACCAACGTTTTTCTCTAACGCGTTCTCATAGATCCTGCTCGCCGTCGTATTGTCTTGTACGGCCATTCCTGTGGAGTCGAAAATGGTGATTTCTTCTTCACTTTCTCGCCCGGGCTTTCTGCCGAGAAGTATCTCGCCAATTTCAGCGTGAACGTCATCATAGGCAATGACACCGCCGTTGAGCGCATGCCAGGTCTCGCCTTTTTCGGTACATTGCGCGGCTGAATCGACGACGATCTTGGCGTTCCTGAATATCTCCGGATCCAGCTCCTGCTTGCCTCGTTGATCGGTGCCGATTGCGACAATGTGTGTACCGGGCCTTATCCAATCTGCTTGCACAAGCTCCCCTTTGCCGCGTGTCGCTGTGATCAAGATATCGGCCTGCTCAACCGCCGTCTTTTTTGAATCCGAAATGACGACAGGAATACCTAGCTCGCCCTCGATGTCCGCCTTGTATTGAAGCAATGCATCCGGGGTGCGGCTCCATGCATGAATTTCCGCAATATTCATGACTTCTTTGATCGCTCGGATTTGCATCCTTGCCTGATTTCCGGTGCCAATCGACGCGATTGTCCTGGCGCTCTTTCTTGCGAGCGCTTTCACGGATACGGCCCCGGAAGCCCCTGTTCTCAGCCCGGTGATCAAGCTGCCGTCCATCACGCAAGTCAGCGCACAGCTTCGGGCATCGAACAGAAGGATCGTTCCCATGCCGCTGGGCAGGCCGTGTAACTTCGGATTATTCGCAAAGCCTCCAGAAGAGGCCTTCATGGAAATTACTTCCTTGACCTCATAATATCCGACCTTGAAGTCTATCTCGCCGCGGGGCTCGGGCAGGTGTATTCCGATATATCCTGGATTTTGTACCTGACTGCTATTGAAGGCTCGGTAGGCCTCTTCGACCGCGTCGATAACCTCCTTCATGCAGATCAATCTGCTTACTTCCTCTTTCGTAAGCAGCAGCGTTCTCATCCATTGCCTCCCTGATTTGAAGCGGGGCGTATGCCCGGAGCCCCAACTCCACTCATTGCGGGACCGGCTCGCCTGAGGCGAGTTGGTCCGCGCAAAGCAATGTCGCACTGGCTTTTCGGCAGAAGATGTTGAATAGCCCCTGAGTGCCGCATTTTTGTCTGCGTAGATGTGGCTGGGACCTGACTTAAGCTGTCTCGGCAACAGAAACGCCTTCGTCGCAGAGACCCACGAGATCGGCCTGACTGCTCGCCGTCGCGCCCGGCTTGTCTCAAGCCGAAGCGCGGCGCAAACCTCTGGCGTTCCGGCCCTCGAAGTCTCCCGTCGATTTCTCCAATGGCGTCCGTGTACCGGCGGAGCAATGCGGGGACATTTTCCTCAACGACGCATCAGAACGACTGCCCGAAGCCCATCGCCATGCCCATCGCCGACGCGCCCTGCACATGGCCGGAATCCAGCCGATACTGCAGGCCTAGCTGCAACTGGCCCGTTCCAACCGGAATTTGGTAGTCGAGGCCAAGGTCGAGCTCTCGTCCTGCAGGCTCGAGATCCGCCGCCAACTGGCGCTGCTCGATCGTGCCCTGGCTCGTCCGCCCGGTGGGAAGTTGCAGGCCCATCGTCCCGTCTTCGATGCGCAGAGGTTGCGCCACCGAAAAGCTGAGCGTGTCCTCTTTCGAGAAAACACTCCCCATTCGCGCGCCGATTTCAAAGCCGGAGAACCGAACGTCGCTCATCGAAGCGACCAGCCCAGTGCTGCTCCCGGTGGGAGCGGCATTGCCATATTCGAACCGTCCGAAAAGCCCCAGTCCGGAAGTCAGTTGCTGATCCAACCCGAGATGCAGGGTGGCGATAGCGCTGCCATCCCCCCAGCCAAATGCCTGGCCTTGCGAAAGACCCAGAAGACTGCCCTGCTCGCCCAAATAGCTCACGCCTATGCTGACACGGCTCTCCTGCCCCATGGCCAGGTTGAGCCCAGCGCCGGCAACCGTGTTCGTCCGGGCGGCTGCCCCTTGACCGGCAAAGCCGATGGCGGTGACTTCAAGCGGACCGGCGCGGTGGCTCGAGGTCGCAGCGATGCTCCCGCGGGCCAGTGAAAAGACCGAGGCGCCATGGTGGGGCGTCGCATCGGGAGAGGTTTCGAACAGGCCATTGGCCGAGTTCAGCACGGCCAGACCGCCGCCCGCTGCTTCCCGAACGCCGGGTGCGCCCGCCAGAAACGCGCGGTGCGACGGCAAAGTGCCCCATCGCGGCGGCGCGACTGACGCCATCAGGTCGGGCAGCATGGGTGTGGTCTGCGCCGCAACAAGAGCTGAGCCCTCTACGGCGTAACTCCGGTTCAAAGCATCAAAGACGGCGATATCGGATCCGGCAAGGGCGGTCTGCAGTCCATCGCCGAAGCTGTTGGGGGTAGCGACGATACTCTCGCTCAGGCCGACCCGCTCGCTCGTGACTACGTGTTCGCCCGAGAGAACCGAGACACTGCCAATGGGGCTGAGCGCGGCTGCAATATCGAGAACACCATGCCCCCATTCGCCCGAATAAGCGTGGGTGACCCCGTTCCCATAGTCCACCGAACCGCTCACGGTCACGCCCAGCCGTCCGAACCAGCTATTGTCGGCGCTGGCCAGCAGACGCTTCGTCCACTCTTCGGGGGTGAGGTCGGGAAATGCTTGGGCGAGCAGCGCCACTGTGCCTGCAATTTGCGGCGCGACATAGGAGGTGCCGGTTCCGGCAGAATAGCCCGTGTCCGAGCTTGCATTGGCGGCTGTCGTGGTCCCGTCGCCCGCGATGCAGAAACTCGCGGCCATTCCACAGGCGGCCGAGAGACGGATAGCCCTGGTAATGCTGCCGGACCCATCCACCTCGAAATAGCCGTTGGCTGCCGCAACCCATGCGCCCTGCAGGCGCTGGTCGAAGTAGGGCAAGGCAGCCATGACATCGCCCGAGGTCATGGCATTGTCGTTCGATAGCGCCCAGACGACCACGCCGCCACTCTGAAAACTCGACAGCGCATCCAGATAGGCTTGCCAATTTGCCGATCCGTAATTGCCGATCACCGCGTTAAGCCCCTGCGCTACGGTTCGCCCCGGATTGGCCTGCAGATGCGCCTCGAAGTCGGCCGCCGAAACATTGAAGCCCCAGGAGTTATTCTGCGCAACGGCACCAAGCGAAGCAGCGTGCAGGGTTCCCGTCGTGACGTTGGCGAGGTTCAACGTGGTGCCACCTGTGGGGTTGATCGCGGTGAGGTGCAGGTCGGCACCAGGCGCCACGCCGTGCATGACGCTGCCGTCCTGAACGCCAGCGATCAGGGAGGCGACGTGCGTGCCGTGGTCGGAACTGGGTAGTGCACCAGACTGGTAGATGGTCTTGCCGGCAAATTCCTGATGGCTCGTCCGAAAGCCGGTGTCCACGATCGCCACGATCTGGCCCGCGCCCGTGAGGCCCGATGACAGCGCGGTGTGAAGATTGTGCAACGCGAACGCTTGAGACTGCCCCACTGCGGGAGCGCCGGACGACGCGCATCCAACAAAGGCACAATTGGCGTCAGCGCCGCGGAATTCGGCGGATGTGAGGATTTGCTGCGCGCGTACCGGGTCAAAGGTCACGCCTCCCGAGGCCCAGCTGCTCCCTGATGGAGGAGCCGCGCTAGCGGTGCCTGAGTCCGAGCTGGTGCTGCCGCTGGAGCAGCCGGCCAGTGCCAGCGCAGCGAGCAGTGGCAATAGGCGCAATGGGTGAGGAGCGTACATGCGAAGGCCCGGAGCACGTGTTGCGCCCTGGGACGCTTAGGCCGCAGCGGTTAGCACAGGGAAAACGGCGCTGGTGATCACAATTGGGTCCAGACAGTGCTGACGTGATCACAATTTGCCTGAGACAGAACTGGCCGGGCCATCGACGAAGGTCTCAGGAACGCCTGGGCGGTCATCCCGACATCAGCGGCACGCAACGGCAGGCATCGCCACCTTCCTCGCCGCATTCTCCGCGGCCCGCGCCGCGGACGTCCGCGACGCACTCGGCGAGGGCGCCGAACGCCAGCCGATGCCGAGCAGCGTGAGCAGCAGCCAGAACTGTCCCAAAGCCCCCCGGAGCCGATGGCGGCGAGATCATCAAGAACGGCAAGATCACCCTGAGCAACCGGCCCGGCATCAGCGCCCGGGCAACGGAGCGGTTACGCCCTGGCGCCACGCCGTTCGGCCAGTTCCTCCACCACGATCAGCGCAATGCCGAGCACGACCAGCGGCAGGACCAGCAGGTTGAGGACCCACCAGCCGACGGCGGCAATCAGGCCGCCCGAGGCAAAGGTCACCAAGGCGACGATAGAAAACAGCGCAAATTCGCTGAAGGCCTGGGTCTTGGCTGCTTCCTCGGGGCGGTAGAGATCGGTGATCATGGCGGTGCCGGAGATGAAGCCGAAATTCCAGCCGAAGCCGAGCAGCGTCAGCATCAGCCAGAACTGGCCTACGCTGGTACCGGTCAGCGAGACGCCGGCGGCGGCGGCGATCAGCACGAAGCCCGCAGCGGCAATGGCGGAGCGGCCATAGCGGCTAATGAGCCGGCCGGTGAAGAAGCTTGGTCCGAACATGGCGAGCACATGGAAGATGATGCCGATCTGGGCATCGGCGACCGAGTGTCCGCAGAGCTGCACCATGGCCAAAGGCGCAGCCGTCATGACCAGGCTCATCATCGCATAGGCGGAAACGGTGATCAGCATGGCGAGCAGGTAGCGCGGCTGGCTGATAATGACCCGCAGCGGCCGGCCATCCTGCTGCCCGGCGGGCAATGGCTTGGGCTTGGGCACGCGCAGCCCTGCCAGCAACGGCACGGCGCAGAGAAACAGCAAAGCCAGGAGGAAAAACGGCCCGGCATAGGGCGCGTCGGGCCAGATGCCCCGGCCATGGATGGCAAGCTGCGGGCCGGCCACGCCCGACACGATGCCTCCGGCCATGACCCAGGCGATCGCCTGGTCCTTGAAGGTCGGATCGGACGCGTCGGCGGCGGCAAAGCGGTATTGCTGCAGAAAGGCCGCGGCGCCGCCCAACACCATCATGCCAATGGCAAAGAACCAGAATGAGCCCAGGCCGAGCGCCAGGCTTGCCAGACCGGCCCCGGTGCTGCCCACCAATGCGCCGGTGATGAAGCCGGCGCGCCGGCCGACACGGCGCATCAGCAAGGCCGCGGGGATGGCGGCGATGGCCGAGCCGATCACGAAGGTGGTGACCGGCATGGTCGACAGGCTCAGCGCATCGGCCGGCAGGACCGAGGCGCCCGCCAGACCGCCCGAGCCGATGGCAATCGGACCGACCGAGCCGGCAATGGCGCTGCTGGCCGCCAGCAGCAGGGCCGTCTTTTGCGATTGACCAAACGGCAGGCGGGCGGATTGGCTCATCTCAAAGCGGTCTCCAGGCGTCGGGCAAATTCGGCGGGCTCGGTTTCAAAGCCCATATGATCGCCGGGCACGGCGACCGGTGCCACGCCGAGCGCGCTGGCCAGTGCCATCGTCATCTCATGGATAGGATGTCCTGTCGATTGCTCACCGATGGCCACGATGACCTTGGGCGCCCCCGCCGCCTTGAGCGTGGCGACGTCAGGCGTGTAATTGGAAAGCGGCAGCATGCCCTGCGCGAGCCAGTACTCGAAATTACCGCTAACCCGCATGAAGGTTTCCGCGGCATCGGGGGGCATATTGGCCGGGTCGAAATCGGGCATATCGCCCTCTGGCGCGTCGCCGCCGTCGAGCCCGGCTTGGCCGAAGAACTGGGCCATGGCGGCATCGACGCCCTGGCTCTTGTAGGTCTCGTACAGGGCACGGTTGGCGGCCAGCATGGGCGCGGGATCGTCCATGAGCATGATGGACGGTGGTTCATGCGCCACGAGGGCCGTGACCAGGTGCGGATGGCGGGCGGCGAGGTTGAGGCCGATCTGGGCGCCGCCGCTGGTGCCGAACACATAGGCCGGGCCGCCTATATGGGCGATCAGGGCGGCGGCATCGTCGGCCTGCTGGTCGACGTCGAGCGGGGTCGGCCCACCATCGAAGCTACTGCGCGAATTGCCGCGCGGATCATAGGACACGACCGTGAAGCCGGTGGACAGCTCGGCGGCCAGCGGGGTGAAGACGCCGGCATCCTGCGGGCCGCCGGGGATGATGAGCAGGGTCGGCCCCGCGCCTGTCGTTTCGTAATAGAGCGTGGCGCCGGGCACTTCGAGCGTGGCGGACTGGGTTTGGCTGGTCATCTGGCTAACTCCTGGTTCGGTACCGGTGGGCTGGGCATGGGTTGGGATCGCTGAGAGCAGCGACAGCAGGGCCGTCGCGGCCACAAGGTGGGCGGAACGCGGCATGGTCAGGCTCCCGCGCTGGACAGGATCATCCGGTTGCCTTCGCTGTCGCGGAATTCGGCGACCGTCTTGCCCGGCTGCCAGGCCGGTTCATGCGGCTCGGTGACGATGGTCACACCACGACTTCTGAGCGTGGCGACGCTGTCGGCGACATTGTCGACCATCACAACCAGCACCGGCACATCACTGGGCCGGTCGTCGGCCCGGCGGATGAAATGCAGGTTCGTCTGGCCACCGGGCAGGCCGAGTTCGACCCAGCGCCAGCTGTCCGCGCCCATCGGGCTATCGGCGACGACGGAGCATCCAAGGGCGTCACGGTAAAACTGCTTGGCCCGATCCTGATCGACGACGGGCAATTCGGCGAATTGGATATGCATCTTCCTCTCCTAGAAATCAAACTAGACCGTTCAGTTCTGTTATAGAACTAGACTGTACAGTTTGATTGTGTCAAGTAGGTCGGGAAACGGAGTTCGAAATGCCGGCCAGTGCCCCATCCGCCCCCGCGACGCGTTCGGAGCGCAAGCATGCCGCCATCATCGCGGCCGCGGCGGAGGTGTTCCTCGATATGGGTTATGATCGGGCCAGCATGGACGAGATTGCGGCGCGTTCCAGCGTCTCCAAGCAGACCGTCTACAAGCACTTCAGCAGCAAGGACCTGCTCTTCGTGGCCGTGGTCACCGAAATGATGGACGAGGCGGGTGCGGCGGTGCACCGGGCGCCGCCCAACTTGCGGGACCGGGCGGAACTCGAGGCGTTCCTGCTCGACTACGGCATACGCATCCAGACCGTGGCGCTGACTCCCGGGCTGATGCAGCTGAGGCGGCTGGTGATATCGGAGGTGCAGCGCTTCCCCGAGCTGGCCCGCGAACTCTATGCGCGCGGGGCCGGACGGGCCATCGGCACCATGGGGGCCCTGTTCGAAACGCTGCGGGAAGACAAGCTCCTGGCCTTCGACGATGCAGCGGAAACCGCCGCGCAGCTCAATTGGTTGCTGATGGGTGAGCCGGTCAATCGGGTCATGATGCTGGGCAATGACGCCATCCCCACGACAGCCGAAATCCGGCGCCATACCAAGGCTGCCATCGCCACATTCCTCGCCGCCTTCCTGCACCCCGAGCAGTGCTAGCGGTGTTTTGGCCTCGCAGGAGCGAGGGATTTTGGGCTAGCTTGCCCGGGCAACGGGGACCATGGGCATGACGACTGGCGCGATACGGACCGGAACGGCTGGCTGGGTGTTCGAACCCTGGCGCGGCACCTTTTTCCCTGAGGGGCTGGTGCAGAAAAAGGAGCTGGCCTATGCCAGCTCCCGGCTCGGCAGCATCGAGATCAACGCCACTTTCCGCGCCAACCAGAAGCCCGAGAGCTTTGCCAAATGGGCAGGCGAGGCCCGCAATGGCTTCGTCTTCTCGATCAAGGGTCCGCAACTGGTCACCCACATCAAGCGGCTCAAGAATTGCGAGCAGGAGCTCGCCAATTTCTTTGCCTCGGGCCCGCTGGCCCTGGGCGCCAAGCTCGGCCCCTTCATCTGGCAATTACCGCCCAATATCAGTTACAATCGCGAGGTGCTGGGCGCCTTCCTGACGCTCCTGCCCAGGACAACCGCCGACTATGTCGCGCTTGCCGGCAAGGCCGATAGCCGGCTTAAATCCGCTCCGTTCCTCGCCACCGACAATGTCGGCCCTATCCGCCACGCCATCGAGATGCGCAATGCCAGTTTCGACGCGCCGGAAGTCAACGCCCTGCTCGCCGAGCACAACGTCGCGCGCGTCATTGCCGATACGCCGGACAATCCGTCGCGCGAACTGACTGCCGACTTCGCCTATTGCCGCCTGCAGGGGCCGGCGCGCGGCGATGGCCAGGGCTACCGGCCCGCCGACATTGCCGACTGGGCCGCCACGATCGGTGGCTGGACGGCGGCCGGCACGGACGTCTTCGCCTACTTCGTGCACGAGGATAAACTGCACGCTCCAGCCAATGCCATCGCCCTGCGCCAGGCGCTTGGGGTTAGCCTGCCCGGCGACTGATCACGACCCCAGAGGACCAGGGCTGTCGCTGTATCCGACTCTCCTGGCTGGCGCTCGGAAACGGCGTCCGCGCCGCCTGTGGACCAGCAGTTTTTCCCGCCTGCGACAGATTTCGGTAATGCAATGGTGATCTAGTGACTGCCATCACCACGCGGCCGATAGCGTGTTCCGAGAAACCATTTTCAATGCTGAACGCCATGCAAACAGATTGCCAACCCCCCGCCGTCGTGCATGCCGATGCCATGCTGGGCGTACTCGCCAACCAGCTCGGCATGGGATTCTGGCGCGTGCTGGTGGCCAATGGTGCCGTGTACTGGTCCGAGCAGGTCTTCGAAATCTATGGCCTGCCGGTTCAGGCCGAACCGTTGACGATGGAAGAGGCCATAGGCCACGTCGTCGAATATGATCGGCCGATGGCCGTAGCGCTGCTGAAGCGAAGCGTAGCCGAAAAGCACGGCCAGAAGGTCATATTCCGGATCGAGACCGGCGCCGGGATCAAGCTGATCGAATGCACCGGCGATGTCAGGATCGGTCCGGGCGGCGAGGTTTCGGAAGTCTTCGGCACGATGCAGGACATAACCGGCCGGTCGATGAAGGACGCCAATGCCGTTGGCCGCAGCCTATTGGTACGCACCCTGATGAAGAACGTGCCCGCGGCCATTGCCGTGTTGGACCGGGACATGAATTACCTGGCGGTCAGCGACTACTGGATCGCCGGGCACAAGACCAGCGAGGGCAGCAAATTGATCGGCAAGAACCACTATGCCGTGCGCCCGGATATCAGCGCCGAACACCGGGCCGAGCACAAGCGCGTTCTGGCCGGCGAGACCATTCACAGCCCGCGCGCCTATATGAAGGACGCGACCGGCAAGATCGTGCCGCAGATGTGCGTCATGTGTCCCTGGCACAAGGTGGACGGCACTATCGGCGGCATGATGTTGATGCTGGGCGCCTTCGACACGCCCGTGGCCCTGGCGCCGGCCGGCCCGACGCTTCGACCAACCCGGCACGAACTCCTCGAGATCCTGCAGGACCTTTGACCGGGCCACAGGTCAGGGTCGCTGGGCCGCAAGGCGCGTGGCCGGCGCCGCCCGAAATTGATCACAAGCCTGTTTCCCGCTGGAATTTGTCGCAATCGCGTTCTATCCAGCCTCAGCGTCACCCGAGAGTTCCCAGCATGGCCGCATCGATCCTTTACCCGCTCGACAAGAAATCGGCGGGGCTCGCTTTCGTCCTCGGGCTGGTGACCATCCTGGCCGCGCTCGGCTCGCAGGTCATTGGCGGACTGGTGCCCTGCGAACTCTGCCTCGAACAGCGCCTGGCCTATTACTATGGCCTGCCTCTCTTGCTGGCGGTGCTCATCACCTGGAACCGGCTGCCGCTGGCGGTCTGGTACATTGCCATGGCCATCGTCACCGCCATCTTCGTCTGGGGCGCCTATCTGGGCTTTTATCATGCCGGCGTCGAATGGGGCTTCTGGCCCGGCCCCACCGCCTGCACCGGTATCGGCGAGACCATGAATTTCGATGCGCTGAGCAACCTCACCCCGGTCATCGGCTGCGACGTGGTGCAGTTCCGTTTCCTGGGCATTTCCCTGGCCGGCTACAATGCGTTGATCGCGACCGCCATCGTGGCATTGCTGGGGGTTTCGATCTGGGCACAGGCACGGCGAAACCGGCGGGTTTAGGACCCTACAGAGTCAAGCCGCCAATATCCCTGGCGCCATGGATCACGTGGACAATCTGCACCCTATCCTCGAATACCCGCTACAAGACGAGATAGTTGCCGACCGGCATACGCCGAATGTGGGTCAGTTCCTGCAGGAGGGGATAACGCAGGCTGTCGGATCCCAATGAACGACAAGCAGCGCGTAGCTCAGCAACGAATGTCCTTGCACGTTTGCGATTGTCGAATGCGATATCGGTCAAGTCGCGTAACGAGGCAGGCGTGTAGACGACGCGCATCAGTCGCTGTCGTCGGCGTAGCGAGCCTCAAGCTCGTCGAAGACTTCTTCTTCTGACAGCCACCGTCCTGCGTCGGCCTCGGCGATAGCCAGCCGCACGCTCGCGTCCAGTTCCTTGAACCGCGCCTCGCGCTCCTGCACCAGGCGGACGCCTTCGCGCAGCACTTCGCTCTTGGAATTGTAGCGGCCGTTTTCGACCAGGTCGTTGACGACCTTTTCGAGGTTTTCACCCAGTTCAGCACTGATCGCCATGACCATATCTCCCGACAGGACGCGATAGTTATTGGCCGCCCTCTCGGCAAGCCCTACGGCTCCAGCTCGATATCCCAGTAGAGATAATCCAGCCAGCTCTGGTGCAGGTGGTTGGGCGGGAAGGCCCGGCCATTATTGTGCAGGTCATGCACTGTGGGATGGTAGGGCGCCTGATGCGGGAACATCCGGATCTCGCTGGGCATGCGGTTGGCCTTGCGCAGATTGCACGGCGCACAGGCGGCCACGACATTCTCCCAGGTCGTCAGCCCGCCCTTGGAGCGGGGAATGACATGGTCGAAGGTCAGATCGTCCTTGGCGCCGCAATATTGGCACTGGAAGCGATCGCGCAGGAACACGTTGAAGCGGGTAAAGGCGGGGTGTCGTGCCGGCTTCACATAGTCGCGCAGCGAAACCACGCTGGGCAGTTGCATCTGGA
Organism: Devosia sp.; assembly: GCF_036676215.1. Lineage (GTDB taxonomy): Bacteria > Pseudomonadota > Alphaproteobacteria > Rhizobiales > Devosiaceae > Devosia. The sequence goes on along the minus strand of NZ_JAKFDJ010000084.1, from coordinate 8,541 downwards.
AGCTGGGGGAGTGGATGACCGTGTCATATTGCGACACGATGTTCACCCGATCGAGGCATACCGCCTTGATCGCGTCCTGCCATGACCAGAGCGACAGCGGATAATAACTGAGCGGCCGGAAGTCGGCGTTCAGCACCAATGCGGGACAGGCCTCAGGCGACACGTGGATGGTCACTTGAGTCTCCCGGAACGGGAATCGAGTAAGTCCATAGCTTCTTATACTAAGCCCTTTGTGTCAGGGCTGTGAAGCGGGGGGCAATGCCTTTATTTGAGGGCGACACGCTCGATGAAGGCACTGGCGAAAGCCAGCCCGTCCGGAGCGATGCCGTGGCCGACCCCTTGGCTGACGTGATAGGACACATCGTAGCCGGCCAGCCGCAGCGCCACGTCGGCATCGGCGCTGAGTTCGGCATCGACCACCTCGTCCATGTCGCCATGGATGAGGCATACCGGGCTTCTGGCCAGCGGCCCGGCGCCGAAACCCTCGGGCGGCACGAAGGCCCCGGAAAAGGCGATGATGCCCATCAGCGGCCTGTCGAGCGACAGCCCGACATGCAGCGCCATCATCGCGCCCTGGCTGAAGCCGGCAAGGATGGTGTTTTCCGGCGTGATGCCGGTCTGGCTCCACAGGTCATCGAGGAACTCGGCCAGCACCGGTCGCGCCTGCAGCACGCCCAACTGCCGGCTGGCCAGCCGGTCGCCATCGAAGCTCACATCGAACCACTGAAATCCCGACGCCAGTTGACGGCACTGCTCGGGACCGTTGGGCGAGATGAAAACGGCGTCAGGCAGCACACCCTGCCAATGTGGCGCCAGCCCGATGAGATCATTGCCGTCGCTGCCATAGCCATGCAGCAGCACCACCGCCTGCTGGGGCAGTCCGCCGGATGCAGGCGGCAGCATGGGGCCGGAAAGCTTGGTCACAACAGGAGTCCTTCTCGATCGCGCATCACCGCGAAATAGCGCCAGAACAACAAAGCCGCCGCGGAACGATGCGGCGTCCAGGCGGCAGCGATGCCGATCATGTCCTTGATGGAAGGACGAGCGTCAAGCCCGAGCCCGTGCTGCACCGCTTTGAGCAGCGCCAGGTCGCCGGCCGGGAATACGTCCGGATGCCCGGCGCAGAACACGAGATAAACCTCCGCCGTCCAGGGCCCGATGCCCTTGTGGGCGACGAGGTACCGCACCGCCTCTTCCGCCGGCAGGGTTTCGAGATGTGCGAAATCGAGCTCTCCGGCCACCATGGCCTCGGCAATGACCCGCACGGTGCGGAACTTGCCACCGGAAAAGCCGGTTGCGCGCACCGCCTCTTCGCTGAGCGACAGGTAGGTCACCGGATCGAGCGCACCGGGCAGCAGTTCGAAGCGGCTCCAGATCGCCCGCGCGCTGGCCACCGACAATTGCTGCCCGCAGATGACATGGGCAATGCCGACAAAGCCCGGTTCGGTGATGCGCGGCTGAACGTCGCCGGCAAAGTCGCGGACCGGGGCAAGGCGCCGATCGATACCGACCAGGGCCTCGATATGGCCGGCCACAGCGCCGGCGCTGTCCAAGCGCGGTGACGGACGGACCGGGCTCATGCTAGGAACGCCTTGTGCCGCAGAAGAACTCATCGAAACCCATCCTTCGCTTCGCCCCCAGCCCCAATGGCCGGCTGCATCTCGGCCACGCTTATTCGGCCCTCTATACCTGGAACGCCGCCACGCTGCTGGGCGGCGTCGCCCTGTTGCGGATCGAAGACATCGACGCCGAGCGCAGTAAACCCGAATTCGCCGCGGCAATCTTCGAGGATCTGCACTGGCTGGGGCTCGACTGGCCCGAGCCCGTCATGCGCCAGTCGGACCGCATGGACATCTACGCCGCAGCCGGCAATCAGTTGCGCGACCAGGGCCTGCTTTATCCCTGCTTCTGCTCGCGCAGCGCGATTGCCGCCCATGCCGGCGACACCGATCCGGAGGGGGCACCGCTCTATCCCGGCACCTGCCGGCATCTCGGTCGCGGCACCCAGATCGAACGCCTGGAGCGTGGCGATCCGGTGCAGTTCCGTCTGGATACGGAAAAGGCCATGGATCGGGTCGGCATGCTGACCTTCACCGCGGTGGGCCCGCTAGTGACCGACCGGCCGCAGATACGCTATGCCCGCCCGCAGCGCTGGGGCGATGTCGTGCTGCAGCGCAAGGACATGCCGGCCAGCTATCACCTGAGCGTCGTGGTCGACGATGCGGCGCAGGGCATTACCCATGTCACCCGCGGTCGCGACATGGAGGCCGGGACCGATATCCATGTACTGCTGCAGATGCTCCTCGGCCTGCCCTCGCCCATCTACAATTTTCACAAGCTTATCCTCGATGACGCGGGCCGGAAGCTGGCAAAATCGAAGGGCTCTGAGACTTTAGCTGACCTGCGAGCCAGAGGCTGGACACCGGACAATGTGCGCAAGGCGGTCGGCTTCTAGGCCCAACACCCACCGTGTCGAGTTTGGAGGCGAGTTCTCGATTTACGCCGCCACCTTCCGCGCCAGAAACGGTTTCACCGTCTCGGCTACCGCCACCTCGAACGGCGTGCCGAAATCCGGACCCAGTATGGCGTCGAGCCGCGGGTCGACCAGTTCCATCGGATTGTTCCAGAGGTAGCGCATTTTGAGCACCTCGCGGATCACCCCATTGGCCAGCCCCATGGCCTGCAGGAATATCCATGGCAGCCGCGCAACCTTGAGCGGGGTGGGCGCGGCCTTGAGTATGGCCTCCACCAGCGCGCCATGCGTCATATAATGGCCGGCGAAGTGGAAATTCTCGAAGGCACCCAACGCAGCCCGCTGCTCGCCCAGCACCGCAAAGGCCCGACCCAGATCGGGCAGATAGGCCCAGGCATGACCCAGCTTGAGATCGGCCATGTGATAGATTTTGCCCTTTCTGGCCTCCATCATGATCGCCTGGTCAAACCAGTCGCCGACATTGTTGGGCGCGTAGAAATCCCCGGCCCTGATAATGATGGTCTGGAACTTGCCGGCTTTCGAGGCAGCCGCCAGCATCTCCTCCTGCCGCACGCGGATAGCGCCGCGCGGTGTCTGCGGGCGCTGCTGTGTCGAGGGCGCCATGCGCCGGTCCGAGGCCGCGTAATTATAGACATTGCCCGGAAACATCAGCGTCTTGCCGCTGCTCCCCATGGCCGCGATCACCGTGGACAGTTGTGCCTCGGCACGACCCTTGTCCCATTTGTCGTAGGGCAGGTTCAGCGCGTTGACGACGATATCGGCATCGGCAATGGCACCCCTCAGATCGTCGAGGCTCGCCGCATCGCCCTGGATAAAGCCGACGTCGGGGATTGGATGGCGGTTGGATCGGCCGAAGCCGGTCACCGAAAACCCGGCCTGCTGGAAGGCTCGCGCGGCGTGGTGTCCGATATGCCCGTTAATGCCGAGAACCGTGACTTTACCCTTGCTCATCGTCGTCTCCATTGTTTGATGGACATAAGTATCTATCATTCATTATTGTGGCGACATTGGCTGATATCGTAGGTGTTGTATTCATAAATGAATAGAGAACCGGATTGGGCTCTCTGGCGCAGTTTCGCCGCCGTGGTGGCCAATGGCTCGCTCTCGGCCGCGGCGCGCGAACTGGGCATCAGCCAGCCAACCGTGGGCCGGCATGTCGAAACCCTCGAAGCCGATCTGGGCCTGGCCCTGTTCGAACGCACGCTCACCGGCCTCAAGCCCAACAGCACGGCGCTACGGCTTTATGAACCCGTCAACAAGGCGCAGGCCGCTCTGGCCGAGGCCGCCATCATGGCCGAAGGGGCCCAGGATGATCTCGGTGGCACGGTGCGCATCACCGCCAGCGCCATCATCTCCAACTATGTGCTACCCGGCCTGCTGGTGCCGATCCGGCAGCGTTTTCCCCGCATCGCGCTCGAACTGGTACCCTCCGATTCGGCCGAAAACCTGCTGCTGCGCGAGGCCGATATCGCCGTCCGCATGTTCCGCCCCACCCAGCTCGAACTGGTGACCAGGCACTTGGGCGACCTGCCCATCGTGCCGGCGGCACATGAAAGCTATCTGGCACGTCGGGGCACGCCCAAAGCCATCGAGGAGCTCTTCGATCATGACATGATCGGAATGGACCGCTCCGATCTCATCATCGCTCATGCCCAGACGCTGGGCCTGCCGCTCCGGCGCGAACACTTCCTGCTGCGCTCGGACGACCAGACCCACATGTGGGAGCTGATCAAGGCGGGGCTGGGCATCGGCTTCGCCCAGGCCAATCTGGTAGAGGCAACGCCCGGCATGGTGGCTCTGCCGCTTGACCTCAGGATTCCCCCGCTTGAAGTCTGGCTCACCACGCACAGGGAATTGTTCACCTCGCACCGGATTCGTGCCATCTATGATGCGCTGGCCGAGGGTCTCGCGACCCATATCAATGGCCGGCAATCCAATCGGTAGGACACCATGCAGACCGCTCTCAACATCGCCATTGCCCTCGCCCTGCTTTTCGTCGTCGCGGTCCTGGGCATGGGCTTGTGGAACATGGCCAAGGGCGGACCGGGCAATACCAGCCAGCGCCTGATGCGCCTGCGGGTCATCGGCCAGGCGGTAGCTCTCGTGCTGCTGCTGGGCGCGCTATTCTTCTTCGGCGGCGGGCGGGGTTAGCCGACACATGGTCAAGCTCAACCGCATTTATACCAGGACCGGCGATACCGGCACGACCAGCCTCGTGCGCGGCCCGCGCCGCGCCAAATACGATCTGCGCGTCGAGGCCTATGGCACGGTGGACGAAGCCAATGCCAGCATCGGCGCGGCACGCATCCACACCGGCTCCATGCCCAAGATCGACATGCTGCTCGGCCGCATCCAGAATGACCTTTTCGATGTTGGCTCGGACCTGGCGACGCCCGGCCTCGATGAACCGGACGCCCAATATCCAACCCTTCGCATCCGTCCGGTACAGACCGAGTTTCTCGAAAAACAGATCGATCACTACAATGCCGATCTGGCTCCATTGACGAGTTTTATCCTGCCCGCCGGCACGCCACTGGCCGCGGCACTGCACGTGGCGCGCACCGTGACGCGCCGCGCCGAACGTATCACCGTCGAGCTGGCCGCCGCCGAATCCGACACCAGCCCCGAAGCTGTGCGCTATCTCAATCGGCTTTCCGACCTGTTATTTGTGCTGGCGCGGGTCGCCAACAACAATGGCGCCAAGGACGTGCTCTGGATCCCCGGCAGCCATGGCGACCTGAAAAAGGGCGGCTGAGCCTAGGCGGCGCGGGGCGGCAGGCTGTAGGCCCCAGGCTCAATGGGTTCGCGCAGCAGCATCTCGCCGGAAAACACCACGCGATTGCGGCCGTTGCGCTTGGCCGCATAAAGCGCCGCGTCGGCCTGCACGAACAATTCGCTGCTCGGCGTTGACCCGGAGGCCAGGGCCACGCCGACGCTGGCGGTGATGGCGATGCTGCGACCTTCCCATTGGATATCGAGCGTTTCGATCGCCCGGCGCAGCCGCTCGGCGATCTGCCGGGCCCTGACCGAATCGGTGTCGGGCAGCAGTACCGCCAGCTCCTCGCCGCCCAGACGGGACAGCAGATCCTGGTTGCGCGTATGGGTGCGCAGGATGGCCGAAACCTGCTGCAGCACATAGTCGCCTGCCGCATGGCCATGGGTGTCATTGACCACCTTGAAGCGGTCCAGGTCGAGGATCAGCAGCGCGGCTTCGCTGTCGTCGGGCCGCAGCCCCTCGATTCCGCGCTCGAAGGCCCGTCGATTGGGCAGCGCTGTCAGCGGATCGGTCAGCGCGTCGGTCTTCCAATGCTGCTCGCGCTCGATCTGGGTGAGTTCGCGCTCGACAAACAGGCCGAGCAGCACGGAGGCCGTTACCGAGGCCGTGACCATATAGGGTCCGATGACGCTCACCAGCGACCAGATGGTGGAATAACCCATGGCAATGCCGGTCAACAGATAGCAGGAGATCACCAATCCCAGCACCACCAGGTGCCGCACCTTGATACGCCCCTTGGGACGAAGGAAATACCGCCAGCCCAGCCCCAGCAGGGCGGCCGCGGCAATGCCAATGGTGCCCGTACCCGCGCCGAAGCCTCCCAGCCACAACCGATAGGTGCCGCTGATGGCCACCGCGACCAACGCCGCCGGCCAGCCGCCAAAGGCGGCGGCGAAGCCCACGATCAGCGCGCGCGAATCCACCACCGCGCCTTCCCCGATCCGGGCCGGCGTCATGATGGCGACGATGGCGCCACTGCCAAAGATGACGCCCTGCACCAGCGAACGCACTGCCCGATGCCAGAGCTGCCGCTCGACAATGCCGAAGGCGATCGCCATCAGCGCCAGGAGGCTGATGGCGTGGACAAGGGCAAGAAACAGCTCCTGGATGAACATGCGAGCGACGGCCTCAGAACGCGGATGGCACTATGTGCTCGTAGAAACGTAAGCGAGCCATGAACTAAAGGAACAAACCCCGCAAATTTCACCAAATTGCCACGATTGACCAAGGCTTTGTTTACACCCCCGGCCTAGGGTTGCGGCTTGGACTGTCAGCACAGGAGGTCCAGATGAACACCGACCTCTCCATGCAGATGCTCGCGATGAACTCGATGAAGACGCAACACAGCGTCCAGATCACCGTGTTCAAGAAGGCCCACGAGATGCAGACCGAACTGCTCGACACGCTGATGCAGACGGCCCTGTCGGCGCCGCCGCCCGGCCAGGGCGTGAAGGTCGACAAACTGGCGTAAAGGGGAGTGCTCGATGAGCAACGCTCTCGGCATCGGCCCGGCCGTGATGATCAATCGCATCGTCGATAGGAGCGGCACGCCGCTCGCCGCCCAGCTTGCCAAGGTCGCCGAACTTCGTGTGGCCCTGGAGAGCGCCGTCCAGGACCAGCAGGCCAGGGCCGCCGATCTGAGCCCGACCGGCGAGGCCGATGCGCCGGTGGTAAATTCGGGCGCTGTGGTGGATAGGCTGATCTAGCGCCTAGGCACCCAGTCCCAGCAGCGCCGCGATCACCGCCTCGCCATCGGGCGTATTCCATTCCGCCGGACCCTGCAGCACCCCCAGCTCGCAGCCATTCTCGTCCAGCACCAGCGTTGCCGGCAGCCCCACCGCCACCGCCTGTTGCTTGAGCCGGTCGAAGGCGGCGAACGTATTGTCGGCATAGAGCGGCAGATTGGCGAAATTGTTTTCGTCGAGGAATGCCAGCGCCTTGGCGAGCCCGCCTTCCCCGATATCGAGATTGATCGGCAGCACCATGAAGGCATCCGAATTGTATTTGGTCGCCAATGCGTCGAGCGCCGGCATTTCCTCGCGGCAGGGCACGCACCAGCTGGCCCAGAAATTGACCAGCAGCGCCTTGCCCTTGAAGTCGGCGATGGTCATGTCGGCGCCATCAGCATCCTTGAACGCCATGGTCGCATAGCCGCGTCCCTCGCCGGTGCCGTTGAGCGCCGCCAGCTCCCCCAATGCCGCCTCGCCGATCACCGCCGCCGCCTCGGCCTGAACCGGGCATTCCTTTGCCAGCCCGGCATTGCCGAGCCACACCCACGCCGCTATAGCTACGCCCAATCCCACCACGACCAGAGTGACCCACAGCCGGACCCGGCTCGTAGCTCCGGGGCGGGGCGCCTGCATGTCGGTCATAAGCAATCTCCGAGGTATTCGATGAGCAACAAGATGTGGGGCGGCCGGTTCGCCACCGGCCCCGACGCCATCATGGAGGAAATCAACGCCTCGATCGGCTTTGATCAGCGTCTCTACCGCCAGGATATTGCCGGATCGATCGCCCATGCCACAATGCTCGCCGAGACGGGCATTCTGACGCAGGAAGATCGCGACAGCATTGTAGCGGGTCTAAACGAGGTGCTGGCCGAAATCGAGGGTGGCACCTTCACGTTCTCGCGGGCGCTGGAAGACATTCACATGAATGTCGAAAGCAAGCTGCGAGAAAAGATCGGCGATGCTGCCGGCAGGCTGCACACTGCCCGCTCGCGCAACGACCAGGTGGCGACTGATTTCAAGCTCTATGTGCGCGACACCATCGACACCCTGGTGACCCAGGTGGCGACGCTGCAACTGGCTCTGGTGACCCGCGCCGAAGAAGAAGCCGAGACCATCATGCCCGGCTTCACCCACCTGCAAAGCGCCCAGCCGGTGACCTTCGGCCACCACCTGCTCGCCTATGTCGAAATGCTCGGCCGCGATGCCGGCCGCCTGCTCGATGCCCGCAAGCGGTTGAACGAAAGTCCTTTGGGATCAGCGGCTTTGGCCGGAACGCCCTATCCGATCGACCGCCACATGACGGCCGAAAAGCTCGGTTTTGACCGGCCCACCGCCAATTCGCTCGACGCCGTTTCCGACCGCGATTTCATCCTCGAGACCCTGGCCGCCGCCACCATCTGCGCCGTGCACCTCTCCCGCTTCGCCGAGGAAATGGTGATCTGGAGCAGCGCCCAATTCGGCTTCGTGCGCCTTTCCGACAAGTTCACCACCGGCAGCTCGATCATGCCGCAAAAGCGCAATCCCGACGCCGCCGAACTGGT
>NZ_JAKFDJ010000083.1:0-2929 GCF_036676215.1 Devosia sp. | reverse complement strand
GCAGACGCCATTCTCGATGCGGCCCGCCGAGCGGGCGCGCAAGCCATACATCCCGGCTACGGCTTTCTGTCCGAAAATGAAGGCTTTGCGCAAGCCTGCGCCGACGCGGGAATTGTATTTGTAGGGCCGCCCATCAGCGCGATTGCCGCCATGGGCAGCAAATCGGCGGCCAAGACGCTCATGGAAAAAGCCGGCGTGCCGCTTGTGCCGGGCTACCATGGCGACAACCAGGACCCCGGCTTCCTGCAGTCGCAGGCCGACGCCATGGGATACCCGGTACTCATCAAGGCAAGCGCCGGCGGCGGCGGAAAAGGAATGCGCATTGTCGAGTCCAGCGCCGCCTTCGGCGAAGCCCTGGCATCGTGCAAGCGCGAGGCAGCCAGCAGCTTCGGCGACGACAAGGTCCTGATCGAGCGTTACCTGCAGAAGCCTCGGCATATCGAGATCCAGGTCTTTGCCGATACCCACGGCAATTGCCTTTACCTGTTCGAGCGCGACTGCTCGGTGCAACGCCGCCATCAAAAAGTCATCGAAGAAGCGCCCGCTCCGGGCATGACGGACGAACGTCGCCGCGCCATGGGCGAAGCCGCGGTTGCCGCCGCTCGGGCGGTGAGCTACGTCGGTGCGGGTACGGTTGAATTCATCGTTGAACCCGATGGCCGTTTCTACTTCATGGAAATGAACACCCGGCTGCAGGTCGAGCACCCCGTGACCGAAATGATTACCGGCCACGATCTGGTCGAGTGGCAGCTGCGCGTCGCGGCCGGCGAAGCGCTGCCCGTCACACAGGAAGAGCTGTCCATTACCGGTCACGCCATCGAGGCGCGCATCTATGCCGAGAATCCCGATAAAGGCTTCCTGCCGTCCATAGGCACGCTGACTACGCTGAACTTCCCTCCGCACAGCGCCTTTCAGAACGGCGATATCCGGGTCGATGGCGGAGTGCGGGCCGGCGATACCATTAGTCCTTTCTACGATCCCATGATTGCCAAGCTGATTGTGCGCGGGGCCGATCGCGATCAGGCCCGGGCGCGCATGGTGCAGGCACTGGGCGAAATCCGAAGCGTGGGCGTGCAGACCAATATTGCCTTCCTGCGACGGCTGATGCTGGACGACGCTTTCGCCAGTGCCGATCTGGATACCGGGCTTATCGAACGTCAGCACGACAGCCTTTTCCCGCCTGCGGCACCCGCCCCGGACAGCACACTGGCATTGGCCGTGGCCGCGCTGCTGGCCAGACAGGGGCTAGCACAGTCGGCCGTTCGCCAGAACACGGTGCACGTCGACCCATGGGCCCAGGCAGATGGCTGGCGCATCAACGGCAGCTACCGGCAAGTCTTTTCCCTGCTGGAACAGGAGGCATTGCGCGACATTCACATTGCCCGCGACGGCATGGCATGGACATACACCCACAATGGCCAATCCCAGTCATTCGAATGGCATACCGAAGCGCTGGCGCCACGGCAATACCAGGTGCGCGTTCGCCTGGACACCTCGGACGCCTCGGCCAATGTCGTGATCCAGGGCGAAAATGTGCATGTGTTTGCCAATGGCGCTGTCCAAGTGCTGCAGGTTCACGATGCCGTGGCGCATGCACAGGATGATTCCAATGAGCACGAAGGAGGCCTGACCGCGCCTATGCCCGGCAAGATCATTTCCATCTCGGTCAAGGCCGGCGACAAGGTCAAAAGCGGCGACGCCCTGCTGGTCATGGAAGCGATGAAGATGGAGCACACCATACATGCTCCGTCCGACGGCACCGTCGAGGAACTGTTCTTCGATGTCGGCGACCAGGTCGGCGACGGGGCCGAACTGATCGCAATCGCGGTCTAGGCGGCGCGTCGGCCTAGTGTGCTGCTTGGCTAACCAAACAGCACACTAGCGGCTCAGTCCTCGGGCGCTGATCGGCCAGAGCGCTTCGACATGCTGGCCCCGCACCGCCACGATGCAGTCATGCAAATTGAAGGTGGGATCGCAATGCCCTGGTATCAGGCGCAGCTGCGTCCCTATTTCAGGGCGGCTGCGCCGGCTGTCGGCCAGCAGTATGCAATGCTCGTCGTGCACGGCCACGCAACGCAAATCGGGGTGATCGGCGACTTGCGGCGCACCGCTTTCAGCACTGGTGGACTTCAGCCCAAGGTCGACCACAGCCCTTTCGGGCGTAGGCGTGCTCATTACGGTGCCCAGCAAAAACAGACTATGCCGGAAAGACAGGGCGTCGCCCCAGTCGATGCCGGCGTAATCGGTGTCCATGAAGGCATACGAACCCGCCTGGATTTCGGTATATACCTGACTGGTCACATCGAATGCCGCAGTGCCGGTTCCGCCGCCGCTGACGACCGGACAGGCTATCCCGGCCCCGGCAAACGCATCCATATAAGCACGTATCGTGCGTACCGCCTTGTCGGCGGACTTCTGGCGCTGGTCCAGCGAGCGCTTGTGCTGCAAGCCGCCGTGATAGGCCTGCACGCCCACAAAAGTGATATTGGGCAGTTTCTGTACCAGGCGCGCCAGCGATACCGCCTCTTCCGGGGTCTGCACGCCGCAACGCTTCTGGCCTACGTCGATTTCGACCAGAACGCGCACGCTGGCCTCGTATTCGACCATCATTGCAGACAGGGCCTCGACCGCGCGGACATTGTCGACGCACACCGACATTTGCGCCTGCCTGGCCAGGCGCGCCAGCAGGGCAAGCTTGGGCGCCCCGACCACTTCGTTGCTGATCAGGACATCGCGCACGCCGGCCGCCACGAAGGGGACCGCTTCCGAAACCTTCTGACAGCATATCCCGCTGGCGCCCAGCGCCACTTGCCGGATTGCAATTTCAGGGCATTTATGGGCCTTGGCGTGCGGCCGCAGTGCCACGCCGTGGCGCTCGGCCAGCACTTGCATGGTGCGCAAGTTGTCTTCGAAGGCATCCAGATCCAGG
>NZ_JAKFDJ010000082.1:0-15023 GCF_036676215.1 Devosia sp. | reverse complement strand
CTCGGCACAGGTGGGTTAGGCGGCTCCCGGCAGATCGGCCCGTGCGACAAGCCTACAACGTTTAGACCGGCCGCTGAACGCCAAGAAGGGTACAGGGTGGGCAAAGCCCTTGCGTGCCCACCATCGACGATGGCGCCGTTGAAGGATGGTGGGCACGGCGCAAACGCGCCTTTGCCCACCCTACGAATTCAACGCTTGCCCCGCCAGATCAGGATCACTCCGAGCGCGGCCAGCGCCGCGCCGTACCATGCCCACTGAGTCTGCTTAATCATGAAGCTCGACGCCGGCCAGGCGATCACGCCGGTGCCCTGACCGATCCACAGGAGCCCGATCGCGAGAGCGAGGAAACCGATGATCGGAAGCCATTTGCGCATGAGTTCGCTCGCTGGTGGCCGTGGGATATCGCGTGGGTGCCAGAGTGCTGTGCTTGTGCGGGGAGGGCAAGGGGAGGAAACGACGACTTCGTCAGATCGTCATTTCGCCAAGGCACAAAAAAGCCCCGGCAAATGCCGGGGCTTTCGAGTTGGTCGGTCCGGGAGAGATCAGTACTCAGCGGCCCCAGTTGAAGCGATAGACCAGCGAGGTGCTGACGGTCTGGACCCAGGGCTCGAAGGTAACTGCTGTGCCGGTGGGGCCGCCGCCGAAAGCAGGCGTGAATGTCATTGGGAGGGTGGTGCGATCGTAGAAGGCCGAGCGATATTCGGTCTTCATGAACCAGCCGGGCGCCGAGATACCGAAGATATCGAGGTTGTTCTCGACACCGCCGCCGATGAACCAGCCATTACGGCTGAATGACGGCGTGGTGGTGACCGCAACACCGCCGGGAGCGATGAACGACTGGGTGCTGCCCGACCACTCCGAACCGGAGTAGCCGGCGTTGACGTAAGACAGCACATTCGGAGCCACAAGATAGCCCAGTCTCGCGCCGGCTGCATAGCTGGTTTCGAGCTTCACCCGACCTTCAGTGCCAATGGCCTGATCGCTGAGCGAACCTTTGAGGCTTCCGAACTGTGCATCACCGAAAATACCGGCGACCCACTTGCCGCCGAACTGCACGTCGTAACCGGCGCCGACGGTTCCGAACCAGCCATCGCCGCCGAACCGCTGGTCGCGGGTAAGTGCAACCGCGCCGGGGAAGGTCTGGGTGTTGCTGTCGGCTGTCCACAGGCCACCGCCGCCGCCGCCGAAGATGTAGAAGCCGGTCCAATTGTAGATCGGAGCCATGGGGGCCGGAGCCTTGGCATAACGGGGCGCCATGTCGGCGGCGAGCGCCGATCCGGTGAAGGCCGCGATCGCGGTCAGTGCAACGACCAGTCTTTTCATGTCAATTACCCCAGTTAGTGAGCGGTCGAACCTTGACCAGCGTTAAATTTCGATTCCCAGAATCTCGAACTGTCCCGAAAACTATAGCTGGTTTCGTCCAAAATGCTGTTGCCGGGGCAACACACCCGGCGGAAAACGATAACGGGGAAAAGCCCCCAAAAGCGGCGAATCCACCGCCCGAAAGGCGAAATTCGGCCGTTATCGGTGCTGCCGGACGCTAGACGTCCAGCAAATCCTCGCTGGCGAATTCGGCCTTGTCGGAAATGAAGGCGAAGCGCGCCTCGGCCTTGGTGCCCATCAGGCGCTCGACCGAATCGGCGGTGCCCTCGCGGTCGTCGGCCAACAGAACCACGCGCAGCATGGTGCGCTTGGCCGGGTCCATGGTGGTTTCCTTCAACTGCGCCGGCATCATCTCGCCGAGGCCTTTGAAGCGGCCGACATCGACCTTGGCGTTGGCGTTGAATTCGCTCTTCAGGAGCTGATCCTTGTGGGTGTCGTCGCGGGCGTAGATCGTCTTGGCGCCATGGGTCAGCCGATAGAGCGGCGGCACCGCGAGATAGAGATGACCCTCGTCGATCAGTCGGGGCGTCTGCCGGTAGAAGAATGTGATCAGCAATGAAGCGATATGCGCGCCGTCGACGTCGGCGTCGGTCATGATGATGATGCGGGAATAGCGCAGATCCTCTTCGCGGTAATGCACACCGATGCCGCAGCCGATCGCCTGCATCAGGTCAGCGAGTTGCGCATTCGCGGTCAGCTTGTCCTTGGTGGCGGAAGCGACATTGAGGATCTTGCCGCGCAACGGCAGGATCGCCTGGGTCTTGCGGTCGCGCGCCTGCTTGGCGCTGCCGCCGGCCGAGTCGCCTTCGACGATGAAGAGTTCCGCGCCCTGGGCGGCGGTCTGCGTGCAGTCAGCCAGCTTGCCGGGCAGGCGCAGCTTGCGCGTCGCACTGGCGCGGTCGATCTCTTTTTCCTTGCGCCGGCGCAGCCGCTCCTCGGCCCGCTCGATCGCCCAGTCCATGAGCTTGCCCGCCTGGTTGGGCGAGGCCGCGAGCCAGTGGTCGAACGCATCGCGCAGGGCATTGTCCACGATGCGCGTGGCTTCGCCCGAGGCCAGTTTGTCCTTGGTCTGGCCGACGAATTCGGGCTCGCGCACGAAGACCGACAGCATGGCGCTGCAATGGGCGAACACGTCCTCGGCCGTCAGAATGGCCGCATTCTTGTTCTTGGTCAGCTCGGCATAGTTCTTGAGGCCGCGCAGCAGTGCCGTGCGCAGGCCCGCCTCATGCGTGCCGCCATCGGGCGTCGGCACGGTATTGCAGTAGGAGGAAACCCCGCCATCCCCCAGCGTCCAGGCAATCGCCCATTCGACGGCGCCATGCGTGCCCGGCTTGCCGTGGCTGCCGGCGAATAGTTCGTCGACGATGCGCGTCTCGCCCTCGATGCGGGCGGTCATGAAGTCCTTGAGGCCATCGGGATAGTGGAACACCGCCTTGGCCGGGGCGTCCTCGGTGACCAGCGCCTCGTCGCAGCTCCAGCGCAGTTCCACGCCGCCGAACAGATAGGCCTTGGCCCGCGTCATGCGGAACAGCCGTGCCGCCGAGAAATGGGCAGTGTCGCCGAAGATCTGCGGGTCCGGATGGAAGCGCGTGGTGGTGCCGCGGCGATTGTTGACGCGACCGATCATCTCGACCTTGGTGGTGGGAATGCCGCGCGAATAGCTCTGGCGATAGAGCACCTGGTCGCGGGCGACTTCCACGGTCATGTCGTCCGAGAGGGCGTTCACGACAGAGACACCCACGCCGTGCAGGCCGCCGGAGGTCTCATAAGCCTTGGAGTCGAACTTGCCGCCGGCATGCAGCTTGGTCAGAACCAGCTCAAGCGTTGAAAGTTCAGGGTTTTTTGGGTGTGGCTCGACCGGGATGCCGCGGCCATTATCGGTAACCGTCACGTAACCGTCGGCGCCGATATGCACTTCGATGCGGGTGGCGTGGCCGGCAATAGCTTCGTCCATCGAGTTGTCGATGACTTCGGCGAAGAGATGGTGCAGGGCATTGGCATCGGTGCCGCCGATATACATGCCGGGCCGCCGCCGGACCGGCTCAAGTCCTTCCAGAACCTCGATATCTGCTGCCGAATAGGAGCCAGCGGTAACGTTCGGCGCCTTGGACGCCGGCTTTGGCGTCTCGGGCGGCAGGCGTTCTGGTTCAGCGCCGAAAAGGTCTTCTGCTTGCGACATGCACATTCCGTCTTTGCGCCCGAATCGGGCGATTCCGCCTTCTAGCATATCCCAGCCGCGCATGGCGCAGGGCAGGGAACCGGCGTGGCCGCCCCGAGTTCTTCACAAGTCTGAACGCCAGATGAACGACTGGTTACGGCGCGGTTCAAGCCCCGCGCGCCATATTGGCCGATTGAAGCGTCAGAAGGAGGCATTCATGATCAGATTCATCGCCATCGCACTGACCGCGCTGCTGCTCGGCGCGGGCGCAGCAATGCCCGCCCAGGCGCAATCGTTCGGCTTCGGCATCTTCTTCGGCGACGAAGCCTCCGACTTCTACCCCGAACGTATCACCTGCATGACCGATCGGCAGATCCGCGATGCCGTTGCCGCCCGCGGCTACACCAATATCTACCTCAACGTCGCCATGGAAAAGAATATCCAGGTGCGCGCCACCCGCGACGGCTGGGTCTACCTGCTGGATTTCAACTTCTGCAGCGGCCGTATCGAGGGCCGCCAGCAGCTGCGTCCGGCTGGCTAACCGACAGTCGGGCAACAAAATCGTCCCAAGATCGGGCGCCCGGTTTACGTTCCGTTTGCTTCTTGAGAGCACTTTCTTAAACGCACGCTGCTAGACCAGACGCATACGGTTTTTGTCTGGAGTTGCCGTATGCGAGCCGATCGGGATCCTAGTTCTGCGTATCCGGTCCCTGCCGGCTCAATTGTCTTCGGTGTTTGGCCGCATGCCGGGTTTTCAGGTATTGCGTACCGGCTGGCCAAGCTCACCGCCCCACGTTCCGGGGTTGTCGCGCTGATCGCGGCCATGTTCTATTTCCTGTGATTTCCGCCGATTGATTTCCCGCGCTGGCGCGGCTAATGATCGATCCAGGCCGAAAAACCAACCAGGGAGGGTCCGATGACATTGCTGTTCGCGCACCGCTCCCGTGGCCCTGTCCAGGCCCTGTGGCTCAAGCTGCAGGGCTGACCGGTACTGGTACGGACGATCCTTCCTGTCTCTTCCATTCTGGTTTGCCCTTCGTGGCGGTCCCCGACCGCCTTCTGACGGCAATGGCGCCTTTCCTGATAACGCGCCGCACCCAGTGAGACAAAAATGGGCTCGATCAGCCTCCGCAATGCCGGCCTTGTGGCCACCGACACGCTCTTTTCCAATCTCAACCTCGTCATCGGTGATGGCGACCGCGTCGGCCTTGTCGCCGGCAATGGCCGCGGCAAGACCACGCTGCTGCGCGCCATGGCCGGGCAGGGGGAACTGACCTCCGGCGATATCGTGCGCTCGCGCGGCCTGACAATTGGCTATGTCGAACAGGACATGCCCGCCGCCATGATGGGTATGACGCTCTATGAAGCGGTGCTACACGCCCTGCCGCCGGCCGACCGCGACACCGACAGCTGGCGCGTCGACGTCGTGCTCGACGAGTTCGAAACCCCGGAAGCCATGCGCGGACGCCGGCTGAGCGAGCTCAGCGGGGGCTGGCAGCGTATCGCGCTGATCGCCCGCTGCTGGGTGCTGCAGCCGGACGCTCTGCTGCTTGACGAGCCCACCAACCATCTCGACCTGGGCAAGCTGTTCCAGCTTGAGACGTGGATCAACCAGGCGGCCCGCAACATTCCGGTGATCATCGCCAGCCACGACCGCCAATTCCTCGACGCTACCACCACCCGCACCCTGTTCCTGCGGCCCGACGAGTCACACGTCTTCGCCCTGCCCTATAGCAGGGCCCGGGTGGCGATGGCCGAGGCCGACGAAGCCGCCCAGGCCAAGCGCGAACGCGACCTCAAGGAAGTCAGCCGTTTGCGCAAGCAGGCCGCCAAGCTCACCAATATCGGCATCAACTCCGGCAGTGACCTCCTTGTCGTGAAGTCCAAATATCTGCGCGAGCGGGCCGAGAAGATCGAGAGCGCGGTGCTGTCACTGCACAAGGAGCGCAGCGGCGACATCCGGCTGGGCAATAGCGGCGCGCAGGCGAGGGTGATGCTGGCCATCGAGAACCTGGAGGTCACCAGCCCACCCGGCGACAAGCTGTTCCGCATCGACAAGTTGCACATTTTCCAGGGCGATCGCCTGGTAATCCTGGGCCGCAACGGCACCGGCAAGTCGCAATTCATCGGCCTGCTGCATCGCGCCATGGCCGGCATCGACAAGCCCGGCATCCGTGTCAGCCCCCAGATCGTTCCCGGCTATGTCGACCAGGCCATGAGCTTCCTGCCGGCGCGGGAGTCCCCGCTGGGTTACATCACCGGCCGCTTCGACCAGGGCGACCAGCGCAGCAAGAGCCTGCTGGCCGCCGCGGGCTTTGCCGTGGAGACGCAGGAGCGCCCGATCGCCGAACTCTCATTCGGTCAGAGGGCGCGGTTGGGACTGCTGGCTATCCGATTGCTGGAGCCCAATTTTTACCTCCTCGACGAGCCAACCAATCACGTCGACATTCTCGGACAAGAACGACTGGAAGAGGAAATATTGGCGCATGGCGCCACCTGTATACTGGTATCGCATGACCGCAGCTTCGTCCGCGGGCTGGGCAACCGGTTCCTCCTGATCGAGAACCGCCGACTGACGGAAGTTGATGGGCCCGAGTTGCACTTTGCAGCCATGGCGCGGGAAGCGTCCTGACTGCAGAGAGGCGGACAATTTTTGCGGGTTGCTTAAAGCGCGCATTAACTCTGCAATAAATTGAGGCCGCAACAGCATGGCAGACCGCGGCGTCTACCTGTAAATTGGGAGAAGTCCTTAACAACTGTCCGGTATCTCTGCAGCGAGACAGGAACACTTGGGATCAGGAGCCCATGTTTCAGAACGCTGAAGACGGAGCTGCCCCACAGCGATCGCATTTCGACTGGCACGACGTCCGCTTCATCGGCGCCGTGGCCGGTCGCTATGCGCTTGCTGAACGTCGCAGCGGTGCCGACGGCAAGGTCGCGGTCTATGCCTGCCGGCTATGTTCCATCTCAACCAGACAGTGCGTTGTCGTCGGCCCGGTCGTTGGGCGGGAAGGCGAGGTCGTCGCCGCCCATTTCGATGAGTTCGGCATGCTGCGTGGCAAGATCAGCCGCCGGCTGCCCTCGGGCTTCGTCCTCGACCTGATGCTGTCCGACGCCGAGCGCAACAAGCTGGGCGGCAAGATCGTGTGGCAGAAGAAGCGCGTGCATGAGCAAGTGCCCGACAAGCGTGAGCACCGCCGCATCCCGCCGCGCGACCCGCGGACGCTGCTGACCCTGGCCGACGGCACGCAAATGCCATGCTTCGTCATCGACGTGTCGCAGTCGGGCATTGCCGTTTCCGCGGAAATCTGGCCCGAACTTGGTACACCCATGGCGGTCGGCAAGCTGGTCGGCCGCGTCGTCCGCTATCTCGATGTGGGCTTTGCCCTGCGGTTCATGCAGCTCCAGGAACTCGACCAGATCGAGGCCCTCATGGCGCCGCCGGCCGCGCAATAAAACGGCGCGAATATTGCCGCCCCGGCCATTAAAAGCACCCGCCGGCAACGGTAGCCCGCAAACAAATCCGGCTGCGATGGGCGGGCTCCATCGGTATCTGTCCCAATGGAGAAATCATTTATTAGTTGGGCGTACCCTTGCTGCTGAAGTCGCGCGGGGAGGTATGACATCACTTTACTCGCACAGGAGCCGGTTTCGACACCGAAGGTAAAACGTCCCGATGATGTTCGGTTCATCGGCGCGCTCACCGGGTGCTATGCGCTGTCGGGGCGCCACAGCGACGACGAGGAAGGCGTTCCCGTCTACGCCTGTCGCCTCTGCTCGATCTCGCCCACCCACGCCGTTATCATCGCACCAGTGAGTGCCCATGAAGGCGAGATCGTCGTCATACACTTTCATGACTTCGGCATCCTCCGCGCTCGCGTGGCGCGGGAGCTGCCGACCGGCTTCGTAGTCGATCTCGATCTCGATGATGACGGGCGCGAGAAGCTGGCTTCCAAGATCCGCTGGAAGCGCAGCAATATGCACGCGCATCTGGTCGACAAGCGGGACTTCCCTCGCCTCATGCCGCGCCATCCCCGATCCGTCATGACCATGGGCGACGGCAGCCGTCACCCCTGTTTTGTGATCGACATTTCCCAATCGGGCGCCGCCGTCTCCGCGTCGATACTGCCGGGCAAGGGGACGCCCTTGGCCATCGGTGCGCTGATCGGGCGCGTGGTGCGCCGGCTGAATGTCGGCTTTGCCATGCAGTTTACCGTCGTGCACGAGTTGAGCGACCTGGAGCGAATGCTGGTGGAGCCGCCGGGTCCAGTTGACGCACTGACCGAGCCGGCCGCGGCTCCCGGCGCACAAAATTAGCCGCATGGCAATCTCGGTCAAACCCATTCGCGGCGGAGAGGGTAACTCTCACGGATAGATCAAGGAGAGACCCATGCAATACGAAACTGCCACCGCCCAGCTCGTCGCGCTCAGAAGCGGCAAGATTTCGTCTGTCGAGTTGGTCGAGGCTTCCATCACCCGCATCGAAGCGCTGGATGCTAAGCTCAACGCCATCGTCGTCCGCGATTTCGAGCGGGCGCGAGACGCCGCCAAGGCCGCCGATGCGGCACGGGCAGGGGGTGCCAACCTGCCGCTGCTCGGTCTGCCGGTGACGGTGAAAGAGGCATTCAATGTCGCCGGCCTCCCCACGACCTGGGGCATCCCGGGAACGTCGGATATTGCGGTGGCCGAAGACGCCATCGTGGTCGCGCGGCTCAAGGCGGCGGGCGCGGTGGTGCTGGGCAAGAGCAACGTCTCGACCATGCTGCAGGACTGGCAATCGGCCAACCCCGTCTATGGCGTCACCAACAGTCCATGGGACGTGAGCCGTACCCCGGGCGGCTCGTCCGGTGGCGGCGCGGCGGCGCTGGCCGCAGGGTTCGTGCCGCTGGAATTCGGCTCCGACCTCGCCGGTTCGCTGCGCGTACCGGCGAGCTTTTCGGGCGTCTTCGCGCATCGCGGCACCCATGGCCTCGTCCCCAAGACCGGCTTTGAGCCGCCTGGCACGCCAAACCTTTCGGTACAGGCGCCGATCGACCAGGCGGTGATCGGGCCGATGGCGCGCAGCGCGGCGGACCTGCAACTGGCGCTGGAGGTGATCGCGGGACCGGAGGAGGCCGGGCTCAAGCTCGACCTGCCGCCGGTGCGGCACAGCCGGTTGCGCGACTTCCGCGTGTTGGTGATCGACGACATTCCGCTGGTGCCGACCGCGGCGGTTGTTCGGGCGGCGATTGGAGAGATCGCGTCGAAACTAGAGGCTGAAGGCTGCACGGTGAGCCGTAACGCAAAACTCCTGCCCGACGTCACCGTGCTCGGCAAGACGTTCATCGAACTGCTCATGGCCTTCGCTGGCGCCGACATGCCGGACGACGCCTGGCGCGGTATTGCCGCCCATGCGGCCGGGATCGCCCCCGACACCGCCGACCTCAACGCCGCTGGCCAGCGCGCCATGGCGATGAGCCACCGCGACTGGGTCCACCTCGACCGCATCCGTTTCGGGCTGGCTGATCAGTGGCGCCACCTGTTCGCCGACTGGGACGTCGTCCTCTGCCCGGCGACGCCGGTGACGGCGATCCAACATGACCCCACGCCGTGGGATGGGCGCACCATCGATGTCGACGGCAGCCAAGTGCCCTATGGTCTGCTGCCGATGTGGACCTCGCTGGCGATCCCCACCGGCCAGCCGGTCACCACCATGCCCATCGGCGGCGACGCCCTGCCCATCGGCATGCAGATCATTGGCGGACGGTTTGAGGACCGGACGACAATCGGCTTTGCCGGGTTGATCGAACAGGCGTTCGGCGGGTTTGACAGGCCCCCGGGCTACTAGGCGCCAGAAAACCGGATACCCGCCTACGCGGAAATGACGTCGAATAGCAAAAGGGCCCCTTTCGGGGCCCTTTCCAATTCCATTGATGTGTTTCGGCTTAGGCCGAGTAGTACATCTCGTATTCCACCGGATGGGGGGTCTGCTCGAACTTCACCACTTCGGTCATCTTCAGCTCGATATAGCTGTCGATCTGGTCCTTGTCGAACACGCCACCGGCGAGCAGGAATTCGTGATCTGCTTCCAGGGCGCCCAGGGCTTCGCGCAGCGAGCCGCAGACATGGGGGATCTGCATCAGTTCCTGACGCGGCAGCTCGTACAGATCCTTGTCCATCGGGTCGCCCGGGTGGATCTTGTTCTTGATGCCATCGAGGCCGGCCATCAGCATGGCCGAGAAGGCCAGGTAGGGATTGGCCAGCGGATCGGGGAAGCGGATCTCGATGCGCTTGGCCTTCGGCGACTGGCCGAAGGGGATACGGCAGGAAGCCGAACGGTTGCGGGCCGAGTAGGCCAGCAGCACGGGGGCTTCGAAGCCGGGCACCAGTCGCTTGTAGCTGTTGGTGGTCGGGTTGGTGAAGGCGTTGATCGCCTTGGCATGCTTGATGATGCCGCCGATGTAGTACAGCGCTTCCATCGACAGGCCGGCATACTGGTCACCGGCGAACAGCGGCTTGCCGTCCTTCCAGATCGACTGGTGGCAATGCATGCCCGAGCCGTTGTCGCCAAAGATGGGCTTGGGCATGAAGGTCACGGTCTTGCCATAGGCATTGGCGACCTGGTGGATGACATACTTGTAGATCTGCACGTCATCGGCAGCCTTGATCATCGGCGCGAACTTGATGCCGAGTTCGTGCTGAGCCGAGGCCACTTCGTGGTGGTGCTTTTCGACCACGACGCCCATTTCGGCCATGGCAGCGAGCATTTCACCGCGGATGTCCTGCGCGCTGTCCAGCGGCGGCACCGGGAAGTAGCCCTTCTTGAGACCGATATGGTGGCCGTTATTGCCGGCTTCATAGGCGGTGTCGTTGTTGGACGGCAGCTCGGGGTGATCGACCTCGAAACCGACCTTGAACGGGGTGTTGGAATACTTCACGTCGTCGAACATGAAGAATTCCGGCTCGGCGCCGAACACGACCGTGTCGCCGATGCCCGAAGCCTTGAGGTAGGACTCGGCCTTCTTGGCCGTGGTGCGCGGGTCGCGGCTATAGGGCTGGTAGGTGAGGGGCTCGAGAATGTCGCAGTTCACCACCAGCGTGGACGCGCCAAAGAAGGGGTCCATATAGTGCGAATTCGGATCGGGCATCAGGACCATGTCGGACTCGTTGATGGCCTTCCAGCCACCGATCGAGGAACCGTCGAACATGGTGCCTTCTTCGAACAGGTCTTCATCGACGATCGAGACGTCGAGCGTGACGTGCTGCAGCTTGCCGCGCGGGTCGGTGAAGCGCAGGTCGAGATACTTGATGTTCTCGTCTTTGATGCGCTTGAGGAGGTCAGCTCCGGTGGTCATTAGGTCTTCCCCTGTCTAGATCGGAATAGTTTTTGGGTTGTAGTCACGGCGTGCCGCGCTGGGGTGGAGGCCCCTAGAGCGCGTCGTCGCCGAATTCTCCGGTACGGATACGAATGGCCTGCTCGATCGAGTAGACGAAAATCTTGCCGTCGCCAATGCGGCCGGTCTGGGCCGCGTTGCGGATGGCTTCGATGGCCTTCTCGGCGAGTTCGTCGGGGCACACAACCTCGACCTTCACCTTGGGCAGGAAATCCACGACATATTCAGCGCCGCGATAGAGTTCGGTATGGCCCTTCTGGCGGCCGAAGCCCTTGGCTTCGGTCACGGTGATGCCCTGCAGACCAACTTCCTGCAGCGCTTCCTTGACCTCGTCGAGCTTGAACGGCTTTACGATAGCCTCGATTTTTTTCACTTTGAGCCTCCACGTGCCGCAAACGGCGGATACCGCCAACCCGTATGCACGGCCTGTGCCACGCAGGCGCGCGGGTAAAAACACTTGTTCGACAAAGGACTTACTGCGATAGCCTGAGGTAGTTGGAAGGGCCGCTCAGACGGGAAATGTCCAAAACATCATCATAATGCACAAATTTTAGGCAATAACCCAGCAAGCCGGAGCCGGAGCCCGCCACAATGACGCTTAAGACGCCACTTCAATGCGTTGAACTGCAATTCGAGGCCTACAACCAGCGCGACCTGCCGAGGTTTCTCACTGCCTTTGCCGACAATGTCCGCAGCTTCCGCCTGCCGGACATGACGCTGATGATCGACGGCAAGGCCGCCTATGGGGAATTCTATGCCAGCCAGCGGTTCAGCCATGCCGGCCTGCGCGCCGAACTGCTCAACCGCATGGTCATCGGCAACAAGGTCATCGATCACGAACTGATCCATGGCCTGGGACCCGAGCCCATCGAGACGGCGGTGATGTTCGTGGTGGAGGAGGGGCTGATCACCACGGTGTTCGCCATTCCGGCCAAATCGCCACTCTAGGCTTTGACGGGCTTTCCATCTTCATATAGATGCAACGCCAACCCGGCCAACGGGTCCTTTTGCGGGTGTGGCGGAACTGGTAGACGCACTGGATTTAGGTTCCAGCGCCGCAAGGCGTGGAGGTTCGAGTCCTCTCACCCGCACCACTATTGGACCGGCCCTACGATCAAACGACTATCAATGAATACGGGATTGAACCGAATGCAGGTTACCGAAACCCTCAATGAAGGCCTGAAGCGCAAGTTGAGCGTCACCATTCCGGCCGCGGACCTCAATACGCGCCTGGGCGCCAAGCTTGAAGAGCTCAAGGGCCAGGCCAACATCAAGGGCTTCCGTCCCGGCAAGGTGCCGCTGGCGCACATCAAGAAGATGTTCGGCCGCTCGGCCATGTCCGAAGTGATGACCGACGCGATCAATTCGACCGTCTCCGAGACGCTTGATGGCCGCAAGGAACGCGCCGCCGCCCAGCCCAAAGTCGATCTGCCCGACGATCAGGCCGTCATCAACGACGTGCTCGACGGCAAGGCCGACCTCGCCTTCGAAGTCGAATATGAAGTGCTGCCGCCCGTCGCGCTGATGAAGCTCGACGGTGTCAAGCTGGTCAAGCCGGTGATCGACATCACCGAGGATGAAGTCACTGCCGAAGTGAACCGCGTCTTCGCGCAGAACCGCGGCTATACCGACAAGGGCGACGACGGCGTCGTCGAGACCGGCGACCGTCTCGGCCTTAGCTTTGTCGGCAAGATCAAGGGCAAGCCCTTCGATGGCGGCACGTCCGACCATGCCCATCTGACGGTCGGCGCGGGCGAATTCATCCCCGGCTTCGAAGAGCAGCTGGTCGGCATGAAGAAGGGCGAGACCCGCGAGATCGAGGTCACCTTCCCCAAGGACTACCAGAGCGAAGAACTCGCCGGCAAGAAGGCCCAGTTCGAAGTGACGGTCCTCCATGTCGATGGCCCCAACCAGGGCGAGCTCGACGATGAATTCGCCAAGCGCCTCGGTGTCGACAACGTTGAGGCCATGCGCAGCGCGGTCAAGACCCAGATGGAAGCCGCTCTCGCCTCCATGAGCCGCCAGCACATGAAGCGCCAGATCCTCGACGCCCTCGATGACGGCCACAAGTTCGACGTTCCCGCCCAACTGGTGGAGGCCGAGTTCGCCACCATCTGGAGCCGCGTCGAGCACGAAGTGCAGAGCCACGGCCGGTCCTTTGAAGACGAAGGCACGACCGAGGAAGCGGCCCGCGAGCAGTATCGCAAGATCGCCGAGCGCCGCGTACGCCTGGGTCTGGTCGTCGCCGAGATCGGCAACCAGAACGAAGTGAACGTGACCGAGGAAGAGCACCAGCAGGCGCTGATCGCCGAGGTGCGCCGCTTCCCCGGCCAGGAACAGCAGGTCTACGACTATTACCGCAAGAACCCCCAGGCCCTCGCCGGCCTGCGTGCTCCGGTGTTCGAGAACAAGGTCGTCGACTTCGTCGCCGACAAGGGCGCCATCACTGAAAAGAAGATGACCCGCGAAGAACTGGCCAAGCTGATCCAGGCCGACGAGGACGAAGTTCCGGAAGAACACCACCACTAAAGGTGTTTTGACGCGAGAATTCAAAGCCGCCCAGAAATGGGCGGCTTTTTGTTTGCAGGTTCCGTTGCGCTTGTTGAGAGTTTTGCCATGACCACTGCCCATGCCGATATCCTGCTCACCCCGGCCCAGATGGCCGAGGCCGACCGGCTCGCGGTCGCGGCCGGCGTCAAGTCGCTCAAGCTGATGGAGGCTGCCGGCAAGGCCGTCGCCGAGGCCGTGATCGAGCGCTACTACCAGCGTTCGGTGCTGGTGCTGTGTGGCCCCGGCAATAATGGCGGCGACGGCTTCGTGGTGGCCCGGCTGCTCAAGCAGAAGGGCTGGCCTGTGCAGTTGCGCCTCATCGGCGACCGGGCTGCGCTCAAGGGCGACGCTGCCCATATGGCCGAGCAGTGGACCGGCCGCGTCGCAGCGCCCACCGCCCAGGATATCGATGCGGCGGACCTGGTGATCGACGCCTTGCTCGGGGCGGGCCTCGACCGCGATATAGAAGGCGCTTTCGCCGAGGCCATCGCCGCGGTCAACGCCAGCTCGCGCCCGGTGGTGAGCATCGATATTCCCAGCGGCATAGACGGCGCCACGGGCGCCATGCGCGGCACGGCAATGATCGCCGACATGACCGTGACCTTCTTCCGCCTCAAGCCCGGCCATCTGCTGCAGCCGGGCCGCGACCGCTGCGGCGAGGTGGTGCTGGCCGATATCGGCGTTCCCGAATCGGTGCTGCAGCCGATCGGCGCCATCGCCTGGCAGAACACGCCAAGCCTGTGGTCGCTGCCCGTCGCCAGCAATGAGGGCAACAAGTTCCATCGCGGCCATTGCGTCGTCGTCTCCGGCGGCCCGCTGCAGACCGGTGCGGCCCGGCTCGCCGCCATGGCGGCGTTTCGCGTCGGGGCGGGCGTCGTGTCCCTGGCCGGCCCCGAGGCCGCTTTGCTGGTTCACGCAGCCCATGTCACCGCCGTGATGCTCAAGCCCGCCGAGACCGCCGCGGAACTGGCCAAACTGCTCGCCGACCAGCGCATCAATGCCGTGGTCATCGGGCCGGCCGCAGGCGTCGGAGAAGCGACGAAGGAGCGCGTCCTGGCCGTTCTCGCCTCCGGCGCCGCGACGGTGCTCGATGCCGATGCGCTCAGCAGTTTTTCCGGCGACGCCGAAGCCCTCTACACCGCCATCAAGGCCGATCCGCGCCCCGTAGTGATGACCCCGCATGAAGGCGAGTTCCAGCGGCTATTCGGCGATTTGCCCGGCGGCAAGCTGGACAGGGCCCGCGCGGCCGCCAGCCATTCGGGCGCCACCATCATCCTCAAGGGCAGCGACACAGTCATCGCCAGCCCCGACGGTCGGGCCGCCATCAATGCCAACGCGCCCGCCTGGCTGGGCACGGCCGGTTCCGGCGACGTGCTGGCCGGCATGGTGGCCGGGCTGATGGGGCAGGGCATGACCGGCTGGGAAGCCGCCTGCGCGGCGGTATGGCTGCACGCCGAGGCCGCCAACAGGTTTGGCGGGCCGGGCTTGATCAGTGAAGACCTGCCGCTGCTGGTGCCGGGAGTGCTGGCGAGCCTTTAGCGCCAGCGCACCATCAGCCG
>NZ_JAKFDJ010000081.1:0-2341 GCF_036676215.1 Devosia sp. | reverse complement strand
ATGCCCGTGGTGGCCGAACCGCTGTTGAAGTGCCGGTCGATCTCGTCGATCACGCCCACAAGGCACTGGTTGAGGTCGACGAAGGCTTCGCGCTGGCGGTCCTGGGCGAGGGCAAAGAGCTGCTGCTCGATCGCCTCCTGCACCTCCAGGCTCTTGGCGCCTGGTTCGGAGGCCGTGCGGCTGCATTCGTAGCCGAGCTGGATCAGCCGGCGCAAGTGGGCGCGCTCGCGGACGATCTTCGCATAGGCCTTGATATTGGCCACCGAGGGTGTGTTCTTCGCCAGTTCACCGAGGTAGGCGAGCCCGCCGATTTCGTCCAGCTCGTGGACCTGCTCGGCTACGGTCACCACGTCGAAGGGGGTGTCGTTCTGGGCCAGGTTGGCGATGGACTGGAACAGCAGGCGATGGTCGTGGCGGAAGAAATCCTTGTCCGTGAGCTGGTCGGCCACTAGATCCCAGGTGCTGTTATCCAGCATCAGTCCGCCGAGCACGCCTTGCTCGGCTTCGATGGAGTGGGGAGGGGCAATTTCGAGCAGGCTCATACGGCTTCCTCCCCGACCCACACGCCATAGGCGCGCACCAAATAGTCGTAGGCCAACGAGCGCTCGTCGCTACCGTTGGAGGAGAAACCGTCGGCACGTGGATTGGCGAAGAAGTTCTGCAACCGTGCCGCGTCGGCGATGAAGCCGCGCAGCACGGTTTCCGGGAGTTGCTTGAGCTCCGCGCAGAGCTGGAGGAACTCGGCCGGTACGTCGAGGTTGATCCGCTCGCTGCGATCCTCGACGAAGTCGCCGTTGAGGCCTGGGATCAGCCCGCGTGGTGCCAGGAAACCACGGGGCCGGTGCTGGTTGCGCCAGCCGGTGCAGGGAATGTTGCGGCGCGTGGGCGCGGGGTCGAACAGGTCGAGCTCGTAGGCGCGGCGCAGGGTCTGGTCCAGATATGGGGTGAAGCGATAGAGCCAGCGGCCTCCTGCATCCGGGCAGCGGGTGGCCTGAACCACACCGACCTTGCCGATATTTCGGCTCTCATGTGGGCAGGGGGTTGCTCCCTGCGTTGGGCGTACGGGCGTCGGGAAGGTGGGAAGGCGTTTCTGCTCGGCCTCGTACTCGAACACCAGATAGCCGTCCGCATTAGCGTCGAACAGGACCGCATCGAAAAAGA
The DNA here is from genome assembly GCF_036676215.1 of Devosia sp. Lineage (GTDB taxonomy): Bacteria > Pseudomonadota > Alphaproteobacteria > Rhizobiales > Devosiaceae > Devosia. The sequence continues at coordinate 1,180 of NZ_JAKFDJ010000081.1, read as the reverse complement.
CCAGCGCGTTCATTGCTCGATCCCTCCCAATGGCAGGGCCAGCAGGTTGCCGCCGACTTCGGTGATTGCCGGCGCCCACTGGGGAAACAGCTCGCTGGCGAAAGCGCGCATGGTCTCCAGTGCGGACGGTGCGCGGCGACCCCGTGGGCGGCGCGCCTCGACCCGGTGCGCGGGCTGGCCCAGGGTGGCGGCCTGGCGGTAGGCGACGATGCTGGGGATGACGGTGTCGAGCACCGAGATGGTCGGCTCTTCGGCGAAGGTCTGGCGCAGGCTGTACATGATCATCCGCGCGTCGGCCGAGACGGAGTCGGTGCGGTTGAGCACGATGCTGAGCGGCGGCGGCTCGATGCCCAGGCGACGGAAAGGGGCGAGGTCCTGCAGCAGCTTGAGCGTGCCGCGGCGCAGCTCACGGGCGGCGAGCATTTCCGGGATGATCGGCGACAGGGCGCGGTCGGAGGCTAGGATGGCCATTTCCAGCAGCACGCTGCGCGCGCCCTGGGTGTCGATCAGGATCAGGTCGTAATGCGGGCGGAAGTGATCGAGCAGGTGATGCAGGCGTAGACGGCCGTCGGGAGCATGCAACAGAAGCGTAGTCAGTTGGCCCTGCTCATCGTTGGACAGAATGAGGTCGAGATTGGGGATGGCGGTGCGCGAGACGATCCGCTCGAGGCCTGTCTCGTTGAGGGCGATCAGCTCATAGACGCCGCCGGGGGCTTCGTAGGTGAGATCGAAGTAGCTGGAGAGGGTGGGCTGGATATCTAAGTCCAGCAATAACACGCGCTTGCCGGCATCGGCGAGTAGACCGCCAAGGTTCGCCGCCGCGGTAGTTTTGCCGACACCGCCCTTGGTGGAGATGACAGAAATGACGTACATGACACTTGCCTCCTATTCCGGATGGAAATGGAAGGCTGCATGCATGTACCTAAGAGGTATCTCAGCTGCGCTGAGAGGCCTCTCCGCGAACGGTGCCCAGGCCCGTAGTCAGTTGGGTTTCGGTCGGATTTCCGCCGAGGGGAACCTTTCACGGCCAGCCCTGGTACTGCGGGGCTTGGAAAGGTGGTGCCGGCACCAGGAGTCGAACCCGGGACCTACTGATTACAAGTCAGTTGCTCTACCAGCTGAGCTATACCGGCACGGAAGGGCCGCCATTATATCCATTCGTTTGCTTGAGTAAAGCCGT
>NZ_JAKFDJ010000080.1:0-1550 GCF_036676215.1 Devosia sp. | reverse complement strand
ATTGATGACGGTTTCGCCGGCCTGCTGCGGGGTTTCCTTCAGGTAGGCCATGCGCGCGCAGATGTCGTGGGCGGCGGCGGCGCGGATGTAGAACTCGCCCCAGCCGGTCCCGGAGACCGCACAGCCGGCATCGGCATAGGTGCCGGCACCGATGATGGGCGAATCGCCGACCCGGCCGTAACGCTTGTTGGTCATGCCCCCGGTGGAGGTGCCGGCGGCCAGGTGGCCCTGCTGGTCCAGCGCCACCGCGCCGACGGTGCCGAAGTGCTTGGCGGTCTCCAGATCGGTGTGGGCCTGTCCGGAAGCCTCTTCCTTCAGCGCCTTCTGCAGCTGCTGCCAGCGCTTCTCGGTACGGAAATAGGTCGGGTCGACCAGCGTAACTCCTTGTTCTTTGGCGAATATTTCCGCGCCCTGCCCGACCATCATCACGTGCTCGGACTTCTCCATCACCGCGCGCGCCAGCAGGATCGGGTTCTTGACCGTGCGCACCCCGGCCACCGCGCCCGCCTTGCGGGTAGCGCCGTCCATCAGCGAGGAATCCAACTCGTTCTTGCCGTCATGGGTGAAGACCGCGCCCTTGCCGGCGTTGAAATGGGGGTCGTCCTCCAGCGCGGTGATCGCCGCGGTTACCGCGTCCAGCGCGGGTTTGCCGGCTGCGAGCTGTTCGTGGCCCTTGCGCAGGGCCAACTCCAGCGCCGCCCGTACTGCGGCCTCGTCGGCCGGGGTCATGTCGCTGCGCACCACGCCGGCGCCGCCATGGATCAGTAGCACGCTGTCCTCGGGCTGTGCAGCCTGGACGGTAGGGGCTAGCAGGACCAGCAAAGCAGCGCAAAGACGCAGTTTTTTCATCGGGATTTCCGGCTTTTCGTGGGCTGGGAAGGATTTCAGTCTAACTGGCGGACTACCAGGCGGCCTTTCACCACGTCGGCCTCGGACTGGAAGGCCGGGTTCTCGACGGTGAAGGCGGGCAACAATAATCGGCTGCCGGAACCGATGCCGGTGACCATGAAGCCAGGAAAATCAAGGACCTGCCCTGCCTGGACCCGCCCTTCCATGAATTCTCGGTAGGACTGAGGGCCATCCTTGGCAGTCAGCTCCATTAACGTCTGCGGCAATACCAGCCAGACCTTGCCGCCTGTATCGGTGAAGACCTTGCCGGTCCCGTCGCCGTCGATGCATAGCGCCGTGTTTTCGTCCACGCCCAGCCCCCTGATTTCGGAGGTGGCTTGTTCCTTGGACAGGCGGGCGACGAAGGTCAGCAGCCGCCCCAGGCGATCGCGGGCGCCGAAATGGCTGTCGGTGATGACCCGATGCGCCGGCAGCGGGGGCAACTGCAGGAAATCGTCGACCAGGGTGACTGCCGGGCCCATCGGATCCTTCAATGCGTCTTCCGAGGTCAGGCTGCCGCCGTCCATCGCGCCGTAGCTGAACGCGCCCATGATGGCCAGACCGGCGCTGGTGCCGCCCAGCGGTTTGCCGTCGCGGACATGTTGATTGATTGCGTCGTTGAGGGGGGTGCCCTTCCAATAGCGCACATAGTTGGACTGGTC
>NZ_JAKFDJ010000079.1:0-1691 GCF_036676215.1 Devosia sp. | reverse complement strand
GGCGGAGATCAACCTCGCGGCCCAGGACGACCCCGCGACCGGCGTCGGCTCGGGCCTCACCGACACCGAGCTCGGCCTGCGCCTGCGCTACGAGTTCCGCCGCGAGTTCGCACCCTATGTCGGCGTCGTCCACGAGCGGAAGTACGGGCGGACCGCCGACTTCGCCCGCGCCGCCGGCGAGGACGTCGACACCACCCGCTTCGTCATCGGCCTGCGGGCTTGGTTCTAGCAACCCGGCCTCTCCGAGGTCGGTTCTTTCGGCGGCTGTCCGCCGCCGCCTATGCCGCGCCTATGGCGCCAGCTTGGAGATCGAAATGAAGACTGTCGTCCTGTCCGTCGTGGCCGCCCTGGCCATGAGCTCCGCCGCCGCCGCCCAAAGCGATCACAGCGGTCACGCCGCCCCGAAGGCCGCTCCGTCCGCGGCCCTGGTTGAGGGTGTCGGCGTCGTGAAGAAGGTGGACGTCAAGGCCGGCACGGTCACCCTGGCCCACGACCCCATCAAGGCGCTCAACTGGCCGGCCATGACCATGCCCTTCAAGGTGTCCGACAAGGCCCTGCTCGCAAAAGCGGCCGTCGGCAGCAAGGTCCGCTTCCAGCTAAGCGGCCAGACCATCGTGGGCATCCGAGCTTTCTAGGCCATGGGCCTGTCGGCCGGCCCTCGTCGTCGCCCCGGCCGGCCCCTGGTTTTCGCGAGACGATCTTGACGTCCCTCGCCGGCATATTGCGCCGAGAGATGAGGGATCGGTCTTCCCGGTGCGTATCCGTCCTATCCAACCCCCCTGTTTCGCATGGGGGCAAAGGAAGTTCGCGTTCAGCTAGGGATTTTAAAAGGCCATAGTATTACGGGCGCTTCACCCGCGAAGGCGATGGTGATGTCCGATATATATCATCGCAATGGTTGTAAATATAAGAACTACCGCCCCATGTGTTCGTTGACGAACCCATGAATATTGTCGTGCGGAAAATAAAACGCCAGAACGCATGCTAACTCTGCGATTAAATAGTCATCATTTCCGACGAGCGATGATCGAAAACATACATCCAGGCGCGTATTTCGTGCGAAACCACGACGAGCTAAAAATAGCCAGTATCGTGCGATATGGCTCCAAAGGTTGGAATATTTTTGCCAAATATGTCGTATAGGGCCGAAGTTCAACCCGAAAAATGGTCTATGTCGGCAAGCCGGAACCAGTTTTGGGGTGTCTAATATGTATATACCTATCTTGACACTCTGAGCCACAAAACAAGACAGTCGGATGAATGGCGCGGCCTCGCTGGAGATCGGTCGGGCCGGGGTCCAAAGAGACAGGGGATGGCCATGAGCCGGATTTCGAAGCGTCTGCTTTTCGCGAGCGCGCTGTTTACCACAGCGATGCTGAGCACCCAGGCTGGCGCGCAGCAGCTGGCCGCCAACGACGTCGACGAGGTCATCGTCACCGGCAGCCGCATCAAGCGCGAGGACATCACCGGGGTGGGCCCCGCCACCGTGGTCAGCCAGGAACAGATCGCCCGGGCCGGCATCACCAATGTCGAGGCCTTGCTGCAGCGACTGCCGGCCTCGGCCGGCAACGCCGGCAACCAGACCAACGCCTATTGGACCGGCAACGGCTACGGCACGGCGCAGGTGAACCTGCGCGGCCTGGGCATCAACCGGACCCTCACCCTGATCAACGGTCGTCGCGTCGTGAACG
>NZ_JAKFDJ010000078.1:0-1731 GCF_036676215.1 Devosia sp. | reverse complement strand
ATATCGCTGCGGTCCTGTGCTTCGCCAGGACTGCCCGTGCCGGTGACCTCAGTCAGGGCGGACGCGAACTCACGGCAACGGACAGCCACTGGCTGTCCGTAAGCGCGCCGTTCGAACAGCGCGCCCTTAGTCCCCTGACTGAGGTCACCGGCACGGCGCGCTCAAATTCCGCCCAGCCACCCCAGCCCCCGGCGCCTCGCATAGATGTGGTTTGGCGAGGGTCAGGTTATTGACTCGTGATCGGGTGACTCAACGTTTACGCTGTTTTCGCTGGACTGGGTGAGCCGACGATGATTAGATCAGTGTCGCCGGGACGCGATGACTCTTAAAGTATCGGATGTATGTCACTGAAAGGGATTCGGCCGCTTCCCAAATCAGGAAGCCTCTGTCGCATCCCGAATCAGGCCGCTTGCCGCTCCCGGGCGGCCACTTCCAGTATCCATGCGCGGAAGGCGCTGAGGGCGGGGTGGTCTTTGCGTTGTTGGGGGCAGCACAGGACATAGCCGCGGTCGAGCGATACGGGTATGTCGAAAGGGGAGACGACGCGGCCGGTGGCGATTTCGTCGCGTACCAGGCAGCGCTGGAGTACGGCGATGCCCATGTCGGCCATGACTGCCCGCACCAGGATGGAGACCTGGTCCAGCGCTGTGCCTGGGGGCGGCTTGCCGGCGACACCGACGGAGTCGAACCAGCGTTGCCAGTTGTCGGGGGCGTTGGCGTGGTAGAGGAGGGGTTCTTGGAGCAACTGGCCGGGATCGGTCCACAGTCCGGCCGCCTTGCGTGCCTGCAACCGGTCGGGGTGGCAGATGACGACAATCTCGCGGCCCAGCAGGTAGTCGCTATGGCATTGCGGCCACTGATGAGGAAGGCCGCTGAGGATGGCGGCATGGGGTGTGGCTTGCGAGAAATCTTCATCGCGTCTATATGCGGCAAAGGAGAGGGTGATTTCCGGATGGCGGCGGTGAAAGTCGGGCAGGCGCGGTACCAGCCATACACTGGCCAGCGTGGGCACTACGGCGAGGCTCAGGTGCTGGCGGCCTGCCGTGCTGCGCAGCTCTGATGAAATTGATTCGATTGCTTGCAGTGGCTCGGCGGTGGCGTCGGCGAGGCGGCGACCGGCGTCAGTGAGTGTCAGTCCGTGGGCGCTGCGTTTCATCAGCGGCTGGCCGAAATGCGTTTCCAGCCGGGAAATGGCACGGCTGACGGCGCCTTGAGTCAGGCAGAGCGTCTCCGCCGCTTTCGTGAAGCTGCCGAGCCGCGCTGCCGTAGTAAAGGCGTGCAATTCTGACATGGACGGTGAATGAATCTTCATTGACTGTGCTGGGCGGGCGGAGCTAAGTAGGGTTATTACATTATGTAATACTAGCCTGCAATATAGTCGTTTGCCGGTGACAAGTAAATTGCAGATACTCCATTTTTCATCTTTCTCACGTTCCTGGAGTTTTCCATGTCCGCAACAATTACTGCAAAGTTGGTTCGCCGCGCTTTGGCCGGTGCCGCCGTGTTCATGATGGGCTGTGCCGGCTCCGCCGTGGCGGCCGATTATCCGTCCCATTCCATACGCATGATCGTGCCGTTTGCCGCGGGCGGGTCGACGGATCTGGTTGGCCGTCTGATTGCGGAGTATGTCGGGCGCGAGCTGGGGCAGTCCATCGTTGTGGAAAACAGATCCGGCGCCGGCGGTGCTCTTGGGGCTGAACAGATTGCACGCGCGGTGCCCGACGGCTATAC